>JAIPFF010000022.1 GCA_021736785.1 Thiohalocapsa sp. | reverse complement strand
ACCGCCGGCGCGTGCGTCGCTCGAGCGTCGGCTCGGTCAGTACCTCGTTGGAGTCGCTCACGGTCGTTGTCTCCTGCGCTGGCCCTTGGAATCTTTATACAAGAATCCGACGGGAGAGTGTCGGCTTGGACATTGACACACAGGGCACCTGGGTTGGCGGTCCGTTTCCCGACCTCGGGGATTGCGCATAATGTATATTATGTAAAGTGATGTGCGCATGGAGTCTGGGGCCACGACCGATTGCCATCTAGCAGTTCCGTCCTCATCTGGCCGGGATCGAGAACAACCCCGGTGCTCAATATGCCGACGCGAATCTATCTGGTGCGCCACGGCGCCACCGAGCTTACCGCCGAGGACCGCTTTGCGGGATCCACCGACGTGGCCTTGTCCGACGAAGGTCGCCATCAGGTGCAGGCGCTTGCCGAGCGCCTGCGATGCGACACCCTCGATGCCGTCTACGCGAGTCCGATGGGCCGCACGCTCGAGACCGCGCGGATCATCGCCCGCCCCCACGATCTGGAGCCCCGGACCGAGCCGGATCTGCGCGAGATCGACTACGGCCATTGGGAAGGCAAGACCCGCGACGAGGTCGAGGCGGAATACGCCGACGAATACGACGCCTGGCAGGAGGATCCGTTGACCATGGCCCCGGCCGGCGGCGAGTCCGGTATCGAGGTGCTCGCCCGTGCGCTGCCGGTGATGCGCCGCATTGTGCAGGAGCATGAGCACCGCTCCGTGCTGGTGGTGTCCCATAAGGGTACGAACCGGCTGCTGGTAAGCAGTCTTCTGGGCTTCGATGCCCGCGGCTATCGCGATCGCCTGGACCAGAGCCCGGCGGCGCTGACCATCCTGGACTTTGCCAGTGTCGTGCGCGCCCGGCTGCGGGTCTTCAACGACGTTTCCCACTATGAAGGTGTCCCCTCGCGCGTCTTCCAACGGCGCTTGTCGCGTTGGTGGAGCCGGCCCGGATGCTGATGCGACGGCGCGTCAATCGGTCGCCTCGACCCGATTGCGTCCCCGCGCCTTTGCCTTGTAAAGCGCTTGATCGGCGCGCTTGATGAGGCTGTCGAAGTCCTCGCCTTTGCGCATGCAGGCAACACCGAAGCTTGCGGTGACGACCGCAACTTTCGGGAATGGCTCGTCGGCGAGTAATGCGCGCAGTTGCTCGGCCAGCCGGCAGCCTTCGGCGAGGTCGATACTCGGCAGCAGCAGGGTGAACTCCTCCCCGCCCCAGCGCGCGAAGATGTCGGCGGCGCGAATTCGCCCGGCGATGCGGGCGCTGATCGCCTGCAGAACCCGGTCCCCGATGTCATGGCCGAAGTTGTCGTTGATGGGCTTGAATCCGTCGATATCGAACAAGATCAGGCTGCACGGACTGCCGTAGCGCGCGGATTCGGCAAGGCGCCGGCAGGTGTGCTCGCGGAAGCTGCGACGGTTCAGCAGGCCGGTGAGCGGGTCGGTCGTCGCCAGGCGCTCCAACTCGGCATTCTGCTGCAGCAGAAGCAGCTGCATGTTGCGCATACGGACATGGGTGTCGATCCGGGCCAGCACTTCGATCTCTTCGAAGGGCTTGGTGATGTAGTCGACGCCGCCGGCCTCGAAGGCGAGTGCCTTGGTGTCGGCGGCGTCGATGGCGCTGAGAAAGACGATCGGAATGTCACGGCTTTGCCCGGCCTCTTTGAGTTTGCTGCAGACCTCAAACCCATCCATGCCGGGCATCAGGATATCGAGCAGGACCAGCGTCGGCGGATGCGCTTGGGCCGATTGCAGGGCGCGCTTGCCGTTGGGCGCGACATGGACCTCATAGCCCCGCGCCGTCAGCATATCGGTCAGCAGACGCAGGTTGGCGGGCGAATCGTCGACCACCAGGATCACGCCCGCATCGGACCTACCGGCAAGGAGCGCTTGCGCCGTCATCATGAAGCGGTCTCCTTTTGCGTGTCGCCGAGCGCCGTTTGCAGGTGCTCCGTGAGCCGCTCGAAGTCGTAGGCGTTGGTCAGCGCGCGCAGGTAGTCGGCTTGCGCTGGAAGGCTTTGACCGATGTGGTCCAGACTTCGGTGCATTTTATTGACGTGGCCTATGCGCACGGCGTCGAGAAACTCCGTTACCCAGTTCCGCGGCAACTCCGCCGGATCCGGCACCGGTGCCGGGGAGTCGCCATCCAGCTGCGGCGCGTTGGCCCGCAGCAGCCTGAGGCCGACCACCTGCTCGAGCCGGCGCATCAGCTCCTCTTCTCGATAGGGCTTGCGCATGAAGCCGTCGAAGCCGCTCTTCAGAAGCCGCTCTTGCTCGTCGCGAAACACGCTCGCCGTCACGGCAATGATACGGCAGTCGCCGCCGCCGTCGGATCGGCGAATCGCTGCCGCGGCCTCCACGCCGTCCATGTTGGGCATCCGCAGGTCCATCCAGACCACTGAAGGTCGCAAAGAAACAAAGGTTTCCAGGCCGCTCAGCCCGTCGACGGCCTCGTGCACCTCGATGCCGACGCCCTCCAGCAAGCTGCGCAGAAGCCTGCGATTGGCGGGATTGTCCTCGACGATCAGGTGACGCTGCGGCGGCTGGCCGGGCGCGAGGCCGATGACGGGCGGCGGATCGCCTGCGCGCATGATCGGCCCTGTGCGCTCCACGGGAATCGAAAGGCCGAAGGTCGTTCCCTGTCCCGTCGAGCTGCACACCGCGATGTCGCCGCCCAATAGTTCGACGAGGCGCCGGGAGATGCTGAGACCGAGTCCAGTGCCTTCTCCCTCGGCAATGCCCACCTGCCGGAATGGCTCGAACACGGCCTGCAAATCCGCCTGAGGGATACCTCGCCCCGTGTCGTTCACGGTGATCTCGAGGAACAGTCTGCCGTGCCGGTCGGTGGCGCAATCGGCGCCGATGCGCACGCCGCCCAGGTCGGTGAACTTGAGGGCGTTACCGAGCAGATTCATGATGATCTGGCGCAGTTTCGACGCGTCGGCCTGCAGAAAACGCGGCAAATTCGGGCCGCGCTCGAGGGAGAGGGTCAAGGCTTTCGCATCGGCGCGGGGCTTGGTCAAGATCAGCAGATCGTCGAGCATGGCGCGCACATCGAATACCTCGGCGCGCACGTCGATGCGCCCGGACTCCACCTTCGCCATATCCAGGATGTTGTTGATCAGGCCAAGCAAGTGCTCGCCGCTACGGTCGACTACCGCAAGGTTTTCCCGGTGTCTGCTCGGGACAGCCGCATCTCTGTGCATCAGCCGCGTGAAGCCGAGCACCGCGTTGAGCGGCGTGCGCAGCTCGTGGGACATGTTCGCAAGGAACGCGGACTTGGCCCGGTTCGCTGCATCGGCCTGGTCCCGCGCCAACGCAAGCGCCCGGGTCTGCTCCTCGAGCCCTCGCGTACGCTCGGCGACCAAGTCCTGCAAATGCGCTTGGTAGTCTTCGAGTTTTTTGCGCGCGTTGATCTTGTCTTCCAGCATCCGGTTGGCATAGCGCGCCTGCTGCTGCAACTCGCGAAACCGCAGCGCGGATTCCTGCATCGGCAAGTCGGACACGGCGGCCTGATCGAAAAAGGCCTGAAACCGGCCGAAGTCGATCATGAGCCAGCGATAGAAACGATCCACGAACAGGAACAGCAATAGCCCCAGGAACGCCCCGCCCAAAACAATACGTACGATGCCGTCGCGCAGGTGCCTATTAAGGCTCTGCTGCATCAGCGCGATATCTTGCTCGACGTCATCGGTATAAAGCCCGCTGCCTATCATCCATCGCCAATCCGGGATTCCCGTTGCAAACGATACCTTCGGGCGCTCCTGCTCGGAATCCGGCTTTCGCCAGGCATAATAGACAAAGTCGCCGTCGTCTTGCCTCGCCGCGGCGATCAGCTGCTGTACGACCTTGACACCGTTCGAATCCTCGAAATCCCAGATATTGGTCCCGACCAGCTCGGGCTGGGCTCCGTGGGCAAGCACCAAGCCGTTCCAATCGTCGACGAACAGGTACCCGTTCTTGCCATATCGAACTTGAGTGATTTCGGCGAGCAATTCCCGCTTTTCCTGATGCTCGAGGTCATCCAAGTAGACGCCGGTGCCGATCATCCAGCCGTATGCATCGAAGCGCTTCGCATAGGTGACCTTCAGGAAGTCATTGCCCGGCATACCGGGTTTGGTGAAGGTGTAGGTAACCGCGCCTTCGCCGCCGACCCGGACCTGCTCGAGCAGCGTTCCGATGAACGGGCGGCCCCGCGAGTCACGGAGTGTCGAAGCACGACGCCCTTCCAGTTCGGGGCGCAGGGCATGCATGATGACCGTACCCTGCAGATCGACGACGAAGAAGTACCCGATGTTGTCGTCAAAGCGGATGGCGCGCAGCGAGCGCAGTATTTGCTCTTTGATTTCGTCTCCGGACAGGCGAGCCGAGTCGTAGTCATGGATGTTGGAGGCGACGATATGACCCTGCTCGACGCGCAGGCGACTGCGTTCCCGGGCGGAGACGGGCAATACTGATTTACGGTATTCAACGCGCTCGGCGAAGCGCTCGACTTCGCGGCGAACACTCTGCTTTTGCTGCTCGACGAAGTCGGCGCGCAGTTGAGCGGCCCGCTGCCGGGACTCGACCGAGAAATTGTAGAGCAGCACGCCCAAGCTCAGGCTGATCAATCCGACCAGCGAAATCGCCACGAAGACGCGAAAGGCGGTGCGCAGCTTGATGGGTGGAAAGGCCATTGCAATGACTCAGTCGTCGAGCGTGCCGGCACGGGCGATCATGACAATTGCAAAATACACCGCTCGACATCTTTTTTTCAATTCATTGTGCTTGAGATTCATTTCGGCTTGCGCGACTCTCTGCGCAATCGCAGCGGCGGATTCGCCGCGCCGCGCAGCCGCCAAGACCGCAGCAGGAGACTTTCGAGATGCACCCCGATTTCGCGCTGTCCGAAGACGTTCTTTATCTCAACCATGCCGCGGTCTCGCCCTGGCCGAGACGCAGCGTGGAGGCCGTGCAGCGTTTCGCGGCGGAGAACGGGAGCACGGGCTCGCAGCAGTACCCGCGCTGGCTGGCGACGGAGGCCCGTCTTCGCGACCACCTGGCGGAGCTCATCGGCGCCGGCGGTGCGCAAGAGATCGCCTTGATGAAGAGTACCTCCGAGGCCCTGTCCGTCGTGGCCCAGGGGCTGGACTGGCGTGACGGCGACAACATCGTCGGTATCGCGCAGGAGTTTCCGTCGAACCGGATCGTCTGGCAGGCGCTGGCGGAGCGCGGCGTGAGCTGGCGCGGGCTGGACTTGTCGGCGGCCGACGATCCGGAAGCCGACCTGATGGCGCTTTGCGACGACAGGACCCGTCTGGTGGCGGTGAGCTGGGTGCAGTACGCAAGCGGTTTGCGATTGGATCTCGCGCGCTTGGGCGGGGAATGCCGCCGGCGCGGAATTCTGCTCTGCGTGGATGGCATCCAGGGGCTCGGCGCCCTGCCCTTCGACCTGCGCCGAACGCCCGTCGACTTCATCGCCGCAGATGGCCATAAATGGCTGCTCGGTCCCGAGGGCCTTGCGGTGTTTTGGTGCAATCCGGCGCTGCGCGATTCACTGCGGCTGACGCAGTTCGGTTGGCACATGGTGCAGGACATGGGCGACTTCGACCGACCGGACTGGCAGCCGGCGGCGGATGCGCGCCGCTTCGAGTGCGGCAGTCCGAACCTGCTCGGTGCTCACGCACTGGAGGCGGCGGTCTCGCTGCTGCAGCAGGTCGGCCTACCGCGCGTCGCCGACGACATCGCGGCACGCACGCAGCGGCTCATCGAGGCCGTCGATGCCCGCGGCTGGCAACTGCTGACCCCGCGCGAGGCGCACCGTCGCGCCGGCATCGTCACCTTCCGCGTGCCGGGGGTCGATCAACAGGCCCTTTACAAGGCATTGATGGCGCGCGGCCTGATGTGCGCGAGCCGCGGTGGCGGCCTGCGCTTTTCGCCCCACTTCTACACCCCCGTCGAGCAACTCGAGCGGGCGATTGCACTGACCGCCGAGTGCGCGACGGAGCTCGGCGGTTGATCCGGGAATGCCGGGCGATTGCGCGCCCCCGGCCTTGTCCGTGCCATCCGGGCGCGACAACGATTCGGTTTTCGCGATTGATGCGCCGCTCATGTTCGATGCAAGTGCTGCACATCCCGTGGCGGTATGCGACTATCGACGCATGCCCTCGCCTCCTGTTGACCGATGACTTCCAAGCTGCTTCCGCCAAGCCGGCCACGGCACCACCTCGACGAATGGCAACTGGCCTTGCGCGTGCTCGCGATGCCGGCCGATACCAACCCCTACGGCGATATTTTCGGCGGCTGGTTGTTGTCCCAAGCGGACGTGGCCGGCTCGACGGTCGCGATCGCTCGCTGCGGAGGACGCGTGGCGACGATTTCGGTGCAGGAGTTTCGTTTCCTATCGCCGGTGCGGGTCGGCGATCTGGTCGACCTGTACGCGCGTTTGGAGCGTGTCGGCAGGACCTCGATGTCCGTCGACGTCAGCGCCTGGGCCAGCCGGGAGTCGCTGCCGGAAGACGTGCATCAGGTCGCGAGCGGGCGTTTTGTGTATGTGGCGGTCGACAGCGAGGGCCGCAGTTGCCCGGTCGACGGCGCGGCGTCGAGCAGCCCGCGCAGTGCCGAAGACGGTATCAGGAGCGCGTAAACCCGAACCCCACCATTTAGCTCTCGCAATCGAATTGCCGCGGGCGATACCGTCGGCGAGACGCATCGAAGAGTGCCGGAGAACGAGAAACCACCATGTTCGAAGCAACCAAAGTCGGCCGCTCGGTGAGCAAAGAGGCATTCAAGGCACAGCGCGACGAGCTGCGTACCCAGTTGCTCGAGGCGCAGCGGGAGCTGCAGGAGAGCGGCACTGCCGTGGTCGTCGTCGTCGCCGGCGTCGAGGCCGCCGGTAAGGGCGAAGTGGTCAACAGGCTGAACGAATGGCTGGACACCCGCGGCGTGCAGACCTTCGCGTTTTGGGAGCGCAGCGACGAGGAAATGGAGCGTCCGCGCTATTGGCGTTTCTGGCGTGCCATGCCGCCCCGCGGGGAGATCTCGATCTTGTTCGGCGGCTGGTACTTGTCGCCGATCGAGCACCGCTTCCGCGGCCTCTGCGACGACGCCGCGCTGGATGCCGAAATCGCGCGCATCGTCGATTTCGAGCGCATGCTGACGCACGACGGCGTGCTGATCGTCAAGTTCTGGTTTCACCTCTCCGAGCAAGACCAGAAGCGGCGCTTGAAAGAATTGTCGCGCGATGACCGCAGTCGCTGGAAGATGTTGCCGGAAAAGTCCAAATTCTCCGAGCAATACCAGCACTTCGAGCACGTCGCCGAGCGCGTCATCCGCCAAAGCGACCGCGGCATCGCTCCCTGGTATCTGATCGAGGCCGAGGACACGCGTTACCGCGACCTCACCGTGGGCAAGACGTTGTTGCAGGCGATCCGCGCCCGCATGGGCCAGCAAATTCCGATGGAGCCGCCGACACCGGCGGATCCGTTGGATCTACCCGAGTCGCCCAGCGCCAAGATCACGTTGCTCGACCAGCTCGATATGAGCTTGAAGCTCTCGCGCGGCGACTACAAGGAACAGCTCAAGAATCTGCAGCAAGAGATCAACGAGCTGACTTGGGAGGCCTACAAGCAGCGGCGCTCGACCGTGCTGGTGTTCGAAGGTGTCGATGCCGGCGGCAAGGGCGGCGCCATTCGTCGTATCACCAGCGCGGTGGACGCCCGCCTCTATCGGACCATCCCGGTGGCGGCGCCGACGGACGAAGAAAAGGCGCACCACTACCTGTGGCGGTTTTGGCGTCATATTCCGCGCGCCGGACACATGATCATCTACGACCGCTCTTGGTACGGGCGCGTGCTGGTGGAGCGTGTCGAGGGCTTCGCCAGCGATGCCGAGTGGCGCCGCGCCTATAGCGAGATCAACGAGTTCGAGGAAGAGCTGGTCGAGAACGGCGCCATTTTGCTCAAGTTCTGGCTACAGGTCAGCGCAGATGAGCAGTTGCGCCGCTTTCAGGACCGCGAGGATACGCCGTACAAGCGCTACAAGATCACCGACGAAGACTGGCGCAACCGAGAAAAGTCGCCGGAGTATAAGGCTGCCGTGAACGAGATGGTGGCACGCACGAGTACCGAGCATGCACCATGGACGCTGGTGGAAGGCGACGACAAGCCCTATGCCCGAATCAAGGTGCTGAGCACCGTCTGCGACGCGATGCGCGAGGCGCTGCGCGGCAAGAAAAAGGCCGCCTCCGGGACCGGCGTCGTGCGCTGCGGCGACGCGCTGCCCGTCGACGACGGCTGATCCCGTCGGGCTCGCCGGCGCCGATCACGGCGCCGATCACCCTGCCCCGGTTCGGCCGCAATTTCCCGTGTCGTGCTTCAATCCGGGCGCCGTGCATGCTTGAACAGGCGGAAGAAATTCTCGGCGGTTATCTCGGCCAGGGCCTCGGTTTCGAGTCCCCGCAACTCGGCCACCAACTCGGCGACATGGGCGACGAAACGCGGCTCGTTCTTTTTGCCGCGGTGCGGCACCGGCGCCAAATAGGGTGAGTCGGTCTCGATGAGCAGCCGATCGAGCGGTACGCGCCGCGCCACGTCGCGCAGCGACTCCGCGTTCTTGAACGTGATGATGCCCGAGAACGAGATATAAAAGCCGAGCTCGAGCGCCTGCTCCGCCATCTCGAGGGTCTCGGTGAAACAGTGCATGACGCCGCCCGCGGCATCGGCGCCGGCATCGCGCATGATCGCAATGGTGTCCTCGCGGGCGTCGCGGGTATGGATGATCAGCGGCTTGCCGCAGACTTTCGCTGCCTCGATATGCACGCGAAACCGTGCCCGCTGCCAATCCAGATCCCCTTCGTTGTAGTGATAGTCGAGCCCGGTCTCGCCGATGGCGACAATGCGCGGGTCGTCCGCCAGGCCCACCAGCTCGTCGACGGTCGGCTCGCGGCGGTCGGCCTCGTTCGGATGGACGCCGACGGAGAATGAGATGTCCTCGTGGTCGCCGACCAGCGTGCGCATCCCCTCGTAGTGCTCCAGATCGATGCAGACGCAGAGCATATGCTCGATGCCGGCGGCGCGGGTCTCGCTCAGCAGCGCCGGAAAGCTGCCTTGATAAGGACCGAGATCGACGCGGTCGAGATGACAATGGGAATCTACGAGCATGAAACTGTTTGCGATGATGGGTCGAAAAAAGACCGAATGCCGCAGTCGGGCTTTCGGAGCGGTTGCCGCGCGGGCGACGCCCCGCCGGGGCCGAGGGTACACCGATATCGGCGAGTGCCGGAAACGGAGCCGCGTGAAGGGAACTTGCGCGGCGTCCTTTGCCGTGTTTGCGGACCGATCCGATCCGACCCCACCTCCTACATGGTATGGGTGGCGCGATCGGATTCCACGGTACCGGCTAGATAGTCCTCGATCTTGCGCCGGACTTCGCCCTTGTCCTGGTCGCTGAACTGAATGCCGATGCCGACTTGGCGGTTGCCTTCGGCACCCGCCGGTGTCACCCAAACGACCTTGCCGACCACCGGGATGCGGTCGGGCTCGTCCAACAACTGCAACAGCAGGAACAACTCCTCGCCGAGTTGATAGCGCCGGATGGTCGGAATAAACAACCCGCCGTTGGCAATAAAGGGCATGTACGAGGCATGCAATGTTTGCTTGTCCTTGACGACGAAGCTGAGGATGCGATGTCGCCCGTCGCCGGCCGTCTGCGCATTCATTTCGCTCTGCTCTCTCATTCGGTTCCCCTGAACAGCCTGGCCCAATCGACCAGCAGACCCTCGTAAAGCAGGCCCTTGTTGAGCGGCGCATCGACCAGAGCCCGATAGTTCAGTACGTGCCGCAGGTAGCGGTGCACGGGCGCGGGGTCGACTAGCTTCGCGAGGTCCGTGAGCGGTCCGCGCTTATCCGGGCTGCTCAGGTATGTGGCGCTCGGCGTTTGCACGAGGCGCAGCAAATCACTGACCCAGGCAGTCAGCCATTCCAATACTAGTCTCGGCTCCAGCGTCTGCCAAGCTTCGGCGCCGGCAATGGGGTCTTGGCTGCCAAGCCCCACCGCGGCGAATTGCTCGAAGGCCTGTTCGCGGCGGGCCAGCGCTTCGTCGTCGGCCAGCGCCAAGGCTCGCAGCGGCGCTTCGTGTGCCAAGCGCAGCAGCAGCGGCACATCGAAGCGCCGAGGGTCGATCCGGGCCGACAACCAGTCTGACCCGATGCCCGCGTCCGGGGGCTGAAGCGTGATCCGCTGGCAGCGGCTGGTGACAGTCGCAGGCAGCCGGCTCGGATCTTCGCTGATCAGCACCAGCAGCGACGAGGCCACGGGCTCTTCCAATGTCTTGAGCAGGCTATTGGCCGCAAACAGGTTCATGGCTTCCGCCGGCACGATCTGCAGGATTTTTCGTTCCCCGCGGCTTGCGGTCAGCGATTGTTGGCCGCAAAGCGTGCGGATGGCATCGGCGCGGATCTCCGGGGACTTGGCGTCGGGCTCGGGCCTCACGTGCACCAGATCCGGGTGGTTGCCGGCCCTGACCAGCGTGCAGTCGGTACAGGTGCCGCACGCCGTGCCGTCCGCGCCGGGTGCGCGGCACAGCAGCGCTGCCGAAAAACGATCGGCGATGTGGCGCTTGCCGATACCGGCCGGCCCCGACAGCAGCAGCGCATGCCCGAGCCGGCCTTCACGATAGCTGTCCCAGAGCCGCCGCCAGTGGCCTGCGAGCCACGGCAGCAGTTCCGGTCGGTCGAAATCAAATGACTTCATCGTTTCTGGCATGCGCGGAAGTATCCGTACAGCGGCTTATCAAACAATGGATTAGGGTAACATGCCTTCGGCTTCGCAGACGTGAATGCGGTCATTGTTCGGCCGTCCCGAGGATGCGCTCGCCGCAACGGCCGAGGCCCTGCGGGGTGACGGCAGGCGCCGGAAACGGGCCGACGTCGTCAGCCTGCCTTGCCGACGTAATCGGCGACGATGTGGCGCACATCGGCGGCGCCCGCTTCCGTCGCTCGCGCGGCATCGATTCGCCGCACACGTTCGGGCTCGCGCTCCGCCGTTGTCAGGTAAGCCGCACGGACGCGCTCGTGGAACGCGAGGGCTTCGGTTTCGAAGCGGTCCGGAGCCGAACGACCCCGGGCACGCTCGAGGCCCAGGCTCGCGGGCAGGTCGAACAACAGGGTCAGATCAGGACGCAGCGGCCCCTGCACGAAGGTCTCGAGCACGGCAATGCGCGCGTGGTCGACTCCGCGGCCGCCGCCCTGATAGGCATAGGTGGCATCGGTGAACCGGTCGCAGAGCACCCAGCGGCCCTCGGCCAGGGCCGGAAGGATCGTGCTGCGTAAATGCTCGGCGCGTGCGGCGAACATCAGCAGCAGTTCGGCGTCGGGTGCCATACCCTGGTTGTCCCGGTCGAGCAACAATGCGCGCATGCGCTCGGCGATCGGGGAACCGCCGGGCTCGCGGGTCGTCGTCACCGCGATGTCCGCACGGCGCAGCGTCTCCAGTACGACGCTGCGCTGGGTGGTTTTTCCCGCCCCTTCGATCCCCTCGAGTGTAATGAAGTGCCCGCGTGTGGCCGATGCCATCCGTTATTGCTCCACCAGCGCCGCACAGGGCTGATTGAGCTGGTAGTGGCGCACGGCGCAGTTGTGCTCGTCCAGCGACACCGAGAAGTGGTGGCTGCCGTCGCCGCGGGAGACGAAATAGAGGGTCTCGCCGTCCGCCGGATGCAGTGCAGCATGGATGGCCTCGCGGCCGGCCAGCGCAATCGGCGTCGGCGGCAGGCCGTCGATGACATAGGTATTGTAGGGGGTCGGACGTTGTAGATCGGCGCGCCGGATATTGCCGTCGTAAGCGTCGCCCATACCGTAGATGACGGTGGGGTCGGTCTGCAGGCGCATGCCCTGTTCGAGCCGGCGCACGAAGACACCGGCGATCGCCGGGCGCTCGGACGCAAGCCCGGTTTCCTTCTCGACGATGGAGGCCATGATGAGTGCCTCGTAAGGATTCCGGTAAGGCAGACCCGGCGCACGCGCCTCCCACTCTTCGGCCAGAACATCTTGCAACTGGCGGTGGGCGCGCTTGAGGATCTCGATGTCCGTCGTGCCGCGTCCGAACAGATAGGTGTCCGGGAACAGCATGCCCTCGGGGTGCTCGGCCTCGATACCGACCCGGGCCATGATCTCCGAGTCCGACAGACCTTCGAGCTCATGGCGAAATGCGGGGTCCGCCGCGATCAACGCCAGTGCGTCGCGGAAGGTGGTGCCGGGGATCAGCGTCGCCGGGAACTGGATGGATTTTCCGCTCGTCAGCAGTGCCAGCAACTCCGGCGGGCGAATGCCGTTCTCGACAGCGTACTCACCGGCCTTGAGCGACTCCTGCTGATCACGCTCATAGGCCATCATGACAAACAGGAAGCGGCTGGAGATCCAGCCGCGATCGGCAAGCTCGTGGGCCACGTCTCTGAGCGTCGCCCCCGGCTTGACGACGAAAGACTCCCGATCCGAATCGAGAGCCACCGGCTGCTGCAGAAAGCCCCGATACCAGGACCACCCCGACAAGGCGACACCGCCGACGACGACGGCAAGCACCAGCAGCGTCGTAATGATGGTTTTCACGTCTCGCTCTCCGATTGGAGGGCCGCCTGCCGCACGGCCTCGATCAACTCCCGGGGTATCTCGCGCGGATCGTAGCGCCGGGCGTCCAAAGCCGCTGCCGGCAGTACGCCGAGCAGCGCATTCGTGATGAACAGTGCGCGGGCCTGCGTCAACTCCTCCAAACCCATATCGGCCTCGCGCACGGGCAGCCCCAGCGAGGGCGCCCGCGCCATCACGAGCGCGCGCACCGTGCCGGCGACGCCGCAGCGGTCGACGCGCGGCGTTCTGAGGCCGCTGTCGTCGAGTACGAAAAAGTTCGACATTGTCCCACAGACAGCTCGGCCGCTACTGTCGGTCATGATACCGTCAACGATCTCGGGATCGTCCCATTCGGCGCGTGCCAAGACTTGCTCCAAGCGGTTGAGATGCTTGATTCCGGCAAGTCGGGGCTGCTCGGCAAGCTGCATACGGCATACCGTCAGGCGGACGCCGTCGCGCTCCGAGACGCGCCGATCGGAACGGCCCGAACCGGGATATAGCGTCACGATGCGCGTGGGCAAGCAGGGGGAAGGCGGGCGGTAGCCGCGTTGGCCGACGCCGCGCGTTAGCGTAATGCGGAGGACGCCGTCGCCGTCGCCGGCCTCGGCCGACAATCGATCGGCCTCGCTGCGCAACAGCACAACGTCCGGAGCCGGCATGCCGAGACGCTCGGCCCCGAGTCCGAGGCGAGCCATATGCGCCGCCCATAAGCAGGGACAGCCGTTCTCGACCCGGATGGTTTCGAAGAGGCCGTCGCCGTACAGCAGGCCGCGGTCGGCGACGTCCAAGGAGCCCCGAGGCTTGCCATCGACCAGCGAGACAGGCGGGCGCATCTGGCCCGGTCGATGCGCAGTCGTGACGCGGTCGATGGCGGTGCGCTTAGAGCCGCTTGAAGATCAACGTGCCGTTGGTCCCGCCGAAACCGAACGAATTACTGATCGCGCAGTTGATCTTCATTTCCCGGGGCGTGTTGGGCACATAGTCGAGATCGCAATCCGGATCCGGCGTCTCGTAGTTGATGGTCGGCGGCGCCACCTGATCGCGGATCGCGAGCGCGGTGAAAATCGCTTCCGCCCCGCCGGCGGCGCCGAGCATGTGGCCGGTCATCGACTTGGTGGAGCTGACCGCCAACTTGTAGGCGTGGTCTCCGAAGGCCCGCTTGATGCCCTTGGTCTCGGCGATATCCCCGGCCGGCGTCGATGTGCCGTGCGCGTTGATATAGTCGATGTCGGTCGTGGCGATACCCGCGTCCTCCATGGCCAGTAGCATGCAGTCGCTGGCGCCCTCGCCGTCTTCCGAAGGCGCGGTCATGTGATACGCGTCGGAATTCATGCCGACGCCGACGATCTCGGCGTAAATCGGTGCATTGCGCGCCTTGGCGGCCTCGTACTCTTCGAGCACCATCACGCCGGCGCCGTCGCTGAGCACAAAGCCATCCCGGTTCTTATCGAACGGGCGGCTGGCCCGCTGCGGGTCGTCGTTGCGTGTCGACAATGCACGGGCGGCGGCGAAGCCGCCGAGGCCCACGGGCGACGTGGCCATCTCCGCGCCACCGGCGATCATCACGTCCACGATGCCATGACGGATCATGTACGCGGCCTCGCCGATGTTGTGCGTGGCGGTGCTGCAAGCGGAGACGATGGAGAAATTCGGACCCTTCAGGCCGTACTTGATCGACAGATCTCCGGCCACCATGTTCACGATATTGGCGGGCACGAAGAACGGCGAGATCTTGCGCGGCCCGCCTTCCATATACGCCGCGTAGTTGTTCTCGATGCCTGTGATGCCGCCGATGCCGGAGCCTATTGCAACACCGATGCGCTTGCGGTTCGCGTCGGTGATCTCCAAGCCCGAATCTTCGATGGCCTGGGTACCCGCGGCAACCCCGTAGTGGATGAACGCGTCCATCTTGCGGGCTTCTTTTTTCGACACATATTGTGTCGGGTCGAAGCCGTAGATCGGACCGCCAAACCTAGTGCTGAAAGGCGCGACATCGAAGTGCGTGATGGACTGAATTCCGCTGCGCCCGGCAAGGATGCTCTCCCAAGCGGATTTAACGTCCAGTCCGACCGGGGCAACGATACCAAGTCCGGTGACGACTACCCTTCTACCTGACATGACTCACCTCTGTTGTGCGCGCCGACTCTAATCGGTCGTTGGCAGCTCCGCCTGCGCCGGATAACAGAGCGGAGTCCGCTGGTCACGATGTCCGGCAACCGACTCAGCTCAGGTGCTCGTTGATGTAGTCGATGGCCTGCTTCACGGTCGTGATCTTCTCGGCATCTTCGTCCGGAATTTCGGTCTCGAATTCTTCTTCCAGAGCCATGACGAGCTCGACGGTGTCCAGCGAGTCGGCGCCGAGGTCGTCGACGAAGGAGGACTCCGGTGTCACCTCGTCTTCCTTAACGCCCAGTTGCTCGACAACAATTTTCCGGACTCGGTCTTCAACGCTGCTCATCGTCTTATTACCCTCTGCGTGTGGATCGATCGCACGGTATACCGCGACGGCGGTATTTTAGAGACAAACGTGCGGTCATGAAAGGTTGATTCAGCAAAATAATGCTGAGCTAATCGATTGTTTTAATTGATTTTTATCAATTAAAAGGGACTTAGGCCATATACATGCCGCCGTTCACGTGCAACGTCTCGCCCGTGATATAGCCGGCTTCCGGCGAGGCCAGGAAGGCGACCGCCGCGGCCACTTCCCGCGGGCTACCGAGGCGTTCCAGCGGGATCGTGCCGAGCAGTCCTTTGCGCTGCTCGTCCGAGAGCTCCCGGGTCATGTCCGTATCGATGAAGCCCGGCGCGACGCAATTCACCGTGATGGCGCGGGAGCCGACCTCGCGCGCGAGCGATTTGCTGAAGCCGATCATGCCGGCCTTGGCCGCTGCGTAGTTGGTTTGTCCGGCGTTGCCCGCGACGCCGACCACCGAGGCAATGTTGATGATGCGCCCCTTGCGCGCCTTCATCATCGGCCGCAAGCAGGCCTTGCTCAGACGATAGACGGCACTGAGGTTGGTGTCGATGATGTCGCTCCACTCCGCGTCCTTCATCCGCATCAGGAGATTGTCGCGGGTGATGCCGGCGTTGTTCACGAGAATGCTCGGGGAGCTTCCGAAGTCGGCGGCGATACGTCCGAGCACCGCCTCGACCGAGGTCGCGTCGGTGACGTCGAGTCGCAGCCCTGCCACGGAGCGGCCCTCGGCGGCCAGCTCGGCACGGATACGCTCGGCGCCGGCTTCGGTGGTCGCGGTACCGATGACGGTTGCACCCCGCTCCAGCAGGATCTCGGCAATCGCGCGGCCGATACCGCGGCTCGCGCCTGTCACCAATGCGATCTCGCCCTCAAGCATTCGCCGTCACCTCCAAAGCCTTGTTCAAGCCGTCCGCGTCGAAGACGGCCAACGTGTCGATACGTTTGTCGATGCGCTTGCCGAGTCCCGCCAGCACCTTTCCGGGGCCGGCCTCGACAGCGACGGTAATGCCCCGCTCCGCGAGCGACTGCACCGTCTCGACCCAGCGCACGGGGCTGTAGAGCTGGCGCGTCAGCAGCGCGCGCAGGTCGTCGGTGTCACTTGCGGGCGCGACCGTTACGTTATGCAGCACGTCGATGGCGGGCATCGAGATCGCCATCGAGGCCAACAGCTCACCGAGGCGGCCGGCCGCCTCGCGCATCAGCGCACAATGCGACGGCACGCTGACCGGCAACAGCAGCGCGCGCTTCGCACCTGCGTCCTTCGCGGCCGCGGTGCAGCGCTCGACGGCGGCGCGGTCGCCGGCAATGACCACCTGCCCCGGCGCGTTGAAATTAACCGCGGCCAGCACGTCGTCGCCGGCATGGGTGCCGCAAAGCTCGCGGACTTGATCATCGCCGAGCCCCAGCAGTGCCGCCATGGCGCCGCGCCCCTCCGGCACCGCCTCCTGCATCAAGCGCCCGCGCGCGGCGACCAAGCCGACCGTGTCGACAAAGCGCAACGCGCCGGCGCAGACCAGGGCGGTGTACTCGCCGAGACTGTGTCCGGCCATCGCCGTCGGCATCGGACCACCGCGTTCTTGCCAGCAGCGCCAGACCGCAACCCCGGCCGCGAGCATCGCGGGCTGTGTGCTCTCGGTGCGGTCGAGCGCCTCCTTCGGACCATTCTCGACCAACGCCCATAAATCCGTACCGAGGGCATCGGATGCCTCGGCGTAGGTGTCTCGGACGATGGGGAAGGTGTCGGCCAGGTCGGACAGCATCCCGACCGATTGTGAGCCTTGGCCGGGAAACACGAATGCGAGCTTCGAATCGGTCATGTCTTCGCGTTGTCAGTAACGTAGCAGGACGGAGCCCCAGGTAAAGCCGCCGCCGAAGGCCTCCATCAAAACAGTCTGACCCCGTTCGATGCGGCCGTCGCGCACGGCCGCGTCGAACGCCAGCGGCACCGAGGCGGCGGACGTATTGCCATGCTCCTCCACGGTCACCACCACTTGCTCCATGGGGAGATCGAGCTTGCGCGCAGTGGCCTGGATGATGCGCATGTTGGCTTGATGCGGCACCAGCCAATCGATGTCGGCGCGGGTCATGGCGTTCGCCTCGAGCACCTCGTCGACGATGCGCCCGAGCGTGGTCACGGCAACGCGGAAGACCTCGTTGCCCTTCATTTCCATAAACGGAGAGCCATTGCCGCCGTTGCCGATGCCGGCCGGCACCTGCAACAGCTCGCGATAGGCGCCGTCGGCATGCAGATGCGAATCGATGATGCCCGGTTCGTCGGCGGCGCCGATGACCACGGCGCCCGCGCCGTCGCCGAACAACACGCAGGTGCCGCGGTCGGTCCAGTCGATGATCCGCGAGATCGTCTCCGCGCCGATGACCAGCGCCTTGGTGGCGGCGCCGGTACGGATGAATTTGTCGGCAATGCCGAGGGCGTAAATGAAGCCGGTGCAGACTGCTTGAACGTCGAACGCGGCGCAGCCGTGGATGTCGAGCCGATTCTGCAGCAGGCAGGCGCTGCTCGGGAACGTCTGGTCCGGCGTCGTCGTCGCCATGACGATGAGGTCGATGTCGTGCGGCGCGATGCCGGCGGCCTCGATCGCACGCCGAGAGGCGACCTCGGCGAGGTCGACACAGGTCTCTCCGTCTTCGGCGATGTGGCGCTGGCGGATACCGGTGCGCTCGCGAATCCAGGCATCGGACGTGTCGACCATCCGTTCGAGCTCTTGGTTGGTCAGCACATTGCGCGGCAGGTGACCGCCGGTCCCCAAGATCCGCGAGTATAAGGTCACGCCATTGCCCTTTCGTGGACGTTGTCGAGGTGGGCGCTGACCTCGTGCTCGATACGTTCGATCACGTTTGCGTGAATCTCCTTCTCCGCGATGTGGATGGCGTTCTCGAACGCCACCACGTCGGCGCCGCCGTGGCTCTTGATGACGATGCCGCGCAGGCCGACCAGGCTGGCGCCGTTATAACGGCGCGGGTCCACTTGCCGCTTGAACGCCTTCAGCACGGGCATCGCAACCAGAGCGGCCGCCCGCGAAAACAGGTTCTTGCGGAAGTGCTGCCCCAGAAAATGGGCCAGCAGCTTGGCCACGCCTTCGCTGGTCTTCAGCGCGACATTGCCGACGAAGCCGTCGGTCACCACCACGTCGACACCGCCCATGTAGACATCGTCGCCTTCTACGTAGCCGGCGTAGTTGAGCGAGCTGGCTCCGATCAGTTCGTGGGCCTGGCGCACCTGATCGTTGCCCTTGATCTCTTCTGCACCGATGTTCAGCAGCCCCACCGTCGGCCGCTCGACGCCTTCGACCGCGCGCACGAGCTCGCTGCCCATGACGGCAAACTGGAACAGGTGCTCGGCGGTGCAGTCAACATTCGCGCCGAGATCAAGCATGTGGGTGCGGCCTTTCACCGACGGAATCGCGGTGATGATCGCCGGCCGGTCGACCTGCGGCAGCGTCTTCAGCACAAAGCGAGCGGTGGCCATCAGCGCGCCCGTATTGCCGGCACTGACGACGGCATGCGCTTCTCCATGCTTGACCAGGTCGATCGCGATCCGCATGGAAGAGTCTTTCTTGTTGCGCAGCGCTTTCGACGGCAGTTCATCCATCGCGACCGTTTGCGATGCGTGATGAATACGCAGCCGATCGCGATGGCGGTTTTTCGCCTTGCGCAGCAGCGGAGCGATCACCTCCTCCTGCCCGACGAGCACGAGATCGGTGTCGCTCGAGTGATCGAGGTACTGCAGCGCCGCGGGCACCACGACCTGCGGGCCGTGGTCGCCACCCATGGCGTCGAGCGCGATGGTGAAGCGGGGCTTCAACCGCTTGACCCTGCTTTGCTGCGGTGCGGAGCCTACGGGCGCTCTGCTGTTCACTCGCCGCTGTCGATAACCTTGCGACCGCGGTAGAACCCGTCTCGGGTCACGTGATGACGGCGGTGGATTTCGCCCGTCGTCGGATCCTCGGACAGGGTGGGCTTGGACAACGCATCGTGGGAGCGGCGCATGCCGCGCTTGGATGGGGTCTTTCTATTCTGTTGGACGGCCATGATGGATCTCTCCGCGTATCCGTGTTCTTGTAGTTTGCACTAATCGTCTCGACGCCGCTTGAGTGCCGTGAGCTGGGCGAACGGATTCGGGCGGCTGCCCTCTTCATGCTGCTGTTGCGGCTCGCCGCCGTCGTCCGGCGTCGGTGGCGAGGCACAAGTGCCCTCCGGGTGACGCGGAATGGACGGCACCGCAAGCAGCAATTCATCCTCGATCAGCGCATCGGACCGCACTAGGCGGTCCTCCAGCAACAGCGGGTCGTATTCTTCCGGCAAATCAGCCGCTTCGTCCGGGCCTTCGACCAGCGCCAGGACGGGCTTCGCGTGTACGTCGAGCCAAAAGATCCCGACACAGCGCTGGCAGCGCAATGCGAGCTTCGCCTCGATTTCGCCGGTGACCGTGCCGCGCCCGTGCTCGTCCCGGCCGAATCGAAGCCAATAATGGGCTTCTCCGGCGTCGTTCTCGAGCACGGCACTGAGCCGCCGCAGCTTCGCCAGCGGCAGACTGCCCTCGAATTTGGCCCCCGAGGCAACGGCCCGGCGGGGATCCAGCAGCTCTGGCAGCGCATCGGACATAAGCAGACAAGGATACCTGTGCGGCGATTGATCTGTCAACGAAGCGGGTGGCTGCCCGGCCTAATTGCCGGCCAGCGCCAGCAGCACGCCCGCGGCCACGGCGGACCCGATCACGCCCGCGACATTCGGACCCATGGCATGCATCAGCAGGAAGTTGTGGTGATTCTCTTCCAGCCCCACGCGATTGACCACGCGCGCCGCCATCGGTACGGCCGAGACGCCGGCCGCGCCGATCAGCGGATTGATCTTGCCGCCGCTGGTCCGGTACATGATCTTGCCCATCAGCACACCGGTGGCGGTGCCGATACAGAACGCCAGCGCGCCCAGTACCAGAATACCCAGCGTTTCCACGGACAGGAACTGTTCCGCCGAGAGCTTGGAGCCGATGGCGAGACCGAGCATGATGGTCACGACGTTGATGATTTCGTTTTGCGCGGCACGGCTCAAGCGTTCCACCACGCCGCATTCGCGCAGCAGGTTGCCGAAGGTCAGCATGCCGATCAGCGGCGCGGCGGACGGCAGCAGCAGCGCGCACAGAATCAGCACGACGAACGGAAACAGGATGCGCTCCAGTTGCGAGACCGGACGCAGTTGCTGCATGACGACCGCCCGCTCCTCCTTGGTCGTCAGCGCGCGCATGATCGGCGGCTGGATGATGGGCACCAGCGCCATGTAGGAGTAAGCGGCGACGGCGATTGCGCCGAGCAGCTCAGGAGCCAGGCGCGATGCGAGGAAGATCGCCGTGGGTCCGTCCGCGCCGCCGATGATGGCGATAGCCGAGGCCTGCTGCAGCGTGAAGTCGAAGCCGGGCACGAAGTTCAGCGCCACGGCACCGATCAGCGTCGCGAAGATGCCGAACTGGGCGGCGGCCCCGAGCAGCAATGTGGACGGTCGCGCGATCAGTGCACCGAAGTCCGTGAGCGCGCCGACGCCCATGAAGATCAATAGCGGAAAGATGCCTGTCTCGACGCCGACGCTGTAGATCATGCCGATCATGCCGTCCGGCCCGCCGATTCCGGCGACCGGAATATTGCTCAGCAGTGTACCGAAGCCGATCGGAACCAGCAGCAGCGGCTCGAATTTCTTCGCGATGGCGAGATAGATCAGCAGGCAGCCGACGGCCATCATCAGCGCCTGCCCCCATTCCAAGTTGGCAATCCCCATCGATTGCCACAGCTGCAGCAGCTGTTCCATTGGCTTAGCCCAGGACCAACAGTGGCGCGCCGAGGGCGACGGCGTCGCCTTCCTTGACGCGGATCTCGCTGACCGTGCCCGACGCAGGTGCCCGAACCTCGGTCTCCATTTTCATGGCCTCGAGGACCAGCACGACATCGCCGGAGGCGATGGTTTGCCCGACCGAGACGCTGACTCGGACGATGTTGCCGGCCAGCGGCGAGTCGATGACGCGTTGTTCCGCCGGCGGCGCTGCGGCAGGCGCGGTCGCGGGGCTGGCGGCGGCGACGACGCTCTCCATTTCCCCTTGCGGAGAAACGCGCACGTCGTAGCTCTTGCCGTTGACTTCGACGCGATAGGACTCCGGTCCCGCGGCGACGGGCGCGACGGCCGGCACCGCCGCCGGGGCTTCGGCGGGCTTGTCGGCGATAGTCCACGGCGGCGGCTCGAAGGCTTCCGGATTGCCGCGGTTCTCAAGGAACTTGAGGCCGATCTGCGGGAACATGGCGTAGATCAGCACGTCGTCGATAACCACGTCGGCGAGCTTCAGCTTGCGCTCTTCGGCGATCTCTTCGAGCTGGCCGGTCAGCTTGTCCATTTCCGGCGACAGTTCGTCGGCCGGGCGGCAGGTGATCGGTACGCCGCCCTCGCCGAGCACGCGTGCCTGCAACTCCTTGTTGACCGGCGCCGGCGTAGAGCCGTAGGCGCCCTTCAGCACGCCGGCCGTCTCGTTGGTGATGCTCTTGTAGCGCTCGCCCATCAGCACGTTGAGCACCGCCTGACTGCCGACGATCTGCGAAGTGGGCGTGACCAATGCGATGTAGCCAAGGTCTTCCCGCACTTTCGGGATCTCTTCCAGTACTTCGTCGAGCCGGTCTTCCGCACCCTGCTCGCGCAGCTGATTTTCCATGTTGGTGAGCATGCCGCCGGGCACCTGTGCCACCAGAATGCGGGAGTCGACACCCTTCAGCGAACCCTCGAAACGCGTGTAGCGCTTGCGCACCTCGCGGAAATAGGCGGCGATTTCTTCCAGCAGATTGAGGTCGAGGCCGGTGTCGCGGCCGGTCCCCTGCAGGATCGCGACGACGGATTCGGTGGGCGAGTGGCCATAGGTCATGCTCATGGACGAGATGGCCGTGTCGATCATATCGACGCCCGCCTCTGCCGCTTTCAGGATGCTCGCGGTGCTGAGCCCGGTGGTGGCATGACAATGCATCGCGATCGGAATGGAGCAGCTTTCCTTCAGCCCGCCGACCAACTGCTCGGCCACATAGGGGCGCAACAGTCCGGCCATGTCTTTGATACAGATCGAGTGGCAGCCCAGGTCTTCGAGCCGCCGGCCCATGTCCAGCCAGTAGCCGAGGTCGTGGACCGGGCTGACGGTATAGGACATCGTGCCCTGTGCATGGGCATCGGTGGCGAGCGCCGCGCGGATGGCCTGCTCCAAGTTGCGCAGGTCGTTCATGGCGTCGAAGATCCGAAAAACGCCGATGCCGTTGAACGCGGCGCGCTCGACGAATTTCTCCACGACATCATCCGCGTAGTGGCGGTAGCCGAGCAGATTCTGCCCGCGCAGCAGCATCTGCTGCGGCGTGTTGGGCATCGCTGCGCTGAGTTGGCGTAAGCGCTCCCAGGGATCTTCACCGAGATAGCGGATGCAGGCGTCGAAGGTGGCGCCTCCCCAGCTCTCCAAGGACCAATAACCGACCCGATCCAGCTTGTCCGCGATCGGGAGCATGTCCTCGATGCGCATACGCGTGGCCAACAGCGACTGATGAGCGTCGCGCAGGGCGACCTCGGTAATGCCGAGCGGCTTGTTCTCGTTCATAGTCACGTCCCGGGAATCCGCGTGAAAAGTGGGGTGATCAGGGGGCTCCGGCCAGCCCGGCGCCGACCCGGTGCCGGGTCAGCGCCGCGCGCGATAACGGCCGATGGCGGCGGCGATGACGGCGATGACGTCGTCGTCGGCGCTGCTTGCCGGTGAGACGCCTGCCGTCAAAGGCATCTGCGGGGGTTGTGGCTCGGCCGGCGCAAGGCGGATCGCCACCGCGGACATGACGCGCAGCAGACCGATCAGCAACAGCAGGAAGCTGAACACGATACCCATGCCGATGCCCATCAAGCGCAGGCTTTCGATGATCAAGTCGTTTTCGCCCATAGGGTCTGTTCCTAGTCGCTCGCGGCCCCCGGTAGCGCTCGCCGCCTTGGGCCCGGCTACCCGATACACGGCCTTCAACGGCGGCGGCCACCGTGCAGGCCTCACTTATCCTGACAGTAGGGGACCAATGCCGCACCGCCGCGGAGCCTCAACCGAATATCGGACAATAAACGCGCCTTGCCGGCACCTACGGCCTTTGCGGCCGCCGTTGATTCAACGACCGATGCGCCGCGCGCGCGGTAGCGCTGCTCGGACGGTGAATCACTCGTCGAACGGGTGGCGAACCATCAGCGTCTGCGTGCGATCGGGTCCTGTCGAGACGATATCGATCGGCACGCCGCCCAGCTCTTCGAGCTTTGCCAGGTAATCCCGCGCCTGGTGCGGCAGCGCCTCGAGGGAGCCGGCGCCGACCGTGGATTCCTGCCAGCCCGGCATCTCGATGAACAGAGGCTTGCAGCGTGCCAGCGCATCGGCATCGACCGGGGGTGCATCGAGCGCCTGACCGTCGAGCTCGTAGGCGGTACAGATGCGCAGGGTCTCCATGCCGTCGAGGACGTCGAGCTTGGTGATGCAGAGGCCGGAAACGCTATTGACGATAAACGAGCGGCGCAGCGCCAACATATCGAGCCATCCGCACCGGCGCTTGCGGCCCGTCGTCGCTCCGAACTCGTGACCTTGGGCTCCGAGATGATCGCCGTTGCTGTCGAACAGCTCGGTCGGAAACGGGCCGCCGCCGACGCGCGTCGTATAGGCCTTGACGATGCCGAGCACGTAATCGAGGTCTCGCGGGCCGACGCCGCTGCCGCTGGCGGCACCGCCGGCCGTGGTGGTCGACGAGGTCACGAACGGATATGTGCCGTGGTCGATATCGAGCAGCGCGCCTTGCGCCCCCTCGAACAAAATGTTGCCGCCGCCGCTTCGGATGTCGTGAAGCCGGGCGACGACGTCGTCGACCATCGGCCGGATCCGCTCGGCCTGAGCAAGGGATTGCTCCAGCACGACGCCGGCGTCCACGGGGTCCGCGCTGAAGTAGTGCTGCAGCATAAAGTTATGGTAATCGAGCACTTCGCGCAGCCGGGCCTCGAAGTGCGCGGCGTCCATCATTTCGCCCAAGCGAATGCCGCGGCGCGCGATTTTGTCTTCGTAGGCGGGACCGATCCCGCGCCCGGTCGTGCCGATAGCTTTGCTGCCCCGCGCACGCTCGCGTGCTTGGTCGAGCGCCACGTGGTAAGGAAGGATGAGTGCGCAGGCCGGACTGATGGCGAGCCGCTCGGTCACCGGCACGCCGCGAGACTGCAGTGTGTCCATCTCGCTCAGCAGCGCCTCGGGGGACAGCACGACGCCATTGCCGATCATGCATTGCACGCCGTCGTGCAGGATACCCGACGGGATCAAATGCAGAATGGTCTGCTCGCCGTCGATGACCAGCGTATGGCCCGCATTGTGCCCCCCCTGGAATCTCACCACGGCGGACGCCCGCTCGGTGAGCAGATCGACGACCTTGCCTTTGCCCTCGTCCCCCCACTGGGCACCGATGACGACTACGTTCTTACCCATCTTGCCTCACGCACTCTCGCTGTTTGGGAAGCGCTGAAGCCATCCGCCTGGTTGCGCTTCAGCTAAGGATGCCGCGGCCGGCTCGCCGCCCTGCCCTGGCCGGACGGCCGCGCTAATGCGGCGCCCGCTGCCGAACGCCGCGCTCATCGGCCACCGCCGGGCAACGCGCGCAGGCGCCAGACGCCCTCGACCTTGTCCAGGATCTCGCTGCAGCCGAGCGCTGCCGCGTCGTCTTCGCCGCCCGGCAGGCGCTGAATCACGCGGCGGCCGCCGGCGCGCAGAAGCGCGATCTCGTTCTGAAGGGCCGGATCGGCATCCCAGGGCGCAAGAATGCCGTTGACGTCGAGCGTCACTTCGTCCCCATCGGCCGCCAACGCAATCAAACCTTTCAGGTCGGTACTGAAGCCGACTGCCGGACGGGCCCGCCCGAACACGCGCCCGATGTCATCGTAGCGTCCGCCGCGTCCGATCTCCAGGCCCCAGCCGGGAACGAAAGCCGCGAACACGACGCCGGTCTTATAGGTGTAGCCGCGCAGTTCAGCGAGATCGAAATGCACCGGCAGCCCGGGCAGCCAGCGCTCGGTCTCTTCGGCGACCCGCCGCAGCCGCTCGAGCGCTCGGTGCACGGGCCGGTCGGCGGCCGCGAGCGCGGCGCCCGCGCGATCGAGGGCGTCCTCGCCGTTCAGTTCGGCCAGCGCGAGCAGCATGTCGCCGACCTGCGCAGTGACGCCGAGCGTCTCGATCAACTCGGAGATCTCGGCTTCCGCCTTGCGCTGCAGCGCCTCGAACAACGCCATTTCGTCGTCGCGCTCGAGACCCGCCTGACGCGCCAAGCCACGGTAAATGCCGACGTGGCCCAGATCGATGGAGACTGACTCGATGCCGGCGGTCTGCAGCGTGGCGACCAGCAGCCGAAGCATCTCGACATCACTCTCGGCGCCGTCGTGTCCGTAGATTTCCGCGCCGATCTGCAACGGACTGCGGGAGCCGGCAAAGCCATCGGTTCTGGTGTGAAGCACCGTCCCGAGATAGCACAGGCGCGTCGGCACGTCCCGGCGCAACTGATGGGCATCGATCCGGGCGACCTGCGGCGTCATATCCGCGCGCACGCCCAGCAGACGGCCGCTGAGTTGGTCGGTCAGCTTGAATGTCTGCAGATCCAAGTCGTGGCCGGTGCCGGTCAGCAGGCTTTCCAGGTAGTCGATGAACGGCGGAATAACGAGCTCGTAACCCCAACTCTGATAGAGGTCGAGCAAGCGTCGCCGCAGCGTTTCGATTTCGGCGGCCTCGGGGGGCAGCACCTCCTCGATACCGGCCGGCAACAACCAGCGTTCGTCATTCATCCGAGCGTCTTCAATTGATGAGATAGAGGAGTCCGACGCCGCCGATCATACTCGCGAGCCCGGCAATGCGCAGGCTGCGGTTGCTCTGGCCTGCCACCTCGAGCAGCATTCGGCGCATCGCGCTCGGAGCCAGGAACGGCATCACTCCTTCGATGACGAGGAGCAGCGCCACGGCGACCAGTAAGTCGTGCCACATGGTTGAACGGTAACGGACCGATCGGGTCGATGACGGGCTCCGGCAGCCACAAAGCGCCGAATCATTGCAGATGATGTAGGCATTGTCCATTGAGGGGGGACAATGTCCGGGCATGGCGCGGGAGCTCGGCTAACCGAAGCGCAAGCGCGCAGAGAGAGGATGGCTGCGCCGGCTCGGTGTGGCCGGCCGATGGCAGGCCACACCAAGAAGACGTTTTATTATTCTTCAAAAACAACGCGTTGGTATTCGCGGCCCGGGGCGGTGGGGCGCCGGGCCGCCGAGTCCGTCGCTCAGTCCAACTGCGCCCCGAGGTTGGGTCCCGGCGCGGCCGTCGGGTCGCCGGAGCGCGACGATGGCCCGGAGCCGCCATTCGAATACTGTTGATTGAAGAATTTGAAGAACTCGGAGTCGGGAGATAGCACCAGGGTGCTGCCCGTCGACGCGAACGACGACCGATAAGCGTTCAAACTGCGGTAGAACGCATAGAATTCCGCGTCTTGTTGAAACGCCTCGGCGTAGATCTCCGCGGCCTTCGCGTCACCGACACCACGGGTCTCTTCCGATTCCTTGTAGGCGTCGGCAATGGTCACCGTGCGTTGGCGGTCGGCATCGGCGCGGATTCGCTCGGCGGCCTCCGAGCCTTTCGCACGCAAGTCGCGGGCAACACGCTCACGCTCGGCGCGCATCCGGTTATAGACCGACTCGCTGACTTCCGGCGGTAGGTCGATTTTCTTGACTCGCACGTCGATCACTTCGACGCCGAGCTCCGCGGCGTTGGCGTCGATCTGCTTGGTCAGCGCCGTCATCAACTCCAGGCGGTCTTCCGAGACCACTTCCTGAATCGTGCGTTTACCGAACTCGTCGCGCAGGCTAGTGTTGATCCGCTCCGAGAGCAGGCGCGCGGTACGCCCGCTGTCGCCGCCGGTGGAACGGAAGAACTGTGCCGCGTTTTGGATCCGCCACTTGGCATAGGAATCGACGATCACGTCTTTCTTCTCGATGGTCAGAAAGCGCTCCGGACGGGAGTCGAGCGTCTGAATGCGGGCATCGTACTTGATGATGCGATTCAGCAACGGGACTTTGAAGTGCAGCCCGGGCTCGTAGTCGCTGCCGACGATCTCGCCCAGCCGCAGCTTGATAGCGGTTTCCCACTGGTTGACGATGAATGTCGAGGCGTAGATCAACAGCGCCAGCAGCGCGATCGCGACGGGCAGCAAGACTTTCTTCAGATCATCCATTAGCGGACCCCCCTCTCACGCGAGGTGTCGCGCACGCGCGCTTGAGCGCCACTGCCCGAGCGCGTGCCCGTCGGCGTCGATTCGGACGACGGCATCATAGAGGTTCGCGGCGACGGTGGTTGTTGCTTCATCAGCTGATCCAGCGGCAAATACATCAGGCTGTTCCCGCTCGGCACGTCGATCAGCACCTTGTTGCTTTCGCCGAGCACCTGTTCCATGGTCTCGAGGTACAGGCGCTCGCGGGTGACGCTCGGCGCCTTCGCGTATTCGAACAGAACGGCCTTGAAGCGGGATGCTTCACCCTCGGCCTCCGCGATGACCCGATCGCGATAGGCCTTGGCGTCGGCGACGGCGCGCGCGGCCTCGCCTCGTGCCTGGGGCAGGATCTCGTTGGCGTAGGCTTCGGCCTGGTTCTCGAGACGCTCCTTATCCTCGCGCGCCTTGATGGCATCGTCGAAGGCTTCCTTGACCTGCTCCGGCGGCTTGGCCGGCTGCATGTTCACGGATGTCACCAGCAGGCCGGTCTTATAGCTGTCCATTAGATTCTGGACGCGCTGCTGAATCGTCGCCGCGATGGCGCTGCGGCCCTCGGTCAGGATGAAGTCCAGCTTGCTGCCGCCGATGGTTTTTCTAACCACCGTCTCCGTGGCATCACGCAGCGTCTTTTCCGGGGTCTGGTCCTGGAACAGGTAGTTCGCGGCATCCTGTATGCGCGACTGCACCGTGAGCTCGACGTCGACGATGTTTTCGTCCTGTGTCAGCATCGCGGCCTTATGGCTGAACGACGAGATCTCGTCGACGTTGACGATCTGAACGGTTTCGATCGGCCATGGAATGCGCCAATGCGGGCCGGGCTCGGTCACTTTGCTGTAGCTCCCGAATCGCAGCACCACGCCCCGCTCGGCCGGGTCGACGATGTAGATGCCCGTGAACAGCCAGCCAACGAAAACAACGGCGACGATGACGCCGATGGTTCGCATGCTGATGTCTTGGCCGCCCGAGCCGCCGCCTGACCCACCGCCCGATCCGTTCGGCTTTCCGACACCGCCGAGCAGCGATTTAACCCGCTCCTGCAGCTTGCGCACGATCTCGTCGAGGTCGGGTGGTCCCTGATTGCCGGAGCTTCCGCCCCAAGGGTCTTTATTACCGCCTCCCGGCTCGTTCCAGGCCATAGTTTCTCCGCAAGAGATTGTCTGTCGTTGTGAGTGGCTTGATGGTCTTCAGATACCTGAGACCACAGTGCTGGGGGAAAGGTGCCGCCCTGATGATTCGATATCAAGCAGACGGGCGCGGGCCGCGGCAGCCGTCCGCTGTACAGCCGTGCATTCTACGGGCTCGGCACGCAGCCCGGCAATGATCGTTGACCTGAACTGTCGGATTCCGCGCCGTCGCCGTCGCCGTCGCCACCGTCCTCGAGCGTCGCGGCGGGCTCGAGCAGACGGCCACGCCATTCGCCGCGGTCGCCCAGCAGACGCTCGCGCTGCGCGCGCGAGAGCTCGACTTCCATCTCCCATCCGCCCTGTTCCGTGGAGGCTTCGGAAACGATGCGCGCGTTGGCGAACAGCCATGCGCGCAGACCGCCATCGGCGGGGCCGAGCAACAAGCGCTCGCGTGCCGACTCGCCGCGGAAATGCTCGGCGAGCGCCGCAGCCAGCAGCTCCAGTCCTTCGCCGCTGCGCGCCGACAGCCACACGCGCCTCGGCAATCCATCGGCGTCGCGGTCGACGCGGGCGCCGGTACCGGGCAGAGTATCGATCTTATTGAAGACGTGGATGCAGGGCGTGTCTTCTACGCCGATTTCCTGCAGCACGGCGTCTACGTCTTGCATGCGACGTTCGCGCTGCTCACTACCCGCATCGACCACGTGCAGCAGCAAATCGGCCGAGCGTGTCTCCTGCAGCGTGCTTCGGAACGCCGCAACCAGTTCGTGGGGCAGTTGGCTGACGAAGCCGACGGTGTCGGCGAGCAGGACGCTCGGTGCGTCCGGCAGGTCGACCCGGCGCACCGTCGGATCGAGCGTGGCGAATAGCTGGTCGGCCTGAAAGACACCGGCCTGCGTCAGCTGATTGAACAGCGTCGACTTGCCGGCGTTGGTGTAGCCGACCAGCGAAACGGTCGGGATCTCTGCCCGGTCCCGGGCCCTGCGGCCTTGGGCGCGCTGGGTCTCGATACGCGACAGGCGCGAGCGCAGCAGCGCGATGCGCGCGCCGAGCAGCCGGCGGTCCGTCTCGAGCTGTGTTTCGCCCGGCCCGCGCAGACCGATACCGCCCTTCTGGCGCTCGAGGTGAGTCCAGCCACGCACCAGACGGGTCGACAGGTGACGCAACTGAGCCAGTTCCACCTGCAGCTTGCCTTCGAACGACCGGGCTCGCTGGGCGAAGATGTCGAGGATCAGTCCGCTGCGCTCGATCACCCGGCACTGCAGGCGCCGCTCGAGGTTGCGCTCCTGGGCCGGGCTCAAGGCATGATCGAAAATCACCAGCTCGGCCTCGCTGGCGTCCACCAGCGCCTTGAGCTCGTCGGCCTTGCCGGTGCCGATGAACAGCCCGGGGTCGGGCCGATCGCGGCTGCCTGTGAGATAGCCGACCTCGAGCGCGCCGGCGGCGGCCGCCAGCAGCTGCAGTTCCAGCTTCGCATCGGCATCCACGGGCTGGCCGAGCGCGAGCTGAACCAGCACCGCGCGCTCGCCCGAGCGGGGGCGCTCAAACATGGCTGGGAACCCCTTGCGCGGGGTCGTGGCGGAGATTCGGTGTCGGGGGGCGGGGCATCAAAGTCAGGCGTTACCCTCTTCGGCCGGTCCATCCTGGACCGGTGGCAGTTTCACGTTGCGTGCGGGCACGACGGTGGATATCGCGTGCTTGTAGATCATCTGGCTGACATTGTTCTTCAACAAGACCACGAACTGGTCGAACGACTCGATCTGCCCCTGGAGCTTGATTCCGTTGACCAGGAAGATCGATACCGGAACGCGTTCCTTGCGCAACGTATTCAAAAATGGGTCTTGAAGGCTCTGGCCCCTAGACATTGTTCAGTCTCCTTGTTGTTGTACCCGACGGGTAGTTCCGCGGCCGCCGGGCTGAACTGAATGGATGATATCGAAACGAAGAAAATAGCACAGAGTCGCGACCAGCGGTTGCCGGCCGTTGTCCGAAAAGTGCTGCGCATGCACCGGCTGCGGCAAGCCGGCGCCCCTTTCATGCGCAGTCCCGAGGTCTGCCAGATCATCACGCCGTCGTCTCCGACGCTCGTTTCAGTGATCGGCGCCGGAATTTGTCGCCGACGCCGAGCCTTGCGCAAACAGAAAGCGTTCGACGGCTCGCGCGGACGTTGCAACGGTGTCGCTATCGTCGTAGATCCAAAGGCACCGCGGCTCCGCGCGTAGCCAAGTGAACTGGCGCTTGGCCAACTGCCTGGTGGCGGCCAAGGCGCGCTCTGTCATGTCGGCGAAACTATATTCTCCCCGCAGGTATTGCAACATTTGCCGATAGCCGACGCAGCGCATGGCGGGCAATTCCGGGCTCAGGTCGGCGCGCCGCCACAGAGCGCGGACCTCCGCCTCGAAGCCCTCGGCGAGCATGGCGTCGAAACGCGCGGCGATGCGTGCGTGCAGGACGGTGCGCTCGCGCGGCGAGCGCACCAGCTTGAGCACCCGATAAGGCAAGGCCTGCTCGGCGTCGGCGCGCCACAGGCGGCTCATGGGCTCGCCGCTGATCAGAAAAACCTCGAGCGCACGCGAGACCCGCTGCGGGTCGTTGCGGTGAATCCGCGCGGCGGAGGCCGGATCGACGTCGGCGAGCCAGCGGTGCATTGCTTCGGCGCCGTCGCGGCGCAGCCGCTCGGCGAGGCGCGTGCGCAGCGCCGGGTCGCTCTCGGGCAAGGTCGAAAGGCCGCGCTGCAGCGCCCGAAAGTAAAGCATGGTGCCGCCGACCAGCAGCGGTACTCGCCCGCGGGCCGTGATCTCGGACATGGCCGTCAGCGCATCCTCGCGAAAGCGGGCGGCGGAGTAAGTCTCGCTCGGATCGCAGATGTCGATCAGCCGATGCGGAACCCGTGCCAGGATATCGGGCGGCGGCTTCGCGGTGCCGATATCCATGCCGCGATAGACCAGCGCCGAGTCGACACTGACGATGTCGCAGGGAAATTGCTCGGCCAGCCGCAGCGCCAGGTCGGTCTTGCCCGACGCCGTCGGGCCCATCAGCAGGATGGCCGGCGGGCGTGCGTCGGTCGAGTGCGCGCCCTGCTCCACTCAGCGCCCGCGCATGAACAGGCCGTCGAGCTCGCCGCGGGAGAGCTTGATCCAGGTCGGACGGCCGTGATTGCACTGATCGGAGCGCTCGGTTCGCTCCATGTCCCGCAGCAGGGCATTCATCTCGGCCAGGGTCAGCCGACGGTTTGCGCGCACAGCGCCGTGGCAGGCCATTGTCGACAGCACGCTGTTGACCTCGTCGCGAACGCGCTCGCTGCTGCCGTCGGCGCCGAGGTCGGACAGGACGTCCCGCAGCAGTTGCTCCGGATCTGCCGACTGCAGCAGCGACGGAATCTCGCGAACCACCAGATTCGCTTCGCCGATGCGCCCGATGCCGAGCCCCAGACGCTCCAGTTCCTCCGCCCGCGCTTCGGCAATCTCGGCCTCGGCCGGGCTGACATGGACCACGACGGGCACCAACAAGGGCTGGCGGCGCAAGGCGCCCGCTTGCAGTCCCGCCTTCAGTCGTTCGTAACCGATGCGCTCGTGGGCCGCGTGCATGTCGGTCAGCACCAGGCCGTCCGCTGTCTGCGACAACACGTAGATGCCGTGCAACTGGCCGATGGCGAACCCGAGCGGCGGCGCGTCCATGTCGGACGCCGCGGCCGGCGGCAATGACTGCGACGGCGCTGCGCCCGGTCGCTGCATATCGAACGACGCCGCGTAGGCCGCGCGCCCGTCATCCACGCGCAGCGACAGGCGCCCGGGGGGTGCGCCGATCGGGCGCCGGCCTTCGCCGGCATCGCTCGGCGGGAACGGCTCCGGAGGCGATCCCGGCGCGGCCGCCGCCGCATCCGCGGGCATGCCGCCCGCGCCATCGGCGACGCGCCGGTGCAATGATCGGAAGATGAACTCGTGCACTTGGCGCGATTCCCTGAAACGCACCTCCTGCTTGGCCGGATGCACGTTGACGTCGACCTGGCGCGGCGGCAGCTCGAGAAACAGCACGTAGGCCGGATGGCGGCTGTGGTGCAGAACGTCGCGGTAGGCCTGGCGCACGGCATGGGCGACGAGCTTGTCGCGCACCAGCCGGCCATTGACGAAAAAATACTGCATATCCCCCTGCGCACGCGCGAACGCGGGCCGGGCGATCCAGCCGAATAGGCGCAGTCCCACTGCCTCGGCCTGCAGATCGAGGCTGTTGGTGATGAATCCATTGCCGAGCAGCGCCTTGAGCCGGGGGGCCGGCCCGGCGTTGCCTTGCGCCGGCAGATCGAGCAGGGTGCGCCCGTTGTGCGCGAGACGCAGTGCGACGTCCGGGCGCGCCAGCGCCATGCGTCGCACGAGTTGCTCGATATGACCTAGCTCGGTCTTGTCGGTGCGCAGGAACTTGCGCCGGGCGGGCACGTTGTAGAACAGGTCGCGGACCTCCACCGTCGTACCGTCAGCGGCCGAAGCAGGCTCCGGGTCGCCGAGCCGGTCGCTGCCGTCGCTCGCCAGCCGCCAGCCGTGCGGCTCGCCGGCCTTGCGAGAGACGATCTCCAGGCGCGAGACGGACGCAATACTGGGCAGCGCCTCGCCGCGAAAACCGAGCGTGGCGACGGCTTCGAGGTCGGCAAGGCTGCCGATTTTGCTGGTGGCATGACGAGACACGGCGAGCGGCAATTCCTCGCGCGACATGCCGGCGCCGTCGTCGCGAATGCGGATCGACTTGACGCCGCCCTGCGCCAAGTCCACCTCGATGCGGCCGGCACCGGCGTCGAGGCTGTTCTCGATCAGTTCCTTGGCGACAGACGCCGGGCGCTCCACCACTTCGCCGGCGGCGATCTGGTTGATCAGCTGGGGCCCGAGAATGCGGATGGAAGACATTCCCCGGATGGAACCAAAAACGAACCTGCCCCGCAAGGTCGCGGCCCGATGCGGCGGCCTGTCTCGGCTTCGGTCCCGCGCACGACTGCACGGGTGGTTCTTGGACGCCGACACGGCGCCCGGCGACATGCGCCGGGGCATCGAAAGGCAGGGTATGCAGGACAGGCCGGCGTCGCGATGGCCGAGTACGGCCACAAAGCGCAAGGCGCTCGAGGCCGGACTCAGCTCTCGGGCACGTAGCGGGCGTAGGCGGGCCAGGCCGAGTCGCGCGAAGTCGCATAGACATTGCGCAACGCGGCAAGCCGCAAGGCATAGCTGTCAGCGATCTGGGACAGCGTGTCGCCGTGCGCAGGACCGGTGCTTGCGTCGCGGGCTGCGTCCCGTGTCTCGCCGGGGCGACGCGCGAAATAGGTGCCGGGTGGCGGATATTCGCGGAAGTAGGCGATGATGCCGGCCAGCAGCGAGTCGGCAATCTGGTTTTGGTGGCGGGCGCTGCGCAGGCGCTTTTCCTCTTCGGGATTCGAGATGAAAGCGGTCTCCACCAGCACGGAGGGCATGCTGCGCGACTTGAGCACCGCGAAGCCCGCCTTCTGCACATGGGGCTGATGCACATGGCCGAGACCGCTCAGTTCGCCGAGCAGGCGCGTGGCCACGATCCCGCTGTGCTCGATGGTCGCATTCTGGATCATGTCGATGAGCACGGGCGCCAATTCCGGGTGCTGGTCGTCGACTTGTACGCCGCCGATCAAGTCTGCCTTGTTCTCGCGGTCCGCCAGCCACTTGGCGGCTTCGCTGGTGGCGCCGCCGCGCGAGAGCGTGAACACCGAGGAACCGCGCACGCGCGGATCTTTGAAGGCGTCGGCATGGATGGAGATGAATAGGTCCGCGTTGTGGCGGTGCGCCTTGTTGATGCGCTGGCGCAGCGCGATGTAGTAGTCCGCGTCGCGGATCAGCAACGCCTTCATGCCCGGCGAGGCGTCGACGCGCTTGGCGAGCCGCCGGGCGATGGCCAGCGTAATGTCTTTCTCGTGCGTCCCGCCGGAGCCGATGGCGCCCGGATCCTCGCCGCCGTGGCCGGCGTCGATGGCGATGATGATCTCCCGCGAGCGCGTGCCTTTGGGCTGCACCGACAGGTGGCGTGCAGGCGGTGCTGCACCGCCGGCCGCGATGGAAACGGGGCCGGGGCCGGATTTCGGCTCCAGGTCGATCACCAAGCGATGACCGTATTGCTCGTTGGGGGCCAGCAGGAAGCTCTTCGCCTTAACGGGCTGCTTCAGGTCCATGACGATCCGCAGGTCGTCGTTGTTTCTGACGCCGCTGCGCAGACCGGAAACCAGCAGGTCGCCGGCGCGCGCCTTGGGCAGACCGCCGCTCATGCGGGCATCCGTCAGGTCGACGACCAAGCGCTCCGGACCGTCCAGCGAGAAAATTTTGTGTCGCACCGGTGACGCGGTGTCGATGACGATTCGCGTGTGCTCGGGCGCGTTCCAGATGCGCGCGCCGTGGACCTCGACTTGGTCGGCCATGGCTGCCGGTGCCGCCATGATCGCGGCGAGCACGGCCAAGGCTGCGATTCCCCCCCTCATCAGGCGTCCCCCGTTCGACTCCCCGATTTCCGCATCGCTTACTCGCTTAAGCATAGCATCGGAGAAGCTGGGATTCCAAATGATAACCGCCTGTTGGAAAAGGTTCTTGATCCGCCGGCACAACAGTATCGGTGGCTGCCGCATGCACCCTATTCCGGCGCCGGCGGCGGGTCGTCGGCGGCCCCGGGGAAGAGGTCGGCGCAGGCCTTGATCGCCTGCACGGTGATGCGCCGTCCGGGAGGGGCGTGCTCGATCAGGATGTCCAGATCCGGCTCCGGCAGCACGTCGGCACCACGCTCGGGCCATTCGATCAGCACCAGCCCTTCTCCGCCGAGAAGCTCACGCAACCCCAGATAGTCCAGTTCGTCGGGATCCGCGATCCGGTAGAGATCGAGGTGGTAGACCTGCAGGCCGTTCGCCTCGTAGGGCTCGATCAGGGTATAGGTCGGGCTGCGCACGTGCCCATCGTGACCGAGACCGCGCAGCAGTCCGCGCACCAGTGTCGTTTTGCCCGCGCCGAGGTCGCCGCGCAAAAATACCAGCGCGCTTCGCCCGTGCAGGCGTTTGGCCAGCGCCCGGCCGAAGTCGATCTGGGCCGCCTCGCCATCGAGATAATACTGCGTCATGTGTCTGTTTCCGACAGCGCCAGCGCCGTGCGCAGCGCGTTGATGAGATCGCCGGCAAGCATGCCCCGAGCGCCGTCCCGCGCGGCCAAGTCGCCGGCGGCGCCATGCAGGCAGACGCCGGCGGCGGCGGCGTCCTCGGGGTCCATCCCTTGGCCGAGGAGTGCGGCAATCACTCCGGTCAGCGCATCGCCGACACCGGCCGACGCCATGCCGGGATTGCCGTCGCTGCAAAGGCCGGTCGGCCGGTGGCTTGCGCCCTTGACCAACGTCCCGGCCCCTTTGAGCACGATGACGCCCCCGTAGCGCGACTGCAGCGCGTCCACCGCGGCGAAACGGTCGTGCTCGATGTCGGCCGGGGAGCAACCGAGTAGCCGGCCCGCCTCGCCCGGATGCGGCGTCAGCACCCAGTCGTCACGCCTAACCGGCGCCTGTGCCAGCAGGTTCAGCGCGTCCGCGTCGACTACCTTGGGACCGTCGCGCGCGATACACCAGTCGAACAGCTCCCGGGACCAGCCGCCGGCGCCGAGGCCGGGGCCGAGCGCGATGACATCGGCGCGCGCCGCCACCTGTGCCAGCGCCCGCGTGTCGCCGATGCCATGCACCATCAACTCGGGCCGGGTCAGCGCCGCCATGCCCGCGTGGGCGGGGTCGGTCGCGATGCTGACCAGTCCGGCGCCGCTGCGCAGGGCCGCCTCGGCGCTGAGCCGCGGCGCCCCGCTCATGCCGGGCGCGCCGCCGACCACCAGCACGTGTCCGCAGTCGCCTTTGTGCGCGGCGCGCCGGCGGCGCGGCAGCAGCGAGGCGGCGCGTATCCAGTCGAGGCGCCGCGCCGAGAGAATTTCGCCGGCATAGACCGCCGCCGGCACGCCCAGTGCATCGAAGCGGACTTCGCCGCAATAGTCCGGCCCGCGCGCGGTGAACAGGCCCTGCTTCAGGCCGATAAAGCTCACCGTCACATCGGCCTCCACGGCGGTGCCCATCACGCGTCCGGTGTCTGCATGCAGGCCGGATGGAATGTCCACCGCCAGTACGGGCGCCCGTGCGGCGTTGAGGGCATCGACGGCGGCGGCCCAGTCGTCGCGCACGGGTCGCTCCAGACCGGTGCCCAAAAGGGCATCGACGAATACATCCGCGTTCACGGGGAGCTTGCGGAACGCCTCGGCCGTGCCGCCGGCCGCGGTGAAAGCGCCGGCGGCCTGCGCCGCTTCGCCGTGCAGGTGGTCGTGATCGCCGAGCCCGAGCAGACGCACCTCGAGCCCTCGCTCGCGGGCGAGCCTCGCGATGACGTAGCCGTCGCCGCCGTTGTTGCCGGCCCCTGCCAGCACCGCGACGCGCCGAGCATCGGGCCAGCGCTCGCGCAGCAGCCCGAAAGCCGCCGCGCCGGCGCGCTCCATCAGCTCGATTCCGGGAATGCCGAAATGCTCGATGGCGCGGCGGTCGAGCCCCCTGACCTGCTCCGCACGATAGAGGGCATAGGGCAAACCCTTGTTTTCGGGTGTCAAACGCAGCAAGTTATGACCTGTACAATACCTGTTCGGCTCACCGTAGGCGCTCTCGCCGGCAGCCTGCTCAAAGAAGCCCGACGACCCGCCTGCCGAGCACGACTCGAGCGAGCGGCCTTGCCGGCGACTGCCGGTGCGGCGCCGAGGGCACGATGTCGCGCTCGTTCATCCCCGGTGCTTGAATCGGGCCGGCGTTTCGGCCCGCATCGCGGGCGCGAACCACCGTTGCGATGACGTAACCATAAATCCGGCGCGCCGGCAAAACCAGCGCCCGACGGCTTTCCTGCAACCACAACCCCGGCCGCGGCATGCCCGTGGAAGCCTTTCGAAACGCACCGCTCACATGACGCAACAGTCCAAAACAAAGCCGGCCGCCGACTTCTCCGCCGATGACGCCGAGCAGCTCGCGCGCGTCATCAAGCAATGGGGGGAGGAGCTCGGCTTCCAGCAGATCGGGATCGCCGACTGTGACTTATCGCTCGCCGAGCAGCGATTCAAGCGCTGGCTCGACGACGGCATGCACGGCGAGATGGGCTACATGTCCCGCCACGGCAGCAAGCGCACGCGCCCGTCCGAGCTCGTGCCGGGGACACTGCGGGTGATTTCTGCGCGGATGGACTATCTGCCGGAGCACCGCCGGCGCATGGACCACGTCCTCGAAGATCCGGCCAAGGCCTTCGTGTCGCGCTACGCCCTCGGGCGCGACTATCACAAGCTGCTGCGGCAACGCCTGCAGCGGCTCGCCAAACGCATCGAATCGCGCATCGGCGCCTTCGGCTATCGCGTGTTCGTCGATTCGGCGCCGGTGATGGAGAAGCCGCTCGCGGCCAAGGCAGGACTGGGCTGGATCGGCAAGCACACTAATGTCATCAACAGCCGGGCCGGCTCCTGGTTCTTTCTCGGCGAGATCTACTGCGACCTGCCGCTGCCCGTGGATACGCCCGCCTCCGACCATTGCGGGCGCTGCAAGGCGTGTATCGACATTTGCCCGACCGACGCGATCGTCGCCCCCTACGTGCTGGATGCGCGCCTGTGTATCTCCTACCTGACCATCGAGCACCCGGGGTCGATTCCCGAGCCGCTGCGGCCCCGGCTCGGCAATCGCATCTATGGCTGCGACGACTGCCAGATCGTCTGTCCCTGGAACAGCTTCGCGACGCTGACCCGGGAAGCGGACTTCCTGCCGCGCAACGGGCTCGACACGGCCGCGCTGCTGTCGCTGTTCGCCTGGGAGGAAGACGAGTTTCTGCGCCGCACCGAAGGCTCCGCGGTGCGGCGAATCGGTCACCAGCGCTGGCTGCGCAATATCGCCGTTGCGCTCGGCAATGCGCCGCCATCGACACGGGTCCGTGACGCCCTGCGCCGGCGCGCGTCGCATCCGAGCGCACTGGTCGGCGAGCACGTGCGCTGGGCGCTGGCCATGCAGATGCAGGGCCTCGGCTTGGCTGCCGGCATGTCGTGCGAGGGCAGCGATGAAGGGCATGCCGACTAAGGGCCCGCACCGGATCCGGCACCCCGACCAAGGCCGCCGACCAAGGCCGCCGACTCGCCGGTGCGGCCTCGGGCATCGCAGGCTGTGGGATGGGTGCGGTCCGCGGTCGTCGTGACCCGACTCCGCGCTAGACCCGCAACAGCTCGGCCCGGTAGTGCGCCAGCTCGTCGATCGACTCGCGGATGTCGTTCAGGGCCAGATGCCTGCTCTCCTTCTTGAACGCCTCGGCGATGTCCGGTGCCCAAAGGTTGGCCAGAATCTTGAGGGTGCTGACGTCTAGGTTGCGATAGTGCAGAAAGGACTCGAGCGTCGGCATGCAGCGGGCGAGGAATCGCCGGTCCTGACAGATGCTGTTGCCGCACAGCGGCGAGCTGCCGGCCTCGCACCATTGCTCGAGGAACCGCAGCGTCTCGCGCTCGGCGTGCTGCTCGTCGTGGACGCTGCTGCGCACTCGCTCGAGCAGCCCGGATTCGCCATGATGACGGGTGTTCCAATCGTCCATGGCCGCAAGCACGTGCTCGGGCTGGCTCAGGGCGATCACCGGCCCCTCCGCGAGGATATTGAGCTGCGCATCGGTCACCACCGTCGCGATCTCCAGGATCTGGTCGCGGAACGGGTCCAACCCGGTCATCTCCAGATCCATCCAAATCAAATTGTCTGCTTTTGCCATTGGCTTCTCCAGTCATGACCACGATTTGCGCCATGGTAACGCGAGGGGCCGGCGCGGCGTTCGGCCCTCCTGTAGACTTGTATCCAGCCTATTCGGGAGATCGCCAATGCACGCCTTCAAGACCGCCATGTTGACCTCGGCCCTGGTTATCGCGGCCGCCCCGCTTGCGGCAGAGGAATCCGCCGATGCGCACACGTTGTACGGCGCCAACTGCACCAGTTGCCACGGCACCGAGGTCTATACACGCGAGGATCGCAGGGTGCAATCGCTCGATCAGCTGAAAGCGCAGGTGCGCATGTGCGAGCAGAACCTCGGCCTCAAGTGGTTCGACGACGAGGTCAATGCGGTCGCAACACTGCTGAACGAGGAATACTACGGATTCGAGCAGTGAGACGGGCGGCTCAGCCGGCCCCCCTCGCGGCCGCTCTCCCGGCCGCGATCGGCCGCCGCGCCTGACGATGCCGCGGCGGCGTCTGTCGGAGCGGCAGGTCCAGCGCATCCAAGCGATTCAGGAGCGCCGCCGTCAACGGCTCGAGCAGCGCACGGAGCGCGTGCTCGAGCAATTGGACGACAACGAGCCCCGGCATGGGCAGGTGATCGTTCGCCACGGCGCCAACTTGGCCGTGGCGGGCGACCACGGGGGCGTCAAGCGCTGCCTGGCCCGGCGCAATATCGGGCATCCGGTCTGCGGAGACCGCGTGGTGTGGCAGCCCACCGGGCCGGACTGCGGCGTCGTCACGGCGCTGCTGCCGCGCACGACCGTGCTGAGCCGACCGGGCTACGATGGCCGCGACAAGCCGTTGGCGGCCAATATCTCCCTCATCGTTGTCGTCATCGCGACTCGGCCCGAGCCGAGCAGCTATCTGATCGACCAATATCTGGTCACGGCCGAGCTGATCGGCGTCGAGACGATTATCCTGGTCAATAAAATGGATCTGCTCGAGGAGACCGAGCGCGCCGGCTTTCTGTCCCGGCTCTCCCACTACGAGCGGATCGGCTATCCGCTGCTTGCCCTCAGCGTTCGCGAGATGCCCGCGCTCGAGCCGCTGATGCCGCGTCTCGCGGGGCAGACCAGTATTCTGCTCGGGCAATCCGGCGTCGGCAAATCGTCCTTGGTCAACACCCTGCTGCCGAGCCAGGAGGTTCAGGTGGGGCGGCTGTCGGCAGCGACCGGACTCGGCAGGCATACCACTTCGGCAGCCACCTGTTACACGTTGGAAAACGGCGGCCGATTGATCGACTCACCGGGCGTGCGCAGTTTCCGCCTCGGCGAGATCGCGGTCGCCGATCTCGAGCGCGGCTTCCGGGAATTCGCGCCGTATCTGCAACATTGCCGCTTCAACAATTGCCGGCATCTGCACGAGCCCGAGTGCGCCGTGCGCGCCGCCGTGGAGGCGGGTAAAATCGCGCGCTGCCGGTTGGAGAACTTCCACCACCTCGCCGCGCAAGCCCAAACCTGAGCCAGTCTCGGCGAGCCGTAAGGCGCCGTCGCTGCCGGAACTGCGGTCGCCCCCGGCCCCGCGTGGCTCCCCGATGGACAATCAGGGAATCCCCCATGGCCCAGAGGGCATATCACCTCTGACATGCTGTAATATTTTCGCCTACATTTATTCGTGACGCGATAGGCACATCGCGTCATGTGCGCCTCCTTAACGCGACCGGCATCTTGGCGGAAGCCGGTCGCGTTTTCTTTTGCTTCGCGCACAGCCTTCAGGCCCGCCGCGGGCGCCTCGTCACACGCTCGATGCTCGCGCGCTGTGCCGACATCGCCTCTTCGGCCAGTTCCCGCCCCAGTGCGATCAGCTCGCGGGCACGGTGGAACTCATGGGCCCCGCACACGTCCCGCGGCACGTTGATCACCACATCCGGCGCATAGGCGGCAAGCTTGGCCGCCGAAATCGCGTTCTGCATCGTCTCGAACGAGCGAGTGACCAGTTCGAGCATGCCGAGCTGCTCGTCCTCTTGCTCGGCATTGCCACCATCCATCAGCCCATCGAGAAACTGCAGAATGCGCGAGCGCAAGTCGTCTTCGCGGCGCGCTTCGGATGTCGGCAACACCGGCTTGCGCGGCGCGGCCAACGGACTCGGCTCCGCGTTCAGATTGACGGCGATGGTCATATCCGTGAAATCGCGGAACGTCGGCGCGATGGGCACCGGATTCAGCAAGCCGCCATCGAGCAGCGTCAGCCCGAGGTACTCATGGGGCGTAAACACCGTCGGCACGGCGATGGAGGCGCGAATGGCGTCGAACAGCGGCCCCTCGGAGATCCAGACCTCACGCTGGCGGTCGATGTCCGTGGCGACGGCTGTATAGGAGATCGGCAGCGATTCGATGTCGTGCTCGCCCACCATTTCGCGCAGCGTCCCGATGATGCGCTCGCCCTTGATCAGCCCGCCCGGCCGGAACGCCAGATCGAGAAAGCGCAACACGTCGGAGCGCCGCAAGGCACAGATCCAGTCGCGGTAAGTATCGAGCTCTCCGGCGGCATGGATCCCGCCGACCAGCGCCCCCATGGACGCACCGGCGATGGACTCGATCCGGTAGCCGTGCTCGATCAGCCACTGGATGATGCCGATATGGGCGAGGCCGCGGGCACCGCCGCTCCCCAGCACGAGGGAGACACCGGGCCCTTGGCGCCGATCGTCTTGTGTTGTGTCCGACATTGCGAAAACCTGGTTCGGCGGACGGTGAGACGAGGCCACGTCCGCGGCGACGGGCTTGTGGCCCGGATCCGTTCGACGCGCCCGGCGTAGTACTATGCGGGCCCTATTCGCACCCGGATCGCAACCGACCTCAGGAGCCGACCACGCAATGGCCTACTGGCTGATGAAATCCGAGCCCGATGTCTTCGGCATCGACCATCTCGCCGCCCGTCCGGAACAAACCGAGCCTTGGGACGGCGTGCGCAATTACCAGGCACGCAACATGATGCGCGACGAGATGAAGCCCGGGGATCAGGTGTTCTTCTATCACTCCAATTGTGCGGAGCCCGGCATTGTCGGCATCGCCGAAGTGGCTCGCGAGGGCTGTCCAGATCATACCGCCTTCGATCCGGACGCAAAGTACTTCGACCCGAAGAGCGATCCGGACAACCCGCGCTGGTACATGGTGGACGTGCGCTACGTCCGTCACTTGAAGCGCACCATTACGCTGGCCGAGCTCAAAGCCTGCGACGCAGCTGCGTTGGACGGGTTTCCGCTGGTGCGCCGCGGCAACCGGCTCTCGATCATGCCGGTAACGCCCCGGCAGTGGGAGTTCATCCTGGGCTTGGAGTAGCCGCGGCCCGATGCGGCGCGGGGCTGACGATGCGCTGCTCTGGGGCGGTCTTCGCCATCGCGCCGCGATCGATGCGCGCGGCGGGGGCATTTAGGCTCAGGCGTATTTGCGCCAAAGCGCCAGATAGGTCTCGACGGCGCTGGTCCAGCGTGTTTTCGGCGGAACGGCAAGCGCGCTCGCCGTGCAGGGATCGAGCAGTGAGCCGAATTCGCTGAGCAGCATGGGCAGAGCTGCGATCAGGCGCTCGCGCGGATAGCGCACGGAGCGTCCCGGTCGACGCAAAAGCTCGGCAGGGCCGAAGTCGCGCGCGTTCACGGCCAGATTGCGCATCACCCCCCCGCCCTGTCCCTTACCGACATCGCACCGACAGTAGGCTGTCCAGTTCGCAAACGCGCTGCCGAGCCGATGGATTTCGAAAGCGCGCAGCGTGGTCAGCCACATACGCAGCACCCGTGCCTGCCAATCCCCCGGAGCCTCGTTCGCAAACTCGGCGTAGTCCGGGTGGAACTTGTGCCGGTAGGCGAGCCGGTACAGCGCCAAGAACTGATCGAAATCCTGCAGTCCCGCGGCTTGTATCCCGCCCGCCGCCGCCTCGAGGCGCTGCAGCTTCACCGGATAGGATGGATGATACCGCCGGGCCAGCGCGAGGCGCGCATCGCCGCAGGCGAGCACTGCCTTGAATAGGTATTTGAAGAAGACCTCGCGCGCGGCGGCATCGAGACCGCCCTGTTTGAGGCGCTGCTGGTTCATCAGCAGCAGCGTGCCTCGATTGAGCATCAGCCGCGTGATCTCCCCCGGCGGCAATGTATCGAAGGACATCGGCGGCATGGCGAGCAGCACGTCTGCCTGTCCGGCGACGACGCGATGGCCCCACCGCATTTCCGTGTTCATCAGCGAGTGCTCGGCACGCGCGAGACGCTCCTCGCGCAACAGCGCGAAGTCCACCTCGACGCCGACGCGGTGCTCCAATTCGTGCGCCACCTGCTGCAGGCGTGCTTGGATTTTTGCTCGCACGCCGCGTCCGGCATGACGCACGACGACGAAGTAGTCGTAATCGTTGTACGGCGCGGGCCCGTCGGCGGTCATCACATAGCCGCCCTCGGCGCGGCCGTAGCCGCCCATCATCACCAACGCGACGAAATGGGAGCGGTCGACGGCTTCGGTGACCGCATCGGCGATCAGCGTCTGGTCGCGGGCAATGCGTGCCTCCACGGCATCGTCGCCGTCGAGCGTATAGCGTTGCGCCGGCGAAGCGACGACCTCCGGGGCTGCCACGGGCTCAGGCATGCCCATAGTCGCGCCTGCCCGCCTGCAAGCCCTTCCAGCGGCCCCATTTCTGCGTCACGCGCAGCGGCACGCTGTGCAACAGCGCGTCCAGCGAGCCCTCGCCTGCGGCCCAGCGCCAGTCCCGCAGTACCTCCATGCCGGCAGGCAGCGCGACGTAGCGCAGAAAGCCGGTGCCGAGCTCGCCGTCGCTGAAAATCCATGCCTCGGCCTTGCCCTCGCCGAATTGGCGCTTGTAGGACTCTTTCAACGTGTAGTTGTGCGAGTGCGTCGCGGCGGCTTCGGCGACGTAGTGAATCCGCAGGCCCGCCTTTCGCAAGCGGTAGGACCACTCGATGTCCTCCGAGTACTGCACCCGCGTCTCGAAGGGGTACTGCTCGAGCACATCGCGGCGGGCCGCCGAGTTGGCCATCGAAAAGAAGTGCAGCCAACCGGCGGCCTCGCGACCGTCGCCGAACGCGCGCTCGGTATCCTTTTTGAACAGGGAGCGGCAGTCCGGCCGGGCAGTCTGACGCCCGTAGACGGCGCCGACGGCCGGGTCGGCCAGCGGCGCGACCAGCCGTTGCAGCCAATGCTCCGATTCCGGCGTCGCGTCCGAGTTGAGGAACACCACCACATCCGCGCCGACTGTACGCACCGCCTGATTCAGGACGCGGCCCGGATTGTATTGCTTGGGGTCGTTCTGAAAAATGCGCTCAGCGTCGTTGATCTCGCGGATAACCTCGAGGGTGCCGTCCGTCGAGCCGGAATCGAAATTCCACAGCGCGAAGTTCGGGTAGCGCTGACGCATGACCATCTCCAGCGTCCCGCGAATGACACCGATGTCGTTGCGCGAGCGCATCGCGATGGCGACGCGCGGTGCAGTGTCGCTGCTCTCGGTGCTCGCCGGGCTCGGCCGGGATCCGTCTTGATCGGGCACTGGGCTCGCAGTCATCGATCGACCTCCTCGGCTGCGGGTGGAACGAATGCGGCCGGAACCGCGTCGCCGGCGCTGCGCTGCCAGGTGCGCGCGCGAAACAGTGCCGCGAGTCCCTGCCAGAGGTAGCGCAGGTGGCCGCCGCGTTGTGCTTGGCCGGCATAGAAGGCGTCGCTCATCAGACGCTCTTCGAGCGGTGCCCCCGGCGGCAGCGTAAGCTGGGTCGGACCGATCAGGCCCACCGGCGCCGTATCCCTGACATACTGCCAGTCCTCGGTACGCGCTTCGGACTCCCGTGGCGTGAGCGCCGAGACGCCGATCAGGCGCAGATCGCCGCGCACGACGGCGAGAATGCGCGGCAGCAGCGACAAGACCGGAATCGCGGTATTGAAGCGCCGGCTGAAGAAGGCGCGCTCCGCCGCCGTCGTCGTCGGATGCTCGCGGCGGCGATTGCCGATCAGCATCTCGGTGTGGGTCAGCTTGCCGCCGCCTCGCGGCTGTGCCAGGGCCGAGGCGGCCAAGGCCACCGGCCAAAGCGGCAACGAAAGCAGGAGCAGCGCGACACCGGCGGCCCGATCGAGGCCGGCCGGGCCCTCCGGTGCACGCTGCTCGCCGCTCAAGCGCCCGAGCAGGAAGGCGTCGCTGACGTTGAGTACCGCGCCGGTGTCGACGCGAATGAGCAGATCCATGGAGACGATAGCGTTGCCGATCTCCACCAACTCGCCGACATAGCTGTGCGGCAGAATCACGCTGTCGTAGATGGTCGCCGCGCGATCGACGACCACGTTGTCGGCGATCATCACCTCGCCGATCAACTCGGCTTGCGGACTCACCCGGCTGTTGTCGCCCACGTAGGCCTGGCCCTGCTTCAGGCTGCGCGGGGAGACCATCGCTCGTCGCCCGGCGGTAAGACCGAGTGCGATCTCGCGCCCGACGGGATGCAGCCCGCGGAAGCGTCCCGCCACCACATCGAGGTTGGCCCGATGGTAGGCCGCGAGGCTGTCGAGCAGGTTGAGGTCGCCGTCCGGAAGATCGAACGTGTCCCCGGCATCGGCATCGGCATCGGCATCGGCATCGGTCGGCGCATTGCAATACAACCGGTCGAGCAGTCGCGTCGGATCCTCGTGTCCGGGGCGCAGCAGCAGCAGCGACGCCCGCGGATCCGCCGCGGCGCCGCACAGGCTGCGCCCGGCGTGCCCTTGGGCGGCACTCAGCAGATCGGCCACGGCGGGTGTGCGCAGCAAATCACCGCGCAGCACCAGCAGTGGGCCGTCGTGCGCTATCTTGACCCGCGGCCAAACCGCGCTCGGTTTTTCCGCGCCGCGACTGAGTGCATAGCGGAACGTCGCGCCCCAACGCTGTCCCTGTCCAAGCAGCGCTTCGAGCTTGTCCGCCTGCTCCGAGAGCACGAAGACCACTTCGCTCACCCCGGCGCCGATCAGTTCTTCGACCGTATACAGAATCAGTTCCTTGCCCGCGATCGGCAGCAAAGGCACGGCATATTGCTTGTCGAGCGGCGCAAGCGCCGACGACGCGCGATCGGCAAAGACCAGGGCACGCATTTTTCAGAAGCTCCTTTCGGCCCGGGGGCCGGCTGTCGTAGGCGGCACGCCAAAAGCGCGGCGCGTCGTCCGTCTTCGCATCAATACGCCCCCGTCCCGAACAACAGTGCCGGGACGGTCTTCAGCAGAATCTTGACGTCCGTCCAGAACGACTGGGAGTGAATGTAGGCCACGTCCAGCTCGACCTGTTGATCGAACGGGATCTCGGAGCGGCCGGAGACCTGCCAGATGCAGGTAATGCCAGGAATGACTTCCAGCCGGCGTCGATCCGATGGCGAGTACTGATCCACTTCCGCCGGCACCGGCGGCCGCGGGCCGACCAACGACATGTCGCCCATCAGGACGTTCCATAGCTGCGGCAGTTCGTCGATGGAGGTCTTGCGAATGAACTTCCCCACCTTGGTGACGCGCGGATCATCCTTCATCTTGAACAGCACGCCGCCGGCCATTTCGTTGCGCGCCATCAGCTGCGCCTTGCGCGCCTCCGCGTCGACGTACATGGAGCGGAACTTCCACATGGTAAACAGGGTGCCCCAGCGCCCGACCCGTGTCTGGCGAAACAAGACCGGTCCCGGCGACTCGAGCCGAATGGCCAGCGCAACGGCCAGGAACACCGGCAGCAGCAGCAACAGCATCACACCGGAGACGACGATGTCGAAGGCCCGCTTGATGAAGTAAGAGCCGCGGACCACCAACACCCAGCCGGCACGCTTGAGATGAAAGCGCAGCCGCTGGCGGCGGCTCAGGCCACGGAGGTTGCCGTAGCGCTCGATCAAGACCTCGCGCAGTGCTTGGTCGTGGGTGCGTACCTTCATGACCCGCAGCCTCGTGTCCCCGGGGCCGCCGGCAGGCAAGGCCCGTCCGAGGCGCCGGCCTGCGCCGCGCCGGTGGCGGCCGCAAGCGCGAAGCGCTCGGGCCGCATGACCTGACGCCAGACGCGAAACAGAAACAATGGGTTGCCGACGACGTAGCGCCGCCACATACGTCCTGGCTCCTGCAGCAGCCGATAGAGCCATTCGAGCCCGATCTCGCGCATCCAGACCGGTGCGCGTGCGATGCGCCCGGAATAGAAATCGAACAGGCCGCCGACGCCGAAGCACACCCGCGGGGCAAGGGCGTCGCGATGCTCGGCGATCCAGAGATCCTGGCGCGGCGCGCCGAACGCCACCAGCAGGATGTCGGCGCCGCTGTCGTTGACGGCCTTGATAACGGCCGCTTGCGTGTCGGCGTCGAAATAGCCGTCGCGGGTGCCGGCTATTCGCAGAGACGGGTAGCGCCGGCGCATACTCTCGGCAGCCGCCGCGGCTATTCCGGGGCGCGCGCCGAGTAGGTAGATGGACCGTCCGGCGCCGGCCGCGGCCTCGCACAGTAGCGGGAACATGTCCGTGCCGTTGACGTTCTCGCGCAGGGCTTGACCCAGCATCCGGCAGCCGATGTGGATCCCGATTCCATCGGGCAATACGCGCTGCGCGCGCACCAGTGCCTGCCGGTAAGGCTCGTTGCTCCAGGCAATATTCAGGCAGTCGGGATTGACGAACGCGAGCTGAGACGGCGCTGCCCCCGGAGCACTGGCGTCGATGAGCCAATCGACCGCCTGCGCCATGCTGGTGTTCACGACCGGGACGCCGAAAAAGTTCAGCACCGGCGGCATCTCCTTGGGCTGCTCGCCGCCGCCGAGCACGCCGGTGATCATCGATCGTGCCGCTAGTCCGACATCTCCGCGCAGCGACTGTGCATAGACGAACTCACGATCCAGCGCCGACTCGCCGGCATGGGCAATACCTACCTGCTTGCGCAGCGAGAACGGCGAGATCAGGCCCGGGCGCACCGCGAACCGGACCAAGTCGCCGACCGGAACCCGCGCCGCTTCGGTTTCCACTAGGGCGCGCGGGCCGACCACGGCCATATCGCCGCGCAGGACGTTCAGCCAGACCGCCAGGCCACGCAACGGACCCCGCCCGGCGAAGCGCAACCGCTCGAACGGTGCGCGCAGGCGCCCGACCAAGGGCTCGGCGTCGAACAAGCGGCGTGCTTGAAAAAGACTCAGTGCCGCGCGCAGCGCCAGCAGCGGCGACAGCAACAGCAGCAGGGCCGACGCCGCCGCCAGATCCAACAGCCGCGAGAGCAGGTCGGCGAGCATCAGCCGCAGGGGCGCAAACGCCCGCCGCAGCCACGAGCGGCGACGGTGCCGGCCCCGGCTGCCCAGCGGCCCCGGGATGTCCAGAGGATCCCTCGTTCTCATTGCCGTTCGGCCCTTGCTTGTCGTTTTCGTAACTTGACCTCAGCGGTTCCGCGTCGGCAGTTCCGGCGCACGGCGTGCCGCCGAGCCATCGCATTGCCGCGACCCTTCATATTAGAGGCAACAGGGGTACACCCTTCTGTGAACGAGTTCGCTTTCCTGTGCCCTACCGCAATTTCCCGGCACGGGCGGGTTGCGCGGCGCGCCCGCGGCTGACGGACGCAGTTTCACAGCGCGCGTGCCATCACGAGGGCGTCTTCGCGCTCTTCTCTGCCGGGGATGGACGGCGGGTAGTAAGCGCGGCGCATCCCGATCTCGTCGAATCCCTCGCTTCGATACAGCGCAATCGCGCCGGCGTTCGACTCGCGCACCTCGAGAAACGCGGAATCGGCGTCCTGGCGGCGCGCGAGCGCGATCAGCCGGCGCAGCATACGCCGGCCGATGCCTCGACGCTGGAAGTCCGGGTGCACGCAGACATTGAGGATGTGGCAGTCGCCGGCGGCGACCGACATCACGCCGTGGCCGATGATGCCCAAGGCGTCTTCCGCCACCAGGCAGCAGTAACGTACCCGCAGACAGTCCCGAAAAATGCCTTCGCTCCAAGGCGCCGCGTAGGCCGCCCGCTCCGCGAGCATGACACCGGGCAAGTCGGATTCCTGCATGGTGCGCAGGGCAATACTGGTATCTCGGGCGACGGCTGACATGGCGGGATTGAAAACCAGGCGGGTACGCTGATGCAAAAGGGTCAGACTATCGGAGCAATACTCTTCATGCTTCCGGCCGTAATTTTGCTGACCCCGATCATGCTTCGCGCCGATTCCGGTAACGAGATGGACCCAGATCAGTCGATGACGTGGAGAAAGCGGATATAGTCGTACTTCAAGTCTTCCGATGCCGGCCGGGCTCGCGGCCGCCATCCCTTTCTTCCGTTTAGTCATTTTTTGCGGGACAAACCAATGTCGCAGCAGCACATGGTCACTCTCGACGGCAACGAAGCCGCCGCCTACATCGCCCATATGACCAACGAGGTCATCGCAATCTATCCGATCACGCCGGCCTCGCCGATGGGCGAATGGTCCGACGAGTGGTCCTCCCAGGGCATCAAAAATCTATGGGGCACGGTCCCCGATGTCGTCGAAATGCAGAGCGAGGCAGGCGCCGCGGGCGCGATCCACGGCGCCCTGCAGGGTGGCTCGCTGTCCACCACTTTCACGGCGTCCCAGGGCCTGCTGCTGATGATCCCGAACATGTACAAGATCGCCGGCGAGTTGACGCCGACCGTCCTGCATGTGTCGGCTCGCTCCCTGGCTGCTCAGGCCCTTTCGATTTTCGGCGACCATTCCGACGTGATGGCCTGCCGTGCCACCGGCTATGCCATGCTCTGCTCGGCGTCGGTGCAGGAGGTCATGGACTTTTCGCTGATCTCCCAGGCGGCCACGCTCGAATCGCGGGTGCCGTTTCTGCACTTCTTCGACGGCTTCCGCACCTCCCACGAGGTGACCAAGATCGACAAGCTCTCCCCCGAGACCATCCGCGCGATGATCGACGAGGAACTGATCACCGCCCATCGCCGACGGGCCATGAACCCGGATCACCCCATTATCCGCGGCACCTCGCAAAACCCGGACGTCTATTTCCAGGGCCGCGAGACGGTGAACCCGTTCTACGCCGCCCTGCCGGATATCATCCAGGCGCAAATGGATAAGCTTGCCGGCTTCACGGGACGCCGATACAAGCTCTACGAGTACGTCGGTGCCGAAGACGCCGAGCGCGTCATTCTGCTGATGGGCTCCGGTATCGGTGCCGCGCAGGAGGCCGTGGAGCATATGGTCGCCCGCGGCGAGAAAGTGGGCATGATCAAGGTACGGCTGTTCCGTCCGTTCAGCCCGGCGCACCTGCTGGCCGCGTTGCCGGTGACCGCGCGCAAACTCGCGGTGCTCGATCGCACCAAGGAGCCCGGGGCGGACGGCGAGCCGCTCTATAAAGACGTCGTCACGGCGCTGGCCGAGGCAGTGGCGACCGGCAACATGGGCACGATGCCGCGAGTGGTGGGCGGGCGTTACGGGCTGTCGTCGAAGGAATTCACGCCGGCGATGGTGAAGGCCGTCTTCGACGAGCTCGGAAAGGATGCACCGCGCAATCAATTCACGCTCGGCATCATCGACGATGTCGGCCACAGCAGCCTGGAATGGGATCGGAGCTTCAAGCCCGACGCCGGCGAAGGCGTGACCGCTTGCATGTTCTACGGCCTCGGCTCCGACGGCACGGTGTCGGCCAACAAGAACTCGATCAAGATTATCTCCGAGGAGACACCCAATTTCGGCCAAGGCTACTTCGAGTACGACTCCAAGAAGGCCGGCGCGGTCACGATTTCCCATCTGCGCTTCGGCCCGCAGCCGATCAACAGCACCTATCTGATCGGCGACGACGAGGCCAGCTTCGTGGCCTGCCATCAGCCGACCTTCCTGACACGCTACGAGATGCTCGACAAGGCCAAGCAGGGCGGCACCTTCCTCCTGAACTCCTCGACGCCCGCGGACAAGGTTTGGGACGATCTACCCAAGAGCATGCAGCAGCACATCGTCGACAAGCAGCTGTCGTTCTACGTCGTCGACGCCTACGATATCGCCGCCAAGACGGGTATGGGCAGGCGCATCAATACCATCATGCAGACCTGCTTCTTCGCGATCTCCGGCATCCTGCCCAAAGACGAGGCCATCGAGAAAATCAAAGAAGCCGTCAAGAAGACCTACGGCAAGAAGGGCGAACGCCTGCTCGAGCGCAACTACGCTGCCATCGACGCTACGCTGAACGGTCTGAGCCAGGTGCAGGTGCCGGGACAGGTCACCAGCGATTTCGACCGCCCGCCGGTGGTGCCGGCGAATGCCCCCGATTTCGTGCAGCGCGTCACCGCGACCCTGATTGCCGGCAAGGGCAACGAACTGCCGGTCAGCCTGATGCCGGCGGACGGCACTTGGCCCACCGGGACGACGCAGTTCGAGAAGCGCAACATCGCCCTCGAACTGCCGAAGTGGGAAGAAGATCTATGCACCCACTGCGGCAAGTGCCCGCTGGTGTGCCCGCATGCGGCGATCCGCGCCAAGGTCTTTCCCGCGGATCTGACCGAAAAAGGCCCCGAGACCTTCCAGCACGTGCAGATCAAGGGCAAAGACTTTCCGCAGGATTTCCACATCACCTACCAGGTGGCGCCCGACGACTGCACCGGCTGCGGGCTCTGCGTGGAAGTGTGCCCGATCCGTGACCGTAAGGATCCCTCGCGCAAGGCACTGAACATGCTGCCGGCCGAGGAGCGGCACGCCGTCGAGCAGACGAACTGGGACTTCTTCTTGTCGCTGCCCGAGTACGATCGCACCAAGCTCGACAGCACCAAGATCAAGCACGCCATGATGATGCAGCCGCTGTTCGAGTTCTCCGGCGCCTGCGTCGGTTGCGGCGAGACGCCCTACATCAAGCTTGCGAGCCAGCTGTTCGGTGACCGCATGCTGATCGGCAACGCCACCGGCTGCTCGTCCATCTACGGCGGCAACATGCCGACGACGCCTTACACCACCAACAGCGAAGGCCGCGGGCCCACCTGGAACAACTCCCTGTTCGAAGACAACGCCGAATTCGGCCTCGGGCTTCGGCTCGCGGTCGACAAGCAGGCCGAGCAGGCGCGCGAACTGGTCGTGCTGCTGGCGGACAAGATCGGTACCGATCTGGCGGACGGCATCCTGAAGGCCGATCAGTCCGACGAGGCAGGCATCTTCGAGCAGCGCGAGCGCGTGGCCGCGCTGAAGAAGAAGCTCGAGGGTATCAAGTCACTCGAGGCGCGCTCGCTGGAGGGAGTCTGCGAGCAGTTGGTCAAGCGCAGCGTCTGGATCGTCGGTGGCGACGGCTGGGCCTACGACATCGGCTACGGCGGCGTCGACCATGTCCTGTCGACCGGGCGCAACATCAACTTGCTGGTGCTCGACACCGAGGTTTACTCCAACACCGGCGGGCAGACCTCGAAGGCGACGCCGATGGGCGCGGTGGCCAAGTTCTCCGCTGGCGGTAAGCCGACCTTCAAGAAGGACTTGGCAATGATGGCCATGGCCTACGAGAACGTCTACGTTGCCCAGATCGCCTTCGGCGCCAAAGACGTGCAGACGGTGCGCGCATTCCTGGAGGCCGAGTCCTACGATGGTCCGTCCCTGTTGATCTGCTACTCGCCCTGCATCGCGCATGGCGTGGATATGTCCAACAACCTGCGCCAACAGGACATGGCGGTCAACTCCGGTCACTGGCCGCTGTTCCGGTATGATCCGCGCAAGGCCGATCTGGGCGAGAACCCGCTGCATATCGACAGCAAGGCGCCGAGCATTCCGTATCGGGACTACCTCGCCAGCGAGACCCGCTTCAGCGTGTTGACGCGTACCCATCCGGATAGCGCCGAACGCTTCTTGAAGCTCGCGCAGAAGCACGTCGACACCAAGTTCTCGCTGTACGAGCAGCTCGCCCATTTGGCGGTGCAGAAGGCGGAAAAGCCAGCCGAGAAAACCAGCTGAGCCATGGACCGCCGGGCCCGAGGCCCGGCGGACGCTGCCCGAGCCCCGCTTATCCCTTTTGCCGGAGATACCCATGGACCTGAGTACCGATTACCTGGGCTTCGAGATCAAGAATCCGCTGGTTCCGTCCGCTTCGCCGCTGTCGAAGAGTGTCGACCAAGCGAAGGAACTGGAAGACAACGGCGCCGCGGCGCTGATCATGTATTCCCTGTTCGAGGAGGCCATCACGGCCGAGACGGAGAACATGAACCGCTTTCTGCATCAGCAGGACACGGGTTTTGCCGAAGTGGACGACGGCTTCCTGCCGGACTGGCAGGACTTCAGCACCGGCCTCGACCAGTATCTGGACAACGTGCGCCAGCTCAAGGACTCCCTCGACATCCCCGTCATCGCGAGCCTCAACGGCGTCACGCCCGGCGGCTGGATCGAGCACGGCAAGCTGCTCGAGCAGGCCGGCGCCGATGCGCTGGAGCTCAATGTCTACTACGTCGCGGCGGACATCAACCAGAGCGGCGACGAGGTGGAAAAACGCTACCTGGATGTCCTGAAGCTGCTCAAGGCCGAGATCGGTATTCCGATCAACATGAAGCTGTCGCCGTCGTTCAGTTCGGTGGGCAACATGGTGCACCGACTCTCGGACGCCGGCGCCAACGGCGTCGCGCTGTTTAACCGCTTCTATCAGCCGGACATCAATATCGACAGCATGCGCCTGCAGCCGAGCCTGCACCCGTCCACCTCGGCGGAGGCACTGCTCGCGATGCGTTGGATCGCGATTCTGTATGGACGCATCGATGGCCTGTCGCTGGGCGCAACCAGCGGCATCCACACCGCGGACGATGCCATCAAGCTGCTGCTGGCCGGAGCCGACGTCGTGCACCTGTGCAGCACCCTGCTGCGCAACGGCGCCCCACAAGTGGCCCGTATCCTGACCGGACTCGAGGAATGGATGGAGCAGCAAGGCTTCGAATCCGTCGCCGATGTCCGCGGGCGAGTCAGTGCCCTGTCGGTGGCCAACCCGGCCGAGTTCGAGCGCGCCAACTACGTCAACATCATCGATAGCTACAGCTTCGCCCCGGGCGTGATGGTGTGAGCCCGTCGGGCGGGCGCGGCACGCGCCAGCATGCCGCGGCCGTCTGGGCGGCTACTGCGTTGCCGATGCCGTGGCGCATTCCGGGATCATGACGCCGCAGTCGCCCGCATCCCGATCACAGAAATCGAAGCAGGTGACCAGCCGGCCTTCGAACGTGGCATCCACCTGCACCCCGTCGCCTTGTGCGCTGACCGCGAAGCCCGGCTGGGCTTCGGGCGATTGCCCCACCAGTCGGATCAGGTTCGCGGGATAGTCGATGCTCATGGCCACCCGCATCGGGTAGTAACCGTCGAGGAACCGGCGCATATAAGGCCCGTTGCGAAGCCGATAGTGGCCGTCGCCGATCTGGTACATCGCCCGGCTTTCACCGCGAATGCAAAGCCGCGCGCCCGCGGCGATGTCTTCCAACTGAACGGTGTGATCCTCGACCCAAGCCTTACCGATATTCTCCGCCGTCGCGATCTCCAAGTCGCGCACGCCGCCGGCGCGGAACATGATCTGTGCCGCGGGCACGGCATCGATGTTCTCGTGGCACTGCTCGAGTCTCACCCAGCCCTCGGTGAGGCTGTCGGCGCTGATCTGGATCTTGTTCAGGTGGGCGTGGGCGCCCAGCGCGGCCTCGGCGCTGATGAATTCCAAGTCGCCGCCGTTGACCGCCGCGGTCCTGGTCATCAGATCCAATTCGGCCTCCATCTGATCGAACAATTCGTCGTCGGTTGCGGCGAGGGCGGCACAGCAGGCCAGGGCTACCCCCGTCAACAGCCCGATCTTCGTCGCGGATTTTGCAAGAGACATGGTTCCTCCCGGATGCGGGCGCCGGGGGCGCCGCTATCGCTTCGGCCCTACGCTCGGCCTAGGCAGTTGTCGCATTGCCACAGAACCCGCCCGCGTCGCCGTTCGGCGCGCCGAAGCCGGATCAGGACACACGTTTGGGGCAGTCCTTGCACCGTTTGCCCTGCTTGTACTTCTTGCAGCACTTTCCTGACTTCTTGCTCATGGCGCCGATCAGCCGGCCCCCGCTGCCGAGTCGACAGCGGCACTTTGTGCCATCTGCTTTGCCTTCTGGCCCAATTCGTTGTCGATCATCAGCAGGCCCTCGCTCTTCTCGCCGAACAGTCGCAGCCGCCCCAGGATGTCGTTGACGGTCGCCTCTTCTTCGATCTGCTCGGTCACGAACCAGTGCAGAAAAATGCCGGTCGCGTGGTCCTTCTCCGACAGCGCGTGATCGACCAGGTCGTTGATCGCGGAGGTGACCTCCCGCTCATGGGCGAGCGTAGCCTCGAACATCTGCAGCACGCTGCCGCTCTCCGGCGGCGGCGCGGCGATCGTTTCCAGACGCAAGGGCGCATCCTGATCGAGCAGGTAGCGGTACATCTTCATGGCGTGGGCCATTTCTTCGGAATGTTTGGCCATGAACCAGGAGGCCGCGCCCTTCAGATTGGCGATTTCGGCCTGCGCCGACAGGCCGAGATAGAAATAGCCGGAGTAGAGCTCGCGGTTGATCTGCGCGCCGATGAGCGCTGCTGTGTCTTGGGAAATCATGCGTGTTGCACCTCTGGACGACTCGGCACTGATTGGACAGATGGGGATATCGGAACTGTCGGAAACGACGCGGCTCGGTGCGCATCGGCTTAATGGGTGCGGCGGCGTGCAGGTCGGCGACCGAATGGGCCGCGACGCCTTCTGCGCGTCCCCCGGCGATGCAGTGTAGGTTGACAATCCGATGACGTTTTTCAAGTCCTCGAACGAGGAGGCTATACTGCCGCGCCGGATCGAAACGCGCGGAGCGCCGAGACATGATCGAGATCGAATATATCGTCAAAGACCGAAACGGAGTCGAAAGATTGCGGACACCCGACAAGAAAGCGGCCGATGCGTACGACAAGGTGCTGGAGAATGCGGACCGCTTGGCGGAGATGTTGCGCGAGGACCGGGTGCTGCCGGACCTGCCCGAGGCGCAGCTCGAGGAGCTGACTGTCTATCTGGTGCGCAATGCCAAGAACGTCGAGCGCGTGCTGAAGGGCAAACAGCCGGAGCGCCCGGCGTCGGAAACGCCGGCGGCCGAGAACGTTGCCCCCATCAAGGCGGCCGGCTGAGCCCCGCCCCGAGTCGGCAAAGGACACGCGGATGATTCTGCCCGGCCGGTCGGCCGATGAGCCGCCGGCGCCCGGCGGCCCGCAAGCGCCGGGTCATGGACCGTCCTCGTCGCAAGGACCGCCCCGCGGCGGTGCCGGCGATGAGCGTCCGGTGGTCGCCGTCGCCGGGGCCGGCGGGTTCCTCGGCTCGGCGCTCTGCCCGCGGCTCGCGGAGCATTATCGCGTCCTCGCGCTGACACGCTCTCCGGCGCGGGCGGCGGCCCCCGACCCCCATGGGCACATCACTTGGCGCCACTGCGATCTGTTCTCGCTGTCGGATCTCTCGGCGGCGCTGCGCGGTGTGGACTACGCGGTCTACCTTATCCACTCCCTGGCGCCCTCCTCCCGGCTGACGCAGGCACGCGGCCGCGACCTGGATCTGGTGCTGGCCGATAACTTTGCCGAGGCGGCCGCCGCCAACGGCGTCAGGCAGATCGTATTCATCAGCGGCGTCATGCCGGAAGGATTTCGTTTCTCGCCGCTGCTTTGGAGCCGGCGCGAAGTGGAGATGGCGCTCGCATCCCGCGGCAGCGCACTGACGGCACTCCGCGCAAGCCTGGTCGTCGGGCCCGGCGGCACCGGTCCGTCGCTGATGGTCGAATTGGTGCGCAAGCTGCCGTTCTTCCTGCTGCCGGCATCGGCCGGCTCGCGCACGCGTCCGATCGCGCTGCAGGATTTGGTGCGTGCGATTCTCGAAGTCTTGGGCCGCCCGGAGCACTACGGCGGCGCCTTCGACGTGGGCGGCGCCGAGGAGCTGAGCTACGAGCAGATGCTGCGCACCACTGCCGAGGTGCTGGGTGTCGAGCGCGCGGTGGTGCGGTTACCGCTGATGCCGGTGCGGCTGGCCTCCTTGACCGCCAAGCTGGTGAGCGGCGCGCCGGCACAGACCGTCGGGGCCATCGTGGAGAGCCTGCCTCAGGACAGTGTCATGCGCGACAACAAGCTGCAGCGGGCGATTGCCCAAGGCTCGTTGTCGTTCCGACAAGCGCTGGCGGCGAGCATCGATCACGGCACCGGACGGATGCGCCCGAATCCGCGCCGGGCCGTCCGGCCGCGGGATCTGGACCTGATGCGCAGCCAATCGCTGGTGCGCTCCGTGCAGCGCGTGATTCTGCCGCCGGGACAGGATGCGGCATGGGTAGCCGGTAACTATTTCCGCTGGCTCGGCGGCTGTTGCTGGCCGCTGGTGACAACCCGTATCGACGCGCAGGGGTCGGTGCAGGTGGGCCTGCGCTTCCCGCGTCTGACCCTGCTTTCGCTCGTGCGTCTCGGCGAGCAGAGCACACCCGCGCGTCAGGTCTATCGCATCGCCGGCGGTTTGCTGGCGCGTCGACAGGCCGCGGGAAATCCTCGCTTCGAGTTCCAGGCCCTGCTCGACGGACGCTATACCATGACCGCGATTCACGACTACGCGCCCGCCCTGCCCTGGTACGTGTATCTGCCGACGCAGGCCTTTGCCCATCGCATGGTCATGCGCCTCTATCAGCGCAGGCTCGCTCGGCTGGCACGCTAGGGCGGCGAGCGCCGGCTCGCCGTGCACCGCGCCGGCGTCTCGGAATAAGTCGGCTCACCGTACTGCCACGTTTCCGCCCGCCATGGCCGCGCGCGGGCGCGGGGGACGTTGCGGTGAATTCCACCCCCACCGAGCGCCCACGAGCGGCGTCGCCGGTGATCGGGGTCCCTATCGGTCGACGGCCGGCCTTCACCGGCATGGGCGGGGGCTCAGAGATAGTGCTCGAGCATGCCGCGCAGATCCACGCGAGCACGCAGACGCCGGCAGAGCATGAAAATGCCGACGAATTTGCGATGCAGAAATAGGCTCTCGGGCTCCGGATAGCGGGTGAATGCGTCGTTGAAGAACATCTCGCGGCCGCGGTTGTAGACGCGCTCGAACAGGTCCGACGCGGCGAAGTCGTAGGGGCCGTGATGGCGCAGGATCTCGCCCGACAACCGCATCAGTTCCACCAGTGCCGCGGCCCGCGTCGGCTCCGCATCCTCGGCCAGGTAGCCCAGCGCGACGGCGCCGTCGCGCATGGCCGTGCGGTCGTCGGCCATCGCCGCGCGCGCCAGCGTGCGGTAGCGCTCGACCAAGGTGTCCGACACCGAACTGGTTGCACCGAAATCCAGCAGCACGATGCGCCCGCTGTCGGCGTCGAAGAGATAATTGCCGAAGTTCGGATCGGTCTGCACGATGCCCAATTCGAACAACTCCCGCAGCAGGAGGCGTGTCAGACGCTGCGCCGCGGCATCTCGCTGCGCCCGGGTATAGGCGACGTCGTCGAGCCGGTCCACGGAGACGCCGTCGGCGAAGTCCATGGCCAAAATGCGCGATGTGGACAGGTCGCGATGCACGCCGGGCACGAAGAAATCCGGATCGGCGCCGATCTTTGCGCTGTAGGCCTCGAGGGCAGCGGCCTCCGCCTGGTAGTCCGCCTCTTGATGCAATTGCCTGCGCGCCTCGTCGAACAGCGGCGCCGGATCAAGACCGGACGGCATCATGCCGAACGACTTGGACAGGAACCGAATGTTGTCGATGTCGCTGTCTATACTCTCGCGCACGCCGGGGAACTGGACCTTCAGCGCCAAGCGGCGGCCGTCGCGGGTCTCGGCTCGGTGCACTTGGCCGATGGATGCCGCTGCCACGGGCTTGAATTCGAAGCGCTTGAAGTGCTTGTTCCAATCCGAGCCCCACTCGCTCTCCAGCACTTGGACCAACTGGCTCATCGGCATCGGCTCGGCGCGATCGCGCAGTGTCGCCATGATCTCCGCCGCCTCGGGCGTGAACACATCGGCACCGTCCATGGACATGAGTTGGCCCATCTTCATCACCGCCCCACGCATGCGCCCGAGCCGGTCGGTGAAGCGCCGGGTGGCCTCCGGCGTCAGTTGAATACGGCCGCCCGCATCCCCGCGGGCACGCGCCATGTCGATCATTCCGCGCAGCCCGATGCCGGCCGCGAGATCGGTGGTCGCGCGGCCCAGATGCCAAAGGCGCGACAGTCGCCGGCTGGGTACGCTGCTTCCGGCACCGAACGTGCCGTCGGGGTTTTTTTCGCTCATGAGATCGTTCCCTTGCCCATCGTCGGGTCGGCTGATCGCTGAAAAGTGGTACGCGCACGGGACTTTCGCAACCCGCGCCGCGGTTGAGGACGCGCATCGATGTGCGCGGGCCGATATCGAATCCGCAACGACAGCGCGCACGACATGCGGTAAGTTTTGTGCTCGACGGCAGGCGTGACGCCGCTGCCGGAGATGGCCTCTGTTTCGGCAGTGTCGCGGCCGATCGCACGCGCCGATGCGCCCGGCCGCGTCATGCCGGATAACCAGCAACCGAAGGACAGGCTACTTGAGTGTCGCTGCGCCGATCCCGATCGATGTCGCCCTGATCGAGGAGATCTACGGCGTTCCGGTGGGCGAAACCACTTGGGACGGGCTGCTCGCCGGATTGGCGCGCGAGATCGGAGCCGACTGCGGCGTGCTGATGACCGACACCGCTCCCGGCACGCAGCCGGCGAAGACATGCCTATGGGGTCGCGACGAGGCCGTTTGGCACAGCTACCAAGCCGAATTCGCGGCTATCGATCCCATTGCGCAAGCCATCCGCGGCGGCCGCGTCCCCGCGGCGACGGCACTGGCGGAACGCGAAATGGTAGCGTCCGAGACCTTGTATCGCAGTGCGTTTTATCATGAGTTTTGGCGTCCCAACGGAATCGGTTATGCCGTCGGTGCGCACTTCTCCGATCATGGGCGTGCCCGTTTTCACGCATTGCTGACCCGATCACTGGAAACCGGCCCGTTCGCGCGTGCCGACATCGACCGCTTCAACGGTTACCTGAGGCACATCTTTCGTGCGATGCGTTTACAGGCGGCGTTATCTGCGGATGGCTCGGAACCGGATTTGGACGCTTTCGCCCGTCGCTATCGGCTCACATGCGCGGAGCTGCGCCTGATAGGACTGCTGCTCGAAGCAGGCGATCTGCGTGAGAGTGCACAGCGTCTCTCCCGCAGCTACAACACCTTGCGGGCGCAGTTGCGCTCGATCATGGCGAAGACGCAAACGCACAGCCAACTGGAACTGGTGGCGCTGGTCTATCGGCCGTCTGCCGCCGACAACGGGTGAGGGAGAGAGGATCGATTGGATCGTGGATGCCGTCGCGCGGGGGGGCGCGACTCCATGCCCGCCGTCCCTGAGCAGGCTCCCTGTCTCCTACTATCCTTAGCAGCGCGCTGCCTTGCGCCTTTTTAAGTGTGTCGCGGATCGACGCAACGCGCATCGTCCAAATGGACTACAACAAGGACTGCATGCAGTATCGGGCTCACGCAACCCCGACGGGCATTACGTCGGCTTGCGGGCATCGGGCTCGGCGCGCTGCCGCGGCTCGGTCGGCCGCCGGCCGGATAGCCGACCGAACTGGGTGCCGCGCGGGATCACCCCGCGGACATCCGGTCTGCGGGCACATTGCGGCATAGCGTCCCGGTAGCGCATACTGACTTGTTCGGCGCCGCACCTATCGCGGCGGCGCTTCGACCGCCTCGGGCTGCCCGGGGCCAACCCGTTCGAGATCCAACATGGACACCCTGCACCCCGATACCGAGACCGGCAACGATACGTCCGTCTCCGCCCCCGACGACCGCGACGCACCCGACGGTGCGCCCGCACAGTTGTCCTTCGCCGACCTGGCCCTGCTGCCCGCGCTGACCCGCTCGGCCGCCGAGCTGGGCTACGAGAGCCCGACGCCGATTCAGGCACAGTGCATCCCGCCACTGCTGGCCGGCCGGGATCTGCTCGGCCAGGCTCAAACCGGCACGGGCAAGACCGCCGCCTTCGCATTGCCGTGCCTGAATACCCTGGACCCCGATCTGCGCACGCCGCAGGTGCTGGTGCTGACGCCGACGCGCGAGCTCGCGCTGCAGGTGGCGGAGGCATTTCAGCTCTACGGCCGCTATCTGCCCCGGTTCCACGTCGTACCGATCTACGGGGGCCAAAGCTACACGCTGCAGATCCGGCAGTTGAAGCACAACCCGCAGGTCATCGTCGGCACGCCGGGGCGGATCATGGACCACATCCGCCGCGGCACGCTGAGCTTCGCCGAGCTGCGCGTGCTGGTGCTCGACGAGGCCGACGAGATGCTGAACATGGGCTTCGCCGAGGACATCGACTGGATCTTCGACCACACCCCGGACGGCCGCCAAGTGGCGCTGTTCTCGGCGACCATGCCGCAGGCGATCCGCAAGATCGCGCACGGGCGCCTGAAAGACCCGGTCGAGATCAGCGTGCGCGGACAATCCGAGACCGTCGACACCATCGAGCAGCAGCACTGCATCGTCACGCGCTTCCACAAGATCGACGTGCTGACGCGGATCCTGGAGCTGGAGCCCTTCGACGGCATGGTGATCTTCGTGCGCACGAAGAACGCCACCGTCGAGCTGGCGGATACGCTGAAGGCCCACGGCTTCACCGCCGAGCCCCTGAACGGGGACATGAGCCAGGAGATGCGCGAGCGCACCGTGGAGCGCCTCAAGCGCGGCGCGCTCGATATCGTCGTGGCCACGGACGTGGCCGCGCGCGGCCTCGACGTCGAGCGTGTCAGCCATGTCGTCAACTACGACATCCCGAGCGATCCCCAGGCCTATATCCATCGCATCGGCCGCACCGGGCGTGCCGGGCGCACCGGCAAGGCGATCCTGCTGGTGGAACCGCGCGAGCGCGGTCTGCTGCGCGCCATCGAGCGCACCATCCGCCGGCCGGTGCCGCAAATGGAGCCGCCGTCCGCGGAGGCGCTGAGCAGCTCGCGCATCGACCGCTTCGTCGCCGACATGCGCAAGACGCTCTCCGGTGAGGAATTGGATTTCTTCTACAGCCTGATATCGAATATCGCAAGGGAGCAGGAACTGGAGCCGATGGACATCGCCGCGGCGCTGGCCTTCCAGCTGCAGCAAGACCGCCCGCTCGAAGTCGAAGAGCTGCCGCCCCCGCCGCGCCGTGCCGGGCCGCCCGATCGCCAGTCCCGCGGTCCGCGCGACGGCGGCGACCAGCGCCGCCGCTTTCGGGCCGATCAGGACGGCGACGGCCGTCCTCCGCGCGGTCGCTCGTCCGAAGGCCTGGAGCGGTACCGCATCGAGGTCGGCCATGCGCATGCGGTGACGCCGCGCGAGATCGTCGGCGCCATCGCCAACGAGGCGGGCCTCGAAGGCCGCTACATCGGGCGTATCGATATCCAGGACGATCATTCCATCGTCGAGCTTCCTTCCGGCATGCCGAAGGAGATCTTCCAGCATCTCAAGCGCGTCTATGTGCGCGGTCAGGCGCTGCGGATCTCCAATGCGGGCGGCCCCGGCGGTTCCCCGCCCTCCGGCGCGCCGCGGGGCCACACCGCACATCGGCCGTCCGGCGAGGGTGGTGCGCGCCCCGGCGGCGGCAGCGGCCGTCCGCCGAATCGGGATCGCGTGCGCGCCGGCGACCGCGGCAAGCCGCCCGGCCGCGGCCCGCGTCCGACCGAGCGCAGCGACGCTCGTCCGTCCGGCAAGCCGCCGGGCAAGCGCAAGCCGCGGGACTGACGGCATGGCCCACGAAGGCCGCCGCGTACCGGCCCCGCGGCGCGCCGCAATATGAGCGAGCACCGGGCCCGCAAACGCTTCGGCCAAAACTTTCTGCATGACCCCGGCACCATTCGGCGCATTCTCGGTGCCGTGGACCCGCGCCCCGGCCAGCACCTGGTCGAGATCGGACCGGGGCGCGGCGCGCTGACCGAGGGGCTGCTCGAGGGAGCCGGTGCGCTCGACGTGATCGAGCTCGACCGGGATCTGGTCGGCCCGCTGCAACAGCGCCTCGGTGGCTCCGGCGACCTGCGGGTGCACAATGCCGATGCGCTGCATTTCGATCTTTGCGGGCTGGTGAGCCCGGATCAGCGGCTGCGCCTGGTCGGCAATCTGCCCTACAACATCTCGACCCCGCTGCTATTCCGCTTCCTCGATCAGTCCGGCTGCATCGCCGACTTGCACCTGATGCTGCAAAAGGAAGTCGTGGACCGCATCTGCGCCGATCCCGGCAACAAGACCTACGGGCGACTCTCGGTGATGGTGCAGACGGTTTGCAGCACGCAGCGACTGTTCGTCATCGGTCCCGGCGCGTTTTCGCCGGCGCCGAAAGTCGATTCGGCCATGCTGCGGTTGACGCCCGACGACCCGCCCCGTTACCGGCTGCGGGATACGGCGCTGCATGCGCGCGTGGTTGCCGCCGCGTTCTCGCAGCGGCGCAAAACGCTGCGCAACAGCCTGAGCGGATTGATCGACCCGCAGTTGATCCGAGCTGCCGGGCTCGATCCCGCCGCGCGGGCCGAGCAACTGGGGGTGGATGACTTCGTCTCCCTCGCCAACCATGCCGCCGCGCAAGGGACTCGCGAGCGCTTGTAATCGCTGTTTCAAACCCTGAGTTTCATCGGGCATTTGACCGAGTATCGACGGGAGAGCAGCTATGAACGATACCGCGACGCGGCCCGAAAGCGACGAGCCGGAACAGAGCGCTCTGGCGAGGGCCAACGAGGTGTTGCCGGCGCTGATTGCGATGCTGCCGGTGGCGTCGCGCCCGTTCTTTCCCGGACAGGCCGTGCCGCTGCTGATGGATGCCGAGCACTGGCGCAGCACGATCCGCGCGGTGGGCGAAACGGAGCACAAGATTCTCGGCGTTGCTCTGAGCCGCTCCGAGACATCGGAAGCGGCGACGGCGGAGGATTTCTTCGAAGTCGGCACGGCCTGCCGGGTGCACCGGGTCAACGAGGACGACGGCAAGCTGCAGGTGCTTGTGGAATGCCTTCAGCGCTTTCGCATCGATCGTTTCGTCTCCCGCGAGATCCCTTACTCGGCGCGGGTCGAATACCTGCCCGAGCCACGGCATGAGCCCGAGTCCGAGGTCAAGGCCTATGCGATGGCGGTGATCAACACCATCAAGGAGTTACTGCCGCTCAATCCCCTCTATGTCGAGGAGCTGCGCATGTTCCTCGACCGCTTCGGACCCGACGATCCGTCCCATCTGGCCGACTTCGCCGCCAGCCTCACCACATCCAGCAAGGAGCAGCTGCAGGAGGTGCTGGAGGCGGTGCCGCTGATGAAGCGCATGGAGAAGGTGCTGGTGCTGCTCAACAACGAGCTCGAGCTGGCGCGCGCCCAGCAGCAGATTCGCGCCTCCGTTGAGGAGCGGATGCAGAAGCAGCAGCGCGAGTTTTTCCTGCGAGAGCAACTCAAGGCCATCCAGAAAGAGCTCGGCATCGCCAAGGACGACCGCACCGCCGAGATGGACAAGTTCCGCGAGCGCGTCGCCAAGCTGACGTTGAGCGACGAGGCGAAAAAGCGCGTCGACGACGAGCTGGACAAGATGTCCATCCTCGAGACCGGGTCGCCGGAGTATGCGGTCACCCGCAACTATCTGGACTGGATCACGTTATTGCCCTGGGGCCGGCATTCCCCGGACAAGCTGGATCTAAAACGGGCCCGGCGCATCCTCGATCGCGATCATTACGGCCTCGACGACGTCAAGCAGCGCATCCTCGAATTCCTCGCCGTCGGCATCCACAAGGGCGAGATCGCGGGCTCCATCATCCTGCTGGTCGGCCCGCCCGGCGTCGGCAAGACCTCGATCGGGCGATCCATCGCCGACGCCGTGGGCAGGCGCTTCTACCGTTTCTCCGTCGGCGGCATCCGTGACGAGGCCGAAATCAAGGGCCACCGGCGCACCTACATCGGCGCCATGCCGGGCAAGTTCATTCAGGCAATGAAGGACGCCGGCACCGAGAACCCGGTCATCATGCTCGATGAGATGGACAAGATCGGCGCGAGCTACCATGGCGACCCGGCCTCCGCCCTGCTGGAGGTCCTGGACCCGGAGCAGAACGTGGACTTCCTCGACCACTACCTCGACCTGCGCTTCGACTTGTCGAAGGTGCTGTTCGTCTGCACGGCGAATCAAACGGATACCATTCCGGGGCCGCTGCTCGACCGCATGGAGATCATCCAGCTGTCGGGCTATATCGCCAACGAAAAGCTGCAGATCGCGAAGAAATACCTGCTGCCGCGCCAGATCGAGCGCGCCGGCCTCGATAAGGGCGCGGTCAAGGTCGACACCAAGACGCTGCGCGCCCTGATCGAGGGCTATGCGCGGGACGCGGGCGTGCGCCGGCTCGAGAAGCAGCTCGGCAAGATCGTGCGCAAGTCGGCAGTCAAGCTGCTCGAGCACGCGGAGCTGCCGATCAAGGTCAGCACCGATGATCTGCGCGAGTATCTGGGCAGCCCGGTGTTCCGCGACGAGCGCAAGCTCTCCGGACCGGGCGTGGTCACCGGCCTCGCCTGGACCGCCATGGGAGGGGCAACGCTGTCGATCGAGGCCGTGCGCACGCATGAGTACGCCCGGGGCTTCAAGTTGACCGGACAACTGGGCGAAGTGATGCGCGAGTCCGCCGATATCGCCTACGGCTACATCGTCAGCCACGCCTACGAGTTCGGCACCGATCCGGGCTTTTTCGAGAAGGCCTTCGTGCATCTGCACGTGCCGGCGGGCGCAACACCGAAGGATGGCCCGTCCGCCGGCATCACGATGGCCTCGGCGCTGCTGTCGCTGGCCCGCGACGAGCCGGTGCGCCAGATTGCGATGACCGGCGAGTTGACGCTCACCGGCGAAGTGTTTCCCATCGGCGGCGTGCGCGAGAAGCTGATCGCCGCGCGCCGTGCCGGCATCAAGGAAATCATCCTCCCCGAGGACAACCGGGGCGAGTTCGAAGAGGTCCCCGAGCATATTCGCAAAGGGCTAGACGTTCATTTCGCGAGCCGCTTTGTCGACGTTGTCCCGCTGCTGTTCAAGACCGCGAAGAGCAAGCCGATCCGAACCGCCTGAGGGTGCGCTCGTGGGCGCCGGGTCGTGCGCCTCGGCGCGCGCGCCGTCGCGCCCTCGGCCGCGACGTCGAGCGGGGCCGAAAGCCCGCACTGCCCGGGCCGCGCGCGCCAGGGGACCTCGGGCGGCAGGAGTTCCGGGCGGCAGAGGTTCCGGGGCGGGTTTGCGCCGGGCCGTAGCCCGAGTCCGGGCGGTCCGCTCAGCGGTGCCGATGCGGGGTGCGGCGGTGATTGTCCGCGGTGAGCTGGCGGTAGACCAGCGTGGCGCCCCAGCCGATCGCAAGCAGCATGATCGCGGAGCCCAGCAAGTGGCTTGCCTGCGCCAGCGTGTGATCCATGCGCAGCAGCCCGGTTTCCGTGAGCAGATACTCCCAGTCGTGGAAGCCATAGGGAGATGAATGGCCGAAATTGCCGCCGATCAGCGGCAGCTGACCGGCGCGGGCGTCGTTGATATAGGGCGCGATATCGAGAAAGTTCTGGCCGAGCCACCAGAGCGCAACCGAGGCGCCGAAGGGATCGCGGGTCTTGATCAGCAGCACGCCGAGGCAAATCAGCGGCATCAGCAGTTGGCCGAGCGTACCCCCCAAGGATCCGATGAAATCCCCGAAAGGGCTGAAAAGCACGTGACCGGCCTCGTGGAAAGGCAGATTCACCAGGTGCAGCACCGACTTGCCGGCCGCGTTGCTCTCCACCGACGCGCCGATCAGTCCGAGACCCCAGACGGTGATGACGATCAGCAGGACGCCGCGCGCCCAAGCCGCGACCGGGTCCGCCCGGATGTCGCTCGGCAGAATCAGCTCGCGCCATGGCGCCGATGGCGCTGCCGCGACAGCGCCGGCGGACGCGTCATCGGCGGCGGCAGCGACCGACACGTTGTGCCCCTCCTGCCCCGGCCGCGGGTGATATTTCCAGTATTTCTCGTACACCACGCCGCAGGCGGAACAGATCGCGCCGCCGTCGGGTTGGTCCGCACCGCATTTGGGGCAGTTCATGCCTCTTTCTCCGAATCCGGCGATGGCTGCATGCGGGCGATGATGCCGCTGGTGCTGCGGTCATCCACCAGCGGCACCAGCACCACTTGACCGCCGCGGGCCTTGACCTCGGCGGCGCCGACGACATCGTCTTCGCGGTAGTCGGCGCCCTTGGCAAGCACGTCCGGGCGCAGCGCCTGGATCAGGCCGAGGGGCGTGTCCTCGTCGAACAGAACGACAGCATCCACGGCGGCCAGCGCCGCGAGCACCCGCGCGCGGTCGTCCTCTGCGATCAGCGGACGGGACGGGCCTTTGAGCGCGCGCACCGAGCGATCGGTATTGAGGCCCACCACCAGCCGCTGACCGTAACGGCGCGCGCGCTCGAGATAGGTGACGTGGCCGACATGCAGCAAGTCGAAGCAGCCATTGGTGAAGACAACCCGCTCGCCGTTGCCGCGCCATTCTTCGATGCGCGCGGCGATCTCCTCGGGGGGGGCGATCTTGGCCGCCTGCTCCAGCGCCGATTCGCCCGCCACGGCGGCGGCCAGCTCGGCGCGCGCGATGGCCGCCGTGCCCACCTTGCCGACGACGACGCCGGCGGCGAGATTGGCCAGGTGGACGGTGTCGGCGAAATCCAGCCGCGCGGCCATGCCCGCCGCAATGGCGGCGATCACCGTGTCGCCGGCGCCCGAGACGTCGAACACCTCGCGCGCGAGCGCCGGTATACGCCGCAGACCGGCGGCATCGGCGACGGCCATACCGAGGTCGCCGAGCGTGAGCACGAGCCGCTCCAGCCCGAGCCCGTCGCGCATGGCAGCGGCGGCGTCCAACAGTGCGTCCAGGTCGTCGGCATCGGCGCCGACGGCGGCAGCCAGCTCGACGCGGTTCGGCGTGATCAGCGTCGCGTCCCGATAGCGTGCGAAGTCGGTCCCCTTGGGGTCGACCAGCACCGGCACGCCGCGGGCGCGGGCCGCCGCGATCAGGCGTGCGCAAAGCGTCGGCGTCAGAACCCCTTTGGCGTAGTCCGAGAGCACCAAGATCCGCGCATCCGACAGTGCCGGCCCGACTGCGGCCAGCAGCGCCTCGGCGACATCCGTGGCGATCGGCGCGCTGCGCTCGGCATCGATACGCAGCATTTGCTGATGATTGCCGACCACGCGCGTCTTCGTCGTCGTCGGGCGCTCGCCGAGCGCCAGCACTGCGTCGGTGCCGATGCCCTGCTCCGCAAGCAGTTCCAGCAGAAGGCGACGCTCGGCGTCATCGCCGGTGACACCGGCGAGCCGGACATCCAGCCCGAGACCGACCAGGTTACGGGCGACGTTGGCCGCACCGCCGGCCACCGCGCTCTCGCGGCTCAGGTGCAGCACAGGCACCGGGGCCTCGGGAGAGATGCGTTTGACGTCGCCCCAGAGGTAGCGGTCGAGCATCAGATCGCCGACCACCAAGATGCGGCGGCCCGAGAAGCCGGATTGGACCGCTTGGCCGACCGCATGAGGATCCTGAAACACGGTTGCCCCTCAATCCGCGGCCAAGCCCGCGACCCGGGCCTCGACCAGATCGCAAAGCAGGTGTCCCACCACGATATGCGCCTCCTGAACGCGCGCGGTGCTGCGCGAAGGCACGCGCAGGCACAACTCGCACTGCGCGGCGAGCTTGCCGCCGCCTTCGCCGGTCATGCCGGCGCGAAAAACGCCCAAGCTTTCGGCCGTCTGCATGGCAAGCAGCACATTCGGACTGTTGCCCGACGTGGACAGGCCGACCAAGACGTCGCCGGGCCGGCAGAGGGCCTCGACCTGGCGCGCGAAGACCGCCTCGAAGCCGTAATCGTTGGCAACCGAGGTCAGTATGGAGCTGTCGGTCGTCAACGCGATCGACGCCAGGCCCGGGCGCTCGCGCTCGAAACGTCCGACCAATTCGGCGGCCAAGTGCTGGCTGTCGGCGGCGCTACCGCCGTTGCCCATCCAGAACACCCGCCCGCCCGCGGCGAGGGATGCATGGCAGCGGTCCGCGAGCCGTTCGATATCCGGCACCAGTGCGTCGAGGCCACGGATCACCGCGATATGTTCGGTTAGCACATCGCCGATGGATCTCTGCATGTAGACTCCGCAAGTGGAATTCAGACGCCGGAGCGCCGCGCGCCGGCCCGCGTGCATCATCCTTCGATCGTCGATTTTTGTCGATGGCGCGAGCAAGTCTGAGATGATTGTCACAGTGTGCGCAGCGCTTTGTGGACATCATTAGGTCAATACGCCGCGTACGACGGCCGCGCACGTTCGGCCGGCCCGCCAATGCCAAGCAGAACCGGCGCGGCCCGGCTGCCGGGCCGCGCTTGGATCGGTGCAAGTCTGCAGGCGCACCCACGGCCGTCGTGACGGTAGAATCGCCTGCTGCGCGGCAACGGCATCGAGTCCTCCCCCGCGCCGCCGTGGCCGATGCGCGAGAAAAAACAGAGCCCGACAGGCAACGCTTCAATGCCGGATTCGACAATGCCAGAGCCCGACCGTACTCGCGACGATGCGCCGAACAGCGGCCGCGTGCAGCGCGCGTCGATGTTGACCCAGACACTGCAGGTGCTTGTGATCGACGATGCGCCGGACGTGCGCATCTACGTGCGTGCGCTGTTGCGCAAGTGGGGCTACGAAGCGGTACTCGCGAGCAACGGTGCGGAGGGCCTGGAACGGATGCGCCAGGGCGGCATTCGGCTGGTCATTTGCGACTGGATGATGGACGGCATGTCGGGGCCCGAGGTTTGCGCCGCGATTCGTCGCGAGGATTTCGGGCACTACGTCTACGTCATGCTGCTGACCGGGCGCACCGAGGACACCGACCTGGTCTACGGGCTCGATTCCGGCGCCGATGACTTCGTCGGCAAGCCGTTCGATGCACAGGTGCTGCGTGCGCGCCTGCAGGTCGGCGTGCGTATCCTCGGACTGGAGGAGACGCTGGCGGAGCAGAACCGGCGCCTGCAAGAGCACCACGACGAGCTCGACCGCGCCTACACGCAAATTCAGAACGACCTTGCTGCAGCGGCGCGTATTCAACGCGAATCGCTGCCCGTCTCCGACGACAGTATCGCGCCCCTGTGCGCCGGCTGGCTGTTCCTGCCGGCGGCGAAGATTTCCGGCGACAGCTTTCACTTTTTCCCGGTCTCGCAGGAGGAAGTGGGCTTCTATCACCTCGACGTCTCCGGCCACGGCATTCCCGCCGCCCTGCTTTCGACCAGTCTCAGCCGCTCGCTGGTGCCGCATACCGGCGTCGGTACGCCCGCCGGTGATTATTTGGTACCCGCGGACTTTCTGACGACGCTGAATCACGAGCTTTGCAGCCCCGACGGCGAGGTCACCAACTACGCCACGGTCGTCTATGGCGTGCTCGACAAATATACCGGCGAAGGGCGGCTTGCCTCCGCCGGCCATCCTCAGCCGATGCTGCTGCGCAGCGACGGCAGCGTCGAGAGCCTTACGGCCGGCGGCTTGCCGGTGGGCATGTTCGAAGCAGCGCAATACGAGGCCCAGCGCTTCCGGCTCTATCCGGGCGATCGGCTGATTACCTATTCGGATGGCATCACGGACTGCTTCAACGCCGACGGGCAGGCTTTCGACATCGACCATTTCCAGTCGCTTCTGGTCCGCCATCGGCATTGTACGGCGGCGGAAATGGCCGAAGAATTACGCCGCAGCGTGACCGCTTGGCGCGGAGAAACCGAGTTCGAAGACGACATCTCCGTGCTTGTCATCGAGCGGCAGGCGGATTGATGGGCGCCGGGCGCGCGGCGAGTGGCCGAGCAGGCGCGGCCCAGCGGTCCGATGTGCTCGGTGCGGGCAAATGCCCCTGTCCGGCATTGGTCGATGATCCTTTGACGAGTCGCCGGCGCCAATGCACAAGCGACGCAAAAGCCGATAGACTCCACGCGGTTGAAAACCCTGGCAGAGGCAATCGGCATCGCGAGCGCGCAGCCGACCGACTGTTTGGCCGTTCACGCATGCGTTGAAAGTCCCGCAATGACCGCTATTCTGCGAATCGATTTCGAAAGCGACCCGGAAGACCTGACGTGGTATGCCTTGCTGGAGAAAGAACTGATGACATTGGCGCGAACCGCCGGTCTCGAAGACATGGCCGCGATGGCCGTGCTTTGCGCCGTGGTCGAAGCGGTCAACAACATCATCGAGCACGCCTACGAGGGCGAGAAAGGCAAGCCGATCAAGATCGCCGGCACGCACGAAGAGACCTCTCTGAAGATCGAGCTGCGCGATCGCGGCAAACCGATGCCGTTGCCGCTGCCCACCGGCACGCCCGCCGACGTGATGGCGACTTCCGGCCGCGGGTGGCAAATCATTCGTGCCGCATTCACGCAGGTATCCTACGAGCGGGTGAATGACGAGAACTTACTCACCCTCACCCGCCCGCTGGCGGATGCGTTATCCGACGCGTAAGGGTACTTTTCGCCGCAACAACCACGCATGCGCGTTGTAGTCCCCGGAGACAGCAATGAAACTCGAACACCGTACCGAAAACAATGTCGACATCGTCGCGTTGCCGAACCGCTTGGTCATGGCGAACGCGGCGGAGGCGCGCTCGGACCTGAAGCAGGTGATTCAACAGGGCAGCGGCCGCGTGGTCATCAACCTCTCGCAGACCGAATTCATGGACTCGAGCGGGCTGGCGGTCGTAGTCGCTGGCCTGCAGGCAGCACGCAAGATGAACGGCGATGTCCATCTCGCGCACATGAGCGACACCATTCGCGCCTTGTTCGAGCTGACGCGCCTGCATACCGTTTTTCAAATTTTCGACGACGAGGCCGACGCGGTTGCGGCGTTCGCATGAGCGCGCCGGGGCGACCGACCCCGGCATAAACGCGACGTAGCGCCGAAAACCAACCGCGCGAAATCGATCTCCCGGAATCCGCGCGTATTCGCGCCAGCACCCGAGGCAGCATTCGAATGCCGTCCAGCCAACAGACACTCTCGATCGTATGCTTCATCGATGCATTGGGCTGGGAGGTTCTGCGCGGGCGTAGCTTTATGGAGGATCGGCTGCCGGTTCGACGCAAGCTGCGCTCTACGTTCGGCTTTTCTTCGGCTTGCGTGCCCTCGATCCTATCGGGCCTGACGCCGCGCGAGCATCGGCATTGGTCATTTTTCTATTACTCGCCGGAAACCTCCCCGTTCAGGCCGCTGAAGCCGCTCGGTTGGCTGCCGAGCGGACTCGTCGACCGCGGGCGGGTGCGCAACCAGATCAGCAAGGCCGTCAAGAAAGCCTACGGATTCACCGGTTACTTTCAGCTATACAACATCCCGTTCCAGCACATCGACAAGTTCGACTACTGTGAAAAGAAGGATCTGTTCCGGCCCGGCGGGCTAAACCGCGGCGAAAACATCTTCGACCTGCTCGAGCGCGAGCGGGTCCCCTACCATGTCTCGAATTGGCGCGACAGCGAAGAGAACAATCTGGCCGCGCTCAAGGCCGACATCGTCCGCGGCGAGATCCGCTTCGCGTTCCTCTACATGGCGTCGATGGATGCGCTGCTGCACCAGGTCGGCAAGGAGAGTCCGCTGGTGGACGAGAAGCTGGCCTGGTACGAGCAGGAGCTGACCTCGCTGCTCGAAGTCGCCGAGTCTCACTATCCCGAGGTCAGGCTCCATGTCTGCTCGGACCACGGCATGGCCACGGTGCACACTCATATCGACCTGATGTCGCGCATCGAGGCCCTGGGCCTGGTCTTCGACCGAGACTATGTCGCCACCTACGATTCCACCATGGGCCGTTTCTGGCTCAAGAACGAGTCCGCGCGTCACGCCATCACCGAAGCGCTGCTGAAGGAGCCGCACGGACGCATCCTCTCGGACGAAGAACTGCAGGAGCTCGGCTGCGATTTCGAAGGCGACCAATACGGCCAGCTGATCTTTCTGACCAATCCCGGCGTGATCATCGTGCCGAGCCACATGGGCCTCAAGCCCATTACCGGTATGCACGGCTATCACCCGGATGATCCGGACTCCGATGCGAGCTTGTTGTCGAACGTGGAGCCGAGCACGAATCCCGGGGCGATCACGGACATCTTTCATCTGATGCGCGCGGAAGCGGGCGTTTAGCCCGGCGCCGAGCGCCGCTGCCCGCGGCTCGCGGGTCTCTCGTCTCGCCAGGAGCTGCCGGCATGCGCTGGATCGTCAACATCGCGACGAGTTATCTTAGCTTCGTCGTTTCGATCGTCGCCGTTTTCTTCCTGACGCCCTTCATCGTCTCGAAGATCGGCATGGACCTATTTGGCCTGTGGTCGCTGATATTCGCGATCGTCGCGATGTTCGGCATGCTCGACCTCGGTTTTGCGACCGCGGCGGTCAAGTACATGGGAGAGTTCGCCGGCAGCGACGATCGCAAGGGGCGGAACGAAGTCTTGGCGACGCTGTTCGTGGTCTATACCGGACTTGGCTTGGTCTGTATCACCACGGTTGCCGTGGTCTCCAATCACGCCGGCGACTGGTTCAATTTGACCTCTCAGACCGAACAATTGTTCACCATTGCCTTGTGGATGCTTGGATGCGCAGTCGCCATTAATCTTCCGCTCAACTTGGTCCGCGCCATCCTCAACGGCGGCGGACATATGGCCGTTACAAATACCGTCGAGATCGTCGTTACTCTAGTCAACGCAAGTGTGATTGCGCTCACGCTGCATTTAGGCTACGGCATGCTCGGGTTGATCGTAACAACGGCGACGACAATGGTCCTAGCCAATGTTGTAATGATCCCGTTTGCCTTCCACTATACGCCGGGGCTTTCCTTAAACCCGGTGCTTTTCTCGCGAAAACGTGTTCGCGAAGTGATGGATTTCTCCCTATTCTTTTTCCTGGCCAATGTCGCCGTTCTATTGATTCTGCGCATCGACCCCGTCGTCATCAAGTCCTTTCTGCCGCTCACCGCTGTTGCGGTTTACGCGATCGGCGCGAAAATCGCAGAATACGCCTATTATCTCAACAAGCAGTTTTCCAACGCGCTTATGCCATTGGTGTCGCAGTCCAAGGGTGGCGGAAAAGAAGAGGTGATCACTCGCGTGCTCATGGATGGCACAAGGTTCAGCTTGTCGATCGCAGTGCCGTTCGTCTCGCTGCTTTTCTTCTATGCCGACGACGTGATTCTGCTCTGGATGGGAGATGAGTTTGCCGGGTCGATTCCGGTGCTTCGTATCCTGTTGGTGGCAATATTTTTCACCGCTGTTCAGCTGAATGCCGCCAACGTTATTGCCATGAACGGTGATCATCGATTCACCGCTTACGCCATGCTGTCGTCTGCAGCGATTAATCTTGTCCTCTCCCTGATTTTCATCCAGTTCTTCGGACTGAACGGCGTTGCGTTCGCGACGCTGATCGCAGCTTTCACCATTGAGATGCTGGTCATCGTTCCTCGGGCTTGCCGCGCAAGGAACATTCCCGCGTTGCGCTTCTTCACTCACGCCGTAGGCCCTTCGATTCCGCCGTTGCTGCCGTCGCTGGCCGTCGCATGGGGCCTCGCAGAGCTACAGCCTCCGAGTAATTTCCTATGGCTCCTGCTCGAGGGAGGTGCAGCGGCGCTGGTCTACTTCACGGTATTCGCCGCCACAGCACTTAGCCCCGAGGAGCGCGCATTCGCGAGAGCCAAGCTGAGCGCGCTGCGACGCGGACGTGCACCAGTTGCAGAGGGCGGCGCGTGAAAGTCATCCAAGTTCCCCGGCGCTTCGTTGCCACCGAATGGGGCGGTACGGAAACCACGATTCTCCAAACCAGTAAGACGCTGAGGGCAGCCGGGGCGGACGTACAGATATTCACCAGTCTCGCGCTGTCGGATCAGGTAGCCGACACCATGCAGCGGGTTCCCGTCCGTCGCTTTGCCTATTCCTACCCCTTTTTCGGCCTCAGCGAGCGTGCGCGCTTGGAGATGGACAAGAAAGGCGGCAACATGTTGTCGCTGCCGCTTTTGTGGGCGCTTCTACGCGAGCCTGGTGTCGACATTCTGCACGCGCATACGGGCAAACGCTTGGGCGCGTCCGTACGCACCGCCGCCCGACTGCGCGGCATTCCCTACGTGGTCACCCTGCACGGCGGACACTTCGCCGTACCCGAGGCGGAAATGAAGCAAATGCTCACGCCGCAGGAAGACGCCATCGAATGGGGCAGGCTCGCCGGACTGGTACTCGGGTCTCGATCAGTACTTTCGGACGCGTCGGCAGTGCTCTGCGTCGGCGCGGACGAGCTTTCGGCGGCGCGCGAACGATTGCCCGGAAAACGTGTTGAGCTGATGCCGAACGGGGTCGACTGCTCGGCTTTCGCCCAAGGCGATAGCGCAGCCTTTCGGGACGCGTACGGTATTCCGGCGGCGCGGCGAGTTATCCTGTGCGTCAGCCGTATCGACTATCAAAAGAACCAAATCGGACTCGTCGACGCATTTGGCGATCTCGCTGCGCGTTATTCCGATCTCCACCTTGTTCTCCTCGGGCCCGTGACAGTCGCGGGGTATCGAGATCGCCTGCTCGCGCGGATCAACGAGCTGGGATTAGCACAGCACGTTACGCTCGTTCCCGGTCTTCAGCACGACGATCCGCTCCTATTCGGTGCGTTCCACGCCGCAGACCTCTTTTGCCTGCCGTCGCTACACGAGCCATTCGGCATCGTGATACTGGAGGCTTGGGCCGCCGGCCTGCCGGTTGTCGCCTCCCGTATCGGCGGCATTCCTTCCTTTACATGTGATGGGCTCGACGTGCTGCACGCGGAGCCAGGGTCGCCTGAATCGCTCGCTCGAGCGATGGAAACGGTCCTCAACGACACCCAACTCGCCCGACGGCTCGCTGAGCAGGGACGTGCCAAGGCAGTGCAGCAGTACGACTGGCGAGCGATCGGGGCGCGACTCATTGATCTCTACGAGGATTTGATTAGCGGCGCACGAAACCGCAGTGGACTAGACCGCGATTAGCTATCGGCGGCCCCGCGCCTATCGGACGGAGCGTGGGCGACGGCGGCGGCGCCGCTTGATTGTCTGCCTCTCGTTCCTTGAATATGCAGTGAATATATTTGCGCCAGGCGCGCTCGACGACGCTTTTCCTCGATCACACGTTGCTGCTCGAGGCGGGGTAACGAAAGGGCGAATCCGGCGAACATGAAGTAGGTCATCAGTAGCTGAGTTTGCCGCCAGTTCCACTCGAGTTTGCCGATCAGCATCGCAATCAGGAAGCCGACAAGCACGGCAGCACAAAACAAGCGCTCTACACTCTCCTTTCGCTTCAACACGAACCGTATCATTGCCAGCATAAAACCGCCCATGAGAAGCAGGAAGAAAATGACCCCGAACAAACCGAGCTCGGCGTAATGCAGCCAGTAGATGTGGTGCGCGAGGCCACCTTGATCGATTCCGGGTAATTGATCTTTATACTCCATATAAGCGCCGGCATAGGAATAGTTGTTCAGCCCGATACCGAAGAAATGCGTATCGCCAATCTGTCTGGCGACTTCGTTGAATACGTCCCGAGCATGAGCGGACGCTTCAGGGGCCGTCTGGAACCGCTTGATGATTTGCGGCAGCACGACGATCAGCGCTGGAAGTGCCCCGACGAACATGACCAAGAGCGCGAGTCCCTTTTTTTTCAGTTTTACCCGTTTTTGCCTGAGCCACATCATTACCGGCACCAACAGCATATAGCCCATGACCATCGTCGCCATGCCGCCTCTGGAGAGCGTCGCCACGCTGGTGAGAGAACCGGCGCCCAACGCTCCCCAGTAGATCAAAGTGGTTCTGTCGAAAACTTTTTTGGTGTCACCCATCACCATGGCAAAGACGATGAAATTCATGAAGTTTTGGAAGGTGACAAGAGAGTTCTGGTGGGGGAACGAGCCGCGCGGCGGAAAAACGCCGCGCACGTACTTGTCCATTAGCACTCCGAAGAAGCTATAGAACGTCAAACCGACGACGCACCAGATCACAAAGCGCAGATCGTCTTCCGAGCGAAGATAATTGTAAGCGATCCAAAACAGCGCGTAGGCGCGCAAGAGACGCGTCACTCCGAAGAAAGCGAATTGTGGGACTGTGGCCGTCACGATGGAAATGAGGCACCAGCCCAGATAAAGCGCCATGGGTATTTCGTTTGGGTTTCTGCCGTACAGGCGCCGCTTTTTCCATCGTGGTGAGGTTGCCATGCTGACGATCAGCGTAATAATGAACCAATCGGTGACCCCGAATTCGATTCCGCGAATATCACCACGGTAGTTCGTGTAGCTGAAAAACGTCACGTCGACGGGGTTGATGGCCATAAACATGATGCCGGCGATGCAGGCACGCTCGAACCAAGCGAATCGAATCGCCGCGGGGATCGCCACGACGAGAAAGCCTAGCGTCATCAGCACGAACACGATTTGCTTAAAGCTGATCGGCTCGGGGAAAAGTTCGGCTGGCAACGGCATGAGTCCAGTACCTACGCGGGCGGCTGGTGTTCGTTTGCTACGGCTCGGAGAGTGCACACAAGTGCTGACCCGCATATGTCGCGGCGACGCGGCCGGGCGGCTTACGCCGGAACCGGTGTCCTGCGAAGCAACACGTCGGCAAAAGGCCCCGCCGGTTTCGTGATGGAGTCGACATCGAATGCCGCGGGGAAACGCGTATACTCTAGCATGTACGCTACACGACTCATGGCCGGATCAAGGCGTAGTAACCTCATCACGCACCGACGGTTTTCATAGTGCGAGTCTTGCATGTAAACCAAAAGGCCGGCTTTTTTGGCGGCGTCGAGCGCATTCTTTACGATATCGCCTCGGGGCTGTGCGCCGAAGGCCACCCGCAAGCGTTGCTGCACGGAGAGCCGGACGCCGACCGCAAGTTCTGCACACCATTTGAGAGTGTAGGGACACTTCATGAGGACGTAGAGAGTACGATTGGAGCATTCGGGCCGGATGTGCTTCTGGTGCATAAGGTGGCCGACGACGAAGTGATCCCACTGTTGAGCCGGGCATGTCCGACGGTGCGTATGATTCACGACCATGATCTGGTGTGTTTACGTCGACACAAGTATTTCCCCATCAGCGACGGCATTTGCGATCTGCCGGCCGGGATCTCTTGCTACACCCGGTTGTGCTTCGTGACACGCGCACCTTCGGGAAGCCGGTGGCCCGTCGAATTTCGCCGCGTATCGGATCGCAAGCGCGCGATATTCGCTCATCGCGATGTGCGCCGTTTCGTCGTGGGTAGTCGTTGGATGCGGCAGGAACTGGTGGTGAACGGCGTCGACAAGGAGCGCGTCGATATCCATCCGCCGATCCCGAGATCCTTGCAATCGGCTGTCGCTTTACCCGCCCCTGGAACGGCAGAAGTGCTGTACGTCGGCCAAGTCATCCGTGGTAAGGGAGTTGACTTGATGCTGCGTGCACTGGCACGCCTACACCGCGCGTGGCATGCCACGATCGTCGGAACAGGGAACCACCTCGAGGCGTGCAAGCAACTCGCAAGGCAGTTGGGGGTATCGGAGCGCGTCAGTTTCGTTGGATGGGTCGATCACGAATCACTCGAATCGTACTTCGCGGGAGCTGCCGTGGCGGTTGTACCGTCACGGTGGCCGGAGCCCTTCGGCATGGTAGGTATCGAAGCGATGGCAAGAGGTCGGCCGGTCGTGGGATTCGCTGCCGGAGGTATCACAGACTGGTTATTCCATGAAGTAAACGGGTTGCTTGCCCCGCCGGCGGACGTCGCGATGTTGGCCACCCATCTCGATCGTCTCCTCTCCGAGCCTGCGCTAGCGGAGCGCTTGGGCGCCGAAGCAGCGCGTATCGTCAAGGAAAACTACCGTCACGAGCGTTTTCTCGGCGGCCTCATGTCCACATTCGAGCGTGCAGCCGATCGCCGGCCCGCAGACTAGCGCCCTAACCTCTTCGTCTCACGCCGCTGCGGAGGAACGCCGGTGCAACGCCGAGTCAGTCCCCAGTCGCTTGCCTGCCCGACGCACGACGTCCGCGAACACGCCGTGAACTGCTTCGTCATTGGAGAAACGGGCATGGCAGTCAGGTGCGTTGAAATTCTGCTCGCCAAAGGCCTCGGGGTTCGCGGAGTCATCAGCGACGACCCACTCGTGGAGAGGTCGGCGCGGCAATTGGATCTCTGCGTTTACCACCCCAAAGACGACGATATACGGGCAGTGCTTGCGGCACAGCCGTTCGATCTGCTTTTTAGCGTTATCAATAGCCACATCCTCGCCCAGGAAATCCTCGCATTGCCGCGACTCGCGGCCATCAATTACCACGACTCCCCGCTTCCGGCCTACGCGGGGCTTAATGCAACGTCATGGGCCATCATCAACGGCGAGCGAGAGCACGGGGTTTCTTGGCATTTGATGGAGTCGGGTATCGATACCGGCGACATCGTCAAGTCGGGGCGAGTCCCAATCCAGCACGACGACACAGCGCAGACACTCAACTTGCGGTGCACCGAGATCGCTATTCAGATCTTCGACAGTCTAGTTGACGATCTCGTGCAATCCCAGTTGGCTCGCACTCCCCAGCGCGTGACCGGCAGATCCTATTTCGGACTCTATGACCGACCGTATGGCGCGGGATTCCTGCGCTGGACCGACTCGGTGGACGAGTCGTGCCGTTTGTCTCGCGGGCTATTGTTCGGAGCGACCGACAACCCCTTATGTCTGCCCAAATTTCTCTTCCGGCAGCAGATTTTCAGCTTTCGTTCGGTCGAGCATGCAAAGGGACTCGAGCACAGCCACGCCGACGCATCGTCAGAGCCCGGACAAGGATTTGTAGAGCAGGCCCGGCCGCCGACGATAGTCGTTCGCTGCAAAGACGGATGGCTTAGGCTGAAGGATGTTTACTGCGTCGACCCCGATGGGCTGTCGCTTGTCGAACTGCTCGGCTCCGAAGACGCTGACGAGGCGAGCGAGCAGCCGGGTTTCGGGGAGAAGAAGTTGCCGACGCTGTTCCTTTCTTACCCGTTTGATTTGGATTCGTTGGAGAGCATCTACCGTGTCGGAGTGCGGTCCGAGGGTTTCTGGATCAACAGACTGAGAGACGCAGAGGCGCTCGAACTGCCATTGCTCGGCAGCGGGCGGTTGCTCAAAACCGTTGATATACGCGATACGACTGTCGACCATGACGGGGTTGCCGCGGGCTGCTCGCACGCATCCATTGACATTCGGGAGGACGACTCGGGTATCCGGCCATTGACGCTGTTGGCTCTATTTCTCGCGCGGCTCACTCACCGTAATACCTTCGATATCCCTTATCGACACGGCACGTGGCCCGGCGGCGTTTTAGGCTCGTGTTTCGTGAAACCCCTTCCGCTGCATATCCGCTGCGATTTCGATATGCGGGTATCCGAGCTGATTGCGCGAACCGACGAATCTTTATCGAAAACGTTGCGCCGACAGCCGCCCATCGCAGATATTTTCTGCAGGTTCGCAGGCGTTTCCCCTCTTCCTCCGGCGCCCTTCCTGGTCGAGGCGAGCGATCGCGTAACCACGGTTGTCTTCGCCGACCGGGGGCTCGCTCAGAGGTTTGCAAAGGGTCTTGAAGATTTTCGGACCAATCTGAAGCGGGCACTCTCCAGCCTCTCAACGCCCCAGATCCCCAACGCGCAACAAGCGGTGGCGACGGCTGAGGAAGACGCTCCCAAGCTGGGCGATATCCCTCTTACGTCGGAGCGAGATCGAATTCGCATCATGCGAGAGTGGAACGCGACCTTTAGACCGTACGATCTTGAAAAAACCCACTTTCAGCATTTCCTCCAACGCGTCCCTCGCTTCAAAGAACGCACCGCTGTCCGATTCCAAGGCGTCGAGCTGACTTACGGCGAGCTTCTCGCTCGGGTGATCAGCATCGCGGGCGCGCTCATAAGACTCGATCTACCGCCAAACAGCGTCATCGCCGTCATGGCGCAGCGCAACCTCGCCCTGGTACCCGCGTTGCTCGGCATCCACGGTGCCGGTCACGGCTACCTGCCGTTGGAGTACGGGAGGTACCCCGCCGCGCGCCTGAAGCAGATCCTCGCGGATGCCGGCGTTTCATATGTGTTGATGCTGGACGCGGAAGCGCCTGCCGAGGAGAGCGACGTTTCCCCGGCGACGTGTCTTACTATCCACGACCTCTTCGTCGAAGCAGACGCGTATGCGGCCGACCATGCAACCGTCTTAGCCTCGTGCGATCGCGCGCAAGATCCGCGGAACACCGCCTACTTGATGTACACGTCAGGTTCTACCGGCACGCCGAAGGGCGTTATGATTTCGCAGCGCAATCTTGTCAACCATAACTTGGCTGTCATTGATGACTTTGAATTGACCGAGCACGATCGTGTGCTGCAATTCGGCGCGCTCGGTTTCGACCTCTCTGTTGAAGAAATATTCCCGATTCTACTGACGGGTGGAACACTCGTCCTGCTCGAAGAGGGTTTAAAGGAGTCCCCTCGGGATTTTTTTGAATTCCTTCGTCGAGAAGGCGTCACCATGCTGGATCTACCCACAGCGTACTGGCATGCATTGGTCGGCATGCTGGAATCGGAGAACCTTCCGGAGAATATCCGACTTGTGGTGATCGGCGGCGAAAAGGCCTCGGAGACCCATTATCTACGCTGGTCAGAGAAAACCGAGGATGTGCGCTTAATTAACACCTACGGTCCGACCGAGACCACGATCATCGCCACGATGAGCGAGGATTTGACGACCATCGGGGGGCCGATCGCCAATTGCGAGACTTACGTTCTGGATTCCTTCGGAGGGCTTTGTCCTCCGGGCATCGTGGGCGATCTTTTCATTGCGGGCGAGCCCGTTTCGAAAGGTTATCTCAATCGCCCGGAGAAGACAGCGGAAGCTTTCATGCCGAACCCTTTCACTGGTACCGACGCAGGGGGGAGCGCGTCGTCCAACGCTATCCGCAAGGATAAAAGGGGGGCACTTACCTCGCCGATGATGTACCGCACCGGGGATCGCGCCTCGTTTACGGAGAGCGGTCGGTTGCTCTACCATGGTCGCTCCGACGGCCAAGTGAAGATCAACGGTTTTCGCGTCGAACTAGGCGAGATCGAGCGGGCTATTGTTCAACAACCGGACGTGAGAGAAGCCGTTGTTGTTGTGACTAATTACGTGCGAGAAGCGGCGATGACTGCCGATCGCGTTTCCTCGGCGGACGCCAAGGAGTTAGCCGCTTATTACGTCGCGGAACCATCAGGGGTGGATCCCGATACTGTACTACGACGTCTGAAAACGGTACTGCCGGCATACATGATCCCTCGTCACGTCGCCCTTTTGGAAGCGATTCCGCTGAACAAGAACGGCAAGGTTGACCGAGCAGCGCTGCCTGAGCCGAGCTTTAATCCGGATATCGAAACCGGGGGCGTCGTCGGTGAAGTCAATTCGCCGATGGAGATCGTTGTCGCCATGGCGCTAGAGAAGGTTTTCGGATCGCAGCGCTACAACCCAAATGCGAGCTTCTCCGACATAGGAGGCGATTCTCTCTCGGCGATTCGATTACTTTTGGAGCTTGAGAAAGGCATCGGGCAGAGCGTGCCGGAACATGTCAATGTGATTCCGACACTCGCCGATGCTTTTGCTAATGAACATTGTCGTCGTCGGAGAGATGCACCGGCGTCTCGTTGACGGTTTCGATGCGAGCGGTGGTCACGATCTGCTCGGCGGCCTGCAGTGCGTCCTTCGGATTGATCGCCATGACCGCGGGCGGTCGTTTGGCCACGGGCGCGCCGTTGGGGTAGCGCTGCGGGTGGGCCGCGTAGTGGGCATCGAGTGCGCCTTGGCGGCGGGCGTGGATGGTCTCGATGCGGCCGTGGAAGACATCGGCCGGGGTGTAGAAGGCGATGCCCTCATGCGGGCGCTGTTGGTAGTCGGCGATGAACGCGGCCATCCAGTGTCGGGCGTGGTCGATGACGCGGAAGCGACCGGGATAGCCGGGGCTGTACTTGAGCGTCTTGAACAGCGATTCGCTGGCGGCGTTGTCGTTGCTCACGCGGGGTCGGGAGTAGCTGCGTTGTACGCCGAAGGCATGCAGCAGATCGCGGAAGT
>JAIPFF010000021.1 GCA_021736785.1 Thiohalocapsa sp. | reverse complement strand
AAAAGCCGCGCCAAGAGGCGCGGCTTTCCCGGCAAAACGTCTGTCGACGCTTACTTTGCTTCTGTGGCCGGCGCAGCAGGAGCCGCGGGAGCGGCGTAGGGAGCCGCGTAGGGCGCGCCGTAAGGGGCGCCCCAGCCGTAACCCGGATAACCGCCGCCGTAGGACGGGTAGCCATAGCCGTAGCCCGGGTGGCCATAGCCGTAACCGTATCCGCGCCCGTAGCCGCGCCCGCGGCCCCAGCCGCGCCCGCCGCCGGACATGCTCATGTTGAAGTCGCCGTAGCCGTCGCCGAACATGTCGCCGAACATGTCGCCGATGCCGTCTCCTGCTCCGTAACCGGGGCCGCCCCAGCCCGGGCCCCACCAAGCCTGAGCCGAGCTCATCGAGAAAGAGGCCGCGCCCGCAATAGCGGCGATGCCGACGATTTTGGCAAACTTTTGCATGTTTCTGACGCTCCCAAGAAGTCTTCTGGCGTTTTCTCCAGGACAAACACGCCGACTGCGGCCGGAATGTCGTCATAAAGGTCCGTAGCATGCTTACGAACGCGCCGGATTATACGGTCGGCACCCTTGCTTGTGAAGCCTGCGCGGGCCGTCGGCTGTCACCGACCGGCCCACGCCGCCGCCCGAGGGAGCCGGGCTCCGATTGAGCGTCGAGGGGGAATTTGTTACCGTGAAGCGCCATCCGGGCCCGCGCCGCTGGCACCCGATCACCCCCAACCCATCCGACCCATGACCAAGCTCATTTTTATCACTGGCGGCGTCGTCTCGTCGCTCGGCAAGGGTATTGCGTCCGCCTCCCTCGGCGCGCTGCTCGAGGCGCGCGGCTTGCGCGTCACCATGATCAAGCTCGACCCCTACATCAACGTCGATCCGGGCACCATGAGCCCGTTTCAGCACGGCGAGGTCTATGTGACCGACGACGGTGCGGAGACCGATCTCGACTTGGGGCACTACGAGCGCTTCCTGCGCACCCGCATGGGGCGCAACAACAATTTCACCACCGGCCAGATCTACGAGAACGTGATCCGCAAGGAGCGGCGCGGCGACTACCTCGGCCGCACGGTGCAGGTGATTCCGCATATCACCGACGAGATCAAACGGAGCATCCGCCTCGGGGCCGACGACGCCGATATCGCGATGGTCGAGATCGGCGGTACCGTCGGCGACATCGAGTCGCTGCCGTTTCTCGAGGCCATCCGTCAGATGCGCGTCGAGGTCGGGATCGAGAGCTCGCTGTTCATGCATTTGACGCTGGTGCCTTATATCCGCACCGCCGGCGAGATCAAGACCAAGCCGACGCAGCACTCGGTGAAGGAACTGCGCTCGATCGGTATCCAGCCCGATATCCTGCTTTGTCGCGCCGAGCAACATCTGCCGGACGACGAGCGGCGCAAAATCGCGCTCTTCACCAACGTGCCCGAGAACGCCGTGATCTCGGCCGTCGATGCCGACAACATCTATCGCATTCCCATGCTGCTGCACGCCCAGGAGCTCGACGACCTCGTCGTCAAGCAGTTCCGGCTCGACGTGCGCGACGCCGATCTTTCCGAATGGGAGCGTGTGCTGGAAGGCTTCGAGAATCCCCGCGAGACAGTGGCCATCGGCATGGTCGGCAAGTACATGGAGCTGACCGAGGCCTACAAGTCGCTGTCCGAGGCACTCGCACACGCCGGTGTCCATACCGGTACCCGTGTCGACGTGCACTATATCGATGCAGAAGAGATCGAGCGCAACGGAACCGAGTGCCTGGACGGAATGGACGCCATACTGGTGCCCGGCGGTTTCGGCGAGCGCGGCATCGAGGGCAAGATCGCCGCGGTGCGCTACGCCCGCGAGCAGCGCGTGCCTTATCTCGGAATCTGTCTCGGCATGCAGGTTGCCGTCATCGAGTACGCCCGCAATGTCGCCGGGCTCACCGGCGCTCACAGTACCGAGTTCCAGCAGGACACGCCGCATCCGGTCATCGGCCTCATCACTGAATGGCAAGCCGAAGACGGGCGCCGGGAAAAGCGCGACGCCGACGTCGACAAAGGGGGTAGCATGCGCCTCGGCGGCCAACACTGCCGTCTCGAGCCCGGAAGTCTTGCCCGGGCCGTCTACGGCCGTCACCAGATCCGCGAGCGTCACCGGCATCGCTACGAGTTCAATAACCGCTACAGCGATCTCATGAAGGACGCGGGGCTGCGCTTCTCGGGGCTATCGCTGGACTCGAAGCTGGTGGAGATCGTCGAGATCCCCGACCACCCCTGGTTCGTCGGCTGCCAATTCCACCCGGAGTTTACGTCGACGCCGCGCGACGGGCATCCGCTGTTCTGTGGTTTTGTCGAAGCCGCGCTGGCGCGGCACCGCAAAACGGCGGAAAAGGTCGCCTAGGTCCTCGGCGGCAATTCGGCGCCGTCCTTGCATATCGTCGGGGGCAGCGCCGGCGAGGCGACAAAGCCCTCCGCGGTGTCGCGGCATCCGTTCGGCACCGTATCCCCGGCTTTGATTCGGACCCGGTCATGCATTTCGGTACTTCGTCTTCCAAACCCTTTTCCGGAGACTCAGCCCATGTCTGAAATCGTCGATGTTCGCGCCCGGGAGATCCTCGATTCCCGCGGCAACCCCACGGTCGAAGTCGATGTCATCACTGCGGAAGGCGCGATCGGCCGGGCGGCGGTGCCGTCCGGGGCGTCCACCGGATCGCGCGAGGCGCTGGAGATGCGCGACGGCGACAAGTCGCGCTTCGGCGGCAAGGGCGTACTGAAGGCCTGCGGCAACGTCAACGGCGAGCTGCGCGATGCGGTGCTCGGCCTGGAGGTGTCCGAGCAGGAGGCCCTCGATCGCAAGATGATCGCCCTCGACGGCACCGAGAACAAGGCGCGGCTCGGCGCCAATGCGCTGCTCGGCGTCTCCATGGCCGCGGCGCACGCCGCCGCGCAGGAGCAATCGGTTCCGCTTTACCAGTACTTGGGTGACGGTACCTACCGGTTGCCGGTGCCGATGATGAACATCATCAACGGCGGCGAGCACGCGGACAACAGCGTCGACTTTCAGGAGTTCATGATTCTGCCGGTGGGTGCACCGACATTGCGCGAGGCGGTGCGATACGGTGCCGAGGTGTTCCATGCGCTGAAATCGGTCTTGAACGGCCGCGGGCTCGCGACCGCGGTCGGCGACGAGGGCGGCTTCGCGCCCGACCTGCCGTCCAACGAGGCGGCGATCGAGGTCATCCTCGAGGCCATCGAGAAGGCAGGCTTCAAGGCCGGGCAAGACATTTACTTGGGCATGGACGTGGCCAGCTCGGAATTCTACGAAAACGGCCTCTACGACCTGAAGGGCGAGGGCCGTAAGTTCGACAGCGCCGGCCTGACCGATCTGCTGCTGCAGTGGGTCGACCAGTATCCGATCATCAGTATCGAAGACGGTTTGGCCGAGGGCGACTGGGACGGCTGGAAACTGCACACCGAGCGTCTCGGCAAGCGGGTGCAACTGGTGGGCGACGACCTGTTCGTCACCAACACCAAGATCCTGCAGGAAGGCATCGACAAGGGCATCGCCAACTCCATCTTGATCAAGGTCAATCAGATCGGGTCGCTGACCGAAACCCTGGAGGCAATTCGAATGGCGCACGCGGCCGGCTATACCGCGGTCGTTTCCCACCGCTCCGGCGAGACCGAGGACACGACCATCGCGGACCTTGCGGTCGCGGCCGCCACCGGCCAGATCAAGACCGGCTCGCTGTCGCGTTCCGACCGTGTCGCCAAATACAACCAGCTGATGCGCATCGAGGATCAGCTCGGCGACGCGGCGGTTTATTCCGGTCGCGATGCCTTCCCCGGGCTATGATGGAAGTCGATCCGCCGCGGCGGATCGACTTCCGCTCGCCTGGATGAGCATTCGAGCATGCGCTGGCTGATACCGTCGCTTCTGGTCGTGGTGGCACTGCTGCAATACCGGCTTTGGGTCGGTGACGGCAGTCTGGCCGAACTGCACGCGCTGCGCACGCAGATCGCGGAGCAGCGCGAAGAGCTGGAGCGGCTGCAGACGCGCAACCGGGCCCTCGCCGCCGAGGTGCAGGATCTCAAGACCGGTCTCGCGGCGATCGAGGATCGGGCCCGCAGCGAGCTCGGCATGATCCAGCGCGGCGAAGTCTTTTTGCAGGTGATCGAAAAGGACGCAAAGCAGGCTCGCCAATGACGGTAATAGCGACCCAAGCACGCCGGCGAGGGCAATTCCGCGTGCCCGGCGCGGCGTTTTCGGGGGGCGGCGATTCACACGCGGCGTGCGCGCCGCTCGGCGCATGAGCCCGACGGCGCGGCACTGGGTGTTGATACCGGCTGCCGGTGCCGGCAAGCGCTTCGGCGCGGCGGTGCCCAAGCAGTATTTGCCGCTGGCCGGTGCCATGGTGATCGATCATGTGCTGGGACTGTTCGCGGAGCACCCCGCCATCAGCGGCTGTGTGGTTGCGTTGAGCCCGGAAGACGGCTATTGGGCCGACAGCCTGTATGCGGACCATCCGCGCGTTCGCCGGGCCGTCGGCGGTCGCGAGCGCTGTCACTCGGTTGCCAACGCCCTCGAGACCCTGGCCCGCGAGGCCGACGACGACGACTGGGTGCTGGTGCACGATGCCGCGCGCCCGTGCCTGCGGCCGGAAGATCTCGATCTGCTGCTCGATGTGCTTGCGTCCGAGGAGGTCGGTGCGTTGCTGGCAGTGCCGGTTCACGACACCGTCAAGCAGGCGACGGCCGACGATCTGATCGAGCACACCGTGCCGCGCGAGCGCCTCTGGCGTGCTTACACGCCACAGGCCTTCAAGCTAGGTTTGCTGCGGCGTGCATTGGCCGAGGCCGAGGCGAGCCGAATGATCGTCACCGACGATGCGAGCGCCGTGGAACTGCTCGGCCTCAACCCGCGCTTGGTCGAGGGCAGGGCGGACAACATCAAAATCACCCGCCCCGACGATTTGGCGCTGGCCCATTTCTTTCTGCAACAGCAGGGCCGAATATGTTGATTGGACAGGGCATCGACGCCCATCGCTTCGCTGCCGGACGCCCGCTCGTGCTCGGCGGCATCGAGATCGACTATGACCGGGGCCTTGCGGCCCATTCGGACGGTGACGTCGTCATACACGCCCTCTGCGATGCACTGCTCGGTGCCGCCGGGCTCGGCGACATCGGACATCATTTTCCGGACACCGATGCCGCTTACGAAGGTATCGACAGCCGCATCCTGTTGCGTCGCGTCATGGATGCGCTCCAAGAGCGTGGCCTCGGTGTGCACAACGCCGACCTGACCATCGCCGCCCAGGCGCCGAAATTGGCTCCGCACATGGCGCCGATGCGCGCGCTGCTGGCCGGCGACCTGCGTTGCCCGCCGGAGCGCGTGAACGTAAAGGCGACGACCACCGAGCGCATGGGCTTCACCGGCCGCGGCGAGGGCATCGCGGCCTTCGCCGTCGTGCTGCTGGACCAATGAGTGCCGCCGAGGCCGCGAAGCCGCACTGGCGCTCCTTTGATGAATTGCCGCGGGTATTCGGCGCGCCGGTCGCAACCGGCATCTTGCGTGCGCGCCCCGAGGATTTCGTCGTCGACGAAGAACTGGCGTTCGGTCCTGACGGCGAAGGCGAGCACTGTCTGCTGCGCATCCGCAAGACCGCGGCCAACACCGACTGGGTGGCGCGGCGTATCGCGCATGTGGCCGGCGTCCCGCAAAAGGCGGTCGGCTACGCGGGTCTCAAGGACCGCCACGCGGTCGCCACTCAGTGGTTCTCGGTGCATATGGGCCCGCGCGCCGAGCCCGGTTGGTCCGACCTCGAGGCCGACGGCATCGAGGTCCTGGAGCATCACCGCCACCGGCGCAAGCTGCGCCGGGGGGCGCTGGCGGGAAACCGCTTCGTGCTGCGGCTGCGAGACGTGGTCGGCGACTTCGACGCCATGTGCGAGCGTGTCGGACTCATGGGCGAGCAGGGCGTGCCCAATTATTTCGGACCGCAGCGTTTCGGCCGCGACGAGTCCAACCTGCACAACGCCGATGCGTTATTTCGACACGGCGCCGAGGCGCCGCCGCGGGCTAGCCGCCATTTGAAGGGCCTTTGGTTGTCTGCCGCGCGCTCGCAACTGTTCAACGAAGTGCTGGCACTGCGCGTGGAGCGGGGCGATTGGCGTGGCGGACTCTCCGGCGAGCGGCTTCAGCTGCGCGGGAGCCACTCCCATTTTCTCGCCGAGACGCTGGATGATGCGCTGTCGGCGCGCATCGCGAGCGGCGATTTGCAGCCGACCGCGCCGCTCTACGGCGCCGGCCCGCTGCCGACCGCCGGCGAGGTGGCCGATATCGAAGCCGGTGTCGCATCGGCCTTTCGCCACTGGACAACCGGCCTCGCGGACAGCGGCATGGCCCAGGAGCGCCGCCCGATGCGCCTCGATGCCGAAGCAATGTCGCTGGAGCGGCCCTGCGACGGCGAAGTGCTGCTGCATTTCGCGCTGCCCGCCGGCAGCTACGCAACCTCGCTGCTGCGAGAGCTGATGCACTGGTCCGGCTAGGCCGACGCCCGCGGGCGGTGACACGATGCCGACGCAAGCCGTCGCCTCGCATCTGCGAGGCGACTCCCGCCGGCCGCCGCAGAGGCCCGTAGCCGGTGCGCCGGCTCCCGGCCCGCACACCTGTTAACATACTTTCCCACTCAACTACCGCTCCGGCCGCAGCCCGATCGAAGAGGCCCGTTCCCTTGTCCCGCGCAAAACAGATATCGTCCGAGCTCACGCCGCTCAGCGCTCCCGAGCGGCGCGCCACCACCGGCCTCGCGGTCATCTTCGCCATGCGGATGCTTGGCCTGTTCATGATCCTGCCGGTGTTCGCGTTGTACGCCCACGACCTCGCCGGTGCGACGCCGCTGCTGGTCGGTCTCGCGATCGGTGCCTACGGTCTGACGCAGGCCTTGCTGCAGATTCCGTTCGGTTTGTTGTCGGACCGCATCGGGCGCAAACCGGTGATCTACGGCGGACTCGTGATCTTCGCCGTGGGCAGCGTTATCGCGGCGATGGCCGACTCCATTTCGGGTGTCATCATCGGCCGTGCACTGCAGGGCAGCGGCGCCATCGCGGCCGCCACCATCGCTCTGGCCGCGGATCTGACCCGCGAGAGCGTCCGCACCCGCGCGATGGCCGCCATCGGCATCAGCGTCGCGCTGTCCTTTGCGGTGGCGCTGGTGGCGGGGCCCCTGCTCGGCGAGATGATCGGCGTGTCCGGCATCTTCTGGCTGACGGCCGGATTCGCGCTGCTGGGCATGCTGGTGCTGGCCTCCGTGGTCCCCGATCCGGACCGATCGACCGTGCACCGCGATGCGCAGACGGTGTTGGATCAGGTCTCCGGCGTGCTGCACAACACCACCTTGTTGCGTTTGGATCTGGGCATCTTCCTGCTCCATCTGACGATGGTCAGCCTGTTCGTGGTGCTGCCGTTGTCGCTGACGTCGGCCGGGCTGCCCGCCGCCGAGCACTGGAAGCTCTACTTGCCCGTGGTCCTGATGGCGATTGTCCTGATGGTGCCGTTCATCATCGTCGCCGAGCGCGCCGGAAAAGTGCGCGCCGTGCTGATCGGCGCGGCCATGGCCCTGTCCGCGGCGATGCTCGGCTTCGTCGTGCTAGATGCGGGCGTTTGGACCGCGCTGGTGCTGCTGACGGCGATGTTCACCGTGTTCAATCTGTTGGAGGCGATTCTGCCGTCGCTGGTCTCGAAGGCGGCCAGTGCGGGTGCCAAGGGAACGGCCATGGGCGTATTCTCCAGCGCCCAGTTTTTCGGCGCCTTCCTCGGCGGGCTGCTCGGCGGCCTCGCGCACGAGCAGTTCGGCCCGGATGCGGTGTTCCTGCTCGGCGCCGCCGCGGCAGCGGTTTGGCTCGGCGTTGTCGCGACACTGCGCCCGCCCTCCAATCTTGCCACCCACGTACTGCCGGTCGGGACGCTGCCGGCCGGCGACGTTCAGTCGATGCGCGAGCGGCTGCTGGCGATCCCTGGCGTAGAGGAGGCCGTCATCGCACTGGACGAGGGTGTCGCCTACTTGAAAGTGGACAATCGCGAGTTGGATTGGGCAAGATTGGAGGCCGTCTCCGTCGGCCCCTGAAGCCGGCGGCGGCTGCCTGGAAGGATTCATACAACAAGACAAGCCCGCGGACGCGGGACGGGAGACCGACATGGCCGGTGGCGGCGTCAATAAAGTCATTTTAATCGGCAACCTCGGGGCGGACCCCGAAGTCCGCTATCTGCCGAGCGGCGGTGCCGTGGCGAACCTGCGCATCGCGACCAGCGAGACTTGGAAAGACAAGAATACCGGCGAGCGCCAGGAGCGCACCGAGTGGCATACCGTGGCCATCTTCGGCAAGCTCGCCGAGATCGCCGGGCAGTACCTGCGAAAGGGATCGAAGGTCTATATCGAAGGCAAGCTTCGGACGCGTAAATGGCAGGGGCAGGACGGCCAGGACCGCTACAGCACCGAAGTCGTCGTCGACATCAACGGCAGTATGCAGATGCTCGACGGCCGCGGCGGTCAGGGCGGTGAACAGACGGGAGACTATGGTACATCCCGCGGCCCGGGCGGACCCGGCTCCCAGCGAGGCACCAGCCAGCCGCCCCATCCAGAAGGACCGCGAGACGAGGGGTTCGACGACGACATCCCGTTCTGACCCGACGATGGCCGCCAAGGCCGTCGCCGGGGCGCTCACGCCGCCGGATTCGCGCCGCATCGCCCCGCACCTGCCTGAGCCCTGGCTGCTCCGTGATCGAGCCGCCGCGGCTGTAACGTTTTCGGGGTCAATCATGCGCCGCTGCCCGGAAAACCGCTCGATCATGGGTTCGCAACGCGTTGCGGTGGCCGGAACAAGCTTCGCCGTCCTCCTGTTTAGACCTGCGTCACCGATCCCGGGTATCAATTCGGCGTAGGCTTCATCCCTTCATTTCCCCTCCGCTTCATTGCTCCAAAGGAGGAGCTGCATGTCCAAGACGCCGCGCATTCTGCTCATTGGCTCAGACGGCCAGGTCGGTTGGGAACTGCGCCGCACGCTGGCGCCGGTGGGGCAGGTGATCGCCGCCTCGCTTGCCGGCGAAGCGGGGCCTGCCATCGATCTGGTCGACGCTTCCTCCGTCCGCAAAGTCTTCAACGACGCCGAGCCCGATGCGGTCGTCAATGCGGCCGCCTATACCGCGGTCGACACGGCCGAGACCGAATCGGAGCTGGCGCGTGCGATCAATGCCGACGCGCTGCACCTGATCTCGGAGTTGGCGTCGGCCGCACGCGTGCCCGTGATGCACTATTCGACCGATTTCGTCTTCTCCGGCCAGACCGACCGTCCCTATCGCGAGGACGACACGCCGGCCCCCATGAGCGTCTACGGCCAGACCAAGCTCGACGGCGAGCGTGCGCTGCTCGAGGCCGACGTCGACGCCCTGGTGCTGAGGACGGCGTGGGTCTACGGCGTGCGCGGCCGCAATTTCATGCTGACGATGCGCAACCTGTTTCGGGAGCGTACCGAGCTTCGCATCGTCGACGACCAGGTCGGCACCCCGACTTGGAGCCGGATGCTCGCCGAAGTCAGTGCGCTGATCTTGCATCGGGTGTTCACCGGCGACCTGCAGATGGACCGCATCCGCGGGCTCTATCATGTCACCAGCGCCGGAGCCACCTCTTGGTACGGCTTCGCCGAGGCGATCCGCGAAGCCTCCGGTAGCGATTGCAAGCTGACCCCGATTCCCACCACCGAATATCCGGCGCCCGCGAAGCGGCCGGCTTACTCCGTGCTCGATACGACCAAGTTTCGTGAAACCTTCGGCCTCACACTGCCCGATTGGCGTCAATCTTTGGAGCTGTGTCTCGCGGACGCGCCTGCTTCTGGTTGAGATCGCCCTCGCTGGCTGCACCCTCGGCCTGGCTGCCCGCCAACGGCAAACACTCATAAAGATGATGGTCCCCGTTCCTGGGGCCGGAGACATTCCTTCCGTGATGCGCGGTGAATGGCGATGACTGCCGGGCCGCGACGGCGGCGTCCCGTTGCGCCCGCCCGCCGCCCGCAAAGGCTACGTGTTCCGGCTCGTCCGAAATTGGTGCGAATGTTGCGTTGGGCTAAAGTCAGGGAAAGTAGGTAAAGGCTTCGGCACTTGCCCGCATGGGACAGGATGCCCCGACAGTTTCAAGCGCCTAAGCGCTTGCGCATGAAGGAGCCCGAAATCCGCATTTTCGGGATCCGTGCGAATTCTTGGCCAGGATGGCCAATCCATCAGTGTCTTCCCGGGGCCCTGTCACCGCCGCGTAGAGATCCATGACTTCAACAGCAACGTATCGAGGAGAATCTCCGCTATGACGACCACGCATGACGGTGCGATCCGAACGGGTAATCGAGCGCTATTGCACTGGGTGGACGAGATGGCCCGTCTATGCACGCCGGACCGCATCTACTGGTGTGACGGTAGCCAGTCGGAATACGACCGGCTCTGTGACGAGATGGTCGCCAGTGGGGCCTTTACCCGTCTCAACCCCGAGAAGCGCCCGAACAGTTTCCTCGCCAGGTCTCATCCAAGCGATGTCGCGCGGGTCGAAAACCGCACGTTTATTTGCTCCGAGCGGGAAGAAGACGCCGGACCGACCAACAACTGGATGGACCCGGCCCAGATGCGCGGCAAGCTGCGCACGTTGTTCAGCGGCTGCATGCGCGGACGCACGATGTACGTGATCCCGTTCAGCATGGGGCCGCTCGGTTCCCACATTGCCCACATCGGCGTCGAGATCACGGATTCGCCCTATGTGGTCGTCAATCAGCGGATCATGACCCGGATGGGGCAGGCCGTGCTGGATGCCTTGGGCAGCGATGGCGCGTTCGTCCCGTGCATGCACAGTGTCGGTGCGCCGTTGGCGCCCGGCGAGCAGGATGTGCCCTGGCCTTGTGCCACCAGCGTCGACGACAAGTACATCACCCATTTCCCGGAGACCCGCGAGATCTGGTCCTACGGCAGCGGTTACGGCGGCAACGCGCTGCTCGGCAAGAAGTGCTTCGCGCTGCGCATCGCGTCGGTCATGGCGCGCGACGAAGGCTGGCTCGCCGAGCATATGCTGATCCTCGGCGTCCAGCCGCCGAACGGCAAGAAGCACTATGTGGCGGCTGCCTTTCCGAGCGCGTGCGGCAAGACCAATTTCGCGATGCTGATTCCGCCGAAAGGTTTCGAGGGCTGGAAGGTGACGACGGTCGGCGACGACATCGCTTGGATCAAGCCGCACCCGAAGGACGGCAAGTTCTACGCGATCAATCCCGAGTACGGCTTCTTCGGCGTCGCGCCCGGCACCAACGATTCGTCCAATCCAAATGCGCTGGCGTCCCTCTACGCCAATTCGATTTTCACCAACACGGCCTTGACCGATGACGGCGACGTCTGGTGGGAAGGGCTGACCGAAGAGCCGCCCGAGCATCTCATCGACTGGCAGGGCAATGACTGGACGCCCGGCTGCGGCCGGCCGGCGGCGCACCCCAACTCGCGCTTCACTGCGCCGGCGAGTCAGTGCCCGTGCATCGACCCGGAATGGGAGAATCCGGACGGCGTGCCGGTGACCGCATTCCTGTTCGGCGGGCGTGTCAGCAAGAACTTCCCCCTCGCGTTCCAGAGCTACAACTGGGAGCACGGCGTCTACATGGCGGCAACCATGGGCTCGGAGGCGACCGCCGCCTCCATCGGCCAGGCCGCGATGCGCCGTGACCCCATGGCGATGCTGCCGTTCTGCGGCTACAACATGGCCGACTACTGGAGGCATTGGCTTCGTATCGGGCGCAAGAACGTGGCCACGCCGCCGCGTATCTTCCGCGTGAACTGGTTCCGCAAGGACGAGCACGGGCGCTTCATCTGGCCGGGCTTCGGCGAGAATATGCGCGTGCTGAAATGGATCATCGACCGCTGCGAAGGCCGCGCATCGGGTATCGAGAGCCCGCTTGGTTGGCTGCCCGGGTGGGACGACATCACCTGGGAAGGGCTGGATTTTTCCACCGACGCCTTCTTCGAGATCATGAATATCCACAAGGAGGTCGCCCGCCAGGAGACCGTGGATCAAGAAGAGTTGTTTACCCGCTTCGGCGATCACCTGCCGCGGGAGATGGAGCTGGAGCGCGAGTTGCAACTGGCGCGCCTCTATCATTCCCCGGAGACCTGGGATCTTTCGCGGGCCGTCGCCCGCTGAGGACGCCCCGCGCCGCCGAGGCGTCGTACCCCGGTCGGCGCGTTTCCCGCGCGCAACGGCCCCGCCCGCGTTCCGGGGTGCCAGCGATCAGCAATCATGCCGCTGCCATGCGGCAATACGCGCCGCGGCTTGATTTTCCGCCACCGGCAGGGCCACGACCGTCTTTCCCGGCGGGTCTCGTTGCGCGCCGGTTCGAGACCGCTGCGCCGGCGGCGTCCGCAGTGCCGCCGGCTGCCGGCCGGGCGAATCGCGCTCGGCGCGAGCGCGTCCCCGATGCGTCGACCGGCGGCAGCGGCGGTCTTGTGTTTTGTTGCCTGGCGCTCAAGTTACGGGTCAACGCCGGTCTAGACTACTGGCCAGGCGTTCATCCCGCGGCGTCCCGCCTCGGGCGCCTGCCCGTTGGATCTCCCTGCTGCAATGTCGATTGCCCTTTGCTCCGATGCGTGCCGCCGCCGGCCGCGGCGTCCAGTCGCCGAACGCGGCCTTAAGCTGTGCAGGGTTTTGCTCTGGGTGGCGATGCTCGGCGCGTTGCCTTTTGCCGGGTTTGCCGGCGAGACCGATGAGCGCGAGCGGATCGCCGACGCGGTGCGGGTCGCCTACGGCCTGGAGCGTGACTATTGGCAGTCGCCCGAGTCCTACCCCGACTGGGAGTCTGTTTACGCGCACTACCGCAAGGGTTTCAGTGCCAGCCTTGCCGAGGAGATGACAGAATTCACCCTGGACAGCGACGGCAACTTCGCTACCTGGGTGCCCGATCGGGTCCATGTCGTGGACCACGGCGATGAATTCGCGCTGGCATGGTTTCGCACGGCCGAAGACTTCGGAGAAGAAGGACTCTGGGACTTCGAGGAGTACATGGTGGTGCGCCTTCGCCGAGAGGGCGAGCGCTGGGTCGTCTACTGGGCCACGGACAGCGCCGTACCGCCCGCGCGATAGGGCACTCTGCGTGCTTGCTCGTCGCGCTTGCGCGAGTCTCGATACTGCGCCGAGGGGCCTGTGGTGGATCCCTGCACCGAAGCGCCCGTCGCGTTACCCCGAGGGCGGCCTTCGATGCGGTGACGGCTCGGCCGCCGTGTCTTGCGGTGCCGGCACCGGCGCGCATACCGTGGCGCGTCTTCGTGCGGGCGCCGCCGCGTAGCCATCAACTTTGCTCGATGCTCGCCTCGAAAAGCGCGCGGGCTTCGTCGACGGCCCTGCGCATCGCGGCCGCGTCCGCGGCCTGAAGCCGGTCCGCTGCCAGCCGTAGATGCTCGACCATGGCGGCGAGGGCAGCATCGACGCTATCCCTGGTCAGCGCCGCCTCTGCGCTGCCTTTGGCCTCGCTCGCCGCCGCGTCGATGATCTCCACATCGGCGCTGCGCGGGATCATACGTGTCGCCGCATCGCTTTCCGACGTCGCCGTCATCGGGCCGTCTTTGCGATAGCTGGTGCCGCGCCAGCGAAAGCGCTGACCGATGGGCAACTTCGGAAACTTCATGCGGGTGAGCCTCGCCGTCGATGTTGAGTCGCGATTCTAGCCGTCCCCCGTCGAGGTGACCTATCGCTGTCACAGGCGGCGTGCCCGCCGGCGGAGTCTCCGCGGGCGTCGGCGCATGCTCGGCTCAGGGTGTGCGGGCAAGCGTCCAGACGTCGACCCGCCTGCAACCTGCGCCCTGCAATACGCGTGCGACTTCCGAGACAGTTCCGCCGGTGGTCACGACGTCGTCGAGCACCGCGACGTGCAGACCGTCGAGCCGGCGGGTGGCCCGAAATGCACCGCGCACGTTGTGCAGGCGCTGCGCTGCGTCGAGCCCGACCTGCGGTGGTGTGGCGAGCCTGCGCTCGCAGGACGCCGGACTCACCGCCACCCCGAGCAGACCGCCGGCGACCCGCGCGAGCTCCAGCGACTGGTTATAGCCGCGCTGTCGCAGCCGTCGACGATGCAGCGGGACCGGAATGATCAGATCGGGCAGCGGCGCCCGCGTGGGGTGTTCGTTGCTTTCGTTCTGCAGCGCGTCTGCCAGCAGTAGCCCCATCAGGCGCAGCACATTCAGCCGCCCGCGAAACTTCAGTCCGGCCACCAGCAAGGGTAGAGGGTCTTCGTAGCGGAACACCGCAACGCAGCGGGCGAAGGGCGGCGCACTGCGCTGGCAGCCGCCGCAGACCAAGGACGGCGCCGCTTGGCCCGGAACGGCCGCGGTGACCGGCAGCGGCAGCGCGCAACGCGCACAGCAGCGACCGATACGGGGCAGATCCTCGCGGCAGCCGGCGCATAGGTCGAGGCCGTCGTCGCCGCCGGCGCCGCAGAGTATGCAAGTCGGCGGATAAAGGGTCGCAAGCGCTGCCGAAAGCGCCGCCTGCGGCCATGGTCGGGGCATCCTCGATCTGCGCATCGGTATCGATACCTTCGGGGGCGGGCTCGGCCGCGAGAGGTGCGCAAGCCGATGCCGGATGCCGTCGGCCCTATCGCGCTATACACGATTAGAATACACTGTTCGCAAGTTGCGGTGAACCGGTCGGCATCGTTTTGGTTGACAGCCCGGTGAGCGGCGTTAGGATGTCGGCGTTGATCGGCACGGGCCAAGCCCGGCCCTTGGCGCCCGCTCGGGCGCTCGCTTCCCTTGCGGCGCCGCGCGGCGCGGGTTTGCCGCACCTCCGCGTCGGCGTATCCGTCGAACCGGCGGTCGCTCCCCGAGTCTCGTGCGCCCGCGGCTATTGCGCGCAATCGAAAACCCGCCGGTAGCTCGGCCGAGACTGGGACTGGGACTGGGACTGGGGACGATACCGGGCCCGGGACTGGAGCCGCGGCCCTGCAAGCCGGCGCGAGCGTCCTGTGTATGCCGCCCGTGCAGCACCCCCGTCGTCGACGCGACGCTTCCGAAAAGGCTCACTCCGATGCACCGACCCGATACTTCCGTCATTCGTCACGACTGGCAAACCGACGAGGCCGCCGGCCTGCTCGGGCAGCCCTTCAATGATTTGCTGTTCGCCGCCCAGAGCGCCCATCGCGCCAATTTCGATGCCAACCGCATCCAGGTCAGCACCTTGCTGAGCATCAAGACAGGCGGTTGTCCGGAGGATTGCGGCTACTGCTCCCAAAGCGCGAAGCACGAGGCCGAACTGGAACGCGAGCGGCTGCTGCCGCTCGAAGAGGTGGTCGCTGCCGCCCGCACCGCACGCGACAACGGCGCGACGCGCTTTTGCATGGGTGCGGCCTGGCGCAACCCGACCGATAAGAACTTGGAGCAGGTGACGGCGATGGTCGAGGCCGTCAGCGCGCTGGGCATGGAGACCTGCGTCACCTTGGGCATGTTGACGCTGACACAGGCGCAGCGCTTGCGCGATGCCGGGCTGAGCTACTACAACCACAACCTGGACACATCGCCGGAGTTTTACGGCCGGGTCATCACCACACGCACCTACCGCGATCGGCTCGAGACCCTCGAGCATGTGCGCACGGTCGGTCTCAAGACCTGCAGCGGCGGCATACTGGGCATGGGCGAATCGCGCCGCGACCGGGCCTCGATGCTGTGCCAGCTGGCCAACCTTCCGGCGCATCCGGAATCGGTACCGATCAACCTGCTGGTGCAGGTGGAGGGCACGCCGCTGTTCGGCACCGACGCCCTCGATCCGTTCGAGTTCGTGCGCACCGTCGCCGCCGCGCGGGTCATGATGCCGCGCTCCTACGTGCGCCTGTCCGCCGGCCGCTCCGAGATGACCGACGAACTGCAGGCGCTATGCTTTCTGTCCGGCGCCAACTCGATTTTCTACGGCGAGCGCCTGCTGACCACCCCGAATGCCGAGTCGGATCACGACCGCCGGCTTTTCGAGCGTCTCGGTCTGGAAGCGGAGGCCGCCGAGCCCGAAGGCCGCGAAGCGCCCGGCGCCTGCCACAAGACCATCACCGCGACGGCGGATGCCGGCGCCCATGCCGACGTCTGAGGCCGTGATGCCGTCCCCTTTGCAAGGGCTCGATGCGGCGCTGCAGCAATTGCGTCGCGACGGCCTGTATCGTTCCCGCCGCGTCCTCGACGGTGCCCAGGGCGTGCGTCCGGTGATCGACGGCCGGCGCATGCTGAGCTTTTGCAGTAACGACTACTTGGGCCTCGCCGCGCACCCGACCATCGCCGCCGCGCTGCGCGAGGGCGTCGAGCGCTTCGGCGTCGGCAGCGGTGCCGCGCATCTGGTCACGGGGCACAGCGAGGCCCATCGCGCGCTGGAGCACGCGCTGGCCGATTTCGTGGGCAGGCCGCGCGCGCTGCTGTTCTCTACCGGTTACATGGCCAACATCGGCGTGATCGGCGCCCTCGCGGGGCGCGGCGACCGCATTTACGCCGACCGGCTGAACCACGCATCGCTGGTGGACGGCGCGCGCATCAGCGGCGCGCGCCTGAACCGCTACCCGCACGGCGATATCGGCCGACTCCGTAACTTGCTGCACGAGGAAGGCCCGGGCCTGATCGTCACCGACGGCGTCTTCAGCATGGACGGCGACTTGGCGCCGCTGCCCGCGCTCGCGCGCCTGGCCGCCGACAGCGGCAGCTGGCTGATGGTCGACGATGCACACGGCCTCGGCGTGCTCGGCGAGCGCGGCCGCGGCAGCCTGCGCCACTTCGGCCTCGGGCTCTCGCAGGTACCGATCCTGATGGGAACGCTCGGCAAGGCCTTCGGCACCTTCGGCGCTTTCGTGGCGGGCGACGAGACGCTGATCGAGACCCTGATCCAGCGCGCCCGCAGCTACATCTACAGCACGGCGCTGCCGCCGGGCGTGGCCTACGCGACCAGCACCGCTTTGCGGATCGCCTCGGCCGAGGACTGGCGTCGAACCCATCTGGCCGCGCTGGTGACGCGCTTTCGCGCCGGAGCGGCAGGTCTCGGTTTGCCGCTTGCCGCATCGACCACACCGATCCAGCCGCTGATCGCGGGCGACAGCGCCAAAGCGCTCGCCTGGAGCCGCTTCCTGGAGGAGCACGGCGTGCTGGTCACCGCGATCCGCCCGCCGACCGTGCCGCGCGGCTCCGCGCGCTTGCGCATCACGCTTTCCGCCGCCCACACCGCGGCCGATGTGGACCGGCTGCTGGAGTTGCTGGCGCTGCTGCCCATCGAAGAACAGTTGGTGGAATCCACATGAACGCTCAGCCATTGGACCTCGTCATGCTGCATGGCTGGGGTATGAACAGCGCCGTCTGGGGCGACACGGCAGCAAGTCTTCCGATCCCGGTCGCGCCCTATCCGCTGGACCTGCCGGGGCACGGGGGAGCGCCGTTCGACGCGGCCCGGAGCGATCTCGTCGACTGGGCCGACGCCTGCCTGTCACGGGCCCCGGAACGGGCTGTCTGGCTCGGCTGGTCCCTGGGCGGGCTGGTTGCGCTGCAGGCCGCGCTGCAGGCACCGAAGCGGGTGCGCGCCTTGGTACTGATCGGGTCGACCCCGCGCTTCGTGCAGGCGGTGGACTGGCGTGTCGCCATGCCCGAGGACCTGCTCGGGCAGTTTTCCGAGCAGTTGCTGCAGGATCCGGCGTCGACATCGGAACGCTTCCTGGCGTTGCAGGTCCGAGGCAGCGAGGGGGAGCGCGCGACACTGCGCGCGTTGCGCGCGGAACTGGCGGACCAGCCGCCGGCCCGGGCCGATGCCCTCGCGGCCGGGCTCGACCTGCTGCGCGACGGCGATCTGCGCGGACGCCTGCCGGACGTGCGCCCGCCGACGCTGTGGGTGTTCGGCGAGCGCGACACCCTGGTGCCGGCCGAGGTCGCCGAGCGCGTGCGGATCCTGATGCCCGACGCGCAGACGCGGATCATCCAGGGGGCCGGACACGCCCCGCTGCTGTCGCACCCGGGGCAGACCGGGGACGAGATCGGCGATTTCTTGCGGACGATCGAATGAATAGACAGATCGACAAGGCCTTCGCCAGACGCTCCTTCGAGGCCGCGGCCGAACGCTATGACGACGCCGCCGTGCTGCAGCACGAAATCGCCGGCCGCATGCTCGAGCGGCTCGACTATGTGCGCCTGCAGCCCCGAACAGTGCTCGATCTCGGTTGCGGTACCGGATTCGCGCTGGACGGGCTGAGCCGTCGCTATCGCCGCGCCCGCGTGCTGGCACTCGACTTCTCGGTCAACATGCTGCGCTTGGCGCGCCGGCGCGGCAGCTGGCTGAATCGCCCGAAGCCGATCTGCGCCGATCTGGAAGCGTTGCCGCTGGCCGCCGATTCGGTGGACTTGATCTTCTCCAATGCCGCGCTGCAGTGGAGCAACGACCTCGACGCCGTTTTCGCCGAGTTGATGCGGGTGCTGCGTCCCGGCGGCCTGCTGATGTTCACCACCTTCGGCCCGGATACCCTGATGGAGTTGCGCGAGGCCTGGGCCGCCGCGGACGGCGGCGCGAGGGTCAGCCCCTTTGTCGACATGCACGACATCGGCGACGCACTGGTGCGGGCACGCTTCGCCGACCCCGTGATGGACGCCGAGCGCATGACGGTCACTTACGACGCTGTCGGCGACCTGATGCGCGACCTCAAGCAGATCGGTGCCCACAACGCGCTCCTGGAGCGCCCGCGCGGGCTGACCGGCCGCCGGCGTTTGGCCGCGATGCAGCGGCATTACGAATCGCGCCGCAGCGCAGGCCGTCTGCCGGCCACCTGGGAGGTCGTCTACGGCCACGCCTGGGTCGGGGCAAAGGCGCAGCCCCAGTTCGATACCGGCGACGGCATTGCCGTTCCGATCAGCGCCATCGGCGGGCGGTCCGGGCGATGAGCGGGGTCTTCGTGACGGGTACCGACACCGATATCGGCAAGACCGAGGTCTCGCTCGGTCTCATGGCGGCGCTGCAGCGGCGCGGCTTGACGGTGCTGGGCATGAAGCCGGTCGCCTCCGGTTGTCTCCCGCACGACGCCGGGCAGCGCTCCGAAGACGCCGTGCGGCTGCTGGAGCAGGGCAGCAGCGAAGCGGACTACGCGACGGTCAACCCGTTCGCGTTCCGCCCTCCGATCGCACCCCATGTGGCGGCCGGCCAAGCCGGCGAGGAGATCACGCTCGCCCCGATTCGTGCCGCCTTCGACCGCTTGTCGAAGCAGGCGCAGTGGGTGGTGGTCGAAGGGGTCGGCGGGTGGCGGGTGCCGCTCGGACCGTCGCTGGCCGTGAGCGATCTCCCCGAGGCCCTCGGCATTCCGGTGGTGATGGTGGTGGGCCTGCGCCTGGGCTGCCTGAATCACGCGCTGCTCACCGCGGAGAGTATCCGCGCGCGCGGGCTGGCGCTGGTGGGCTGGGTGGCCAACGTACTCGATCCCGACATGCCGGTGCGTGACGAAAACGTCGCCACCCTCGCGGCGCTGCTGGGTGCGCCCACCCTCGGCGTCGTTCCCTGGCTCGCCTCCCCGACGCCGGATCAAGTCGCCAAGCACCTGTCGATCGACGCCCTGCTGCGAGCCGACCGGCCCTGACGGCGGTCCGACCGGCGCCCCCGGGGGCCGGCGAACGGGGGCGCCGAGCGGTTGGTCGCGAAGGGTCGCCATCGTGCTAATCTTCCGCCGACCGCTCGCCGGGGCCGCGCCCGCCGCAGCCGGGCGCGGTTGCCACCGCACGCGACAAGGATACCCAGATGCATCTGCGCAGGTCGTTCGTCTTCCGTTCTTCGCTGGCCCTCGGCGCGCTGCTGCTGTCGATTGCCGCCCCGGTCTGGTCCGACCCGCTCGGGCAAGTGCTGTCGCTGTCGAGCGCTAGCCTCGTGGTGGGCGAGCCCGGCCGCGCGCGCATCGCCAATGCGCCGGATCGCCCGATGGTGCCCGCCTCGACCATGAAGCTGCTGACCGCGTTGGCGGCCATCGAGCGTTGGGGACTCGGTCATCGCTTCACCACGGACCTGTACCGCGATGGCGGCGGGCGTCTCTGGGTCAAGGGCGGTGGAGATCCCTACCTGGTGTCCGAAGAGCTCGACAGGATCGTGGCGTCGCTGAAGCAGCGCGGTATTCGCAGCGCCGCCGGTATCGGGCTCGACGACAGCCTGTTCGCGGCGAACGACGCCATCCCCGGACGCTCCGCCAGCGACAATCCCTACGATGCGCCGGTGACCGCGCTGGCGGTCAATTTCAATACGGTGCATGTGCGCGTCTCCGGCGGGGCGGTCTCGAGCGCCGAGCCGCAGACACCGCTCACGGCCACGGCCCGTCGTTTGGGTGCGGCCATGGGCGCCGGCAAGCATCGCGTGAATCTGAAGACGCGGGCCAATGCGCTGCAGCATTTCGGCGAGTTGCTGACGCTGAAGCTCGAAGCGGTCGGTATCGACGTCGGCGGCGGCGTGGAAGTCGGTCGCGTGCCGTCCGCCGCGGAGCACTTGCTCACGCACCGCAATAGCCGCGACTTGGCGGCGGTGGTCGCGGCCATGCTCGAGTATTCGACCAATTTCGTCGCCAACGACCTGTTCCTTTTGCTCGGCGAGCAACGGGGCGCATGCAGCATGGCGCAGTCGCAGCGGCTGATGGAGGACTGGGCGAAGCGGCGTTTCGGCTGGCGCAGCGTCAGCATCGAGGACGGCGCCGGTCTGTCCCGGGGCAACCGCCTCAGCGGTAACCAGCTGATCGACGTCTTGGATGCCATGACACCCTACCGGCACCTGGTTGCCGCGCAGGACAACGACGCCGACGTCCGCGCGAAGACCGGCACATTGCGGGGTGTCAGCTGCTATGCCGGCTGGGTCCGCCGTGGCGGTAACTGGGTACCGTTCAGTCTGCTGATCAATCAGCCCGTCGACTACGGCCTGAGGCTCCAAGTCGCCAGTGCGCTGGCGAGAACGCCGAGCCTGGCGCGCTGAGCATGTCGACGACATCTCGCCCAACGGTTGCGGGGCCGGCCCTGCAGCGACTTCGTGTCCATGCGGCGGCGGTTGTTCTGGGCGCCGGGCTGCTCGTGGGCGGCTGCGCACAGGCCCCCGTCACCGGTTCGGCCGAACAGCCGATCGCCGGTCCGCGCGGCCTCCCGGCCGCCGATTTTCCCTACCGCAAGTCCAAAGGCGGCTATCCGTCACTGGCGCCGCTGCTGGCTCGGGTGACACCGGCCGTCGTCAATGTCGCCGTCATTTCCGAGGTCGACATCGAAGACCACCCCTTCCTGCGCGACCCGGACTTTCGCCGCTTCCTCGAGCGCTTCGATCTGACGCCCCCGGACTCCTCGGGCACGCAGCGTCAGCAGAGTGTCGGCTCCGGTGTCGTCATCGACGGAGGCCGCGGGCTGGTGCTGACCAACGCCCATGTCATCGCCGATGCCCGCGAGATCACCGTGACACTCAAGGATCGCCGCAACTTCAAGGCACGCTTGATCGGCAGCGATCCGAGCACGGACATTGCGGTGCTGCGCATCCCGCCTGTCGATGCGCCGCGGCTGCGCTTCGGTAACTCCGACGACCTGGAGGTCGGCGACTTCGTCATCGCCATCGGCAATCCGTTCGGTATCGGCCAGACCGTGACCTCCGGCATCGTCAGCGCCGTCGGGCGCACGGGTATCGCCGAGAACAGCCTGGGCGAGCTGATCCAGACCGACGCCTCGATCAATCCCGGCAATTCCGGCGGCCCGCTGCTGAGCTTGGCCGGCGAGGTGGTCGGCATCAATACCGCGCTGATCGGCCCCGCCGGCGGCAATGTCGGCATCGGTTTCGCCGTCCCGGTGAACCGTGTGCAGCAGGCGATGCGTCGTATTATCGGGGCGCCCTGAATCCGAGCGCCGCTTCCGAGCGCCGCTTCCGAGCGCCGAGTCCGGGCGTCGAGCGGGTATGCCGGATGCGTCGCGCCGGCGCTCGCCGAGCCGCTCCGCCGCCTTTCCCTGTTATTTGCGGAGATTTCAATGCCGCTGCTGAGCAATCTGTTCCTGCTCCCGCTGCGCTACTTGGGCGCATTCGCCGCCGGCCTCGGCGATTTGGCCCGGCTGCTTTATCTGCTCGCGAAAGCCGATAAGGGCACGCCCATCGCCGAACGCTTGGAGGCCATGACCGCCACCACCGACGGTCAGCGGCTCCTGTTCGGCGTACTGCGGGTATTCAATGCCAACCTGTCGATGTCGCGCCGCCTCGTAGAGGCTTACGCCAACGCCGGCACGGTGATCGTCACCCGCTTCGACGATGTGCGCGAAGTGCTCGAGCGCGACGAGGACTTCGCCGTCGTCTACGGGCCCCGGATCGGACGCCTCACGGCGGGGTCGAGCACGTTCGCCGGCATGCAGCCCGGGCAGGCGCGCGAGCAGGGCCTGGCCATGATGCACCTGGCCCTGCGCCGGGACGATGTGGAGCGGTTGCTACTGCCTGCGATCGAGCAGGGCGCCCGGGCCGCGGTTGCCGCCTCCGGCCGGCAGATCGACGTGCCGGCACAGTTGACGCTGCCGGTCATGGCCGATGTCCTCGCCCGCTATTTCGGCTTGCCCGGCAGCGACGGCGAGCCTTGGATCGGTTGGACAACGCCGATGTACCGCTATCTGGCGCTGGATCTGGCGGCGGATCCGGACGTGGAGCGCGAGGCACTGGCCGCGGCGCGTGCGATGCGGGCACAACTCGATGCGGCCATTGCCGCGCGCAAGGCCGCCCCGGGCGATCGCGACGATGTCCTCAACCGCTGCCTGGCATTACAGAAGGCGGCGCAGCCGAACTTCGACGATGCGGCCATTCGCGACAATTGGCTGCTGCTCGCCGTCTCGGCGCTGCCCACCGTCTCGGCGGCGGCCGTGAACGCCCTCGATGAGCTCCTGCGCCGGCCGCGGATGCTGGAGGCCGCGTGCGACGCCGCGCGCGGCAACGATCTGCCTGCATTGGGGCGCTACCTGTTCGAGGCGCTGCGCTTCCGTCCGGTGCATACGGTGATCTGTCGCCGGGCCGTCAGGGACTGCGTCATCGCACGGGGCAGCCTGCGCGCCCGGAAGATCCCGCAGGACAGCATGGTCTTTGCGGCCACCTTCGGCGCGATGTTCGATCCGCTGACGCTTTGGCTGCCGCGCACATTCCGGACCGACCGACCGAGCACCCACTATCTGCATTGGGGGTACGGTGCGCACCGGTGCTTCGGTGAGCATATCAACCGCGTGGCCGTCCCGGCATTGCTGCGCCCGCTGCTTGCGAGCCGGCGCCTGAGCAGAGTGGACGCGCCCGACCAAGTTCTCGACCGGCGCGGCGGCGTGCTGCCGACCCGTTTTACGGTTGCGACCGGGCGGCGCTGAGGCCCCGCGCGGTGCTTCGGGAGACCGGCGCGATGCTTCCTCGCAATCGGCGCTGCGTGGCCGCGTCGTGATGGGCTAACATCGCCCGAATATTTCGTCGTGCGGCATTGCCGCGCGCCGAGGCGCCAGACACAAGCAGCAATTCGAAGGATCGCCTTGAAGACTGCCACGATCGCACATCGCGTCGCCGACTTTCTGCGCCGCTATCCGCCTTTTCAGTACATGACTGAGGGCGAGCTGCTTGATTTGGTCGACGGCGGGCGAGTGGCCTTCCACGAGCACGGGGAATTGGTCTTCGAGAAGGGCCGCAAGCGAAAGCCCTTCGTCTACGTGATCCAGCAAGGCGTGGTGCGGCTGGTCGAGGCCACCGCGGAGGGCGAATCGCTGCGGGATGTCCGCGGCGAGGGCGACTTGCTCGGGGTCGGGCGCTATCTGGGTGCCGAAGAGCACACGCTGACGGCGCGGACCGAGACCGACGTGATCCTCTACGCCTTGCCGGCAGACCGGTTCTGGGAGGCCGTCAAGCGTCACGGGCGTGCGAGCCGTTTTCTGGCGGCCTACTTTTCTACGTCCGTCATGCCGTCTGAGCTGGAGAGCCGCCGCGGGCGCAGCGAGGAGATGCGCCTCGGCCGGCGCCCGTTCGATTGGTTGCTGCGCCGGCTCGCGGCACCGGCGCTCGTCGCCTGCGGCTCGGGCACCCCGCTGCGCGCCGTCGCCGCGCGGCTGGCGGAGCGGGGCGCCAGCGCGGCGGCGATCACGGACCCGGACGGCGCACCCATCGGCGTCGTCTCGATTCGTGCGCTGAGCGACCATGTCGCCTCAGGCGAGGTGCCGGCGCAAGCACCGGCGGAGCGTTTGGTGCAGCCGGTTCCGATCGCCGCGGCGGGCTTGGAGGCCGGCACCTATCTGATCCGGATGTTGGAGGCCCAGGCGGAGCACCTTGTGCTGACCGTCGACGGGACGCCCGGGGCCCCGGTGGTGGCGGTGGTGTCTCGACGCGATTTGACCAAGATCGAAGGTGGTGCGCCGCTGGAGATCGTCTGCGATATGGCCGCTGCCCGCAATATCGGCGAGCTGGCGCAGCTTCGCGCCCAGGGCGAGGAAGTGATCGCGGCCGGTCTCAGCGCCCCGGAGGCCATACGCTGGCTGGCGCCCATCGCTTCGGCGTTCAATGCGGCGGTGTTGCGCCGGGTCGTGACGCTGGTCGAGGGCGCGCTGGCCGAGGAGGGCGTGGAGAGTCCGGGGCTCGACCACTGTTGGGTCTTTTTCGGGGCCGCCGGGCGGCGCGAGCTGGTGACCATGTACGACCTCGATCACGGCATCGTCTATGCGGACCCGGAGCCGGAGCTTGCGCGCGCCGCGCGCGGCTACTTTCTCGAACTGGGTCGTCGCGTCAGTGCCGGACTCGCCGCGTGCGGTTTCGTGCCGACCGCGAAGGGCATCGTTGCCGGTCACCCCAGTGCCTGCCGCTCGCTATCGGAGTGGCAGCGGGCATTCACCGGCTGGATCCGGGATCCCATCGAAAGCGCGGTGTATCGGGCCACGTCGCTGTTCGATCTGCGTGCGGTGCACGGCGACTGCTGGCTGGTGCAGGCGCTCGAGCGCCATATCCATAGCGAAGAGGACCGCAATCCGAGCTTCGTGCCATTGCTGGTCAACGATTCCATGGCGAATCTGCCGCCGCTGACCTTCTTCCGCAATCTCGTGATCGATGACGACGGCGGCTACAACGACGTGCTCGATCTTCAGCGCACGACGCTGCAGCCGATCGTCGATATCGCCCGCGCGCTCGCCCTTGATTGCGGAGTCCACCAAGGGGCGACGACACTGGACCGCCTGCGGGCACTCGAGCCGGAGAGCGACGAGACGGCGGTGCTGATCGAAGAGACCGTGGCCGCGTTCGGCAATGCACTGTATCAGCGCGCCCGAGCGGGCCTGACCACGGGCACGGACGGCAGCCGCATCGACCCCTCGAATCTGACCCGATTGGACCAGACGCTGCTGAAGGCGGGCTTTCGCACCGTCGTGCGTTTGATGGAATACATGGGACGGCGCTATGGCTTGGTACCTCGGCGATAACCCTGATGGGGCGTTGGCGCGGCCGACCCTTCGCTTGCCGCGGGGATGGTCTATCGGCGCCGGTGTGCCGGGTGGGTCCGCACCGGCAGCGCCGCGGCGCGATCGCCAGTCCCGGCCGGGCGGGGGGGGCGGCGCCTCGCGCCGATCCTGCAGCGGCCATGCAGCGCGGGGCGCGCTGTCGGACCGATGACCGAGGGCTTCGACATGCAGGCCTTGGCCGACTATCGCGATGCTTTCGACGATAGCTGGGCCCGCGATGCGCCGCTGGAGTCGGTGCGGTTCGTCGTGCTCGATTGCGAGACCACGGGCATGGATCCGCGCCGGCACCGGATCGTGAGCGTCGGCGCCGTGGGCATCGACGAGTGCCGGATCGATCTCGGCGACACCTTCGAGGCGGTCTTGCAGATCCGGCACAACACGGCATCGACGCTGGTCCACGGCATCACGCGGGATGCCACGCGCAGCAGCGGCGTGCCCGAAGCGCAGGCCATCGCCAAGCTGCTGGGCTATCTGCGCGATGCCGTGCTGGTCGGTCATCACATTCGCTACGACATCGACATGCTCAATGCAGCCCTCGATCGTCATAGCGAGGCGCGGCTGCTGAACACGAGCGTCGATACCGGCGATCTGGCGTTGCGGCTGGAGGCCGATGGCGGCTTCGGCGACGATCCGCATTTGAACGACTTATCCCTCGACGGGCTGTGCAAGCGCTTCTCGATTGTCCCCTACGACCGTCATACCGCCGCCGGCGACGCGTTTCTGGCTGCCCAGATCTTCCTGCGTTTGCTGCGTATTGCGCGCCGATGCGGGCGCGACAGCCTCGCACGGCTGCGGGAAAAGCCCCCGCAACGGGGCTGATGCGCCGCCAGCGGACACCCCGCCATCGGAGCACCTTGCCATGAAGACGTTTAGCTGCCGACTATGCGGGCAGTCCGTGTACTTCGAGAATTCCGTATGCACCCACTGCGGCGCGACACTCGGCTTTGTGCCGGATCGGATGCGCTTGACGGCACTTCAGCAGGGCCCTGACGGCCTCTGGCGCGAGCCCGACAGCACGCGTTCACCGCGGGCAACGCGCAGCGTGCGAGGCCTGTTCTCGCGCCTGCTTTCGCAGAGACGGACCGAGCCGGTGCGGACCTACCGCAAGTGCGGCAATTACTCCGGGCACGAGGTCTGCAATTGGATGGTTCCGACGTCGAGCGAGCAGGTATTCTGCACCGCCTGCCGTCACAACCAGATGATTCCGAACCTGGCTCGAGCCGGCAATCTGGACAAGTGGTTCCGCATCGAGCGTAGCAAACGCCGGCTGTTCTACTCGCTGCTGCGTTTGGGGCTGCCGCTTCGAACCCGGCTCGAAGACCCGGTGTCGGGGCTCGCTTTTGCATTCTTGTCGAGTCAGGACGCGCCGCTCGGACAGGCTGTCCTCACCGGGCATGCCGAAGGTTTGATCACGCTGAATATCGACGAGGCCGACGCTGCCGTGCGCGAGCGCCGGCGCATCGACATGGCGGAGCGCTATCGAACACTGCTCGGGCATTTCCGCCACGAAATCGGGCATTACTACTGGAATGTGCTTATTCGCGATGGGGATCGTCAGGACGCGTTCCGGGCGCTGTTCGGCGACGAGCGCGCCGACTATCGGGCGGCGCTCGATGCCCATTACGCGAATAGCGCGCCGCCGGACTGGCAGGATCGCTTCATCAGCGCCTACGCCAGCTCCCATCCCTGGGAGGACTGGGCGGAAAGCTGGGCCCACTACCTGCATATTCTCGATACGCTGGAGACTGCCGAGCACTTCGGCGTGCAGGTGGAGCGGCGTCTTCCCGACGGCAGCCTGCAGCAAGCGAACCCCGAGGTGGACCCCTACGACGTACAGGACTTCGCCGAGATCATGGACGACTGGCTGCCGCTGACCTTTGCGCTCAACAGCCTGAGCCGCAGCATGGGTCAGCAGGATCTCTATCCTTTCGTGCTCTCCGGGCCGGCCATCGAGAAGCTGGCCTTTGTCCACGCTATCGTGCGTGATTGCCGACGCTGCGACGCGGCTTGAAGCCGCCGGTTGGCGGGCAGTGATGGCCGCGCCGGCCGGGCCGATCGATCACGCGCGCGGGCTGCGGCTCAGGTCGTCGAGGCTCAGGTCATAGCGGCTCAGGTCATATAGGCCAGCGCCTCGGGGCCCGGGTTCGGCAGTCCCGCCGTGCGCCACGCCGCGCGGCAACTACCGAAGAGCTGCTTCACGCGCTCGCGCTGCATGCCGTGGGTGCGGCACAGCTGCGACACCGGCGGCAATGCGCTGTAGGTCAAAAAGTGCTCGCGCAGGTAGTAGATGACGGTCCAGTGCTCGCGCTCCAACGTGCCTCTGCCATCCATCGCGGTGATCAGGCAAGCCATGGTCTCGCTCCAAAGAGACGGGTCGGTCAGGAATCCGTCGTTGTCCATCGGCAATGGTTGGTGAATGGACGTGAAGCGACGGCGTGCAAGCTGCTTGCTCATGGCTGCATCTCCTTGGTGCGGCAGTGGTGCTCGACAATGGTTATGACGATTGGTCATCCGATGGACGCGGTCGGTGTCCGCGGAGACGGTCGGGGGTGCGCAACGGATCAAAAATTTTTATATCCACATCAGTGTCCGGCCTTAAAGCTGACTATAGAGCGCTGGCATTGTGCGTCAAGCGCGTTTTCGACCGCTGATCGGACGGCGGGCGTCGGTACCGGAGAAGGCGCATGCGCATCAACCGGCGGGGTCTTTCGACGCCCGGTCGATCGGATTGCGCCGAAGCGCTGACGAATGGCGGGGATTGGTGAAGGAATCAGTGACCGGGAGCGAGATCGTTGCCCGGCTCCGCTTCGCTGAGCAGTTCTACCGGATCGACGATGGGCAGCAGACGGTCTTCGCCCTGGATGGCGCCGGTGATCCAGTGCAGAAGGCGCGCGCGCAGCGAGGCCGGGAGCAGCGAGGCGTCACGGGGGCGTGCATGCAGGAAATGCTCGATGGCGTCCACGGCGATGGCGCGCTGTTCACCGGCGAGATCGATCAATACAGCTTGGCGTGGCCGCCATTGCGCATGGCGGGTGATCCCCAGCGTAGGCCGGACATCGAACACGGGCGGCAGTTGACCTGACTGCACGGTGCAGCGGAGGCGGTCTCGTGTGTCGGCGGGCGCCGCCGCCGGCGCTGGCGCCGATTGTGCCGCCGACGCGGCAGATCCACTGCCGGAGCCGGCGCGGATGCTGGAAAATGCCACCGAATCCGATGCCGAGAACGCAAAGCGCTCGCCGCCGATCAGTACCTGCAAGAACGGCCACCGGGGTTTTCGGCTGTGATCGGCCGTGAGCTCGCCGAATCGATGCGCGCGCTCGTCGAGCAGGTCGCGGCCGTCGGCGCCGAGGCTCCGCTCGAAGGCGGCGAGGCGCGCCTCGGGCGTCACCCGCGTGTCGAGAATCTCGTGCGCACCGACGCGCAGGCAGGACTCGGTCACGACCGGCGCCGTTCCGTCCGCCAACGCAATGTGCCAGCGCGGCCGGCGGATCTCCGGGCCGTCCGCGTCGGCCGCGGGCGTCGCCATGCGCACGGCGCGGCAAAGTCCGCACAGTGCGTGCGCGTGCAGTGCCACGGGATGGCCGCCCATATCGGCGACGATGGCCAGGTCCGCCGCGGTCGCGCTCGGTGTCGGAGCGCCCAGGCAAACCTCGATACTGACCAACGGCGCCAACTCGCCGCGTAGGTCGAACGCACCCAGCACCCATGGCGGCGTATCGTCGAGTGCCGTCAGTCGCGGCAGCGAGAGGGTTTCGCGAACGCAGTCCGCCGATAGGGCGTAGCGATGCTCGCCGGCGGCGAAAACCAGAAAGCGTTCTGAAGCGTTGGGCGTGCTCACTTCGGGGCTGTGCGGATTCTCTGCTGTTCCGTGGGTTCGGGCGCGGCTGCGGTGCAGCCTTCGGAACTGAGTCTAGACCATGCAGGAGACGCCATCGCCGATTGGGCGGGAATTCGCCCGGCGCGCCGGGCCGAGCCATCCCGGATGCGGTCGGCGATGCCTTCAGCCGCCGGTGACGGGCGGGAAAAAAGCCACTTCGTCGCCGTCGGCCACCGGCGTATCGGCGCGGGCCATTTCCTGATTAACGGCGGCGATGACGGCCTGCTGCGGCGACAACGCCTCCGCACGGGCGGGGTCGGCGGCGCGCAGCCGGGAAATCACGTCGGCGACGCTGGCGATGCCGTCGGCGGCGATGGACTCCTGCGCGGTGCCGAGACGCTCCCGCAGGCTTGCGAAAAAAAGTACGCGAATCATCCGAGCAGCTCGCAAAGGGGAAGGAATACGACGCTGTCGCCGGCTGTCACTGTCGTGCCGGCCGCGATGTCGACCAAGCCGCCGGCCCAGGCCAGCGAGCGCAGCGAGGCCGACGAGCGGCTCTCGAAGATCTCGGCCACCGGTATGCCGTCGGCGCCGGTCGTGATCCTGGCCCGATGGTACTCGCGGCGCTTGCCGGGGGTCGGCCAATCGAAGCCGGCGCGAACACGCAGCGCGTTAGGAACGAGGCCGCGCTCGACGCCTTGCATGCGCAGGATAAAGGGCCGGGCGAACAGACAGAAGGTGACGAACAAAGAAACCGGGTTGCCCGGACTGCCGATGAACGGCGTGTCGCCGATGTGGCCGAACGCCAGCGGCTTGCCGGGGCGCATGGCGACGTTCCATAGATCGAGCGTCCCGATCTGCTGCACGGCGGGCCGGACATGGTCTTCCTCGCCCACGGACACACCGCCGCTGGCCATCACCAGGTCGGCCTGCTCGGCACCCCGGCGCAGTGCCTCGGCGGTGGCGTCGAATGTATCCGGCACCGTTCCGAGGTCGATGACATCGCAGCCCAAATCTTCGAGCAGTCCTTGGAACAGGAAGCGGTTGGAGTTGTAGATCTTGCCCGGGGAGAGTGGCTCGCCGGGCATGGTCAGTTCATCGCCGCTGGCGAAGAACGCCACCCGCAGGCGCCGATAGACGCGGACCCGCGCCGCGCCCACCGAAGCGGCCAGGCCCAGCTGCTGGGTGCTGAGCCGGGTGCCGGCGGCGATGACCGTGTCGCCGGCACGAACGTCTTCGGCGCGGCGGCGGATGTTGGCACCCCGCTCGAGTGCCGCGGGCACGATCACCACGTCGCCGTCACGTTGGCAGCTCTCCTGCACGACGACGGTGTCGGCATGCGCCGGCACGGGCGCACCGGTGAAAATGCGGGCCGCGGTGCGGGGGACGAGGGGCTCGGCAGAGCTGCCCGCGGGCACGCGTTGCGAGACCGGCAGCCTTCCCTGCGTCGTTGCTGCATCCTCCGCGCGCAGCGCATAGCCATCCATTGCGCTGTTGTCCCAGGGCGGCAGGTCGACGGTGCTTGCGAGCGGCTCGGCGAGCACACGCCCCCGCGACCGGGCCAGCGGCAGCGTTTCGGTCTCGGTCAACGGTCGGGCACGCGCCAGGAGAACCTCCAGGGCCTGTTCCACGCCGAGGGGTTTCGTGCGCTGCGGCCCGGCGTCGCAATCGTTGTGGTTGCCGGCGGCGGACATGTCAGCGCTCACCGAAGCGCGCGATCAGCTGCGCGAAATTGCATGGCCGGGTGCGGCTGTCGAGCTGCGGCCCGAGGATCTCGTCCCAGGCAGTCCGGCAGGCGCCCGTGGAGCCGGGCAGGCAGAAGATCAGCGTGCCGTTGGCCAGGCCCGCCACGGCGCGGGATTGGACCGTGGACGCGCCGATATCGCGATAGGAGAGCTGTCGGAACAGCTCGCCGAAACCGTCGATGGGCTTATCGAGCAAAGCCGCAACCGCTTCAGGGGTGCTGTCGCGGCCGGTCAGACCGGTGCCGCCGGTGCTGATGATCACACGGACGCCGGGGTCGGCGATCCAGCGCGAGAAGATTGCGCGCAGCCTGTAGACATCGTCGGGGCTGATCTCCTTGGCCGCGATCCGGTGCCCGGCCGCCGCCACGCTGTCGCGCAGCAGGTGCCCGGAGGTGTCGTCGGCTTCGGTTCGGCTGTCGGAGACGGTCAGAATCGCAATATCGAGCGGCATGAAGGCCGCATTGTCCGGGGTTTGACTCATTGTGCGGTGCCACAGTCATCAGAATGAAACGTCGTCCGCGGGCGGCGGTTAGCCCGGACCGAGCCCGGCGGCCGCGGCGGCCGGGCTCGCACGCGGGCGGTGCGGCGGTCGTGCGCCCGACGTGCCCGGAACCCGCCCGAGCCCGCCGCCGGTTCACAGCCATTTCGGCAGCAGGATTAATGCCCAGATCACGGCGGCAAACAGAATACTCGTAAATACCGCCGCCGATGCGATGTCCTTGGCCCGCTTGGAGAGCTCGTGCCGCTCGAGACCGACGCGGTCGACGTTGGCCTCGATGGCCGAATTCAACAGTTCGACGATCGGCACCAGCATGAGACTGCCCACCAGCATCGCGCGTTCCACGGGTGTGTCGCCGAGCCAGAGGCCGACGGGCACGAGCGGGATCAGCACGAAGACCTCTTGGCGGAAGGCCTCTTCGAGCTCGTAGCAGGCCTTGAGCCCGCGCATCGAGTAACCGAAGGCGTTAACGACCCGTCGCCAGCCCTTGGCATTTTGGTAAGCCATCGAGTGGCTCCGTCGTCTCGGCGTTGTGGCGGAAATGGTGCCCGGCGCAGGTCATCGCGAGGCGGGCGATGCCGCAACGGCACGGACATGCATCGCGGCTCGGTACACCCCGCACCGGGCCGAGCGAGCCGCGCTCCGGGCAGCCGTTCGTGTCGGCAGGACGCGCCGGGCCCGGGGACCTCGGAGGGGGCGACCTCGGAGCGGGCCGGGCGCCTTCGCGACGCCGCCCGCTTTGGTCACTGACCGGCTTCGGTGCCGCCCCGCCAAGCGAGATCCAATTGGCGCGCTGCGCGCACATCATCGAGCCGGCGGACCGGAAGTTTGTATGGCGCACCCTTGACCATCTGCGGCTCGGACTCGGCCTCGGCGCGGATGCGGGTCATGGCGTCGACGAACCCGTCCAGATCCTCTTTTGCTTCGCTCTCGGTAGGCTCGATGAGCAGGCACTCGGGCACCAGCAGCGGAAAGTACGTGGTCGGCGCGTGGTAACCGTAGTCGAGCAGCCGCTTGGCGAAGTCCATCGCGTTGACATCGAGCTCCTTGGCCTCGCGCTTGAGGGTGACGATGAACTCGTGGCTTGCGCGGCGCTGCGGATAAGCGGGCTGAAAACCGGCCTCGCGCAGGCAGGAGAGCAGATAGTTGGCATTCAGCGTCGCGTATTCGGCCACCCGGCGCATGCCTTCGGCGCCGAGCAGACGGGCATAGATGTAGGCCCGCAGCAGAATGCCCATATTGCCGCCGAAGGCAGTCATGCGCCCGATGCTCTCCGGCCGGTCGCGCTCGGTGAGCCAGCGGTACCGATCGCCGTCGCGAGACACCAGCGGCACGGGCAGATAGGGCTCCAGCCGCTTGGAGACACCCACCGGCCCGGCACCCGGACCGCCGCCGCCGTGGGGGGTCGAGAAGGTCTTGTGCAGGTTCATGTGAATGACATCGAAGCCCATGTCGCCCGGACGCACCTTGCCGAGGATCGCGTTCAGGTTGGCGCCGTCGTAGTAGAGCAGCCCGCCGGCGGCGTGCACGGTCTCGGCGATGGCCTGGATGTTGCGGTCGAAGACGCCGACGGTGCTGGGATTGGTCAGCATGATGCCCGCGGTGCGGGGGCCGACCGCGGCGCGCAGCGCGTCGATGTCCACGTCGCCGTTGCTGCCGGTGGGGATCTCCCGCACCTGGAAGCCGGCCATGATCGCGGACGCGGGGTTGGTGCCGTGGGCGGCGTCGGGTACCAGGATCTCGCGCCGCTCGTGGTCGCCGCGGGCGTCGTGATAGGCGCGGATCATCAGCACGCCGGCCAGCTCGCCCTGGGCGCCGGCGGCCGGCGCCAGCGACACGGCGTGCATACCGGTGACGAACTTCAGCATGTCCTGCAGCTCGAGCAGGCAGGCCATGATGCCCTGGCTGTGGGTCGCCGGGGCCGCGGGGTGGCGCGCCAGGAAGCCGGGCAGCGAGGCCAGGCTGTTGCAGGCGCGCGGGTTGTACTTCATCGTGCAGGAGCCGAGCGGATAGAACTGCGTGTCGATGGAGAAATTCTTTTGCGACAGCCGGGTATAGTGACGCACGGCCTGCAGCTCCGACACCTGCGGCAAGTCCGGGCGGCGCTTTCTGCGCAGCGCCGCCGGCAAATGATCCACGGGGGCGGTTTCCGAAGGTGCCTGCGCCGTCGCCCGGCGCCCGGCTCGCGATTGCTCGTAAATCAGCATGTGCGCGCTCACTGTTGCGTGGTCGTCGTCTATGCGCCGTCGTAGGCGCTGCTTTGCCGCTCCCGGCCGTGCGCCCGGCGGCGGTTCCCGAATCGGAACGAAACTCGGCGCCGGCCGCGGCGCCGCCGTCGGGCGTCGCGGCCTCCCCATCGGGGGCGCCGCCCGGGGCGGGCCGAGCCCCGGCACATCGGCCCGATGGCCTGTTGCGGTGCTGCCGGGTCCGGTGCTTTCGGGCTCGGGCGCCTTACCCCAGTGCTTTCAGGGCGGCCTCGTAGTCCGGCTCCTGCGTGATCTCGGGCACCAGCTCGGTGTGGATCACCTTGTCGTTCGCGTCGATGACCACCACCGCCCGGGCAGTGATGCCGGCCAGCGGGCCATCGGCGATCAGCACGCCGTAATCCTTGGCGAAATTGCGCGAGCGCATCATCGACAGCGGATGCACGTTGTCCAGCCCCTCGGTGCTGCAGAAGCGCCCGGACGCGAACGGGAGATCCGCCGACACCACCAGGCAGACCGCGTCGGAACGGCCGCTGAAGTGCTCGTTGAACTTGCGCGTCGAGGTCGCGCAGACATCGGTGTCGAGGCTCGGCACGATGTTCAGCAGCCTCTTTTTGCCGGCAAAGTCGGCGAGCGACTTGTCGGAGAGATCGCCGGCGACGAGCTCGAAGTCGGGCGCCGGGGCTCCGACGGCGGGCATGTCGCCGGTGAGGTTGACGGGGTTACCTTTCAATGCGGTCTGGGCCATGGGGCGTCTCCGGTGTCGGGGTTGTGTCGGTCGGGTCCGTCGGGGGACGGTCGCGGCATGGCCGTGACCGTGCCGAATCGCTCGTTACGCATTCACGACTTGGGCTCCGGCGGACGGCGTGCCGGACTGCGCGTCGCCGATGACGCGAGCCAACTCGTCGCGGAACGCGGCCAGATCCTCGTCGGTTCGCATCTCCGTCGCGCACACCAGCACGGCCGGCTCCAGTTCCGGGTACTCGCTGCCCAGATCGAAGCCGCCGAGAATGTCGTGCGCGGCGAGCGAGCGCAGCACGTCGGCGGCGGGTGCCGGAAGCCGCAGCGCGCGCTCGTGAAAGCAGGGACGATCGAACAGCGGCTCGACGCCGGGAACGGCGCACAGCATGTCCGCGAGCTTGGCGGTGTTCGAGTGACAGGCGGCGGCCACGCCCTCGAGACCGTCCGCCCCCAGCATCGCCATGTGGATGGTGGCCGCGGTGACCAGCAGTCCTTGGTTGGTGCAGATGTTGGAGGTGGCCTTGGAGCGGCGGATATGCTGCTCGCGTGCCTGCAGCGTCAGTGTATAGCCCTCTTTACCGTCGAGGTCGACGGTCTTTCCGGCGATCCGCCCGGGCAACTGTCGCAGGTAAGGCTGCTTGCAGCAGAGGAAGCCGAGATAAGGCCCTCCGGATGCCAGCGGTATGCCCAGCGGCTGCCCTTCGCCGCAGGCGATGTCGGCACCGGCGCTGCCCCAATCCCCGGGCGGCGACAACAGCGCGAGTGCGACCGGATTGACGACGCCGATCACCAGTGCGTCGCGCGCGTGGGCCCAATCGGTCAACGCGTCCACGTCTTCGAGCACGCCGAAGAAGTTCGGCTGCGGGATCACCAGTGCGGCGAAAGGATCGCCGGCCAAGGCCTCCAACTGCGCGAGCGACGTATGACCGCCCTTGCGATCGAACGGGATCTCCACCACCTCGATCCCCTGATGGCGCACGATGCTCTGCACCGTACGGCGGTAAGAGGGATGCACGGTTCGGGGCATCAATACCCGCTTGGAATTCACCTTGCGGTTCGCTCGAACGGCCATGAGCACGGCCTCGGCCAGTGCGGAGGCGCCGTCGTAGAGCGAGGCGTTGGAGACGTCGAGGGCGGTCAAGGCCGTCATCATCGACTGGAACTCGTAGAGCACTTGCAGTGTACCCTGGCTGGCTTCTGCCTGATAGGGCGTGTAAGCGCTGTAGAACTCGCCGCGGGTGGTGATTTGCCAGACGGCGGCCGGGATATGGTGCTCGTAGGCCCCGGCGCCGATGAAGCATAGCGGCTGGCCGTCCTCGCGGGCGCGGGCCTGCATCAGCCGCGTGATCTCCATTTCCGACAGGCCGGAGGGAATGCCGTCCAGCCCTCCGGCCAGCAACTCGGCGGGAATCTCGTCGAACAGGTCGTCGATGGAGTCGACGCCGATCTTGGCGAGCATCGCCTCGACGTCTTCTTGCGTGTGGGGGATGAAAGGCATCGCTTCGTCGGGTCGGTGCTGGTTGATAAGATTTTCGCGGATGCAGAGGCCGGACGCGCTCGGCCGGCCCGGCCCGCGGGCCGGCGGCGTGGGCCCGCCGGAGCGGGCCGCGGTGTGCTTAGCCCTCTTCCTCGAGCGCCTTTTCGTAACCGGGGGCGTCGAGCAGCGCGCCCATCTGAGCGGCGTCGTCAAGCTTTATTCGGAAGATCCAGCCTTCGCCGTAGGCATCGTCGTTGATTGTCTCCGGCGCGCCTTCGAGGGTGTCGTTCACCGCGACGACTTCGCCGCCGACGGGTGTATAGATATCGGACGCGGCTTTGACCGATTCAACCACGGCGCAGGCATCCTTGGCCGCGAGCTGTTTACCGACCTCGGGAAGCTCGACGAAGACCAGATCGCCGAGTGCCTCCTGGGCATGGTCGGTGATGCCGACGGTAGCGGTGCCGTCGCCGTTGTCTTTGATCCACTCGTGGCTTTCCGCGTACTTCAGGTCGGCGGGAACATTGCTCATATCGGGCTCCGGTAAGGTCGGGATATCGGGAATCGGATCAGCGCAATCAGAGCGCGATCCGCGCTTCGCCGTTGCGAACGAACGGTGGCCGGACCACGCGTGCCGGCACGGGTTTGCCGCGGATTTCCACGTCGCAGGTGTCGCCGATGCCGGCGTCGACGCGGGCCAGCGCGATGGAGCGCTGCAGCGTCGGCGAGAAGCCGCCGGAGGTGATCTCCCCGGCGCGCCTGCCGTCGATGAGGACCGGTTGGTGGCTGCGCAGCACGCCGCGCCCGGTCAGCAGCAGGCCGACGAAGCGCGGCAGGTCGGGGGACGCGCAACGCTGCTCCAGCGCATGGCGACCGACGAAAAAGCGATCCGCCGGCTCCAGCGCCACGGTCCAGCCGAGTCCGCTCTCGAGCGGTCCCGTCTGTTCGTCCATATCTTGGCCGTAGAGGTTCATGCCGGCCTCCAGGCGCAGCGTGTCGCGTGCTCCGAGGCCGCAGGGCGTCACGCCGGCGTCGTACAGGGCGCGCCAGAAGTCCGCGGCCCGATCGGCCGGGAGCATGACCTCGAAGCCGTCTTCGCCGGTGTAGCCGGTGCGCCCGACGAGCCAGTCGCCGTGCTCGGCGGCGAAGAAGGGCTTCAATGCCGATGACGGCTCGCGCAGCTCGGGCGGGAGCAGCGGTACGGTCTTTTCGCGTGCCCGCGGGCCTTGGATGGCGACCATCGCGAGATCGTCGCGCCGGGCGACGGTGACATCGAAACGCGCCGCCTGCGACTTCATCCAGGCCAGGTCCTTGTCCGCGGTGGCGGCATTGACGACCGGGCGATAGTGCTCGCCGCCGCGCCAGTAGCAGATCAGGTCGTCGATGACGCCGCCGCGCTCGTTCAGCATGCAGCTGTAGAGGGCCTTCCCCGGCTGTTTGAGTTTGTCGACGTCGTTCGCCAGCAGATGCTGCAGGAAGGCCTTGGCGCCGTCGCCGGCGATATCCACCGGCTGCATGTGGGAGACATCGAACATGCCGGCGGCGCGACGCACGGCGTGGTGCTCTTCGATCTGAGAGCCGTAGTGCAGGGGCATATCCCAGCCGCCGAACGGGACGATGCGCGCGCCGAGGCGCTCGTGCTCGGTATATAGGGGGGTTCTGGAACCCATCGGGCCTCCCGTTTCGCCGACCGGAGGGCCGGGCGCTGGTTGGAAAAAGCAAACGGGGCCGCGGCCGTTACGACCGCTGCCGCCGCCCCTCTGTCCTGAACCTGAGAGTTTGCAGTGCCGCCAGCGGCGGTGCTGCTGCCCCGTCGGTGGGCCGCGATGGGCGGCCGCTCTCCAGAGTCGGTGCTTGGCTTCGCGGTCCGGGTGCCTGAGCGATTCCGGGCGGGGTTGCGCCTTCGGCGCCGGTACTTGACCGGTCTCTCCCGCGAAGCTGAATCCGAGATGGGACTATAGCGGCGCCTCGGGCGAAAGCCAAGGACGCATCCGCAATCGATGCGCCGCGCGGGCCGTGCGCACGGCGGGCGTGCTCGCGCGCGGTGCCGGGCGTGCGCTCAGCCGGAGTCGGCGCTCTTGTCGGCCGCGCTCGGGCGGCGGAACACGAGCCCGCCGCAGTCGGCGCAGGCAGGAATGCGGCCCGTGCGCGTGAAATGGGTTTCCGCGCCGCAGCGGTCGCAGATCAGTGTGCCCGGTCCTGCGATCTGCCCGGCCTGGTAGAGATTCGCTCGGCGCGCCTGCTCGGCCCAACTGCTCAGCTGCAGGCTGGTCTGGTCCGCCACGCTGGTGAAGGCGTCGAGCATCCGCTGTTCCATCAGCTCCAGGTCGAAGCGCCACCAGTCGCGCCAGGTCTCGCCGGTGTCGACGAGATAGGTCGCGGCATCTTCGATGTCGCGCTCTACGTATTCGGCGATTTTGTGTGCTTCTTCTCGCGTCAGCTCGCCGAGCTCGACCATGTTGTCGCGCACGCCTTCGAGCATGTGGCGCAGCTTCGGCGTGGTCTCCTGCGCCTGCTCGATCCCTTCGCGCGTGCGCTCGAGCATGCTGTTGTAAGCGTCGACCAGACGGTCGGCGGGGGAGTCTTTGGATTTGTCGTTATCGGCCTGGTCGTTCATCGCTGTCTCCGGCGTCATCATCGTTCGCCGACGGCCCGGGGCCGCCGGCCGCTGTCATACCGAAGAGTCTGCGCCATGGGGAGGAATTCGCAAGCGCTTTGCGCATTGCGGGATGCAGGGTTTTCGGCGAACCGGTTGCCGGGGTGCATTCCGGGGTGCATTCCGGGGTGCATTCCGGGCCGAACGAGCCCGCGAAGACAGCCAAGCCCTGGTCGGGCTGAATCACTCGGATATGTCATCTTTTTGTTCTGATTTTTTATGTATCGGGCGCGGAAGGCGGAGTTATCGCGGCTGTCGGGGCTGCGATAGCGCACGAATGCGGGATGCCGGTGTACGATTTTCGGTTTCAAGGCCCGAGGGAGCGGGTTAGACTCTGAACTTACCTACCCACCCTTTCCCACCCGCTTGTGCCGCCGCGAATCCCTCTTGGGGTAACGCGGTTCCAGCAGCAGTACCGAGATCATGACGAATAACGACCAACAAGAGGCCGCGGAGGTCATCGGACCGGAGCGCGACATTCAGCTGTTCGCCAATTTGCTCGGAGAGGTTTTGCGCGAGCACAGCCGAAAGCGCGTCCTGGTGGTAGTGGAGCGGCTGCGTGACGGCTTCCTCGCGTTGCGCGAGAAGGACGATCCGACACTGCGCGCGAAGCTGATGAAGCGTATTGACGGGCTCGATCCGCAGACGCTCTCGGAGGTGATCCGGGCCTATACGATCTACTTCAGCCTGGCCCATATCGCCGAGGAGGTGCAGGGCTATCTGCGCCGCCGCTCGCTGATCAGCGCCGGCGGGCGTCTGTGGCGGGGGTCGTTCGATCATACGCTGCGCCAGTTCGCCGAGGACGGCGTGCAGGCACGGCACCTGCAGGCCCTGTTCGACGAGCTCGCTTACCTACCGGTCTTCACCGCCCACCCCACCGAGGCCAAGCGGCGCACCACGCTCGAGACCCAACGGCGCATCTTCCTGCTGACGCTCGGCCTGCACCGGCACAAGCTGAACCAGGAGGAGCAGCAGGACCGCCTCGGCGAGATCCTGAGCGAGATCCAAATCCTGTGGAAGACGGACGAGGTGCGCGTGCACAAGCCGCAGGTGACCGACGAGGTGCGCCAAGGGCTGTATTTCTTCCGCGAGTCGCTGTTCGCGACGCTGCCGCAGATCTACCGCAACCTGGAGCGTGCGGTGCGCCGTGCCTACGGCAGCGACGGCGAAATAAAGGTACCGAGCTTCGTGCGCTTCGGCTCCTGGATCGGCGGTGATCGCGACGGCAATCCCTACGTGAAGCCCGATACCACCGAGCTTGCGGTGCGCATGCACTGCGAGCTGGTGCTGGAGGCCTACATCGAGCGCGTCGCCAAGCTGACGCGCATCCTGAGCCATTCGAGCACGCTGTGCCGCCCGTCCCCCGAGTTTCTCGACAGCCTGGATGCCGACGAGGACTATTGGATGGACACGATGGGGCAGACACAGCGGCGCTACTACCATGAGCCTTACCGTCGCAAGCTCGCCATCGTCCGCCATCGGCTTGCGGCCAACCTGGCGCGGGTGCGGGCGCGTATCGAGGGCGGGGACTGTCCGGACGACCGTGTCGACGGTTACCCCCATGCCGGCGACCTGCTCGATGACCTGTACCTGATCCGCGACTCGCTGATCAGTCACGGCGACGCCAATGCCGCCGACGGGGTACTCAAGGATCTGATCCGCCTGGTGGAGAGCTTCGGCTTTCATTTGGTGCTGCTCGATATCCGCCAAGAGTCGACGCGCCACAGCGAGGCCGTCACCGAGCTGTTCGCGCGCCAGCCCGGCGCGCCCTTCTACCAGGCGTTTACCGAGGACCAGAAGCTTGTCGCTTTGGCAGAGGCCATCGCTCACCCGCATCCGTTCCATATCGACAAGGGCACGCTGACGCCGGAGACCCGCGAGACGCTGGAGGTGTTCGAATCCATGGCGCGCATGCGCGCTGAGATCAGCGATCAAGTCTTCGGCGCCTACGTCATCTCGATGACCCATACCGCGAGTCACGTGATGGAGGTGATGCTGCTCGCGCGTCTGGCCGGTCTCGCCGGACGCACGCCGGAGGGATGGTTCTGCACGATCCGCATTTCGCCGCTGTTCGAGACCATCGACGATCTCGCGCGGATCGATACCGTGATGTCGACGCTGTTCGACAACCCGACCTATGCGGCGCTGCTGGCGGCCTCTGGCAACATGCAGGAGGTGATGCTCGGGTATTCGGATTCCTGCAAAGACGGCGGCATTTTGTCTTCGGCCTGGAACCTCTATGAAGCGCAGGAAAAGATTATCGCGCTGGCGGATTCGCACGGGATCAAGTGTCGCCTCTTCCATGGCCGCGGCGGCACCATCGGCCGCGGCGGCGGCCCGACGCACGAGGCGATTTTGTCGCAGCCGGACAACACCGTGCGCGGTCAGGTCAAGTTCACCGAGCAGGGCGAGGTGCTGTCCTATCGCTATGCGAACCCGGAGACCGCGCTCTACGAGCTGACCATGGGGATCAGCGGCCTGATCAAGGCCAGCCGCTGCGTGATCGAGACGCCGCCGCAGCCGCGCAAGGATTTCCTGGGCATCATGGCCGAGCTCGCGGCCTGCGGCGAAGAGACCTACCGCAAGCTCGTCGGCGCCGACGGCGGCGTGCTGGATTATTTCTACGAAGTAACGCCGGTGGACGCCATCGCGCTGCTCAATATCGGCTCGCGCCCGTCGCATCGGAAAAAGGCCGACCGCTCGCTGACATCGATCCGAGCCATTCCCTGGGTTTTCGGCTGGGCGCAGTCGCGGCATACGCTGCCCGCCTGGTTCGGTATCGGTACGGCGATCGAGCGCTGGCGCGGTGCCGATCTCGAGCGCTTGGCGAAGCTGCAGCGCATGTATCAGGACTGGCCGTTTTTCCGGGCCATCCTGAGCAACACACAGATGGCGCTGTTCAAAGCGGAGATGCACATCGCCCACGAGTACCTGCGGCTGGCGAAGGACCGGGCCAAGGCCGAGGCCATCTACGCCATGATCGCCGACGAGTACCAGCGCACGCTGACTCAGGTGCTTCACATTGCCGGTCTGCACGGGCTCATGGAAGAGACGCCTGATCTGCAGCTGTCGCTGGCGCGGCGCAATACCTATCTGGACCCGTTGAATCACGTCCAGATCGCACTGCTCGAGCGCTACCGCAGCGAGGAGACGCAGGAGTCGCGCGAGCAGTGGCTGGACCCGCTGCTGCGCTCCATCAATGCGATCGCCGCGGGCATGCGCAATACGGGTTGAGCGCGGGCCGGGTGATGGCGTGACCTGCGACGGCGGAGCGGTCCCTGCGATGGCGCGGCCGCCGACGGCCGCAGCCGCCCGCGGCATGATCGCGAGCCGAGTGAGCCGGGCCGGGCTGCCGGCAAGGGGATACTTGCCGGGCCGGATCGACGATCAATCAGCTGCTTCGCGCACGGAAGAACGGGGGGACAAGCGCTTCGGCTTTCGCGCGGCGGCCAGGATGTAGTCGAGGCCGCGATAAACGCTGTCGGCGTCGAATTGCAGAGCGAGGCGCGCGGCGAAGCGTGCCATCGGATGTAAACGGCCCAGGCTGCCCGGATTTGCCGCCAAATAGCGGTGCAGCGGTGCATAGACGTCGCCGCGAATCGACTCGATCTCGATCGCCTCGAATCCCGTCACGGCCAGCTTCGCGTGATAGGTCGGGCGCGTGTACGAATTTTCGGCCGGGATGGCGAATTTGCCGGCCACCAAGGACCAAGACAACTGCTGTTTGAGCCGCGCCGGAAAGCCGCTGATGCGGGGCATGGGAATGATGTCGGCGCTCACCAGCCGCCCGCCCGGGCGCAGAACCCGCCAGGCCTCGCGAAAGAACCGCTCGCGCGTGCGGAAGTGAAAGGCACATTCCAGCGCGACCACCAGGTCCACGGATTCCGACGCCAGCGGCATGTCGGTCGCGCTGCCCTGGCGGAGATCGATCCGCTCGGCGAGCCCCGCCTCGGCCACCCGCTCGCGTGCCAGCGCGACTTGAGACGCGGTGATATTGAGCCCGGTGATCCGCGCGGGCTCCAGTCGCCGAGCCCACAGCATGTCCTGGTCGGCAAAACCGAAGCCGACGTCGAGCACTTCGTCGCCCGGGGCCATGCCCGCGCGCTCGCCGACCAGCATCGCCAGCGCGGCGCTCGCCTCGTCGATGTCGGCGGCCTCTCGCCAGTAGCCGAGGTTGAGATAGAGACCCTGCTGCGTCGCCGCGCCGGTCGACAGCAGGTCGTAGATGCCCACGGCATCGAGCCCGTGGAACGGATTGTAGAGCCAGTTTGCGTAGCGCAGGCTCCTGCGCCACGGGCGAGACGCCACGATCGGGTCAGACATCGGTTTCCTCCTTCGCCGAGTACAGCGACAATGGGGGCGATGCCGGCAAAGTCGGAGGGTCGGAGCGTGCTATCGACCTTCGGCTCGGTGTCCAATGGCCCGGACCGGCCGCTGTTCCGCGGCTTGCCGATGTTCGGCCGGACCGTCCCGATCCCCGGTTAATCCCGCAAGGAGATAAGAATGACGAATGCGCGTTTTTCTTTCGTTCAGCGAGTGCTGCACTGGCTGATTGCCTTGATCGTCTTCGCCTTGTTGGCGGTGGGCCTGACGTTCATGACTCTGGGCGGTTATGAAGGCGTCGTCGGACTGTTCGGCGACACGACCACCAATATGCTCTACACCTACCATAAAAGCTTCGGCATTTTGTTGTTGATGCTGATGGTCCTGCGCGTCGCCCTGCGCCGTGCCTACACGACGCCGGCCTACGATCCTCCGATCGGCGGCTTCGAGCGGTACGTCGGCGGCTCGGTCCACGTGCTGTTCTATTTGCTACTGATCGGCATGCCGATCGGCGGCTGGCTTGCCACCGCGTCCGGCGGCTTTCCCGTGCAGTTCTTCGATTGGGAACTGCCGGGCTTGGTTCCGAAGAACGAAGAGCTCAGCAAGACGCTGTTCCAGTTCCACGGTTATGCAGGCCTTGTGCTGCTTGGCCTGATCGTGCTGCACGTGGGCGCCGCCATCAAGCATTGGCGCAAGAAAGACAATGTGATGCGGCGCATCAGTCTGCCCTGATCAATCCTTCACGTGCTTCGCGGAGGCCGGCGAGCGACGACGGTATCGGGCGGGCAAGCTCGGTTGCCGTGTCGCCGCTCCGTCGCTCGCCACAATGTTGCGCGCCGCGGCGAAACGGGCGCCACGCCGATGGCGCCCCGAGCATTCTTACCGCGGGCCGCAAGCACGAGACCCTGAAGCCGAATCGTTGAACCTGTCTGCTCGCCCGTGCTCGATCCGGCAACCCGTTGCCGCGGCCGTCACCTTCGGTACGCGATCGGCTCAGGCGGATTGCACAGGCTCCTCCGGCGGTGATTCGCGCTCGTCGCCGAGACTGACCGGATCCAGATGGATGATGATATCCGCATCCGGGTAGCGCTTGCGGATGCGCTCCTCCGCACGCATCGCAATACGGTGCGCTGCCGCCAGCGGTAGCTGGTCGTCGAGAGACAAATGCAATTGAATGATCACCGTCTGGCCGGATCGACGCGTTCGCAATGCGTGGACGTCGCGAACCTGCGGGGTCTCCCGCGCCAAGGCAAGAATCTCGTTGCGCTGCTCCGAGGGCAGCTCACGGTCGAGCAGCAGCTGTACTGCCTCGTAACCGATCTTCAAGGCGCCGAACAGCACAAAGGCGCCGATACCGAGCCCGAAAACCGGATCGAGCCCGTGCCAGCCAAGTGCCGCAAGCCCGAGGGCCGCAAGCGTGGCGCTATTGGTTGCCAAATCGGTGGCGTAGTGCAGCGCATCGGCACGGATGGCCGTGGAGCCGGTACGGCGAATGACATAGGCTTGAATGGCGAGCAGTACCAAGGTCGCGGCAATCGCAAAGCCGATCACCGCGAGCCCGATGCCGATTTGCATCACGGGTCGCGGATTCAGCAGCCGGTCGATGGCCTCCAGGCAGAGGAAAACGGCGGACCCGGTGATGAATGCGGATTGGGCGAGTGCTGCCAGGGGCTGCGCCTTACCGTGCCCGAAGCGGTGCTTGGAATCGGCGGGTTGCAGCGACCAGCGCACCGCCAGCAAATTGATCAGCGACGCGCCGGCATCCATCACCGAGTCGACCAGCGAAGCCAGGACGCTGATCGATCCGGTCGCCAGCCAAGCCGCCAGTTTTGCCAAGATCAGCAACGCTGCCGTGATCACCGAGGCGTAAGTGGCAAGCCTCAGCAGTCGAGGCGCGTCGTACTCCGAAGCCTGTCCGCTCATTGCTCCCCTTCTTGCCGGGTTCCGAGCGTGCCGGAGCCAAGAGCGTTCCGCGACGCGTCCGGCACGCGCTAATGTAAGAAAAGGACGTACACTCTGGGACGTTCATTGAAAGCGTAGACCAAGGACGCGGCCTATTGGGGAGGGAGGGGCTTGCGGCCGGCCGGACCTCGCCGGCTGGATGTCGCTGGGTAGAGCTCGCCGGGTGACCCGGGAGCCGCGCCGGCGAACAACGCCCGGATGGTCGGCGATTCGCCTAGGACGGGCCGACGACACGGTTGCGGCCGCTTTCCTTGGCGCGGTACATGGCGCGGTCGGCGTCGCGCAGTAGGGGATCGAGGTGAACCGCCGCCCGTGAGCCCGGCAGCGCCGAAGCTGCGCCGATGCTGACGCTGAGACGGATGGGCTTGCCTTCCGGGCCGTCGATGATGGCGGCTTCGGTGGCCGCACGGATGCGCTCGGCGATCGCTCGGGCCTCCTGATGCCCGGTGCCGGGCAGCAAGACGACGAGCTCCTCGCCGCCGTGGCGAGCGAACAGGTCGCCGTCGCGGATCTGCGCGGAGGCGACATCGGCAAACGCCTTCAGCGCGCGGTCTCCGACACCGTGGCCGTGGGTATCGTTGATAGCTTTGAAGCGGTCGAGGTCGGCGAGCAGCAAGGTGGACCCGGTGAGCAGTATGACGGCCGCTGCCCACCAGCCAAGCCCGTGTATCGATTTGCCGAGCCAGCGGCGAACGTGGAGCACGAGCATCGCGAGCAGGATGGAGGTCAGCGATGCCGCAACCAGGAGCGTGCGTCCGTCGAGGTCCAAATGGCCTCCAGTACTGTGGTGGAATCGTCATCGGGTGGTGTCGCGGCGCATCGGACGGGCCGCACCGCGTGTCATCCGATGCCGCGATGTGCCGACGGGCGGCTGCCGCTCGGTTGGAGCTCACGGTCCGATGATTGAACCGGGAACACGGGTGGCTAATCATAGCGAAGCGGCGGGGGCAGGCGAGGCTTGCCCGGCGTGCCGACCGATGTTTGTCTGCAATGCGCCGTCATCCGGCCGGGTGCGCGAGCCGTTGTCATCGGCGTGCCGGCGAATGAGATCCGCACAGGGTGTTGCGATGCACTCGAAAAGGGTGGCGGTGCGGAGGCGGTTCGGCTGGTGCGTCGCGGCGATGGCGCTGGTCTTGAGCGGCTGTACGCAAGGCGAAGCCGCGACACACCTGAGGTTGGGAAGTTGGAATCTTCAGCATCTGGCCGAGCGTAACGGAGATGGCTGCCGCCCGCGCACGGATGCGGACTACGCGCTCCTGCGCGAGAGCGCGCAGCGGCTCGATGCCGACATCGTGGCGCTGCAGGAGGTCGAAAACGACCGCGCCGTGGCCCGGATCTTCGATCCCGCGATCTACGATATCGTCGTCTCCGAGCGGCGGGTTCGCGGTCGGTCGCCGTGCCGCGGCATGCCGGGGCAGCGTCTCACGGCGCTGCGTACCGGCTTTGCCGTCAATCGATCGCGGATGGCCGCATCGGGATTGCGTTATCGGGTGCTGCCCGCGTTCGAGGCGATCGGCCTCGAGCGCCGGCGCTGGGCGGTGCGGATTCTGCTCGAGCCGAGCGCGGGGCTTTCGGGCGGCGATCGGTTCGAGGCGCTGGAATTAGTCTCGCTGCACCTGAAATCGGGGTGTGCCTGGGGCCGTCTCGGCGGCGATGACCGAGTGCGCAAAATACGCCGCGCGCAGTGTTTGGAACTGCGCCGGCAGCGGGGCATTCTGGAGGCATGGATCGACGACCGGGCCCGAGCCGATGCGCCCTTCGTGCTGCTCGGCGATTTCAACCGCCAGTTGGACCAGCCCGAAGACGACTTCTGGGCCGCCATCGACGACGGCATGATCTGCCGCTGGCGCACCCACGATGCACTCGGGCGCCGCTGCATCGAAGGCACCGAGGTGCGCGACGGGGATGCCGACTTGACCCTCGCCAACGCGGGCCGACCCTTCCCGTTCCCCTATAACCCGCGCTATCCGTTCGCCATCGATCATTTCGTCTTCGGCGGCGAGGCGAAGGACTGGGTGTTGCATCGCAGCTATGCCGCAATCGGCTATGACACCGAGCCACCCCCGTCCGACCACCACCCGATCCGCGTCACGCTGCGCCTGCCCGGCTCCATATCTCCGCCGCCGAAAGGGCGGCGACACTGAAAGTCCGTCGGCGACCGGCCGCGACTTCGTCGGGCGGACGGCGAGTCCCCGCGCCTGCTGCGCCGGGTGCCCGCCGGGTGCCCGCTCAAGCGAGCCGCGGCACCAAGCGGCGTTGAGCCGGGGTGCTGTCTTCATCCGAGCGGGGCAGCTTGCAGCGCGGGGCATGCTCGAACAGTTCGACCCAACTCTCTTCGGCCTGGGCAATTGCATCGATGATGCACAACGGGCCCGCGCAGTTGATGGCGGCCTGCCGCCAGGTGTCGTCCTGCTCGGTCTCGGGGGTGCAACCGCAGTTGCCGGTGTGGTGGGCGCATTGTTGCTCGTTCAACTCATCCTGGCGCTTCTGTTGCGATAGGAACGCCTTGACATGGAGCTCGGCCAATTTTACCTGCGAAATCACGGTTCAATTCCTCCTTTGGCAGTTGTGAACGGCCTGCGCGCGGGCCGGTAGTTGTTTTGGGATCGTCGCCCGCGCGCCGGCCGCGGCTGCATAGGCAGCCCCCTCATGCGTGCTATCGCACGTTGACGCTGAGTACCTCCTCGCCATTCGGGTCGGTCAGATGCACCGCGCACGCGATGCAGGGGTCGAAACTGTGGATCGTGCGCAGGATCTCGATCGGCTGATCGGGATCGTGCAGCGTATGACCCGCCAGTGCAGCCTCGTAGGGACCCTTTTGGTTCTGAGCGTCTCGCGGCCCGGCCATCCAAGTGCTGGGCACGACTGCTTGGTAATTGGCTGTTTTGCCGTCTTCGATGACGATCCAGTGGCCGAGCGCGCCACGCGGCGCCTCCATGTGCCCGACACCCTGGGACCGTTGCGGCCAAGTGCGCGGATCCCAGTACTGTTCGTTGAACGTCTTGGTATCGCCGGCCTTGATATTGGCCAGCAGGTTGTCGTACCAACCCGACAGCGCATCCACCATGATCGCCGTCTCGAGGGCGCGCGCCGCCGTTCTGCCCATGGTCGAGTAGAGGGCGTCGATGGGCAGCTCGAGCTGCGCAAGCGTCGAGTCGACCATTGTGGTCGCCTGCTCGTCGCCGCTGGCGTAGAGCATCAGCATGCGCGCCAGCGGGCCGACCTCCATGGCCTTGCCGCGCCAGCGCGGCGACTTCAGCCACGAATACTGGTTGTCCACATCGAGCTGCTTGTAAGGCGGCTCGGGGCCGGTGTAGGCGAATTCCGTCTCACCCTTGTACGGATGCAGTCCGGCGTCCTTGCCTTCGGCATAGTCGTACCAGGCGCGGGAGACGAACTCCTGGATCTCGCCCTCGGCATCGAGGTCGACCGGCTCGATGTGGGATAGATCCCGGTTCAGGATGACGCCCGCGGGGATCATGTAGCTGTCGGCATCGCCGAAGCCCTTGGCCGGGAAGTCGCCGAAGCACATGAAGTTGCCGACGGCCTCGCCCCTGTTGAACCAGTCCTTGTAATAGCCGGCGATGGCGAGCGTGTCGGGTACGTAGACCTGATGGACGAACTCCTGCATCTTCGCGATCGTGTTGCGCACCCGTTCCAGGCCCACCACGTCCAATGCCGTGCCTGCCTGCTTGCCCGAGTCCAGGCTGATGGCGCAGGGCATGCCGCCGACGCACATGTTCGGATGCGGGTTGCGGCCGCCGAAGATCGCGTGCAGCTCGGAGACATCGCGCTGCCAGGCCAGCGCATCCAGATAATGCGCCAGCGCCATCAGGTTCGCCTCCGGCGGCAGCCGATAGGCCGGGTGGCCCCAGTAGCCGTTGGCGAAGATGCCGAGTTGGCCGTTGTCGACGAAGCTCTTTAGCTTCTTCAGGACATCGGAGAAGTAGCCCGGTGACGACTTGGCGGAACCGCCGATGCTTTGTGCCAGTTCGGATGTTGCTTTCGGATCCGCCTTCAGCGCCGAGACCACGTCGACCCAATCCAGTGCATGCAAGTGATAGAAGTGCATGACATGGTCGTGCACGTACTGGGAGCCGACCATCAGATTGCGGATCAGCTCGGCATTGGGCGGGATCTTCCAATCGAGCGCATCTTCGACGGCGCGCACCGCCGCCAAGCCGTGCACCAGCGTGCAGACACCGCAGATGCGCTGCGAGAAGGCCCAGACCTCGCGCGGGTCGCGGCCTTGGACGATGGTCTCGATGCCGCGCACCATCGTTCCGCTCGAGAACGCGTCTTCGATGATGCCGCCGTTCATTTGCGCCTCGATGCGCAGGTGTCCTTCGATGCGGGTAATGGGATCGACAACAACGCGCGCGCTCATGCCACGGCTCCTTCGGCGTCCGCCGCTTTCTTGCCGCTGATCGGCGTCGGGCCGTCGATCAGATGGTCGGCGACCAGTTCGACCAGGCTATCCACGCGCTTGTCCCAGTGGTTCTTTTGCCGGCCGGCCTCGAAGTTGAGGCGGCAGCTGGCGCAGCTGACCACGACCGCCTCGGCGCCGGTTTCGTTGACCTCCCGGATCTTGATCTTGAACGACTCGTCGCGCAGCCGGGTGGCGTCCTCGAGCAGGAAGATGCCCGCGCCGCCGCCGCAGCACCAGTTGTATTCCTTGTTGGCGGGCAGCTCGACGAAGTCGGCCCCGAGCGCCTTGAGCACCGCCCGCGGCTCGTCGAAGGCGCCGCCCCGCCGGCCCGTCTTGCACGGGTCGTGATAAGTGACCTTGCCCTCCAGCGGCCGCAACCGTAACTTGCCGGCCTTGGCCTGCCTGCCCAGGAACTCGGACATGTACATCATTTCGAACGGCAGGGCGCCGCTGCGCAGCATCGGGTTCCAGCGCAGTGCAGGATAGGCGTGTCCGCATTCGGCGATGACCAGGGTCTTCGCGCCGATGCGCTGGGCGGCCGCGACGATCGGGTCGGCCTGCATCCTCCAAAGCGACATATCGCCCGAGAGCAGTCCGAAATTGGCGCTCTCGAAACCGTCGGAGCAAATCGTCCAGTCGACGCCGATGTGATTCATGATCCTGGCCGTCGCCAGCAGGCCGTTGCCGTTGGCGACCAGATCAACCGCGGAACTGAGCACCATGACCTCCGCCTCGCGCAGGTCGAGCGGGATCTCGACGCCGTAATGCGTGCGGATGGTGTCGATCATCTTCTTCAGTGTTTCCGGCGATGAGCCGAACACGGTTCCGGCGTTTTTCTGCTCCATGCGCAGTGCCGAGAGCTCCGGCGGCACCAACTCCGCCGCGACCATTGCGCTTCGCATGTGATGAACCAGCGACGCGGTGTCGATGCCCATCGGGCAGACCATCGTGCAGCGTCCGCACTCGGAGCATGAGTCGTAGATCAGCTCTTGAGCTTCCTCGAAGTCCTTCAGCTTGACCGGGCGAGTGGCAAGCTTGAACAGCCAGCGCAGCGGGCTGACCTCGCGCCGGTAGACGCGCCGGTAGAGGTCCATCTTGCGCATCGGCGCATATTTGGCCTCGCCGGTGGCCTGGAAGAAGTGGCAGGCGGTGGTGCACTGGCCGCAGTGGATGCAGCTTTCCAGCCAGACGGCTTCGTCGGCGTTGGTCTCTTCCACCAGCGTATTGATGGCGCCGGCGAGGCGGCGCTCTTCGGACTTGGTCGGTTCCGGTGCCATTTGACGCAGCATGCCGATCTGTCCGGCGAGACCCTGATAGACCTGCTCGAAGCTCGGGAAGACCTGTGTCGTTTCCAACTGGGCGCTCATATCCGGACCCCCTTATGCGCATAGGCGACGCCGCTCTGGGCGCGCGAGAACAAGAACCAGAAGGCGTGCATCAGCTTGCTGAACGGGAAGTAGGCGAACAACAGCGCCGAGCTCAGGATATGCAGCGCCAGCATCGTCTCGTAGCGCAGGCCGACATGGGCGAAGGCCATTAGGCCGGTGATCAGCGGCAGGGCGACGATGATCCAGGTGACGTAGTCGCCGACGGTCGAGTTGTAGACCTCGGGCTTGGAGAGCCGGCGCATGATCAGCGCGATCAGCGAAACCAGCGCGATGGTGCCGAGCGCGACGCCGATCCAGTTCGGCAGGCCCGGCCAGGACAGACCGGTGAGGCTTGTAATGAACTCGATGTGGGGCACGATGGCGACGACGACCAACAGGGTCGCGATATGGAAAACATAGGCCATCGCGGTTTGGTAACGGGTCACGATGGTGAACTCGTCACTGGGCCAGGCCCGGCTGAATACGGTGCGATAGCCCTTGAAGTTGCCGAACACGTCACGCGGGCGCGAGAGGTCCGCGCCCCGCGTCAACGCAAGCACGCCGACGAGACGGATCATGCTGCCGGCGACGAGGATGATCAGCGATGCGTGAATCGCCGGTCCGCGCGCAAATTCCAGGAGAGTCATGGGGTTCTGTCCTCCGGTGGTTTTTGATTTTGGTGTGTAGATGCCTTGTCTTCCCGCACCCGCCCGCCGAGCGGACCGGTCGGGATTTGTCGGGTGCGGCTGTCAGCTCGCCGACTCTTCTTCCTCCGCGATGCGCGTCTTCTTGCGCCGCGCCAGCACCGCTGCGCCGGCACCGAGCGCCGCGCCGGCGACGGTTGCGGCACCCAGTTTGGCGCCGTCGCCGAACTGGCCTTTGGCCGGGGAGTCGTACACCGCCAGCGCGTCCCAGAAGTTGGGCTCCGAGCAGCCCAGGCAGCCGTGACCGGACTGGATCGGGAAGCTGACACCGTTGTTCCACTTCAGGTGCGCGCAGGCGTTGTAGGTGGTCGGGGCCTTGCAGCCGAGCTTGTACAGGCACCAGCCTTTGCGGGCGCCCTCGTCGTCGAAGGTCTCCGCGAACTGGCCGCGGTCGTAGAACGGGCGCCGATAACAGCGGTCGTGGATGTTCTCGCCGAAGAACGCTTGCGGGCGGCCCAAGTGGTCCAGTTCCGGCATGCCGCCCATGGTCAGGTAGTGGGCGATGACCCCGGTAATGGCCAGAGGCATCGGCGGGCAGCCGGGGATGTTGACGATAGGCTTGTCGGTGATGATGTCGCCGACCGCGACCGCGTTGGTGGGATTGGGCTTTGCCATCGGCAAGCCGCCGTAAGCGGAGCAGGTGCCGATGTTGATGACCGCGGCGGCGTCGGCGCAGGCCTCTTTGAGCATTTGCACATTGCTGATGCCGGCGATGGTCGAACAGTGCTCCATCAGCGGAATCGACCCGTCGACCAGCACGAGGTACTCCCCCGCATGGTCGTGCTGGGCCTGCTCGCGGGCATGCTCCGCGGCGTCTCCGGAGGCGGCTTGCAGCGTGTGGTGGTAATCCAGCGAAACGAAATCGAAGATCAGCCCCTCGATGGTCGGCGCGTGCGAACGAGTCAGCGCCTCGGTGCAGCCCGTGCATTCCTGGAAAGAGAGCCAAATAACCGACGGACGCTTTGCGCTGGCCAGTGTTTCCGCCATCGCGGCGCCCATGCCCGCCGGCAGCGCCATCAATGATGCCGTCGCGGAGCAGAATTTCATGAATGCGCGACGGCTGACGCCTTGGCTCTGAAGCACCTCGCCCAGGGTTGGTTGGGTTGCCATTAATTGCCCTCCTAAGTTGGTTTTTAATTGCCTTTGATGGGCTTGTTTATCAGCCACCACTCGCGGTTCGCAGCCCGCGTAAGGGTATTGTTCGGCGGTGGCATTTCATCCCTTTCCGCACCAATTGACGTCATTGCGTCAATGATAATTGTCAATCACGGCACTCTTGCGGTGTCTCGGAACTACATGAAAAAACGATGAATTACTTGTTGGAAACCGATTGGCCGCGCTTGTGGTATTCAATGTAGGCGGAAAAATTCGACCCGTTCGGCTCATTGAAAAAGCATTTGACTTGGATCAAGTCGAGCTGTGTATTGGTTATTGAGCCCGTTGTTTTCTCCGGCTCCGGTGCTCGCCATGAAGAATGCCCGCCGACTTCGATGAATCAAAAGCGACGATGATATTCACCGGTCTGTTAATTGGTTAAAAGGGTAAATAAGCAATTAATAAACCTATCAAAACGAGAGGCTTTTATTGAGTCGCTTGATTGAATTGTCGGTGTGCTTCATTCGCGGCTTTGGGCGCGTGATCGCCGCGGGGGGCGCGCGTCTGGACCGACGCCGCGGGGCCGGGTGCGGACGTTGGCGTTGGGCCGAAGGGCGCAGAGAGGGGCAACGGCGCAGAGCGGGGATCGGTAGGAAGCGTGGTGCCGGTGTGAAACGTGGTGCCGGCGGGAATCGAGCGTCGACGGAAAACGGAGGGTGCAGGGAAAAGGCGGCGTTCGTGGAAAGCGTATCGCAGCACGGGCCACGACCGAACGCACCGGGCGCCGTGGCGTGCGCAGAATGTTGGTAGGGCGGGCTGCCGGGGTGCAGCCACCGGGAAGGGCGGCAGCGGCACCGGACAACCCGGCGCCGCCGCGCGGCGATCAGTGCTCGATCAGGCCAGCAAGCCGTAGCCGATCGCCAACGGAATGGCGATGACGAGGACGATCGAAATGATCTCGCTGAAGGTCAGCGCTTTGATTTTTGCCAAGTAACGCATGACGTTGCAACTCCGTGTTCGATGAACAATGTTGTCGTTCCCCGGCTGTGCCGGCGGCCGTCCGCGTCCTGTCGCCTCGATGGACTGCCGTCGGCGGCGCGAAGGAACCGCCCGACCTAGCCTGACTCCACCGGTGCCGATCCCCTCGCGCGCCGGCTGCGCGCGGCGGTTGAGCGATGCAGGATCGCCGCCGGTTAGGCGACCCCTTCGGGGTACGTTTCGGCAGGCTGTATCGTTATATGGCAATATTCTGAAAAACCAGTCTATGAGATTTTTCAATTCACCGGCCTGAATGGGCATTCGCCGCAGGGACTTATTCGGGAACCGCGACCTGGATCACGGGCCGCGAGGTCCGCTGCAGGCATGCGCGGCCGCCGGCGAAGACGTGCTCGGCGACGCGGTGATTGATCTCGAGGGCCGCCGGGCGCAACAATCAGGCGGCCGGTGATATGGTGCAGGCGCGGTCGTGATTCCGCCGCCGCGAACATCCGCCGGCGCCGCCCTCCATGGCGCCGATTGTCGGAACCTGCCGGGGCGGGCTCCCGCCATCGCCGTGGCCGCGCGGCAGGCGCCCCGATGCGATCACAAACGGTGCCGCTGCCCGTAGCAGCCGGAGCACCCTTTCCCAACCGCCGCCGCAGCAGAGAACAGGAGCTTGCCCGGCCATGACGATCGACTGGTCGACTTATCCCTGCGAAGGGTTTTACGACGAACTGCTCGAGGGCCCCGGCCGGGCTCGGGTGCAGACGCGAGCCCTCGCCGAAGACCTTGCCGCGCTCGGCCCCGAGGAGCTCGGCGCCCGTCAGGAGGCAGCCGAGGTCTCGATCAAAGAGATGGGAATCACCTTTACGGTCTATTCCGAAGAGGGCGGTGCAATCGATCGCACTTGGCCGTTCGATGTGATTCCGCGGGTGATTCCCGAGCAGGAATGGCGCCGGGTCGAGGCCGGGCTGAAGCAGCGCGTGCAGGCGCTGAACCTGTTCATCGATGATCTCTATCACGATCAGAAGATCGTGGCCGACGGCGTTTTTCCCGCGGAAGTGCTGGCCAAGTCAGCCAACTTCCGCCCGCAGTGCGTCGGCGTCGATCCGCCGCTCGGCATCTGGGCCCACGTCTGCGGATCGGACCTCGTTCGGGACGGGGACGGCACGCTATACGTGCTGGAAGACAACCTGCGAGTGCCGTCCGGCGTCTCGTACATGCTGGAGAACCGCCTGGTCACCAAGCGCGTCTTCCCGGAGCTGTTCGAGCACTACGCGCCGCTGCCGGTGGACGACTATCCGTCGCAACTCTTCGATACCCTGGCCGCGCTGTCGCCGCGCCCGGCGGAATACCCCGAAGTCGTCGTGCTGACCCCGGGTATCTACAACTCCGCCTATTTCGAGCACTCCTACCTGGCGCAGCAGATGGGTGCGGAGCTCGTGGAAGGGCGCGATCTGTTCGTCGACGACGATGACTGCTGCTATATGCGCACCATCGACGGGCCGGCCCGGGTCGACGTGATCTACCGCCGCGTCGATGATCTGTTCCTCGATCCGGAGGCGTTTCTGCCGGATTCCATGCTCGGCGTGCCCGGGCTGGTTCGGGCCTGGAAAGCGGGCAATGTGGCCTTGGCCAATGCGCCGGGTGCCGGCGTCGCCGACGACAAGGTGGTGTATGCGTTCGTGCCCGAGATCATCAAGTACTATCTCGACGAGGATCCGATCATCCCGAACGTGCCCACTTTCCGTTGCATGGAAGCCGACGCGCGCAAATACGTGCTCGAGCATTTGAGCGAGTTGGTGGTGAAACCGGCCAACGAGTCGGGCGGTTACGGCATGCTGGTCGGGCCGGCATCGACCCAGGCCGAGTGCGATAAGTTTGCGGCCCTGATCAAGAAGGATCCCCGTAATTACATCGCCCAGCCGACGCTGCGCCTGTCGACGGTGCCGACGGTGATCAAGGGCAATGTGGAGCCCAGGCATGTGGATCTTCGGCCCTTCATTCTGTCGGCCGACCGCCAGCAGGTGACCATGGGCGGTCTCACCCGCGTCGCCCTGCGCAAGGGCTCGCTGGTGGTCAATTCCTCCCAGGGCGGCGGCAGCAAGGATACGTGGATCGTCCCGGAATGGGCCGCGGAATCGGCCGACGGCCAGCTGCAGGCCCAAAGCCAGTCCCAGTCCTAAGCACCGGCATTCGCCCTTTTTTGCCTTCAGGAGCCCCTGCATGCTCTCCCGCGTCGCCGAGAACATCTATTGGCTCGCGCGCTCCGTCGAGCGCGCCGAGAACACCGCCCGCGTCGTCAGCGTCAACGCCAACCTGCTGCTGGACCTGCCGAAGGGTATCGCCCCGGGCTGGCGGCCGCTGATCGATATCACAGGCTCCAACGACCTGTTCGAGGAGCACTTCAAGGACTACGGCGAGCGCCAAGTGGTGCGCTTTCTGCTGGGCGACGAGCGCCATCCCGGCTCGATCATGTCGGCGCTGGCCGCGGCCCGGGAGAACTGTCGCACCATCCGCGACATCGTCCCGCGCGAGGCCTGGGAGCAGATCAACGGGCTCTACCTGTTCGCCGGCGACCAGCTTCAGAAAGGTACGACCAAGACCGGGCGCCACGGCTATCTGCGCGCCCTGATCACGGGCTGTCAGACCATCTCGGGGCTGTTGGACGGAACCATGCTGCACGACGAGGGCTACGAATTCCTGCGTCTCGGGCGCTATTTGGAGCGGGCCGATATGACCACTCGCATCGCCGACGTGCGCTCCGCAACACTGCTGCCCGATGCCGAAGAACTGCGGCCCTACGACAACATTCAGTGGGTCAGCGTGCTGAAGTCGATGACCGCCTACCAAATGTACCGGCGCAGCGAGCAGATCCGGGTGCAGCGCACGCCGGTGCTGCGGTTTATCTTTCAGAGCCCCTTGTTCCCGCGCTCGGTGCGCTACTGCTGCCGGCACGCGAGCCTGAGCCTGGAGCGGCTGCCGCGCAACGAGGCCTCGTTGCGCTTCGCCAACCGCCTCTCGCGCTCCCTCGACGGCGCCGATTTGGAGCGGCTGACGCAGGGCGATCTGCATGCCTTCGTCGATGATCTCCAACTCGGCATCGGCGACCTCCATGCAGAGATTGCCGGGACTTGGTTTCCGCCGCCGTTGGTTTCCGCGGACCACGACTGAGTGCGTCGCGCCCGAGCGGCGCCCGAACCGGGTGCAAACGAGTCGTCGGAGCCTCTTCCAATTCCTGTTCGATCGTGTATATTTGCACGTTTACCTGCGCTCCGAGTGCAGGTTTGCCGTTCAACCGTCTGCATCGGAATCGCACATGGTCAAGATCCGTCTGTCCCGAGGCGGCGCCAAGAAGCGCCCCTTCTACCAAATCGTCGTCTCCGACATCCGCAAGTCGCGTGATGGCCGGTCCATCGAGCGCATCGGGTTCTTCAACCCCGTTGCGACCGGCGGAGAAGAGCGCCTGCGTGTCGATCGCGCCCGTGCCGAGCACTGGCTTCAGCAGGGTGCGCAGCCCACCGAGCGCGTCGCCAAGCTGCTGAAGGATGCGGCGAAGCAGGCCGAGCAAGCGCCGGCCGCGGTCTGAGGCGCGAGACAAGGCCGGCTCGGCTCTTACGGCGTCCGGGCGGGCAATCGTTGGCCCCCGGGGCAGCCCCGAGCCACGGTCGCCGCTAGGCCATGGCCGATGAATCACGCTTGATCGTGCTGGGGCGCATTTCCGGCCTGTATGGCGTCCGGGGTTGGGTGCGGATCTTTTCCGACACCGATCCGCGGGAAAACATTCTGCGCTACTCGCCTTGGCTGCTCGACGGCACGCCGTACGAAGTGGCAGAGGGCAAGCGCCACGGCAAAGGCTTGGTGGCGCGCGTGCGCGGGTTCGAGGACCGCGACCAGGCAGCGGGCTTGATCGGCAAGAACATCGCGGTGCGCCGCGACCAGTTACCGCCGCCGCGGGCGGACGAGTTCTACTGGGCCGACCTGGAAGGGCTGGCCGTGGTGACCACCGAAGGCACGGACATGGGCCGGGTAAGCCATCTGTTCGAGACCGGCGCCAACGATGTGCTGGTTGTGGCCGGTGATCGGGAACGACTGATTCCATTCGTCTGGGGCGACGTCGTCAAAGACGTGGACTTCGCGCAGGCCCTGATTCGGGTGGATTGGGACCCGGATTTCTGAGCAACCGGCGCGCTCGGGCTGCGTTGCCGTGGAAGCGGGCCGCAAGCGCCGATAGGCGATCGAAGTCGCGGTTGAACCGCGCCATCGCAGTCGTCGCGGCATCACCTGTAGCGGCCACGAAACCCGAGACTCGGCGCAAACGGACGATGCCTTGCGATTCGACGTCATCACCTTGTTCCCGGAGCAGTTCCGGATCTTTGCCGACGAGGGCGTGATCGCCAGGGCGTTGCGGCAGGGCATTGCGACCATGGCGTTGTGGAATCCCCGCGATTTCACGACCGATGTGCATCGCACGGTGGACGACCGCCCCTATGGTGGCGGGCCGGGGATGGTGATGAAAGTGGCGCCGCTGCGGGCCGCGATCGCCGCGGCACGCGATGCGGCCGCCGCCGAGGGCTGTGATGCCCGCGTCGCTTACCTGTCGCCGCAGGGTCGTGTCCTGGATCAAGCCGCGATTGCGCGCATCGCGGCCGCACCGGGCTGGATTCTGCTCGCCGGACGCTACGAGGGGGTCGACGAGCGACTGATCGACGCCTGTGTCGACGAGGAATGGTCCATCGGCGACTACGTGCTCAGCGGCGGCGAGCTGCCGGCGATGGTGGTTATGGATGCGGCCATTCGCCTGTTGCCGGGTGCGCTCGGGCATGCCGACTCGGCACGTGAAGACTCGCATGCCGACGGGCTGCTGGACTGTCCGCACTACACTCGTCCCGAAGAGGTCGACGACGTGCGGGTGCCGGAGGTTCTGCTCGGCGGCGACCACAAATCCATTGCCCGGTGGCGATTGCAGCAGTCGCTGGGGCGAACATGGCTACGGCGGCCGGAGTTGATCGAGCGACGTACGCTCGACGACGAAGAGCGTCGATTATTGGACGAATTTATCCGGGCGCACCGCGGCGCCGGAGCGCAACAGGAGCGATAACCAAATGAGCACGATTATCGAAGAACTCGAGAAAGAACAGATGGGTAAAGAGATCCCGGAGTTTTCTCCCGGCGATACCCTGGTTGTTCAAGTCAAGGTCAAGGAGGGCGAGCGTGAGCGTCTGCAAGCCTTCGAGGGCGTCTGCATCGCCAAGCGCAACCGCGGCCTGAACTCCGCGTTTACGGTGCGCAAGATGTCCCACGGCGAGGGCGTGGAGCGTGTCTTCCAGACCTACAGCCCCAGCATCGCCGGCATCGAAGTCAAGCGCCGTGGCGACGTACGCCGCGCGAAGCTGTACTACCTGCGCGGACGTACCGGCAAGGCTGCCCGCATCAAGGAAAAGATCTAGCAACCGATTGCTTGCTCGGCCGCCGTCGATGCGCGGCGGATGCAGCCCGAGCGCCGGCGTCCGGATCCGAGCCCGAAAACAGAAGCTTTCGGGCTCTGTTGTTTTCGAGCGCCGATGCATATGGCGGCAACTTCACGGGCATGCGTTTTCGATGCGCCTTGCGCCGAGTTTGGCGATCGGCGCGACTTCAACGCGCGTCCGTTACCATCGATGCGGGACACACGTCCTTGAAGCGTTGCTCGCCGGCGCTCCCGTCCATCGGGCCAAAGCACAAGCCCCATCAGCCGTGCGTGCCGATACCGTGCGCATCTGCTAGTCTGGCGGCCCATGGCCGATACCTTCTACTGGCACGACTACGAGACCTGGGGCTCCGTACCGGCAAAGGACCGGCCTTGCCAGTTCGCCGGTCTGCGAACCGACTCCGACCTGAACGAGATCGGCGAGCCGCTGAAACTGTTTTGCCGGCCCGCGTCGGATATTCTCCCGCAGCCCGATGCCTGCCTCGTCACCGGCATCACGCCCCAGCGAGCAGCCCGCGAGGGTGTGCCCGAAGCCGACTTCGCCGACACCATCCAGCGAGCACTGGCGGAGCCCGGCACCTGCGCAGTCGGCTACAACAGCCTGCGTTTCGATGACGAAGTCACCCGCGCGCTGTTTTACCGCAATCTCCTGGATCCCTACGCCCATGCCTGGCGTAACGGCAACTCGCGCTGGGATCTGATCGATGTCCTGCGCCTGGCCTATGCGCTGCGCCCCGACGGCATCGTCTGGCCAGAGCGCGAGCCCGGTATCGCATCTTTCAAGCTCGAGCATCTGACCGCCGCCAACGAGATCCCCCATGCCGGGGCCCATGATGCACTTGCCGACGTCCGCGCGACGATCGGCATGGCGCGGCTGCTCAAGCAAGCGCAGCCGAAACTGTTCGACTACGCACTGACGCTGCGCCGCAAGCAGGCCGTGCAGGCGCTCGTCGACAAGGGAGCGCCCCTGCTGCATGTTTCCCAACGCTATCCCGCCGAGCTCGGCTGCATGGCTCCGGTCGCGATCCTCGGTCCGCAGCCCGGCAATCCCAACGGCCTCCTGTGCTTCGATCTGCGCCATGACCCCGTTGAACTGCTGGACCTATCGGCCGAGGACATCCGCGCGCGGCTGTTTACGCCGGCCGCCGACCTGCCCGAGGGGGTACAGCGGATTCCGATCAAGGGCTTCAAGATCAATGCTTCGCCCATGCTGGCCCCGATGAATACGCTCACCGCGCAAGCCGCAGAGCGATGGGCCATCGACCGGGACGCAGTCGCCCGCCATGCCGGCGCGCTGGCTACGCAAGCGAGCGCACTCATGGCAAAACTGGCCGAGACCTACGATCGGCCGGGGCGCGAGGAGCCGAGCGATCCGGACCTGATGCTCTACACCGGCGGCTTTTTCTCCGACGCGGACCGCCGCGAGATGGAGCGGCTGCGCGCATTGGAGCCGGCCGAGCTGGCAACCGAGCAGCCGCGCTTCGACGACCCGCGCCTGCCGACCATGCTGTTTCGCATGCGCGCCCGCAATTGGCCCGAGACCCTCGGCGAAGCCGAGCGCGAGGACTGGGACGCCTGGCGTTTCGAGCGCCTGACCGACCCCGGCGCCGGCGGTTCTATCGTCATCGACGGTTTCGAGCAGCGTATCGTCGAGCTGCGCACCGAGCGCGCCGACGACCCGGCCGCGCAGCCCATTCTCGATGCGCTTGAGCAATGGGGCGCCGAGGTGATGGATGCGGACGTATAGCGGCTGATGGCCGTGTATCCGCCGAGATAGTCCCCCCGGCATCCGCTTGAGCCCCGCCGGCAGCGCGCGGCCTGAGTTCACATCCGGAGATCGCATCCGGAGATCGCATCCGGGACCACGGTATACAGCCAGGGCCGTCGCCGCTATACTGTACGGCTCGGTGTGAGTGAACGCTTGAGGCCCATTGGGCCGTGACCGTCACCGCATCGTCGGCCCAACACAGACGCCCGCCCCGGGCGGCTGATCCTCGGAGAGGTGCCGGAGTGGCCGAACGGGCTTGACTCGAAATCAAGTGTACCCTTGCGGGTACCGTGGGTTCGAATCCCACCCTCTCCGCCAAACCGTAGATCGCAGCCGACTCCGAGTCGCCCTCGAGTCGCAATCATTCCGCGCGACATTTGCGGATGGCATCGATCAAGTCTTCCGGCGGACCGCCTTTCGAGAGGTAGATGGCGGCGCCGGCATCGACCATGGCCGCGGCGATGTCCTCGTCGATATGCATGGAAAGCCCGATCACCTTGGTCCCGGGGTTCGCGGACAGCACCCGGCGCGTCGCCTCGATGCCGTCGATGCCGGGGCCGAGGTTGATGTCCATGACGACGACGTCGGGAGTCAGTTCCTCGGCCAACGCGACGGCTTGCGTGCCATTCTCCGCTCCGCCCACCACGTCGATGTCGGGCTCGACCTGGAGCAGTCCGGCCAGCCCCTCCCGCACGATCCGGTGGTCGTCGACGATAAGCACCCGATAGCGCGTTGCACACTCCCCGACCTGAATGGGTTTTGCCCGCTGTCCGCGAGCCGTCTCGGCGCGCGCCTCGGACGCGGTTCCGTCGGCATTGGGCAAGACCAATGTAACGCTCGCCCCCTGATCCGGCACGCTTTCAAGCTCCGTGCGGCCGCCGAGATGGGCGATGCGTTGCTGAATGCTGAAGAGCCCGAAGTGCATCGCGTCGGGGCGCCGTTGCGTTAATGCGTCGGGATCGAATCCCTTGCCATCGTCGGCTACCTCGAGGTGGATCTCTCCGGGCGCCGGCCGGGCGAGGGTCAGGTCGGCATGCTCGGCATCGGCATGCTTGACGACATTCAGCAGCAGCTCGCGTGCGCACTCGAACAGAAGGAAGCGCGCCTCGTCGCCGTCGGGCTCGGCGGCGGGGTCCGCGTGCAGCCGCACACTCAGTCCATGCTGCTCGCGCATGCGCCTGCCGAGCCAGTCGAGCCCGCCGGCCAGCCCGAGCTCGTAAAGCACCGGCGGACAAAGCTCCACCGTCAGCGAGCGCGATGCTTCGAGCGCCTCATGCAGCACCTGCTTGGCACTCTGCGCCGCCGCCTGCATTGAACCGGGGTTGGCGGCGCGCTTCGCCCGGTCCACTTGGATCTGCGCCGCTACGATGAGCTGCTGGAGGTGGTCGTGCAGCAGCATGGCCATTCGCTTGCGCTCGAGCTGCTCGGTCTGCGTCAGGCGGAACGCGAGCGCCCGCAGCTGCTGCGCCTGTCGGGCCACCTCCGCGGTGCGCTCGGCGACGCGTCGCTCCAGCACGCGGTTCAGCTCCGCGAGCTTCTCTTCCGCCACTTTGCGCTCCGTAATGTCCGTGGCGAGCACAATCACGCCCTCAACCTCGCCGGTATCCCCGAAATACGGAACCTTATCGGTCTGCAGCCAACGCGACTCTCCATCCGCTAATGGCAACGGCTCCACAATGCCCATTTTTGCGTTCCCCGTTCTGATCACCTCCAAATCGTCCGCCCAGTATGAATCGGCCATCTCCGGATAGACTTCCGAAGAATGCCGCCCTTCAATCTCATGCTTCGGCACGCCGGTAACTCGGGCGACGCTGTCACTGACTCGTATGATATAGTTTTCCCGGTCCTTGAAGTAGATATAGGCCGGGATGTTCTTGAGGATCGCGGTCTGGTCGTAGACCAACTTTCTGGTTTCCTGCTGGGCGAGGAACAGCTCTGTGTTATCCTGCAGGAAGCCGTAGAGGCGAAAGACTCTCCCGTCCGCATCGAGATCGGGAGAGCCCACTGCACGACAATAACGGGTCTCGCCGTCGGAACGCATCGCCCGCAGGTCCAATTCGTATGGCTCGGCTTTCGTAACGGCACGCTCCACGGCCCTTTGCAGACGCGCCAAGTCCTCCGGGAAGTACAGTTGATCGTGCTCGGCAAAGGAGGGCGCCGCCGAAGATGGATCGCGCCCGAAGATGCGGAATAATTCATCGGACCAGGTTACAAGATCCCGTTCTACTTCCCATTGCCAGCTACCGATACGAGCAATGGATTCGGTTCTCGACAGCATCGCTGTGGTCTGTTGCAGCGACTCCTGCGCCTTCTTTCTTTCGGTGATGTCGCTGTAGGTCACGACGACACCGTGACCCTCAACGGGCAAAGGCGCTGCCGTTACACTGAGCCAAATCACTTGGCCGTCCGGTCGGCAAATGCCCATTTCGCCATCGGCGACGGTACGCTTCTCTTGCAAGGCCGCAACGGCCGGCCATTCGTTGCTGGGCATGCTGGAGCCATCGGATCGGATAATCCGCCACTCGTTGCCATCGAGCCTTCTTGCGACATGATCGGATGTCGCTACTCCGAGCAGCGTCTGCGCGGCCTCGTTCGCCTCAACGATGTTGCCCTGGTCATCGGACACCGTAATGCCATGGGGAAAGGCGGAAAAGAGAGTCTTGTACTTGGCGAGCGCCCGCTTTAGATCATTCTGGGTCAATCGATGGGATCTGATTTCCTCCCTGAGCGACGTCGTTTTTAGCAAGAGTGCCTTCTGAAGCGATTTGCTCCATAGCCACAACAGCAAAGCGACAATCACCGCCAGCGATACGAAGGCAATCGCCGCCGATGTCTGCCTTTCAAGCCTTCGCGCATGATCTCTCGCCGGGTCGTAGATGAAATCCGAAAAGTCGTCTATTGCCGGCGCCATACCAAGCGAGTGATAGATCTGACCGATTCGCTCCCAGCGATAAAGATTCTGCTGGCCGACGGGTATGTGGTTGGGCTCGACGAGCTTGAGCATAACATCATGCTCGTAGAGCAGATGTGCTCTGCTGCGGCCTTGCGAATTGTATTCTCGTTGAATGATCGAAATCGTCTCTTCCGGATGCTCAAAGGCATACCGCCACCCCATGAGCGAGGCATTTAGAAACTTTCGAGCACGAATCTCGTTGCGAAGATTATCCGCCGAGCTGAATAGGACATCTCCGTAAAAATCGATGCCGTAGCTTTGCGGCCTGATGATTGCGGCTTCGATTCCTTGCTGGCGCCACAGGAACGGTTCATTGGTCAGATATACGGAGAAGGCGTCGACTTCGGGGTCGGCAAGATCACGAGGTAGCTTCGATATGATATTGAGCTTGTCCAGTGTCACCCCTTCTTGGATGAACATTGCCTGTATCTCGGCCGTTCTGGGGACGATGCCTAGATAGACGGACTTTCCGACCAGTTGTTGCGGGCTTGTGATGCCCGAAGATGCCCTTGCCATGATGGCATAGGGCGAGTGCTGAAACACGGCGGCGATCGCTTTTACGGGCTTGCCCTTCATGTATTCGATGATCAGTGGTGACCCGGCGATACCAAAATCTGCTTGGCCATCGAGGACCTCGGCGATATGGTCCACCATGGGACCCCCCTCGATCATGGAAACATCCAGGCCGGCTTCTCGATAGAACCCCTTTTCCTTTGCCACATAGTATCCGGCGAACTGGAATCCATGCTGCCAGCGCAATTGGAGCACAACCTCTTCGCCGGCGTGCGTCACCGGAGATAAGAGGAGCAAGAGGGCCAATGTGATCGGGGAGCACGATCGGTAGCCGATCACCTTGCTTGGCTTTGGTGGGGCATTGTCGGGTCGCGGCACGCACGCTTGACGGGAAGTGGCAGGACGATTCAGAAGGGAGTGGAATACAGCGCATTCGCGGGCGTCTGAAGTCTTCATGAAGGGCGTTCTAGTGTCGTGTCCCGCAAACATTCGATAGAAGCTCGGGCAGTCCCTTCGCCGTAGCCTGCGATGCGAGGCGGTCGTCGCCCTCACGTCGCTTGTCCAGGATGGGGAGGGGAAAACGCAGTTGCTCAGTCTCTGCGCATCGCGCGCTTGGGCTCCTGGCCTCTTGCAGCGCGCGCATCATTTTATCCTGTGCCGAGGGAGGGTACCTATTCCGGCCCACATGGTCGGCCGATTCCGATTCACCTTGACCGGCTATCCGACCGGAGGTGACCGACTGTTCCGATTGAGGTTTACCGAGTGCGGGGTGATGTTCGGAAGTGATTGGCGCGTTCTATATCACCGCCTGCGGTGCGGTCGTCGCCGTTCGTCGTCGACCGGGGGCGATCGGTGGTTTGCAATCAACGGGGACGTATGGGCGTGTCTGGTCCCGGCTCTTGGTTTTGCGGCCGGCCGGGACGGTGACAAATCCGCTACGCGGAGCTCGAACAGTTTGACTTTCGATTCTCTTCCCCGCGAGCCGGGCGATGAGCTTTGCGTTCGGCAATCGGATCGAGGCCTTGGTGCCGAAGGACGTTACCGCGTACGGAAGCGCGCGCCTTGACCTTTAGGAAGCGTCACATTGTTGTTTGTTGACGCTGCTGTAACCAAAGACTTACCCGTGGGCCATCGCCCGACCTTATCGCTAGGGAGGGTACTCTAAAAAAGCGCCAAAAAAACAGTAATATTTGGTCTTTCAGCAAGTCAGGCGGATGGCTTTGGACCTGAATGCGAGGACTGCCTATCCGCCGACTGACTCCCTTCGCTTCACGTCGTTACGCGCCAATCGCGCCCCGGGGCCCGGGGCTTTCAGAGCGGAGTTCAGTGGCGCGGACCGGGCGGGCACGGGCGCCTGACGCTGGGTATCCCGTCTGATTCTCGATAGACCATCACCCCCGAAATCTCCCGGTCGACAGCACCGCCGACCCGAATCACGACGGGGCGCTGAATCCGATAGGTTTGCGCCGACTCACCGTCGGAAGCCGACTCTGTCTGCGAAGATGGGCAAACGAGGTTCCGTGTCGGCGGCCCGGTGAAGACGATCTCTTCCACGCAGGCGCTATACGGCAACTGCCGGTCCAGCTCGTCGTGCATGGACACTTTTCGTATGTTCAGGCGCTCACCGGAGTCGTCGTTGACGGCGATGTACTGATGACAGGTCTCGTAAACCGTGAATCCCGGCTGGGGGTCGGCGCCTGCAGCGTGCAAGCCGACGACTGAAAGCAGGACGCCCGTCGCCGTAAGTATCAGTTTGTTCATGTCTCCCTCCTTCCGCCGCATCGATCGTTCTTCGGACCCTCCTTCATCGTCCGGCCGCCTGACGGAAAAGAACCGGATCGCCGGCACGAGGATCCACTCACGGCATGAAGCCGCTCCTAATAAAAAGTGTAGACCCCGAGTCGGGCATCAAAACCTCCTCGGGTGATCGCATCCGGCGCCAGACCGGTCGACAGCTGATGGCATCTCGCTCGCGAACGCGTCCGGCGCCCCGAGGGCTTGCTCCGTCGCGTCGCATGCGGCCTCTCAGCCGATCTCGTCTGTCTCGATCTGCAGGTAGACGGCGAAGTGGTCGGAGCAGCCGCGCTCGCGCTCGAGGTCGAACGCGATCGGCTTGCCGCCCCTGTTGACGAGGGGCCAGACCGTGCCGTCGGCGCGGGTCACGGTCTCGGCGTCGAGGATGGTGTGCGAGTCGGGGATAATGCGAATCGGGGCGTTGCCTTGGAGCAGCCCGCTGCCTAGCAGGATCTGGTCGTAAAGGCGCCAGCGGGGGCTCCGGTAATAGGAGCCGCTGCGGCCGACGAAGTGCCACCAAGGGTTGTAAAGCAGCGGCGTCGACGTCGCGTAGGTCCGGAAGCGCTCCTTCTTGGTCCGGCCCTTGACGTCTAGGTCGTCCTTGACGGCCTCCGTGTCATTGGTCGAGCCGAGCAGTTCGACGCTCGCGCTGAACGGCTCGTCATTGAAGTCGCCCATGACGATCACCGGAGAGTGGGCCCGTTGTCGCATCTCGTCGGCGTTCGGTAGGTCGAGTAGCTTGCGCTCGGCGTCCCACATCTCGTCCAGCCGATAGCGGGTCTCGGCCGCAACCAGCCGGTTGACGTAATGGGCTGCCGACACGCGGCGACTGGCGCCTTCCGCCGACAGGCGCGACGGCCAGTGGTTCACCAGGACCGCGACAGAGCCCAGTCCCGCGAGGTCCAAGTGGAACTCCAGCACGTCGCGGGTCTTGAAGGTACGGTCGATCACGTGGGAGGTTAGCCCGCGGACGCCTTCGACGACACGGCGGTCCACCAAGGCGCTGATGTTCAAGCCGTCCAGGGCGACGCCGGTACGATCGTCGCCCAACCGGTCGACGGTCTCCAATTCCACCGAGCTCACCCGGGCCGCGATCGCGTGGCTCAGTTCGTCGGTCTCGATCTCGACCAGACCGACAACGAGCGGCGGCCCCGCCCGCTCGGCGATCAGGTCGAGGGCGGCTGCGATCGTGTCGATCTTGCGTTCGACCGCCTCCTGACTCGCCGCGGCTGCCTCTTCATCACCCGATAGCGCGAATTCGATCGGGCTGCCCGCGGAGCCGAATAGCCGTTGCACGTTCCAAAAAACGACGCTGCGCGTGGTCATAGCGGATTGATCGGGCTGACGGAGGCGTTGGCGCCGAGGCGCAGGATCTCCGCGTCCACGAAGCCGGCGACTTCGGTTCCCTTCAGCGATACCGAGAGCTCGAACGACTTCTCGGCCGCCTGCGAGGCGTTCGCGGTCGCGAGATAGGTCAAGGCCCGGTCGACGACGAGGGTCTTGTGGTGCATGCGCCCCGAGGCCCCGGTCAGCGCGCCCGGGTAGTAGCGGGCGTCGACGCCGCCGTCGCGTAACTGCGGCACCGCGTTCCACGGCTGGAAACCCTGGTCGGCGTCGATGATGCCCGCGACGTCCACGCCGCGGCCGACGGCCGCGAGCAGCGCCTGGATGATCCGGGTGTCTCGGGACATCGCGAAGTAGGCGAATCGGATGCGCTCGGTTGCGCTTTCGATGGCCGCGACGGCGTCGTCGACTGCCTCGCCGTCGGCGCCCACCGAGACTCGACCGAATTCGCCCTCGGGGCCCGCCAGGGGAACTGTCGCCGCCGCGCCGCGGAAGTCGCCGTCCCAGATCGCCTCGAAGACCTCCGCTGCCGCATCGACGGCCCCGGGCGAGGCGATCTCGACGGCCCAGTTGAGATGTTTGTCGATACTGCCGGGCGCCAGGTTCGCCGAGGTGACGAGCAGCAGGCGTTCCCCCTCGCCGCGGGCGAGAATCAGATTGACATGCTGCAGCGCTCCGCCGACGACGTCCGCGCGCACCTCGATCGCGGCGCGGCTCAGGGCCGCGAAGCACTGGCGGTTCGATTCGCGATCGCCACCCTCGTCCCAGATCCGATCGGGCGGCAGCGGCGATGCCTCGGTCAGGTATCGGCTCTCCACAAACACCCGGGCGCGGCGGTTCCTGACCGAGCGGATGTTGGCCAGCGCGGAGACCAGGCCGCGGTCGGACATCTGCTGGCTCGCGATATCCAAGTCCGCATCGTGCGCCAGCAGGGCTTTGAGCCTGTGCCGCAAGTTATCCGGGGCGCCTCTGGCCGGCGGCGTCAGGAAGACCTCATGGGAGCCGTCGTCGGAACGAGCGCTCATGGTTGCTCTCCGTGGTCGGGCTGTCGGGGATCGGGCGGCGCGGGGGTTCGACGGCGAACCACCGGGATGCAGGTTTCCGCGCCGTCCCAGAGGGCGCGCACGGCCGCGACGCTGAGGATGCCGTTTCCGCCGTCACCCCAGTCCGGGCCGAAGGAATTGCGGAAACGGAAGAATGATGCCTGCTCGTCCGCAGTCCCGTCGGCGCCGCGGACGATCTTGATGCCGTTCAACAGCACGCAGTGATTGCCCATCAGCGGACCGGTCGGCTCGGCGACGCCGTCCGCGGTCGGACGCTGCATATCCCGGTACCAGCGGCAGCCGAACACCGCCGGTCCGCGGTAGCCGACGGCGACGATCAGATCACGTACGTCGAAGGCCCAGCGATACGCGTCCATATAACCCAGCGCCGCGACCACCTTGGCCGCGGCGACGACCGAAGTGCCCTCGGCAAAGGGCATCGCGCCCGGATAGGCGCCGCCCGGGAAGCGATCCCTGCGCTGCGCCTCGAAGTAGATCTGCTCGCGGGCGAACCGAGCCGTCAGCCCTTGCACGACAGCCGGCCGCGCCGCCAGCTCATGGGCCCAGGCGAAGCCGACGCAGGAGCCCTCGAAGCCTTGATCGAGCCACAGCTCGCAGCGCCACGTGTATGAGCGCGGGTTCGCGTACTGAGCGGCCGTCAGCAGCTCGGCGATCGAGTGCCCCCGGGAGCGGGGGTCCTTCTCGTCAATACGGTCGATGCGTGGATCCGATGTCTCGCTGCCGTCACGCAGAATCGGCATCGATCAATCGTCGTCGGGGGACCACCACCCCTGCTCTTCGCCGTAGCGGTCCAGCGCGTGGCCCGCGTCCGCGCCCGCTTGCATCGCGGCGGCGCCGGTATCCCAGCCGAACGCATCGAAGATATCGGCCAGACCTTCCAGGATGCTGATCAGGCCTTCGAGGATCTGCTCCGCCCATTCCCCGAGGTCGAATGACTGGAACGGCGCGTCGCCGCGCGGGAAGGTGCCCGGGGCGAGCTCGTTGGCGTCGTTCTCCGAGCGTGCGATCGCTTGGGTGAAACCGCGTGCGACCTCGTCGCGGGCGGCCAGCAGCTGCCGCTCCACCTCCGCGCGCTGCTCCGCGGACATCTGAGAGACCGCGGGGTGGCTGCCGTCGCGCACCTGCCGGAGCGTATCGGCGATGCCGCCGTAGGCGATGCCGTATCTGCGAATCAGCATTTGCCGGCCTTCGATGAGCCGGCGTAGCCGCATCGCGTCTGTTCGGTTTTCGCGGGGCGGGAAGAAGAGGTCTCGGTTGATGGGACTCAAACCAAGGGTTGGCTCGGCCACGACAGGTCACCTCCGTTCAAGGACGTTGTTGTTGGTCGGGGCGCGCGAGGAAATGCTTCGATCGGCTTAGCGCTCGCGTACAGCGGAAAAAGCCCGGATCTCGAAAAGCATGTGCCGCGATGACGAACACGAGCCCGGCAGTGAGAACGGACAGGACATCCAACCGGCTCTGCTCGTCTGGCGCAGCATCCGTATCCAGGCTAGAAGTGAATTGGCGATCGGTCAAGGCGCCCCCGGACGCTCGGCGGCCGTACGCCGCTTCAGCGGCAGCGGTGACCGCGGGCGGGGCGTGTAACCATCGCGCTCGCAAGGCCCGCTCGGTGAGGCGCGCAGCCCGGTTTCGTGCGGCGGGCTTATCAGCCGACCAGGCGTTGCTCGTCGGAATTGGTCGAAGATCACCGCGCCGGAGACCGTGCGCAGGGGGATCATGCCGCCATGATCCCGCAGCGGCGCACCGGCCGTGTGCCCGCCGGCTCTTTTGCCGCCGGATCGCTCGGGTTGCCGCTGACTGCGGCTTCCCCTAACATTCGTGCCTTCGTGCCGAGCGCCGGCCGATGGCCGGGGCCTCAAGAACGGTGGCCCTAAATCGCTGCGCGACCTGATCGGGGGTCGCGCGCAAGCCCGGGTCCCACGACGGATGCCCGCCGGCGCATTGTTGCTCCCCCTTTGGCTCGTATGACCGCGTGCGTTATTTCCTGATCCTGTTTCTGCTGCTTTGTGCCTTTTGGCTGCTGCTGTCCGGCTACTGGGACAACGATTTGCTGCTCGCCTTCGGCGCGGCGTCGTCGTTGCTGGTGGCTTGGATCGGATCGCGGTTGATCGGGGCCGATCCGCCACGCAGTTACCCTGTCAGCATTGTTCGCATAACGGCTTACTCCTGGTGGCTGCTGGTGGAGATCGTGAAGGCGAACATCGACGTGGTGAAGCGTATCTGGCTGCCGAAAGAGCATCCGATCAGCCCTTGCATGGCGCGGCTGCCGCTGAGCCAGGTCTCCGGCGTCGCGAAAGCCGCCTACGCGCAGTCCATTACGCTGACCCCGGGGACCGTCGCTATCGAAGTGACCGACGACGATGTCGAGGTGCACGCGCTGACGAAGGAGGGACTGGACGCCCTGCGCGAAGGCGAGATGGATCGACGCGTCACCTCGGTAGAGAAGGGGCACCGCTGATGCTCATGTACGCGATGGCGGCCGTGGGAATTTTGGTGGTGATGGCCCTGGCGCTCGTTCGCGGCTTTCTCGGTCCGAGCGTTTTCGACCGCGTGCTGGCCGTGAACATGGTCGGCACCAAGACCACGCTGCTGATTGCCGTCTACGGCTTCCTGACCGACCGGCCGGACTTTCTCGACATCGCGCTGACCTATGCGCTGATCAATTTCGTCGGCGTCGTCGCCGTGCTCAAATTCGTCGAGCGCGTCGCCGACCCGCGAGCGCCGGAGGATCTCTGATGGCCTTGCTGCTCGACCTGCTCTCGTTCGCAATGCTGCTCGGCGGTGTGTTTCTGGGCATCAGCGGCGCCGTCGGCGTGATTCGCTTCCCGGACTTCTACACCCGTATCCATGCCGCGGGGGTCACCGACACGCTGAGCGCCGGCCTGATCCTGGGCGGCCTCATGCTGCAGGCCGGGCTGACGCTGGTGACGCTGAAGCTCGCCTTCATCTTGATGTTCCTGTGGATTACCAGCCCGGTGGCCAGCCATGCGCTGGCGCGGGCGGCCATGCATTCCGGCTGGCATCCGCGCCTGTCCGATTAGGAGCGCCGTCATCGACCAAGTTATCGACGTTCTGCTGCTGATCCTGCTGGTGATAACGGCCATTGCCGTCGTGCGGATCAAAAGCCTATTCGCCGTCGTGATGCTGTTCGGCATTTACAGCCTGATCACGGCGGGCATCTTCGTCGTGCTCGATGCCGTCGATGTGGCCTTCACCGAGGCTGCCGTCGGCGCCGGAATTACGACCGTGTTGATGCTGACGACGCTGGCTCGAACAGGCCATAAGCAGGCACCGGCTCGGCATTCGCCGGCGTTGCCCCTGACCGTCGTCATCATTACCGGCGCCGTGCTGTTCTGGGGCACGCAGGATATGCCCCGGTTCGCCGATCCGGGGGCGCCGATCCACCTGCATGTGGCCGATCGCTACATCGAGGCCGGGCCCGAGGAGGTCGGCGTTCCGAACATGGTGACGGCGGTTCTGGCGAGCTACCGCGGGTTCGATACGCTGGGCGAAGTGGCAGTGGTGTTTACGGCCGGTGTCGGCGTTCTGGCACTGCTCGGTGTGCGGCGGCGCCGAAAAGGGGATGGCGATGGATAAGAATGTCGTCTTGGTCGTTTTCGCCAAGATTCTGGTGCCCTTTATTCTGCTGTTCGCGCTTTACGTGCAGTTCCATGGTGATTTCGGGCCGGGCGGCGGCTTCCAGGCCGGCGTTATATTTGCCACCGGCATCATTCTCTATGCGCTGGTGCAGGGCGTCGATCGCGCCATGGCGGTGATGCCGCCGGCGGTGCTCAAGCCCATGATGGCCATCGGCGTGCTGCTCTACGGGGGGGTCGGTATCGCGTCGATGCTGCTCGGCGGCCACTTCCTGGACTACGGCTTTCTCGCGCACGATCCGATCCACGGCCAGCATTACGGAATCCTGATCATCGAGCTCGGCGTCGGCATCACCGTGGCTGCTGTCATGATGGTGATCTTTTACGCCTTCATGGGGGAGCAGAACTGACATGGTGCTTCTAGGTCAGTTCAATTACTGGGTGGTCTTTTTTCTGATGATGACGGGCTTCTACGTCGTCATCGCGCGCGGCAATCTGGTTGCCAAGATCGTCGGTCTGAATATCTTTCAGACGTCCGTTTTCTTGCTCTACATCTCGATGGGTAAGGTGGCCGGCGGAACCGCGCCGATCGTGCTTGCCGACGGTGCTCTGTATTCAAACCCGCTGCCCCATGTGCTGATCCTGACAGCCATCGTGGTCGGCGTCGCGACGACGGCGCTGGGGCTGGCCTTGGTGGTGCGTATCAAAGAGGCCTACGGAACCATCGAGGAAGACGAGATCCACGCCAAGGACGACAGCCTGTGATCGTCGAGAACCTACCCGCCCTGCAGGTGGTCCTGCCACTGCTGGCTGCACCGCTGTGCTTGTTGCTCAGCCGCGGGCGTCCTGCCTGGCTGGTCGCGACGCTGATCAGTTGGCTCGGGCTCGCCATCAGCGTGGTGCTGCTGTGGCAGGTCAAGGACGGCTCGGTTATCCATTACGCCTTCGGCGGATGGGCCGCGCCCTGGGGGATCGAATACGTCGTCGACCGCCTGGCGGCCTATGTGCTGCTGATCGTGTCGCTGATCGCCGCCGTGATGATGCCCTACGCCTGGCGCAGCCTGAGCTCCGAGATCGACGCGCATTTGCTGCCGCTCGCCTTCACGCTGATGCTGCTTTGCCTGGCCGGCCTGCTCGGTATCGTCATCACCGGCGACGCGTTCAATCTATTCGTGCTGCTGGAGATTTCTTCGCTTTCCACATATGCCTTGATCAGCCTCGGCAAGGACCGGCGCTCGCTGACCGCCGCGTATCAATACCTGATCATGGGAACCATCGGCGCCACGTTCTTCATCATCGGTGTCGGGCTGATGTATCAGCTTACCGGTACGCTGAATATGGCGGACCTCGCCGAGCGTATCGACGCGTTGGAAGACCGGCGCACGCTGAAGACCGCGTTCGCGTTCATCACCGTGGGTTTGGCGCTGAAGCTCGCCATGTTCCCGCTGCACCTTTGGCTGCCCAATGCCTATACGTTTGCGCCGTCGGTGGTCACGGCCTTCTTGGCGGCAACGGCCACCAAGGTGGCGTTGTACGCGATGATCCGCTTCGTCTACACGGTCTTCGGAACCCACTTCGCGTTCGAGTCCATGCACATCGAGGTGCTGGTATTGCCGCTTGCGGCGGTCGGCATCTTCATTACCTCGGTAGTCGCGGTGTTCCAGCATGACATCAAGCGAATGCTGGCGTATTCGTCCGTCGCCCAGATCGGCTACATGCTGCTCGGGATCGGTATGGCCACCGTCACCGGCCTGACCGCGAGCCTGGTGCATCTGTTCAACCACGCCTTGATGAAGGGCGCGCTGTTCCTCGCGCTGGGTGCTGTCTGCTATCGCATCGGGCGCTGCGATATCGATCGGATGGCCGGCATCGCCCGCGACATGCCGTTGACGATGGCGGCGTTCGTGGTCGGCGGTCTCAGCCTGATCGGCGTGCCGCTCACGGTCGGCTTTCTATCGAAATGGTATCTGCTGTCGGCGGCGATGGAACTGGGCTGGTGGCCGCTGGCCGCGCTGGTGCTGGTCACCTCGCTGATTGCGGTGGTCTATATCGGCCGCGTCGTCGAGGCGGCCTACTTCCGCGAGCGCCCGGCCGGCACCGAGACGGTGCAAGAGGCGCCGGCCGTGCTGCTGATTCCGACTTGGATCCTGGTCGCCGCCAATCTCTATTTCGGTATCCATAGCAGCCTCACGCTGGGCGTCGCCGGTGATGCCGCCGCGCATTTGTTCGGGGCTGTCAAATGAGTGCCGACCAGATCGCCATCATCGCCGCGATGACGGTGCCGCTGCTCGGCGCGGCCGCTATCGCGATCGCCGGAAAGGCGCCGAACCTGCGCGAGGGTGTCACGCTGGTGACGGCGCTGCTGCTGCTCGCGGCGGTGCTCAGCCTGCTGCCCGACGTACTGGCCGGGGCACGGCCGCAGTGGGCCTTCGACGAGATCCTGCCCGGTATCGCCATTGCCTTTCGCGTCGAACCGCTGGGCATGATCTTCGCTTTGGTTGCATCGCTGCTCTGGCCGATCAATTCGCTCTATTCCATCGGCTACATGCGCGGCAACGACGAGTCGCACCAGACGCGTTTCTACGTCTGCTTCGCGATCGCGCTGTGGGCGGCGATGGGTATCGCGTTCTCGGCCAACCTGGTCACGTTGTTCATCTTCTACGAGGTGCTGACCCTCTCCACCTATCCGCTGGTCACCCACAAGGGCACCGAAGCCGCCCGGGATGGCGGCCGCGTCTATCTGGGTATTCTGATCGCCACGTCGATCGGCCTGCTGCTGCCCGCCATTGTCTGGACCTGGTCCGCGGCCGGTACCACGGATTTCACCGACGGCGGCATTCTGGCCGGGCATCTCGACGGGCCGCTGGTCGGTGTACTGCTGTTCCTGTTCATGTTCGGCATCGGTAAGGCGGCACTGATGCCGGTGCACCGCTGGCTGCCGGCGGCGATGGTGGCGCCGACGCCTGTCAGCGCGCTGCTGCACGCGGTGGCGGTGGTCAAAGCCGGTGTGTTCACGGTGGTGAAGGTCATCGTCTATGTGTTCGGCCTGGAGACGCTGCAGGCCGAGCCTTCGGCGCAATGGCTGCTCTATGCTGCCGGATTTACCATCATCGTCGCGTCGGTGATCGCGCTGCGGCAGGACAATTTGAAGCGTCGTCTCGCTTACTCGACGGTCAGCCAGCTGTCCTACGTGATCCTGGCGGCCGCGATCCTGGCGCCGCTGTCGGTGGTCGGCGCGGCGCTGCACATCGCCGCCCACGCGTTCGGCAAGATCACGCTGTTCTTCGCCGCCGGTGCCATCTACACGGCCGCCCACAAGACCGAGGTCTCGCAACTGCGCGGCATCGGCTGGCGTATGCCGTGGACGATGACCGCCTTTACCATCGGCTCGCTGTCGATGATCGGCGTGCCGCCGGCGGCGGGCTTCATCTCCAAGTGGTACCTGCTGGTGGGGGCATTCTCGATGGAGCAGTGGGTCGCGGTGGGTGTCGTGGTGTTGTCCACGGTGCTCAATGCCGCCTATTTCCTGCCCATCGTCTTCAGCGCCTTTGCGCGCGACGGCGATAACGGCGGCCCGGAGCACGGCGAGGCGCCTTGGCCGATCGTCGCCGCGCTGACCGCGACGGCCGCTTTGACCGTGCTCCTGTTTCTGTTCCACCAGATCCCGCTTGACCTGGCCCGCCAGATGGCCGGCGCCTAACGGTGTAAAAGGGGCGACTCGTCATGAAAGACTCCAGACATTGGCTCTACCGACCCGAGAACTGGCCCAAGCTATGGGCCATTCAGATCGTGATCCTGGTGCTGGTCCTGCTGCCCGATGTGTTTATTCACCATCATGCCCACTTTACGCCGCAAGTGTTCAGCCTGGATGCGAGCCCGGGCTTTTACGCCTGGTACGGGTTCGTGACCTGCGCGGGCATGGTGGCGCTGGCCAAGGTGCTGGGTATCTTCGTGAAGCGCGACGAAAACTACTACGATGAGTGAATTCGCGTTGCCGCCCGGCCTGGTCATGGTGCTGGGCGCCTTCCTGATCCCGTTCGCGAAGGGTGATCGGCGTCGGCTCCTGATCCTAGGTCTGCCGTTGCTGACGCTGGTACTGGTCTGGCTGGTGCCGGCGAATGCCCACTTCCCGATCCCGTTCCTCGGCTTCGAGCTCGACCCGGTGCACTACACCGCGGCCGGGCGGCTGTTCGCGACGGTGTTCGCGATCATGGCCTTCGCCGGCGGCCTCTACGGGCTGGGCAATGCGCGCAACGTCGAAGTGATGGCGACGCTGGTCTATGCGGGCTCCGCCATCGGCGTCACCTTCGCCGGCGATTTCGTCACGCTGTTTATCTATTGGGAGCTGATGGCGCTCGGATCGACCTTGGTCGTTTACTCCGCCGGCACCGAGAGCGCCCGCCGCGCCGGCTTCCGCTACCTGATGATCCACTTGCTGGGCGGCGTCGTGCTGATGGCCGGCATCGCTGCCCACTTTGCCGCCACCGGAGACATCGCCGTGCGTGCCCTGGCGCCGGAGTCCTTCGGCGCGGTGCTGATCCTCATCGGCTTCCTCATCAACGCCGGCGCGCCGCCGCTGTCGGCGTGGATTGCCGATGCCTACCCGGAGGCATCGCCGAGCGGCACCGTCGTGTTGTCGGCGTTCACCACGAAGACGGCCGTCTTCGCGCTCCTGGTGGTCTTCCCGGGCGCCGACATACTGATCTGGATCGGCCTCTACATGGTGTTCTACGGCATCATCTATGCGCTGCTCGAGAACGACATGCGCCGTATCCTGGCCTACAGCATCGTCAACCAGGTGGGCTTCATGGTCTGCGCCATCGGTATCGGCACCGAACTGGCGCTGAACGGTGCCGCGGCGCATGCGTTTGCGCACATTATCTATAAGGCCCTGCTGCTGATGTCCGCCGGCAGCGTGCTGATGATGACCGGCAAGCGCAAGTGCACCGACCTGGGCGGCCTATTCCAGTCCATGCCGTTGACGGCGATGCACGGCATCATCGGCGCGCTGGCCATCTCGGCGTTTCCGTTCACGTCCGGCTTCGTGACCAAGTCGCTCGAGACCTCGGCGGCGGCGCACGAAGGTCTGATGATCGTCTGGCTGCTGCTGCTGGCGGCCTCGGCCGGCGTCTTCCTGCACGCCGGCATCAAATTCCCGTGGTTCGTATTCTTCCAGCGTGATTCCGGGCTGCGCCCGCCGGAGCCGCCGCGCAACATGATGCAGGCCATGGGGCTGTTCTCGTTTCTCTGCATCGGGCTGGGATTGTTCCCGCAGGTCATCTACGTGATGCTGCCGTATCCGCTCGACTATCAGCCCTACACCCTCGATCACGTGCTGACGCAGCTGCAGCTGCTGTTGTTCGCCGGATTCGCGTTCTTCGTGATGCTCGACCAAATGAAGCGCACGCTGACCATCAGTCTCGATTTCGACTGGTTCTACCGGCGGTTCTTCAAGTCCCTGGGCGAGGAGTTCGCCGTGCGCACCACGACGGCCCATGCCGGATTCGAGGCCCGGACCGCAAGGACCGTGCGGCGCCTCATCGACAACCTGTATGCCCATCACGGCCCGCAAGGCATCCTGGCGCGAACCCGACCCACCGGCAGCATGGTGCTCTGGGTGGCGCTGCTGCTCGGTTGCACCTTGCTGCTCTATATCCGCTGACGGGGTCTCTAGCGCGAGATGCCGTAGCGCTTCATCTTCTGCCATAGGGTCTTGCGGCTGATGCCGAGCGCCGCCGCGGCCGCGGTGACGTTGCGCTTGTGGTCCTCCAGGGCGGCCACGATGGCGGCGCGCTCGCCGGCCCGCGCGTAGGACTTAAGGGGCTTCTCGTCACTCGGGCCGGCGCCGGGCAGCTTCAGCAGCAGCCGGTCGCTTTCACCCATGACGCAGGCGCGCTCGAGCACGTGCCGCAGCTCGCGGACATTGCCCGGCCAGCGGTATTTGAGCAGCGTTGCGCGATCTTCCGCGCTCAGCGTTCGGTGCTCGTCCGGAAAGCGCCGGGCGTGCTCGCCGAGGAAGTGCTCGGCAAGCCAGAGAATGTCTTCGGGGCGCTCGCGCAGCGGCGGGATGTCGATTTCGAGCACATTGATCCGGTAGTAGAGGTCTTCGCGAAAACGCCCGTCGCGGACCAGGCCTTCCAGATCCTGGTGCGTCGCGAGCACCGGCCGGGCGGCAATGGCCAGTTCCCGGTCGCCGCCGATTCGTGTCACGCGGTGTTCCTGTAGCGCCCGCAGCAGGCGGGGCTGCAGCACTTGTGGCATGTCGCCGATCTCGTCGAGGAAGAGCAGGCCGTCGCCGGCGCGCTCGAAGCAGCCCTCGCGTCTCGCGGATGCGCCCGTGAACGCGCCCTTTTCGTGGCCGAACAGCTCCGACTCGATCAGCCCCTCCGGCATCGCCGCGCAGTTGACAGCAACGAAGGGGGCTTGCGGACACTGCAGCCGATGCAGCCGCCGCGCCACCACCTCTTTGCCGACACCGGACTCGCCGCGGATCAAAAGCGGCATCTCCGGATGTCGGGCAATGCGCTCGAGCGCGCCGTCGATGCGCCGCATGGCCGGGGAGAGTCCCAGGGGGTCGTCGTCCCCGCCCGCGGGCCTATTCGCGGGCCCGGTCGCGCCGGACCCCGCCAGTGCGCGCAGACGCGCGATCAACTCCGCGGGGCTCAGCGGCTTGGTCAGATAGTCGGCGGCACCGAGCTTCAGCAGCCGAACGGCGTCGTCGATGGTGCCGTAACCGGTGATGAACAGGCACGGCGGCGGCGACTCGCAGCGCTGCAGCAGTTCCTCGAACAGGGCGATGCCGGAGATGTCCGGCAGGTTGATGTCGATGACGGCCGCATCGGCGCGGGCACCTGCACCGGCGCAGCCACCAGTCAGCGCCGCGAGCCCGGCGTTGCCCGTGCGCCGCCAGTCCACGGTAAAACCCTCCAAGGCCAGGCGCTGGGCAAGGGCCTCGCCCATGATGGCGTCGTCCTCGATCAAGCAGATGCGCGTCATCGCTCGATCTCCGGATGCAGCGGCAGGTCGACACGAACGCGGGTCGCCGCGCCGACCGCTTCCACATCGATCCTGCCGTGCAGCTGGGAGACGATCTGATAGCAGACCCACAGGCCAAGGCCTTCGCCGTCCCCGCGCGAGGACGGGAAGGGCTCGAATAGATAGTCGAGCCGCTCCGGCGGCAACGGCGTGCCGGTGTTCTCGACCAGCATGCACAGCCCCGAATCCGACGCGGTGACATGAACAACGGCGCGGCCGCCTTCGCCGGCGGCGCTCAGTGCGTTCAGCACCAGATTCAGCAGCAGCTGGCGCACCGGCGTTGCCGGCAACGATGTCGCCGCGTCGAGCGTCACATGCCAGTCCAGCGGCGCGCCGCGGCGATTCACCCGGGGCTCGACCAAGGTGCGGACGTCTTCGAAGTCGTCCCGCGTCAAGGTGCGCCGGTCCGCGCGCGCCTCGACCAGCAGTGCCGAGACCGTCGATTGAATCTGGCGCAGGCCGCGGTCGAGCAGGTCCAGCAACTGGCGGTTGCGCGCGTCCAGGGGGCCGCCGCCGCGATAGGTGTCGATGGCCATGACCATGCCGCCGAGGGGATTGTTGATTTCGTGCGCAACGCCGGCTGCGACGCGGCCGACCGCGGCGAGGCGCTCCGTTTGCACGACCCGGCGCTCCAGCTGCGCCTTCTCGGCGAGCGCCCCCAGCATGCCTTTGAAGCAGCGCCCGAGCTGGCCGATCTCGTCGTCGCCGGTCCGGATGCGGCATTCCATGTCGCGCGGGTCGACGCGGCCGACCCGGGCCATGCACTGCGCCAAGTCCACCAAGGGCGTGACCATGCGTCGTCCCGACAGCCAGCCCACCGGGAGCAACAGGGCGAGCACGGCGGCCGTCACCGCAACGCCGCCGAGCACCACCTCGTGGAAGCGGTGCAGGAAGGGCTCGTCGGACAGCAGGGCGTAGAGATTTCCGACGCCGGTGTTCTCGCTGAACAGCGGCAGGTGCAGCACGCGGCGCACGTCCGCTTCCCGGACCTCGATGACCGTGCCGGTCGGATCCGCCGCCGGCGGCATCTCGGCAATCAGCGGCAGCGCTTCGCGCAGCGGCTGTCCCAAGCGGAAGTCCCGCGGCCGGTTGCTGGCAAAGACCCTGTCGTCGGCGTCCGCGACGATCCAAATCAGCGTGCCGTCGGCGCCGTCGGGACCACGCAGCAGGGAGTAGGCCAGCCAAACGTCGTCTTGGCGCAGTGCGCCGACCAGCAAGTGGGACATCGCATGTGCCAGGCGCAGGGCATTGCGGCCCTGATCCTCGCGCAGGTTGTGCAGCGATTGCAGGCCGAGGGCGGCGGCCATGAAAACCGCCGTGACAATGGCCGTGAGACTAAGCGCAAGCGGCAGGCGGAAGCGGTAGCTGGAGGTGAGCCGACTCATGCGGGCTGCCTGCCGTCGATGCGCTCCGCCATGGCCGCGATATCGCCGTAAAGCGCCGATGAGGCCTCCGCGAATCCGTCCAGGTTCAAGTCGGCCAACAACGCCCGGCCTTCGGCGTCGGCGTCTTGCCCGAGCAGCACCTCGCGCACCCGCTGCAGCCGATCCGCGGCGAGTGAAGGGCCGCCGACGATGGGCGGGAAGCCGAACAGCGGCGAGCGCTCGACGACGCGCACGGCCGCGGCCAGCCGCGGCTCATGCAGCAGCAGTGTCTCGCGCACGTAGCTGTCGACGGCGGCACCGTCCGTCAATCCCTCGGCGACGGCCTGGACGCTGCGGGCGTGGCCCCAGGTAAAGATGGTCCGGCGGAAGAAGCGGTCCGGATCCTGACCGGACGATCGCAGCTTGAAGCGCGGGTAGAGCCAGCCGGAGTTGGAATCCGGGTCGCTCCAGGCAAACAGGCCGTCGCGCAAATCGGACAGGCCGGCGGCCGCGGAGTCGACGGGCACGATGATCTCCGAGCGATACAGGGGCTGTCCGCGCCAGCGCGGCACCGCGATCAACGACAAGCGGTCCCGGTGCTGCACATAGGGATAGCCGCAGATCCAGGCGAGATCGAGCCGCCCGCGCAGCAACAGGTCGACGATCTCGCGATAGCGCGTGCGCTGCACCAGTTCGACGTCGGTGCGCAGATGCTCCCCGAGCCACGCCCCCCAACGGTTCAGAAACCCGACCCGGTCTTCCAGGATGACCGGCGTGACGCCGAGGCGCAGCGGCGCGCGGCGACGAGGGCCGTTCGCCGCCGCCGCGCTCCGGACTGCCGAGGGCGAGGTTGCAGCGCCGGCTGCCGCGAGCAGGCCGGCCATGAAGGCGCGGCGAGAGCATGGATGCATCGACGCGATCCTCCGGTAGGTGGACGTTACCTTTTTGTAACACAGCATGGGCGCGGGTGTTACCTATGATCTACGCCGGCATACCTAAGTAATTGTTCCAACAGACCTCGCGCGCCGGGCATAGCGCTTGCTGTACTCCGGCGCGTAACACCTACCGGAGCGATGCGAGCTTATGGCCGATCTCAGCAGACGACGTTTTCTCAAGGCCGGCGGAACGACAGCGGCCGCGGCGGGGGCAACCCTGCTCGGCGGCGGTCTTGCGCACGCCGACACCGAGCAATCCCACCCGGGCGCGACGACGCTGCCCTATCCGCGCTCGGGCATCGCCAAGGCTTCCGCGCTGAAGGAGAACGAGCCCAAGGCCTTCAGCTATCCGGACGAGGATTCTTTCTGCCAGGTCATCAAGTTGGGCCGCCCGGTGCCGGGCGGTGTCGGCCCCGACGGGGACATCGTGGCATTCAGCACGCAGTGCACGCACATGGGCTGCCCGCTGAGCTACGACAAGGCGGCGCGGACCTTCAAGTGCGGTTGTCACTTCAGCATCTTCGATCCGGAGATGCATGGCCAGATGGTGGACGGGCAGGCCACCGAGAACCTGCCGCGCATCCTGCTCGAGCACGACGAGGCCGAAGACACCCTCTACGCCGTCGCCGTCGAAGGCCTGATCTACGGCCGCCAATGCAACGTCATCTAAGTCCCCGCGCCGACGGAGCCGACCAACCATGAGTCAATACAAAGACCGCATCCCGCTGCCGCCGAAGGACGCACAGCGCACCGATATGACCTGCCACTTCTGCATCGTCGGCTGTGGCTATCACGTCTACAAGTGGCCCGAGAACCGGGAAGGGGGCCGGGCGCCGGACGAGAATGCCCTGGGCTTCGATTTCCGCCGCCAGATCGGGCCCGAGCAGATCATCATGACCCCGCCGATGCACAACGTGATCGCCGACCGTGACGGCCGGCGCTGGAACATCATGGTGCTGCCGGACAAGCAATGCGTGGTGAACAAGGGGCTCTCTTCGACCCGCGGCGGGCAGCTCGCGAGCGTGATGCATACCGGGGAAGGCGCGTCCCGGCAGCGGCTGATGTATCCGATGCTGTTCACCGGCGACGACTGGGTCGAGACCAATTGGGACACGGCGCTCAAGGTATACGCCGGCGTCACCAAGCGCCTGCTCGACGAGCGCGGCCCCGAGGCCCTGGCGTTCAATGCCTTCGACCACGGCGGTGCCGGAGGCGGCTTCGAGAACACCTGGGGCAGCGGCAAGCTGATGTTCAGCGCGCTGCAGACCCCGTTGGTGCGTATCCACAACCGCCCGGCCTACAACTCCGAATGCCACGCGACCCGCGACATGGGCATCGGCGAGCTGAACAACAGCTACGAAGACTCCGAGGTCGCCGACACGCTGTTCTATATCGGCGCCAACGGCTACGAGACCCAGACCAACTACTTCCTCGCCCACGCCATACCGAATATGCGCGGCGAGACCATTGCCAAGAAGCAGGCCTGGTTCCCCGGCGAGACCGCGGAGAAGGCCAAGATCGTCTTCGTCGACCCGCGCCGGACCCTGACCGTCTCGATCGCCGAGCACGTGGCCGGCAAGGACAACGTGCTGCATCTGGCCATCGCACCCGGCACCGATACGGCTCTCTTCAACGGGCTGATGACCTATGTCGTCGAACAGGACTGGCACCACGAGCGTTTCATCGCCGAGCACACCTCGGGCTTCGACGAGGCGCTCGCGGCCAACCGAATGAGCCTGGCCGAGTGCAGCCGGGTCACCGGCGTGCCCGAGGCCGATATTGTCAAGGCCGCCGAATGGGCCTACAAGCCGAAGGCATCCGGGCACTATCCGCGCACGATGCACGGCTACGAGAAAGGCATCATTTGGGGCAACGACAATTACCGCATCCAGTCGGCGCTGGTGAACCTGGTGCTGACCACCGAGAACGTGGGCCGCCGCGGCAGCGGTGTCGTGCGCATGGGCGGGCATCAGGAGGGCTACGCCCGGCCGCCCTACCCGGGCGGGCGCCCGTCCATCTATGTCGACGACGAGATCATCAAAGGCAACGGCCGAATGCTGACGGTCTGGGCCTGCAACGCCTTTCAGACGACGCTCAACGCGGAGGAGTACCGCGAGGCGGTCTATCGGCGCGCCGGCATCGTGCGCGAGAGCATCGCCCGGGCACGCGGGGCCACGGCGGACGAGCTGGTCGATCTCATCTACGACGCGGTGGAGAATCGCGGCGGCCTGTTCGTGACCAATATCGATCTCTACAAGACCAAGTTCTCGGATGCGGCCCATCTCCTGCTGCCGGCCGCGCATCCCGGCGAAATGAACCTGACGTCCATGAACGGCGAGCGGCGCATGCGTCTGTCGCAGCGCTTCATGGACCCGCCCGGCGAGGCCAAGCCGGATTGCCTGATCGCCGCCGACATCGCGAACACCCTGAAGGGCCTTTACGAGGCGGACGGCAACAGCGAGATGGCCGCCCGGTTCGCGGGCTTCGATTGGCAGAACGAGGAAGACGCCTTCAACGACGGTTTCCGAAAGCCCGAGGGCATCGACACCCAAGGCGGCCCGACCGGCGATCTGGCAACCTACGAACGGCTGCGCGCCATGGGCAACAACGGCGTGCAACTGCCGATCAAGGAGTACACCGGGGGTAAGCTGGTCGGCACCGAGATGCTCTACACCGACTACAAGTTCGACACCGACGACGGCAGGGCGCGGTTCCTGCCGGCACCCTGGAACGGGCTGCCCGCCACCGTGGAGGCCCAGCGCAAGAAGTATCGGTTCTGGGTCAACAACGGGCGCACCAACCACATCTGGCAGACCGCCTACCACGATCGCTATCTCGCGTTCCGCCGCGACCGCTTTCCCATGTCGCCGCTGGAGATGAATCCGAAGGACGCCGAGGATCTGGGCATCGAGGCGGGGGATATCGTCGAGCTGCACAACGACTACGGCTCCGCGTTCGCGATGGCCTATCCGGAGCCCGACATCGCCGAGGGACATGTCTTCATGATGTTCGGCTACGACAACGGCGTCGTCGGCGACGTGGTCACGCCCTGGACCGACCGCAACCTGATTCCCTACTACAAGGGCACCTGGGCCGACCTGCGCAAGGTCGGCAGCATGCGCGACTACAAGCGCACCGTGTCGTTCAAACGGCGTCGCTTCGATTTGGCTTGAGCGTCGATGCCGAACGCCGTTACCGGCTTCGGCTACTGCCTGCACGGAGATTGGATTGCGCGGAGCACGGCGCTGGACCATGTCGCCGACGCATCCCCGCGGCGACTTCGCGTTCCAGTGCCGCCGTGCTTGTCTTGCCGGCGCCGTCATTAAACGGAAATGCAATGTTCGTCTGAACTCAACAATCAGCGGGGACAATCCCCGTGCTCGATTACGACTTTTTCTGGAGTTTCAGATGACACAAAAGACTTTGATTGCGATCGCCGTGCTCGGCGCCGCCTCGATGACCAGCCAGGCCATGGCCCGCGATGTGATCAACATCGTCGGCTCGTCGACCGTGTTCCCGTTTGCGACCAGTGTCGCCGAGAATTTCGGCAACGCCACCAAGTTCAACACGCCGAAAATCGAGTCCACCGGCTCCGGCGGCGGCATGAAGCTGTTCTGCGCAGGCGTCGGCGTCGAGCATCCGGACGTCACCAATGCGTCGCGCCGCATGAAAGTCTCGGAGTTCGAGTCCTGCCAGGAGAACGGCGTCAAGGAAATCACCGAGGTGAAGATCGGGTACGACGGCATCGCCATCGCCAACTCGAAGCAGGCTCCGCAGTTCGAGATGTCGCTGCGCGACGTTTGGCTGGCGCTCGCGAAGGACGTCCCGAACCCCGAGGGCGGCGAAGAGCTCGTGCCGAACCCTTACAAGACCTGGAAAGAAGTCAATCCGGATCTGCCGGACGTAGCGATCGAGGTGCTCGGCCCGCCGCCCACTTCCGGCACCCGCGACGCCTTCGCCGAGATCGCGATGGAAGGCGGCTGCAAGACGTTCGATTGGATTGCCGCGATGAAGGCCGAGGACAAGAGCAAGTATAAGGCGGTGTGCCGCTCGGTGCGCGAGGATGGCGCCTATGTCGAGGCCGGCGAGAACGACAACCTGATCGTCCAGAAGCTCGATTCCAACCCGAGCGCACTCGGCGTGTTCGGTTTCAGCTTCTTGGATCAAAACGCCGACAAGCTGCAGGGCACGATCATCGACGGTGTCGAGCCGACCTTCGACAACATCGCCGCCGGCGACTACCCGGTCTCTCGCTCGCTGTACTTCTATGTCAAGAACGCGCATGTCGGCACCATCCCCGGCATCCAGGAGTACGTGACCGCGTTCACCAGCGACAACGCCTGGGGTCCGGACGGCTACCTGGCCGACAAGGGTCTGATCCCGCTGCCGGAGGATATGCGCGCGGAGGTGGCCAAGTCCTCGCAGGACCTGGA
>JAIPFF010000020.1 GCA_021736785.1 Thiohalocapsa sp. | reverse complement strand
ATATCCACTGCTCGGAAGCCGTCGTGCGCGTGATCGCCGACGCCTGTGCCCTCGACATCGACCTCGGCGTCAAGGGCAAACGCGGCATCCTCAAATCCATGGCCACGCGCGAGCGCTTCCTGCGCGACCCCGGCCACCGGATCGTCTGTCACTTCACGCCCAAGCATGCCTCCTGGCTCAACCAGATCGAGATGTGGTTCTCCATCCTCGCGCGCAAAGTCATCCGCCGCGGCAACTTCCGCTCCCTCGATGACCTGCGCCACAAGATCGCCACGTTCATCGATGCCTTCAACCAAACCCTGGCCAAGCCGTTTCGATGGACCTACACGGGCAAACCGCTGGCGGCCTGAATGGCTATGTGGACTCGGAATTTTCACAGTGCAGCACTAGTGATGCTCCTGACGGAGCACGGCATCGGCGTGCATCGTTCGACGCCTCATTTGTTTGAGATCGACGAAGAATTTGGGCCGCAGATGAAATGGCGGCGCGGCGAGTTTTTGGAACACAAACGCGAGAAAAGTATGGCGGACTCTGAGGAAAATACAACTACCACCGAGGCTATGCGGGAAGCGGTGATCAGTATGGCGGTTGAGTCCTGGCGCTTTGGTCGGGTTTTTGACCGTCTCCTGCTCAACCTCGATGCCGGTGAGCAAAACCGTTACAAGAGTCAGTTCCGCTGGTTCATCAAAAAGGTCGAACAGGCCCTTGAGCAAGCGGATCTGCGAATCGTTAACGTCGAGGGGCATCCCTTCGACCCCGGAATGGCCGCTACCCCGCTGAACATCGAAACTTTCGACGCCAAGGATTCCTTGATGGTCGATCAGATGCTCGAGCCGATCATTATGGGGAAGGAAGGTTTGGTTAGGACAGGAACCGTCACTTTGAGGAAGGTGGAACTATGAAACATTTCGTTGGCATTGACCTGGGTACAACAAACAGCGCGATCTGTTCCTATGACGGTTCCGAAACCCGCATTTGGAAGAGTCCCGAACAGAATGATGTGACGCCATCAGCGATCTATATCGACCGACGCGGCAACAAATACGTGGGCAAGCGGGCCTACGATTCCGCTCCGCATAGTCCAGATAACTCCGGGATGCTGTTCAAGCGGCTCATGGGAACGAGCACCCCCGTCCAGCTTTCTGCGGTGAATCTCACAAAGACCCCCGAGGAATGCTCCGCAGAGATCTTGAAGGTTCTGTTCGGCTACATGCCGGAAGAGATCAGAAATGATCCCGACACCGGAACCGTAATCACCGTACCTGCGGCGTTTAACCAGATGCAGAAGGACGCCACCATGCACGCTGCCAGCATGGCAGGTCTCGGAAAGGTTGCGCTTATGCAGGAGCCGGTCGCAGCGGTCATGAGCGTCATGCGTTCCCGCAACACCGACGGCATGTTCCTGATCTACGACTTCGGTGGCGGCACCTTGGATATCGCCATTGCCGAAAGCCTTGGTGGGCGGGTCAACCTGCTCGCCCACGGCGGTATTGCTATGTGTGGCGGCCGGGATTTCGACCGCGTGCTTGTCGATAATGTTGTCCGCCCCTGGCTGCTTGAGAACTTCGACCTTCCACAAGACTTTTCCGTGAATCCGAGCTTCAAGTCGCTCATCCGACTGGCCGCCTGGGCCACCGAACGCGCCAAGATCGAACTGTCGGCCCGCGAGGACTCGGTTATCAGCCTCTCGGAAACCGAAGCCCGGGTAAGAGATCTCAACGGCAATGAAATCTACCTCGATATTCCCCTGCAGCGTGACAACTACGACAGGCTCATTGCTGAGCGCGTCGGTGAATCGATCGACTCTGCCCGTGAGACGCTCACCAAGGCCGGTCTCTCTCCGCATGACCTGGAGCGCATCGTGTTCATTGGCGGGCCGACCAATTACAAACCCCTGCGCGACAAAGTTGCCTTTGAGTTGGGTATACCGGGGAACACCCAGGTCAATCCCATGACGGCCGTTGCCGAAGGGGCAAGCCTTTTTGCTGAGTCCATCGACTGGAGATCGCAGAACCGGTCACGCAAAAGCACCCGTGGGCAAATTTCATTTGGCGGTGGGTTGGCGCTGTCCTTCAACTACATTGCCCGAACCCCGGATGTGAAAGCCAAGATTGCCGTTCAGTTGGCGGGCCCGGCTTCGGCTGGCGCCGAATTCCAGGTCGACAGCATCGATACTGGTTGGACCTCCGGCCGCCTGCCGCTCAAGCATGGCGCAACCACCGATGTCACCCTGACAAAGACCGGCGACAATACCTTCAAGGTGTTTGTGTTCGACTCTGTCGGCGGCCCCATCGCCCTAGAACAGGACAAGATCGTCATTACCCGAACTGCAGCCACCGTCGATTCCATCCCCGCCTCTCACTCGGTTGGTATCGAGGTCTTGGAGAAACTCGGCGGCCGTCCCGTACTCGACTATCTGGTTCGGTCGGGCGACTCGCTGCCAAAGAAGGGAAAAAAGGTATTCAAGGCGGCTGAGTCGCTGAAGTCCGGTGCTACGCAATCGCTCAACCTGAAACTCTGGGAGGGCGAGATCGAAGACCCAATTACCGACAACCGCCCCATCGGTGTCCTGAAGATTTCCGGCTCCGACTTCGATGACGGTGTGATCCCGGCCGGTGCCGATCTAGAATGCGAATTCGAGATCCTGGACTCCGGGAACATCATCATCGAAGTCTCCGTGCCGTGCATCGGCGGCACCTTCCACTCAGGAAAGAACTTCTACTCTCGCCAAGAGGGACAGCTCGACTACACCGCAGCCGCCGTCATGGTTGTCGAGGAAGCCGAAAGAACGCTGAACCGCATCGACGAGATCAATGAGGTGGTGGACAACCCAAAGCTGGAACAAGCGCGACACAAGCTTGAATCCGCTGTCTCGCTTGAACCAGAGGAAGCAGAGACCGAGAAGTCTCAGGAGGCCATGGAGAAGGTGCTCGAGGCACGGAAGCTCCTTTCCCAGGTCCGAAAGGAACACCTCAAGGAGATTCGCCAGATTGATCTCGATGGTGTGGTGTCCTTTTTCGACGAACATATTCGGCAGCATGCCCGTCCATCCGAGGCGTCGGCTTTCGACAACCTGGCTAGAACCGCTCAACGCTCGATCGACCGAAACGACAAGGATTTCGAGCACCACCTTGATGAGATGAAAGGCAAAAACTTCGAAGTCCTCTGGCGGCAGGATTGGTTCGTGGTCGAGCGGTTCAAATGGATGGTCAGCTCGCCCCATCAGTTTGTCGATAAGTACCGCTTCGAGGAGCTCGCTCAGATGGGGACGCAGCTCATGCGCTCCGATGAGATAGGAAAACTTCGCGCCGTTGTCGCGCAGCTTACGATGATTCAGATCGGCGGCGGCCCCGACAACGAGATGTTCGATGTAGCCAACATTATCAGGGGATGATTTATGGCGAAGGACTTATGGCTGCCTAAAGGCTGCGAGTTGCCGGACGGATCGAGAATCCGGACGTTACTCTATTCAGGAGACGAGTGGCAGATTTTCGATACCAACGGCTCGAACAATATCCTGCTCATGCGTCCGGAACTAGCGCAAAAGTGGGATGAATTCGGCTTCCTCGATGAATCCCTGTTAGGGGATGTCGCCTTCGCGAGTGAATCATTCCGGAGCCTGAGCAGCCATAAGAAGTACACCCTGGCGGCGGTTGAGAATGGGAAATCCCCGGAAAGCAAGCTCGATGCATTGGCTTTTGCCTTCGCCCTCAAGGAATCTCGAAAACTGTCTGCGGATGCCTCCTTCCACGATGCCGTTTATGTCGAACAGTATTCCAGACTGCTTCCGGCCTGGACGCTGACGCCTCACGTCGATGATGAAGTTGTCTTGGGAACCTGGATCACCGGTGGGGTCATCATCTCCACGGAATCTTTTCGGCGTTTGACCAATCTGGCCGGCTGGATGCACGTCGGCGATCTGGCAGAAGTTGTAAAGGCTGCCGGGTTTAGCGTACCGGCGGGTGCGGGCCTACTGACCAAGCGCAGGCCCGCCTCTCAGGCCAAGAACGACGCGAAGGCCTCCATTGCCAAGGAAGATGTGGTTGAACCTGACCAGGCGCACACGCCAGAAGAACCAGCCGAGGGCAAGGTTTTCAAACTTGCAGGACGCCCGCAGCTCGAGGAGTTTTTCAACGAACACGTCATCGACATCATCTTCAATGCCGAGAAATATCAGGCATTGGGTATCGATTTTCCCTCCGCCATCGTCCTGCACGGGCCGCCGGGTTGTGGCAAGACGTTTGCCGTGGAGCGGCTTGTCGAGTTTATCAATTGGCCCAGCTACTCGATTGATTCCAACAGCGTCGGCAGCCCCTACATTCACGAAACCAGCAAGAAGATCTCCGATGTTTTTGACAAGGCAATTGATGGGGCTCCATCCGTCGTCGTGATCGATGAGATGGAATCTTTCCTGTCGGATAGGCGCTCGGGGAACACGTCCGGCTTGCATCACGTCGAAGAGGTGGCTGAGTTTCTTCGCCGGATTCCGGAGGCGATCAAGAACAAGGTGCTGATTATCGCCATGACAAACCTGATTGAGATGATCGATCCGGCGATACTGCGGCGCGGACGTTTCGACCACATCATCGAGGTCGGCATGCCGTCGAGGGAAGAAGTGGCTTCGCTGGTGGACGCACTCTTGAGCAAACTGCCGAAAGCCGACGACCTAAACGCATACAAGATCCTCGATGCGCTCACGGGCAAGGCCCTCTCAGATTCGGCTTTTGTCATACGCGAGGCCGCACGGATCGCTGCCAAGGCCGGGAAGACAGAACTCGATCAACAGAGCATTGAAGCCGCGTTGAACAACCTCCCTAAAGACCAAGAGAAAAATAGCAGACGCATCGGATTCGTCTGGGACGACAAGTAACCGGAGGGGAGCATGGACCTTTTGCAAAATCCTTTTCACATTCTAAATGCCAGCCTCCGCGATAACCGTCGACGGATCATGGAGCTGGCTGATGAACGTAGCCTTTTGCTCGACTCAAGTGAGTGCATGGAGGCACGTTCGGAGTTGACGAACCCCCGGAAAAGGCTTTCCGCTGAAGTCGCCTGGCTGCCGGGCGTTAGCCCAAAGAACTCTACCAAAATTCTTGCTTGGCTGGAGAGAACTGGAAATAAAAGTATACCCAGGGCGGACTTGTTATCCGCGCTCAGCGCCCCAGCGAGAGCCAATTTACTCGCAGCGGCTCTCGTGAGTTCAGTCCACCTTAAACCTGATCTTTTGGTTCAGTGGATTCTTGAAATTTCATGGGCGTTTGAGCAAATCAACCCTGAGGATCTTAGAAGGATCATCAATGACGACAGAGTTGTCTCCGGGTTCCCGGAAGTTTCGGACCTATCTTCCGTCGAAGCTGAAATCCAGGAACGACGGAGACACTATCGCCAGGTCATCAAGTCGGCCCTCGATAATCTTTCCCCAAGAGACCTCGTGGAGGCAGTCACCGTTGCCGTCGAGTCCGCGACTGGTGATGGCGAGGAACACGGCCCCATTCTAATAGCCGACCTCGTTGATGCGTATGAGGTTGAAGCACAGGGATTCCTTGGTAAAGAAGAAGGAAACATAAGAGCCCTCGTGGAAGAATTGCGAGCCGCCGTGGATGCGGAACGGCCCGAGTCCACCTTGGCGCCCATGGTGAACCAGTTGATTCAGGTCGTGAAGAACTGGGATACCGTCGCTCAGCCGATTCAGCTCAGCACTAAGAGCCGAGGGCTCGATCACGACGCCAGCCACCGAGTTGCCGATTTGGTTCGCGACCTGGCGATTCATATATTCAATGAGCACGGCAAGCTCGATTGCTCGCGAAAACTCATCAATGTGCTGCAGGAAGTATTCGCGGAGGTTGGTGAGGTTGCGGAACGCACCGCTGACGATGCAGATGCGCTTGGTGAGATAGCTGAGCAACGAGTTCGTTTGGTAGAGGACGCGAAGAACAGGGCTGAAGAATGGCGAAGAGAGATAACCTATGAGGCAGATGTTGGCGCCATCTTCAAGGACAAACTACGCATTTCCCCCGAAGGTATCGAGTGGAAAGGCCGTCGCTGGGCTCTCGATGCAGTTACGAGGGTTCGATGGGGAGGAACCCGGCATTCGGTCAACGGCATTCCCACCGGAACGACCTACAGTATTGTTTTCGGCAACAGTTCGAGTTACGCCTTTATCGAGGTAAGAAAGGAGGCAATATACACCAACTTCGTCGATCGCCTGTGGAGGGCTGTCGGTGTCCGTTTGCTGACCGAGTACCTCGAGGGTCTTCGTGATGGCAAAAAATACCGTTTCGGCTCCGCTGTTATGAGTGATCGCGGCATGGAGTTGGAGCGTAAACAACTTTTTGGCAGCAACGAACGGGTCTTTTGCCGCTGGGGTGAGTTGGTGATCTGGAACGGTGCTGGCGTCTTCTGCATCGGGAGAAAGGAAGACAAGAAGCTAGCTGCGGCCTTTTCCTACCAGGAAGAGGACAACATTCACGTTCTCGAAGCCGCTATCCGGATGTTTTGGAAACGGGGGGGCGACAGGTTGAGCTGCCTTCTGGGGGAATAAGCACGCACCTGATTATCAACATGCCGCAGCCAGGGCGAGCAGCCGATTCGGCATGGGTGGCGTCCGTACGGCGGCCCAGCCGAGGCGCGGGCGCAAGGCGGCGAGGTCGAAGCGGCGATTGCAGCGGTAGCAGAACTCGCCGAGGTAGCGCGGCAGGTGCTTTCCACTCGCCTGATGATAGGTGCCTTGCATGGCACTTTTGACGTTGCCGAGTATGGTGTTGAGCCACTGGAATTCGCGCAGTTCCATACTGCGGTGTCCGCCGGTGACCACCGGCTGGCGCTCGAAGCCGGCGCTGGCGAAACCGCGAGAGCAGGCGAGCCCGTCGCTGAGGACGGTGGCAACGGGGTTTATGTGGCGCTTGGCGAAGTGCTCAGCCTCTGTTTTGCGGAAGCCGGCCACCTTGCCCAGGCGCAGCGCGATCGGGTGGCCGTCCTCGTTGCAGGCCAAGGCGGCGAGGAAGGGCACCTTGCTCGGTGAGCCGCGCCCTGGCGTGTCGTGGTGACGTTCTCCCCCCAGTAGGCATCGTCGACCTGGATCAAGCCGCACAGCCGCCAGCCGTCGTCGTGCTCCGTCATCACTTGCAGCAGCTTATGCTTCACACGCCACGCAGTCCGGTACTACGCACCGAGATGACGCATGAGCTCGAGCGCGGAGATCCCGTTCTTCTGCTGCGTGAGGAAGAACATTGCCAGGAACCACGTCGTCAAGGGGAGCTTGGTGGCGACGAAGATCGTCCTGGCGGTGACCGAGGTCTGATGGTGGCAGTGACGACACTGCAACAGTTCGCGCGTGCGCAGCCGCACCGGCTCGGCCGCATGCCCGCAGGCCGGGCACACGAACCCCTGCGGCCAGCGCCAGCGGTCCAGCGCGTCCGCACACTGCGCCTCGTTGCCGTACTGCCGCACGAAATCTCGCAAACTAAAACCTTTCTGAGACTGGGTCGTGTTCTGTGGCATGGCGTCGACCCGTGTGGTGCTCCAGGGGACCGTTTGCGCCCGGCAGGGGCTCAAAAACCGCGCCTGCTGACATTGGTAAATAATCAGGTGAGCGCATGAGTAACAAAGATGACAAACAAGGGTTTTCTGGGCTCTCCGACCTGACCTCGGACACCCGGACTGTCGCGCAGGCACAACGCCACGCCAGCCCACAGCCATCACCGCCACAAAAACCAGTGTTCGCCTTGCTGGAGCTGACCGAATGGCCGACCCTTCCTGCTCCATGGTCCAGCGTCGATGATGGGGAGACCTGGGTCTGGGGGGATTTCTTCCTGACTTTTCAACAGGAGCCGAAGACCGTTCTTGACCTCACTATGGAAATGCAGGGGACGAAAGCCGAGCGCGGGGCGATGACCTACCACTACGCCATGTCGGTTTTCTACCGCATCGACAGGAATCCGCACGGTCCATCCCACCGACCCATCATGACCATTGCCCTTGAGCAGGCCGATATGGGTATGCTCGCCAAAATGCTCGGCAACCAAGCTGGCGAGCTCTTTCAAGCCGCGGGTGGCAGCACAATGGGACCGCTGATGATTGGTCTCTTCACCGGCGAGACGCGAATGAACCTTGGTGATTATAATGGCGACACAAGCCGACAGTCGGTCAAGCGGAGGTTTTTCGAAATCCTGGGTCGGCAGTTGGGAGTAAGCGGCCGGCCAAAGATGATAGGCGACCTGGCGCAGGCGCATGGGCATCCGGAAACGGGACTGCCCGCGAAAAAGAAGAACCCTGGATGTTCCCCGGTGATTTTCTTGTTTATGGGCATTGGTGGCCTCAGCGCTTGGGGGCTGACGTTCATATGACGGAGCTCGGCATGAAGTTTATGTGCGAAAAGGAAGGGGTCGATGCCCATGATTGGTGATAAGGAGAAGGACAAAAAGGGCTTCTCCGGGCTTTCCGACTTGGCGTCCGAGGTCAGTGGTATCGATGGGCTAATAAAGCCTGAGCCAAAAACGGAGGCTAAGCCCGCAACGCCTAAGCAACCCCCCCAACCTCAACGGAAAGCAGCTCCTTCCGGACCCGAGCGAAAAACGACAAGCTCTCCACCGCCTATTGAAACCGTGAGTTCCGGCAAAAGCGGCGGCGGTTCGGGCGGCAAATGGATTCTTGGCATTATCGGCGTCGCGTTTATGATCTGGGTGATTTATAATGCCGGGCAGAGTAACAAAAAGCCATCGTACACCGCGCCATCGTCGTCGGAAAGCTACAGCTACCCAGAGAGCACCCCGGCTCCGGCAGCTCAAACGCCAAGCACAACCCAGAGCACTAGACTGCAATATACAAAGCCTTCGGTTGGCACAAACAACTTGCTGTCCGTGCCGGAAATTCGCTGGTGTATCCGGGAGGGCATTCGCATTGAAGCGATGCGGGACGTTGTCGATAACAACGCGGCAATCGATGAATTCAACCGAATTGTCAATGATTACAACAACCGCTGCGGGAGCTACCGGTATCGCGAGGGTTCCCAGTCTCGAGCTGAACGTGATGTTGAAGCCTACCGAAGCCAGATCGTCGCGGAGGCCATCCGCGAGGCCAGACAGTTGGGGCGTTCCTATCAACCCTCCGATCCATCGGCTTCACCAGGCGTATCTACCAGCACCGCTCCCAAGAAACCCAATGCCCAATATACGAGGGAGGCTCAACAGCTTCTGACCGACCTCGGTTACGATCCCGGACCAGTGGATGGCGATTACGGTCGCAGGACTGCCGACGGGGTGAAGGCCTTTCAGCGTGACGCAGGCATCACCGAGGATGGTTGGATTGACCAGTATCTTCTTGCTGTGTTGAGGCGAGTTGCTAATCAGCGTGCCAACTCGCTTCCGAGAGTTGAATCGAGACCAGCGCAGGAAACAAGAAGGTCGAGTGGAATCCCAGCGAACGCGCATATTGATTACACAGGGCGAAACTGGGAGTGTGATCGGGGGTTTCGTCAGGTCGGTAATGAATGCAGAAGGATTCGAATGCCTGCCAACTCCCATATTGACTACACGGGACGCGATTGGGAGTGTGATCGCGGTTTTAGGCAGGTCAACAACGAATGTGTGAAGCTCAACGTTCCATTATATGCACATATCGATTACACGGGCCGCAACTGGGAATGTGATCGCGGTTATGTGCAAGATGGCAATAAATGCGTGCAGTTTAGAGTGCCCCAAAATGCTCACGTCGACTATACGGGCCGAAATTGGGAGTGTGATCGTGGCTATAGATCTGAGGGAGGCGAATGTAAGAAATTCCATGTACCCAGGAATGCCCACGTAGACTACACGGGGCGTTCCTGGGAATGTGATCATGGATATCAGAAACTGGGTAATGAGTGTGTTTCGTTTGTACGGTAATTGTCAGGTCCCGGCAGATTAATAGGGTCGACAACAAAGAGCTCCCGCTGCTTTTGATGCCAATCGATGAGCGCCTGTACCGGGCTGATGTGGCCGAGGTTGCGTTGCGGGATATGGTGATTGTAGAGCGTTGCATAGCGTTGCAGGGTGTCGTCGAGGTGTTCGCCGGTGCGAAAGCGGGTGGTGGCGAGGACCTCGGCGATGCGCCCGTTGAAGCGCTCGACCATGCCGTTTGTTTGCGGTCGAGCGGGTTTGATCAAGCGATGCTCGATGTGTTGTTCGGCGCACAGGCGATCGAGCGGGTGACGCCCGGTGGGCTTGCGCTCGCCGGTGGCGCAGAAACGGTCGGTGAACTCCTTGCCGTTATCGGTCTCGAGGGTGCGCAGTTTGAACGGCGCTGCGGCGATCAGGCGCTTGAGGAAGGCGCTGGCGCTCTTTGCGGACTTGTCTGGCAAGCGTTCGAGGTACACCCAGCGGGTGGCGCGGTCGATGGCGACGAAGAGGTAGGTGCGCTGATCCTCGTCGGGCATCTGCGGGAGGTACTTGACGTCCACGTGCACGAAGCCCGGTGTGTAGGCTTTGAAGCCCTTGGCGGGGGCGCGGGGCGGTTCCTCCTTCGGGCGCAGCGCGGCGAGTTTGGCGACGCCGTGGCGGCGCAGGCAGCGATCGAGCCCGGAGCGCGAGACGCCGGCGTTGATGAACTCGCGCACCACGGCGAGCAGGTCGTCGAGCGGCAGCAGCGTGGTCTTGCGCAGTTCCACCACCAGAGCACCTCCTGCGCCGGCGTGAGGGTGGTCTGCAGGCGATGCGGGCAGTGCGAGGCATCCCGCACGTGCGCGCGCGTGCGCGACTTGCGCACGGTCTCGTCGCTGAGGTTGTACTGTCGCGCGAGCACCGCCGTCGGCGCGTCGGAGGACTGCAACTCGCGCCGGATGGCGGGCGTAGTACGGGCGTTCTTGTGCAGGCGGACTTCCATCGGTTTCGGGGTCTCCCGTGTGAAACGGTGCGCAACGGACTGCCTCGTGCGGCGCGCCGCCGCCGGGGCCGACTGCGCTCGCCCTACGGGCTCCCTGCGTCGGCCCCGGCGGCGAGGGCTTCCATCACGCCCCTAGCTAGGAACAGAGCATAGCTCCTTCTGGGCCAGGAATTATCCGGGACCAAACACTCGGCGAGGTCCAGGTAGTACTCGGCGAGTCGGTCCAGCGCCTTGCCGGTGCCGGCGATGGCCGCACCCTGCAGCGACTCGGTCGAGAAGACCTGCTGATACGGCACCGCGCCGCCGCCGCTGGCCACCGTGGTCACCGGCACGGTGCTGAACAGCCGGCTGAAGCCCTGCAGGAAGCTCACTTGCATCGCGCGGCCGATCACCTGGCCCTGCTTGTTGACCAGGCGCCCGCGCACGCCGACCTTGCCGTCTTCGCCGACCGCGTAGCCGTCGATGGCGACCTCGATGGTGCGCCCGTCCCGGCGCACGCAGTTGATGGACTCCGCGCGCAGATACACCCGCTCCGAGCCCAAGTCGCCGTAGCCCCCGACCAGGAGAAAGCATTCGCGGATATCGGCGCGGAAGCGGTTCGGCAGAATCGCGTCGTGCTTCAGGCGCAGCAGCGCGGGATACGGATCTTGGCGCGCCGCACGGCCGGTCGGCGCGTCCATGCCGGACAGGAACACCCCCTGCAGGATGCTGCCGGCGGGAATGCGAACCTCGGGGATGGCGGCGGCGGCCTGCTCCGCGGGTGTCGGCTGCGAAGCCGCGGCATCGTCTTTCAGATGACGGATGCTCGGCGAGGACTTTGCCGCGGCGGGCTGATTGGCGGGCCGGTTGGCCGGCTGGGGTCTCGCGGTCGGGGGCGGATCGAAGAGTCGGTCCAGCGGTGGTGGTTCCGGACGCGGGACAGAGGGTTGCAGCGAGGATGGACCGGGCGTCGTTGCGTCGAGCGCGCCGGTCGCCGGGTCCGAGGGTGCGGGCGGCGTGAAGGTGCCCGGCACGGACGACACAGGGTCTTGCGCGCGCGAGTCCAACGCATCACGCAGCCGCGCAAGCTCGCGCTGCAGCGCCTCCAACTCCGCCTCGCGCTCGCGGCGCAGGGTCTGCAGCAATTGCGCCCGCGCGCCGTCGTTGTCGGCATCGTCGAGCCCGAGCTGCTCCAGGCTGTAGGCGATCTTGCGCACCTCGCCTTCGAGCGTCTTCATGCGTCGGCCGAGCCCGTCGATGCCGAGGTTCCTCGGATCGACGTCGGTCAGCAGGTTGGAGACCATGCGCTTGCGCTCCTCGGCGGTGCGCTCGCGCTCGTCGGGCGCCGTCGCGATCAACAGGGCCAGCGCCGCAACCACCAGGCCGCCGGCGCCGAGCGTCAGCCACTGGCGGGCGCGCGGAGACAGCGAGTCCCAGGTGCTGGTGAGACCGGTCATCGGGCCGCGTGTCTCCTGCGTACTTGTTGCCTGCGGCCGCGTCTCATGGCCGACGCCCCTGAGCCGGCTCGCGCCGTTGGTCGTCGCCGTCCGCGCGGATGGCGACGATCAGGTCCGCCTCGGCGCCCAGCGTCAGCGGTCCGCTCGGCCAGAGCGCGATCGCCGCGATCGGCGCCCCGGAGCGCAGCCGACAGTTGGACTCGTCGAGCGCAGGCGTGCCCGCCGTCTTCGCCCGCACCCGCGCCGTCACGAAACGCAGCGGGCCCCCGTCGAACGCGCGGGCGCGGCGGATACCGAGCCCTTCTCCGCAGGTGACGGTGTCCGAGGCACGGGCCCGGCGCTCGGTATAGCCATCGGGCGCCTCGCCCAGGGCGATCGCGCGAAAGCCCGCGGTCAGCTCCTCGATGTAGCGCTGGGGCTGGCGCCAAGTCGCGGCGATCGCGGGCGGCAACGCAGGCGCGGACGGACCCGCAAACTCCACGTCGGCCGAGCCGCGCTTGCGGCCGGCTTCGACACCGGGCACCCGCAGATGAACCTCCCGCGGCGGGACGCGGCGCGGTGCCAGGGTCAAGGCCACCGTCGTGCGCGCGTCGTCGGCGTCGGTGATATAGAGCGTCGCCGGTGTCTCCTCGGCGGTGGCGACGTAGAGCACGTTGCCGTCGACCTCGGTGGAGATGTCCGACACCGTGCGCACCGACGGTCGCGAAAACGGCGTGACGATCCGGTTCAAATGGTCGATGGCCAGTTCCAAGATCGCATTCGAGCCCGGTTTGACGGTGACCGTCCGCGGCCCGAGCTCGAGCACCGGCTGTGCGTCGCCCGCGTCGGCGCCGAAGCGCTCCGAGCCGAAGGCGGTGCGCAGGAACGGGCTCTCGGCATCCACCGGCAGGCCGGCGGCCGCGAGGGTGAGCACGACAAGAACGGCCGTGGACTGCGAGCGCAAAGCGTGCGGATTTCGGAACATGACGACGACCTCAGGGCTGATCCCGGTTGCGGGGACCGCCGGCGTAGACATCCAGGTGCGCGATCACCGGGCGGTAGTGGCGAAAGCCGACACGGACCTCGAACGTGCGCTGCCGGCGCACGGGCTCGGCGCCCGGCCCGGCGCTGACCTGCAGGCCCGTCACGAAGAAGGTGTCGCTCCCGGCGTCGTAGGCCAGCGCGTTCGGCGTGAAATGCATCGAGACCCGCTCGCGCTTGATCGCGTCCACCTGATCGCCGATCACGGCGGAAACCTCGCGGCGCAGCGCGGGCGCCAACAGCGGCTCCAGCGCCGTGCGGATGAAGTCCGCCGAATCCGCACCGACATTGCCGAGCAGCCCTGCGACATGCACCGCCCACGCCTCCTTCACGTCGCGGCTCGCCTTGTCGCGGGCGATGTTCACCTCCCCTTCCAGGATCGGCGGTACCAGCACGACGGTGCGGTCTGCCCGCCCCAGCGCGACCAGGGTCAGCAGGTTCGCCAGCAGCAGCAGCGCGACGACGAGGCGATGAAAGCGGTTCTCGGCAGTGATGCCGCGCCAGGTCCGCGTCAGCGTGCGGTAGTCCATCGACAGGCTCAGGCACGCCAGACGCGGCTAAACGGGTTCGGACAACTGCGCGCGCGCAGCGGCACCAACCCGTGCCAGTAGCACCAGTGCAGCGCGAACCCGTCCGGGCGGCTGTCCCGAAAGCGCCCGTACAACCGCGACAGCACAAGCCCGAGCAACAGGAACATCACCAGGCGATCGGTCAACATGCCGATCACCAGCATCAGAATCAGCGGAATCAGATCATCCAGCCGCCACAGCAGCAGCGACGGCGGATCGTCGACACCGTGCGGGAGTTCCAGCGGTTGCATCGTCTCGCCTCCGGGGATCGGGAGACGATAGGGTGGCGGAGGTCAGCCCGTGGGGCGACGGCGAAAGCTCGGCTTCATCGGCTTGACTCTTGCGTCTGCACACCATTCATGCGTGCGGCCGGCGGTCCGTTCGCGGCAACCGCAAAAAGGCCCTTGTTCTCCTTAATCCGGCGTAAAGAAGACGCGCTCGAAGCAGTACTCGCGGATAACTGGCTATTTAACTTGACATTCCACGGACCGAGGCTCCGGACAGCTCCAAACTGGGGCGGATCCGGCACTAGCCAATCGGAGAATGGCTGCTAGCTTGATGTGTAGTGATGCTGTAGCGCATCGCAGAGGCACGGAGGATGCCTCGATGGAGCATCAAGCGTCGCAAGGAAATGATCGGGGCCCGTCGTCGGTCAGCCCCGCGCAGAATCAAGCCACCGCGGCTCCTCCGGCGATCGCTCTGCCTAAAGGCGGAGGAGCCGTGCGCGGCATTGGGGAGAAGTTCGCCGCGAATCCGGTCACGGGCACCGGCTCGATGACCGTGCCCATCGCCACGAGCCCGGTCGGGCGGGCTTCGGGCCTCAGCTCTCGCTGTCCTACGATTCCGGATCAGGAAATGGGCCTTTCGGCTTCGGCTGGAGCCTCGGGCTCCCGGCGATCACCCGCAAGACCGAAAAAGGTCTGCCGCAATATCTCGACGCCGAAGACTCAGATGTCTTTGTCCTGTCCGGCGCCGAAGACCTGGTTCCCGTATATCGCCAAGACCCGCTCGGGAGTTGGGGCGACGCGCACCCGGGATATACGGCAGAGCCCGACGAATACTGGGTGCATAGCGCTGACGGTCAGCCGGTCATCCATGAAGAAGAACGCGATGGGTACCGCATCCGCCGCTACCGTCCGCGTATCGAGGGTCTTTTCTCCCGCATCGAGCGTTGGACCCGACTCGACCCGCTGGAGCCGCCCGATGTTCATTGGCGCTCCATCTCGAAGGACAACATCCTCACCATCTACGGCCGTGACGCTGATTCCCGGATCCAACATCCCAAGGACCCAGCACGCGTCTTCGCCTGGCTCATTGCCGAGACGCGCGACGACAAAGGCAACGCGGTCGTCTACCACTACGCGTCGGAGAATAGTCAGGAGATCGGCCCCGGCCAGGCCCATGAGCGGAATCGATGCGCGGACAGCGGCTTGTCTCGCACCACCAACCGCTATCTGAAACGCATCCTCTATGGCAATCGCGCGTCGCTGATTGACACGGACGGGCACCGGCCCCTATCGCTGACTGACGACCAGCGCCAACGAGATCCCGAAAAGTGGATGTTCGAGGTCGTCCTCGACTACGGCGAGCACGATACGGACGCACCGACCCCGACCGCCGATGCTGACTGGCCCTGCCGCCCGGACCCCTTCTCCAGCTACCGCGCCGGCTTCGAAGTGCGCACCTACCGCCTCTGTCAGCGCGTGCTGATGTTCCATCACTTCCCGGACGAGCAGGACGTTGACAAGGATTGCCTGGTCCGCTCGACGGACTTCACCTACGCCTACAAGCAAGACCCGGCCAACGCCCGCAACCCCGTCTACAGCTTCCTCCAGTCCGTCACCCAAACCGGCTACCGACAACGACCCGACGGCAGCCGTGTCACACGCAGCCTGCCGCCGCTGGAATTCGAGTACAGCCAGCCGATCGTGCAAGACAAGGTCGAGACCATCGACCCGGCCAGCCTCGAGCATCTCCCGATCGGCGTCGACGGCAACCTCTACCAGTGGACCGACCTGCACGGCGAGGGCATCCCCGGCATCCTGACCGAGCAAAGCGGTGCGTGGCACTACCGGCGCAATCTGAGTCCGATCGCCAATGGGCGTGTCGGGCTCGGGCCGGTCGAGACGGTTCCGATCAAGCCGAACCTGGCCCTCGCTGGCGGCCAGGCCCGGTTCATGGATCTCGCCGGCGACGGCCAGCCGGACCTTGTCGTCCTCGACGGTCCCATGCCCGGACTCTACGAGCACGACGATGCCGAAGGATGGCAGCCGTTCCGCCCATTCACCAACCGGCTCAACCTCGACACCCGCGACCCCAAGCTCAGGTTCATCGACCTCGACGGCGACGGCCATGCGGACATTCTGATCAGCGAGGACGACGCCTTCGTCTGGCACGCATCGCTGGCCGAAGCCGGCTTCGGCCCCGCCCGGCGCGTGCGCCAGGCGCTCGACGAGGAGAAAGGCCCGCGTCTCATCTTCGCCGACGCCAGCCAGTCGGTCTATCTCGCCGACCTCAGCGGCGACGGCCTCACGGACCTGGCCCGCATCCGCAATGGCGAGGTCTGCTACTGGCCCAACCTGGGCCACGGCCGATTCGGCGCCAAGGTCACCATGGACCAAGCGCCATGGTTCGACCAGCCCGACCAGTTCGATCAGCGACGCATCCGTCTGGCCGACATCGACGGCAGCGGCACCACCGACATCCTCTACCTGCACCGCGACGGCGTGCGCCTCTACTTCAACCAGTCCGGCAACGCCTGGAGCCAGCCGCAACCCCTTATGGCCAGTCCGCGCGTCGACAACCTGGTCAACATCGCCGTCGCCGACCTGCTCGGCAACGGCACCGCCTGCCTCACCTGGTCATCGCCGCTGCCAGCCGATAGCGGGCGCCAGATGCGCTATGTGGATCTCATGGGCGGACAGAAGCCGCACCTGCTGATCAAGGCCAGCAACAATCTGGGCGCCGAGACCTGCGTCCGCTACGCCCCCTCGACCAAGTTCTATCTCCAGGATCGGCGCGACGGTCGGCCCTGGATCACCCGCCTGCCGTTCCCGGTCCATGTGGTCGAGCAGGTCGAGACCCTCGACCATATCAGCCACAATCGCTTCGTCAGCCGCTACGCCTACCACCACGGCTACTTCGACGGCGAAGAGCGCGAGTTTCGTGGCTTCGGCATGGTGGAGCAGTGGGACACCGAGGAGATCGGCGCTCTGGCCGGTGGCGTGCCGGCCGATTGCACCGCCACGCCGGCAGAGGCCAGCAACCTGGATGCCGCCTCCTATGTCCCGCCGGTGCACATCAAGACCTGGTTCCACACCGGCGCCTATCTGGACCGCGAGCACATCAGCCGCCAGCACGCACGCGACTACCACGGGGCGCCGACACCAGACGCCGCCCAGTATCAGGCGAACCTCGACACCTTCATCGCCGATGCGCTGCTGCCGGACACGCTGCTGCCGAATGGCCTGAGCGGCGACGAGGAGCGTCAAGCCTGCCGCGCGCTCAAGGGCTCGATGCTGCGCCAAGAGGTCTATGGGAAGGATGGCACCGCGAAGGCCCCACACCCCTACAGCGTCACCGAGCAGAACTTCAGCGTCCGCCGGCTGCAGCCCACGGGCGAGAACCAATATGCCGTCTTCTTCACCCATCCCCGCGAGGCCATCAGTTCTCACAGCGAGCGCAACCCGGATGATCCCCGCATCACCCAGGCCCTGACGCTGGAGGTCGACGACTACGGCAACGTCCTGAAGGAGGCCGCCATCGGCTGCGGCCGCGCCGAGAAGATCCGCGTCATCAACGACGACGGAACATCCAGCCTTGCGGACAACCCGGCCAAGTCCGACCTCGATGACCCAAACCCGGCCAAGAGCGGGCTCAGACAAGACGATTGGGACCGGCAATGCCTGATCCACATCACCTACACGGAAAACCAGGTGACCAATGCCGTCGGTGAGCCGGCGGTGGCGGGCGTGATCCAACCACCGCCGGACGATCCCGGCGCCTACCGCACGCCGCTGCCGTGCCAAACGCGCACCTACGAGCTGCGCAAGGCCGAGCAGGACCGCTCGCCCCCCAACGACGCGATCCGTCGCTTCAGCCTCGACGAGATCGCAGACCGGATTGCTGAGGCAGCCGACGGCGCCCACGACATCGCCTACGCAGACCTGGACTTCCAAGCCGCCAAGGACGCCATCGAGGCCGGCGAGGCGAACCCCGACCAGAGCTGGCGCCGCCTGATCGAGTCGGTTCGCATCCACTACCGCCCGGACGATCTCGGCTCCGGTGTCAACGAGCCCAGTACGCCCGACGACGACCCCACCGCCCTGCTGCCCCTGGGCAGGCTGGAGTCGCTGGCCTTGCCCGGCGAGACCTACAAGCTCGCATTCACGCCCGGACTGCTCGATGCCGTCTACCAGCGTCGCCTTGAAGGGGCTGACGAGGACGAGCCCCTAGTGCCCAACCCCGCGGCCGTCCTGCCGCTGCCCGCCGATCCCACCAGCGCCGAGCCCGCCGATCGGGGCGGCTACCTGGACCTGGACGGCGACGGCTGCTGGTGGCTGCCGTCCGGGCGCATCTTCTACTCGCCAGACGGCACGGACACGGCCGTCGCAGAGCTGGCCTACGCCCGAGCGCACGTCTTCCTGCCGCACCGCTTCCGCGATCCCTTCCATACCCCGGCGTGGAGCACCGAGCAGGTCGTCGGCTACGACAGCAACGACCTGCTGGTCACCGAGACCCGCGACCCGCTCGGCAACCATTTCAGAGCGGCCCATGACTACCGCGTGCTCCAGCCCCGGCTGGTCACCGACCCGAACGGCAACCGCAGCCAGGTCGCCTTCGACACCCTCGGCCTGGTCGTCGGCACCGCGGTCATGGGCAAGGCCGCGCCGGCACCGGTCGAGGGCGACTCGCTGGAGGGCTTCGAGCCGGACCTCGACGAGACTGACATCGCCGCCCACCTGGCCAACCCGCTCGACAATCCGACCGCGATCCTCGGCCAGGCCAGCACCCGGCTGGTCTATGACCTCTTCGCCTACCAGCGCACCAAGGACCAGCCGCAGCCCGCGCCACCGGTCGTCTATAGCCTCGCCCGCGAGACCCATGTCGCGGACCTCGGGCCGAACGAGCAGCCCCGCATTCAGCACGCCTTCAGCTATTCCGACGGCTTCGGCCGCGAGATCCAGAAGAAGGCCCAGGCCGAGCCCGGCCCCGTCCCGCAGCGACATGCCGACGGTCAGGTCCTGCACGATGCCTGCGGCCGGGTGGTCATGACAGACGAGGACATAGCCCCGCGCTGGGTCGCAAGCGGCTGGACCATCTTCAACAACAAGGGCAAGCCGGTCCGCCAATACGAGGCCTTCTTCAGCCCGACCCACGGCTTCGAGCTCGGCGTCCGCGCCGGCGTCAGCCCGATCCTCTTCTACGACCCCCTCGGCCGTGTGGTCGCGACCCTGCACCCCAACCACTGCTGGGAGAAGGTCGTCTTCGATGCGTGGCGACAGGACACCTGGGACGTCAGCGACACCGTCGGCATCAACCCTCGCACGGACGTCGACGTCAAGGGCTTCTTCATCCAGCCGGACGACACGCCCAGACTCGCCGAGCAGGACTACCTGCCACTCTGGTACGACCTGCGTACCGACCCGGCCCATGCTGCCCGGCTTAGCGACTGCTACCCGGACGACGCCCTGCGCAACGCCGAGGTGAAGGCCGGCCACCATGCCGCCGCCCACGCCGACACGCCCGGCACCGCCCATCTCGACGCCCTCGGCCGACCCTTCCTGACTATCGCCCGCAACCGGGTCCACTGCCCCGACCACCCGCTGGACGGGACCGAGGCCGCCTTCGCCACCCGTGTCGAGCTCGACATCGAGGGCAATCAGCGCGCGGTCGTCGACGCCAAGGATCGGGGCGTCATGCGCTACGCCTATGACCTGCTCGGCAACCGCATCCACCAGGCCAGCATGGAGGCCGGCTTCCGCTGGATGCTGAACGACATCGCCGGCAATCCCATCCGCGCCTGGGACAGCCGCGGCTTCAACCGCCGGCTCGAATACGACCAACTGCGCCGCCCCACCGGCCTCTTCGTCAGCAGCCCGGCATTCATCGAGAGCCACGGCCGGGAGGAGATCCAGGCGGAGCAGACCGTCTATGGCGAAACCCTGCCCAACCCCGAGCAGACCGATCACCGCGGCCAGGTCTACCAGGTCTTAGACGACGCCGGCGTCATCACCAGCCTGAGTTACGACTTCAAAGGCAACCTCCTCGAAGGCCGGCGCCAACTGCGCCGGGAGTACAAGAAGACCTCCGATTGGCAGGATCAAGAGCCGCTGGAAGACGAGTGCTTCGACAGCCACACCTGGTACGACGCCCTGAGCCGGCCGATCCAGTCCGTCGCCCCGCACAGCGACCAAGAAGGCACCCTCTGCAACGTCACCCGCCACGGGTTCAACGAGGCCGGACTGCTCGAGCGCATCGACGTATGGAACCAGCGGGCCACGGAGCCCGATGGTCTGCTCTCCCCGGACACCGCCGACCCGCGCACCGTCACCGACATCGACTACGACGCCAAGGGCCAGCGCACCCGTATCGCCTACGGGAACGGTGCCGTGACCACCTACAGCTACGATCCGCTGACCTTCCGGCTGACCAATCTGCGAACCACGCGCAGCCCAGGCCAAAACGGCCTCGCGAATGCGCTCTTCTGCAACCCGAGCCGCGTCCAAGATCTGCGCTACACCTACGATCCAGCCGGGAACATCACCCGCATCGCCGAAGCGGCATTGCGGACCGTCCAGTACGCGAACCAGCCCGTCGAGCCGGTTTCTATTTATACCTACGACGCCGTCGACCGCCTGATCCAGGCCAGCGGCCGCGAGCACATCGGTCAATCTACCTTCCAGCACGACTGCCCCAACGGCAATTGCCGGGACTATCCCTTTGCCGGGATCGGCACCTCGCCCAACGATGTGCAGGCCCTGCGCAACTACACCGAGCGCTATGTCTACGACGCGGTGGGCAATTTCGACCAGTTCATTCACCACGCGAACAACGGCAGCTGGCGGCGCAGCTACGTCTACGACGAAGAGAGTCTGGTGAAAGAAGAAGGGGCGCCGGCGATCAGCAACCGCCTCAGCGGCACCATCCTCCATCCCAACAGCTCCCAGCCGATCACCGAGTCCTACCAGCACGACGCCCACGGCAATATGACCCGCATGCCGCATCTCCCCGTGATGCGATGGGACTTCAAGGATCAGCTCTCAGCATCGTCTCGGCAGGTGGTCAGTAACGGTGGTACGCCGGAGATCACCTATTACGTCTATGACGCTGCCGGCGCGCGGATGCGTAAGGTGACGGAGCGGCAGGCGAATGGTGAAGGAATGGCGACCCGGATGAAGGAACGGATCTATCTCGGTGGGTTTGAGACCTATCGCGAGTATGAAGGGGATGGCGTCAATTCCAATAAGGAGCGCGAGAGCCTGCATGTAATGGACGGCAAGCAGCGCCTTTCCTTGGTGGAGACCACAACGTTTGGCGCGGAGAGCGCCAATGAATTAGGTGTGCCGGTGATTCGGTATCAACTAGGGGATCACCTTGGCTCGGCCAGCTTGGAATTGGATCAGGATGGGGCGTTGATGTCTTATGAGGAGTATCACCCCTATGGGACGACGGCGTTTCAGGCGGTGCGGAGCTTGGCGGAGGTTAGTTTGAAGCGGTATCGGTATACGGGGAAGGAGCGGGATGAGGAAACGGGTCTAAATTACCATTGGGCGAGATATTATTCAGCGTGGCTAAGCAGATGGGCGAGTTGCGATACTCTACTTGCCAACAAGGAAGGCAATCTGTACAGCTATGTGATGAACCCTCTGACTCAGACCGATCCCAATGGTACTCAGCCAGAGCTAACCGATGAGGAGTTCACCGCGCTTATAGCTGATCCGCTGTATGTAGGAATGTCGGTAGAAGAATACGAAGTACAAGCAGCTGGGGATAAGGAGGCTTCAGACAAGGCACAGGTAAAGATTCAATCCCAAGAGTCTTTAGATGGAGATCACGAGGAAGCAATGCCGCACAAGACCAGCGACCCTGATAGCACTGCTTTAGGGGTCAATGAAAGCAGCTATCCCCCTGACCAAAACTCGCGAAAAAGTCAACGTTCATACTTGCACTCGTTCGTGGATAGCTGGGCGGATCGTTTTCTAGTTCGCCCCGTTGAATCAATAGTTGCAGTTCCACCTCGGAGGAGTGTTCAGCTGGGTTTCGAGTTCAATGCGTGCTGCTTGGTTTGCGGCTCGGTCAACCCGAACGCCGCGCTGTTATACAATATCGAATCAACGCCACCAATCGAGTCGGCGTTGAATCTCGCAACCTCTAGTTCCGTATCTCCCGACATAAGTGTTTCGTATTTGGCGACGATAGAGTTAGCCAATCCTGAGAGCGTTGACGAGCTTACAGGATTTGAAGGTTACGCTGGCTTAGGTGCCGGGGAGGGAGTCGTTGTAAATCTTGATGCAGGGCGTGGTATTGACTTTCAAACCCTACGGCCAACTTATCATACAAGGAAGTTTTCTTTTGGCACCGGCTTTGGCGTTGCCCCTGTTGAGCCTCACGCAGGGATAACATCAGCGTTTAACGTTTTTAGCTCAACCTGGCTGCATCCTTTTCTCTTTCCAAAGAACAAGTCGACAACAGATGAATAGACACTCCACGGACGGCCCCCGCCGCCCCTGAAGGGGGACACCAATGAACAAGATCACGTTTCCTTTGAATCAAGGCGATAGCGGCGCTGCGGTCGCCGATCTTCAGAACGCGCTGCTGGAACTCGTCAACCGGGAGGCCCTGCTCGTAACCAATCCGCCGGATGCCAGGCAACTCCTGCTCGCGCTGAGTCGCGAGCGGGAGAGCCAAAGCTACGGCAGGGCCACCAGCCAGTTCGTGCAGCATTTTCAGGAGGAGAGACGCTTGCGTCCGGATGGCGTGGTTGGTGCGCGCACCGCTGCCGCACTCAACGCCTTGCTCACCGAACTCGGCCTGCTGCGGGAAGAGCCACGCCCGGAAGATCCAAACCCGGAGCAGCCGGTCTTCGAGGTGCGGGGTCGGGTGAGCCTGGCCGATGGATCACCAGCGGTCGGGCTGAAGGTGGTGGCGGTGGACCGTGACCTGCGCCGTGAGCAGGCGCTGGGTGAGGCGCAAGCCGAACGCAATGGCGACTATCACATTCGCTATTCAGCGCGGCAGTTTCAGCGGGCCGAGAAAGGCCGGGCCGATCTGATCGTCCGGGTCCGCGGCCCGGACGGTGGCGTTCTGGCAGCATCCGAGATCCTCTTCAATGCTCCGGAATCGGCCACCGTCGATCTGATCATCGCTGAAGACCTGCTGCGGCCTGCCTCGGAGTTCGAGCGCATCGACAGCGAACTGGCGCCATTGCTGGACGGCGTACCGCTGGCCGAATTGACCTCGGAGGATGTTGCTTTTCTCACCGGGGAGACGGGTCTCGACGCCCAACACCTTGGCTTCTTCGCCACCAGTCACCGCCTCGCCACCGAGACCGGCTTGCCTGCGGCCTTCTTCTACTGCCTGGCCCGCCAGGGCTACCCGACGGCCTTGGCACCCTTGCTGGTCTTGCCGTCCGCGACGCTGCGCAGCGCGATTGAGGCCGCCATCGAGGCGAACCAGGTTCCTCGTTCACTCCAATCGGAACTGGCTGCGATCTTTCGGCGCTGGCAGGCCCTCGTCGCTCAGGCCACGCCTCAACCCGGTGGCCCGGTCACGCCCCTGCGTCTGGAACAACTCGACACGCCGGTGCGGGCCGCCCTGACCATAGGTGACCGAACCGCCGCCCACCTGCAAGCCGGTCTGAACGAGCTCCTGCGTAGCCGCCTCGCCGCCGCACTGAGCGATCAGGGCCATGGCGCACTGTCCGCGTTCGCCCAGACCATGCCGGAGATCGACCTGACGGCTCAGGCCGACCAGGATCTGCGCAGCTTCATGCGCGACCAGACCGCCACGGCGACAGCCTCTGGTCGCGGCCTGACCCGCAGCCTGGCCGAACAGATCGAAACCCTGTCGACCACCACCACCGTCGCTGACCTGCTCGGCCTAGATCAGCCGGTGCGTCAGCATCCATCGTTCCGCTTCGAGGCGAGCCAGATGCGCCTCTACAACTTACTGGCGACCGATCCGGCGCTAGCCGCACCGGAACTGCAAACCGCCTTCATCGAGCGATACCGCCGGCATGAGGGCGACATCGCCGACTTCTGGCAGGGCCTGCGCGAAGACCCGGCGTTCGCGCGGGGAGGCATCGTCGAGTCCCTCCAGCGCACCCTGCAACTCACTCGCCTGACCCGCGACAGCCTGCCGCTGACCCGCGTCCTCCAGGGTCTGCGCGAGCAGCGCGGGATGAGCAGCCTGCGTGATCTGTCCAGGCTGAAACTGGACGACTGGCGAACCCTTATCCTGACCGCCACGGAGGCTGACGGCAGCCAGGCCATCCCCGCCGCGATCCCAGGTGCCGACGAGGACGAACGGCGCAACAACTACGCCCGCGTGATCCTCGCGGATTTGGAAACGGCCTTTCCCACGGACTTCATCGCCGCTGAACTGGACGCTGATCCCGACCTGAAGAACTTCTTCGCCAGATCTCCCGAATTTCGCTTGGAGGAGCAGCGGGTCGACGATTATCTCGCCACCCACGAAGAAGAGGTCTTCGCTGACCTCGCCGATGAGCAGCGTCAGACCCTCCGGCGCAGTCTCACCAGCGTGCAGCGGTTGTTCCAGGTGACCCCTAAGGCAGCCCATATCCGCGCCTTGCGCGAAGCCAGGATCGACTCCGCCTACAGCATCGTCGCCATGCCGCGCAAGACCTTTCTGGCCATGCACGCAGACCGATTAGGCGGCGAGGAGACCACCGCGCAGATATACCGCAACGCCGAGCGCATCGCCGCACTGACCGAGCAGGTCTTCGTCTCGACCTACCAGGCCCGCCATGACGTCCTGCCTTTCGTGATGGGTGGCGGCTCGCTCGACTGGAAAGCTGCTCTGGACAGCAAGATCAAGGCTGGTTCGCCAACCCTGGCGCAGTTGTTCGGCTCCTTGGATCTATGCGCTTGCGAGCATTGCCAGTCGCTGTACGGACCGGCGGCCTACTACGTGGAGTTGTTGCAGTTTCTGGGGGATGAACATCGACCGACCCTGTTGCAGCGACGGCCCGACCTGGCCCACATCCGGCTGAATTGCGACAACGCCATGACACCGATGCCCTACGTGGATCTGGTCAATGAGGTGCTGGAATACGCCGTTGCCCATACAGAGTTGGATGAGTCCGCGGCCAATAACACCGAGGGCGTGCCAGCTGCCGAGTTGAAGGCCAATCCTCAGCATGTGATCGAGGATGCGTATGACAAGCTGAAGACGGCGAAACACCCGATCGCACTGCCCTTCGACCGTGACATCGCCACCGCCCGAGTCTACCTGGAACACCTCGGCAGCAGCCGGCATGAGGTCATGCGCCTCTTTCTGCCCGATGATCTGGCAAGCAAACAAAGGCGATTGGATGCCGACCGCCTTGGACTGACCGCTATGGATTACGAGATCCTGACGAGAACCCAGCTCGATGCGGTGGCCACGCTCCAGTCGTTCCACATCCGCGAACTGCATGGGCAGCTCAACGAAACGGTCGAGCATGTCGTTGGGGCGGTCACCGAGACCCGTCTCTGGTACCGCTGGCCCATCCTGGTGCGTGACTACCTGCAAAACACCGGCCTAACGTACGAGGAACTGTTGGCTCTGCTCGCGACGCGCTTCGTCAACCCGACGGTCAGCACAAACGATCCGCTGGAGGTGAAATCTGACACCGACGGCTGCGATCTGGACAGCCTCCGGCTTGAGCACCACTCCGGGGAGGTTCCGGACAGCAACACCCGCACGCGGCTGCTGCTGTTCATTCGCCTCTGGCGCAAGCTCGGTTGGTCGCTGACCGACCTGGATCGCGCCGCCATCGCCCTCGGGCCTGCCGTGGTCGCCATTGGTGAAGATGAAGATGCGATTGCCCCCGCTTTCCTGCACAAGCTGGCAGCCGTGCAGGGCTTACAGCAGCAACTCGCTCTGCCGCTGGATCGTCTGTTCAGCCTCTGGGCCGACATCGACACCCACGGCGAGGACTCGCTCTATGCGCGGCTGTTCCTGAATCGAGCCGCCCGAGAGTTCGACAAGGCATTCAAACGAAGTATCTTCTGGGGAACCTTCTTGCCCAGCGGCGCAAACAAGAGCCTCTCGGAACACGCCTCGACCCTGCTATCGGCCTTCCGCATCAATGCCGCCGAGCTTGACCTGATTCGCGCGGATGCCGAGCTGGCAGATACCGAAACTAACAACGCAAGGCTCACCCTGGCCAATGTCTCCCTGCTGTTCCGCTACACCGTCCTTGCCCGGGGGCTGCGCTGGCGGATCGCCGACCTGATCGCGCTCAAGCAGTTGTCCGGCTTGGAGCCTTTCGGTACCCCCGACCAAACGGCCGCCTTCGTTGCTCTCGCCGATCAGGTCAGGGCTTCGGGCTTTTCTCTGGCTCAACTGACCGCGCTTTGCACCAGTGAAGCCCAGGTGACCGCACCGGCAACGCTAGCGGAGCGCCTGAGGCTGGCGGCGCAACTGCGTACCGGGCTGGCCGCCGTTATCGCCGACACGAAGGTGCCGGAAGCGCTCGACGTGGCCACGACCCGCGCAAGCCTGGAGCAGGTGCTTGCTCCCGAACTGGCCGAGCAGATCACCACGACCCTACAAGAAGCCGTCGCGACCCATTGGATTTCGTTTACCGCCGAACCCGAGGACCCCATTCTTGCCGAATCCCGGCTTCGATACGACCGCATCGGCAAGCGCCTCGGAACCGTCGGTGCCCTGAGCCAGCCGGAACGCGATCGGCTGCGGACACTCTCGCAGCATCCGGATTATAGAGAGGCCATCGACAAACTCTTCGCGGACGCGGAGGCCTTCCGGACTGCGGCCACAGTCTTGTTCGACGAGTCCTTCGACAGCTTGCTTGATTCCATTATCGAGCCACTGCTCTCACCACCCGACCTTACTCCGGAGCATGCACCTGATCCCGATGTCCTGAACGACAAATGCGCGCTGCTGCTGCACCAGTTGCTGCCTTTCCTATGCGACCGGCTCAGCCGGCGCCTGGTGACGCAGACCCTGGCCGAGGCCCTGACCCTGGAGCCAGCGACCGTCCAGGCCCTGCTGGAACGCGATCAGTTGCTCGCGGGCTTGCTGGATACCCCGGCCGGGGTTGCAGACATGCCGGGTTTCCTCGATCTAGCCGCACCGGGTCTAACGGCCACCTGGTACAACGCCCCTAACCTTCAGGGCAGCGGGGAGCCTGCAACCGTCCCGGCACCGCACCACGACTCGACCGATCCCGAACATCCATCGCCGATTCCGCCGACAGCGCGAAGCGCAAGCTGGGAGGCCCGGCTGCTGGCGCCGAGCAGCGAGGAGTACCGGTTCACACTTACCGGCAACATCGCAGCCAGGCTGACGCTGGACGGGGAACCCGTTGATCTCTTGGCATCGGATCCAATCCGCCTGGAGGCCGGTCGCTTCTACCAACTCCGGCTGGAAGCCGCGCAACTCGACCCGGCTACCGCCAGTTTGGGCCTGTTTTGGCAGAGCCCGACCACCCCGCGCGCTCTGCTGCCAGCAGAGCAACTCTATCCTCGAACCGAGAGCGATTGCTTTGTCGTGGCGATGACGCATCTGCAACGAGCAGCCCTGCTAATCGTCGGTTGCAAGCTCAGCACGGACGAGCTGGACTACCTGGCCAGCGCCGATTTCCAAAGCACCATCACAGCCGTCCCGTCCGATGGGCCGCAAGCCATCTTCAAGCGCTGGCGGCGCATCCAGGACTACGTATCCCTGCGCGATCGCCTGCCCCGAAGCGAGATCCGTTTGATCGACCTGTTCACGACCGCTGCCCGCGCAAGCACCAGCAGCGCGGCAGAACTCACCGACGAATTGATCGAGCAGCTTCGCGCCGTCACCGGCTGGACCAGCGAACTGGTACCGACCGCTTGGCTCCGCCAGCCGCCCCTTGGCGTGAACCCCGAATCCTTGCGCGACGATCGCCAGCTGCGTCGGCTGGAACCCTGCGTGGCCCTCGCCAGGCGTATCGGGATCGCCCTCGCAGATCTGGGCGAGTGGGCGCACGGCGCACCGGCCCAGCAAATCAAGGACAGTGTGCGGGCCAAGTACGACGATGCGGCTTGGTACAGCATCGCCGGCCCCCTCAACGACCGCCTGCGTGCGAAGAGCCGCGATGCGCTGCTGGCCTATCTGCTGCACCAGCCCTTTGCCACCAGCCGCCGGATCGTGACCCCCAACGATCTCTACGCCCACCTGCTGATCGACATGGAGATGTCGCCCTGCATGATGACCTCGCGCCTCAAGCAGGCCATCGCCTCGGTCCAGCTCTTCGTGCAGCGCTCCCTGATGAACCTGGAGCCGGAGGTCAGCCCGGAAACGCTGGACGACGACCAGTGGGCCTGGATGAGCCGCTACCGGGTCTGGGAGGCGAACCGCAAGGTCTTCCTCTATCCCGAGAACTGGATCGAGCCGGAACTGCGCGACGACAAGTCCCCCTTCTTCCGTGAGCTGGAAGCGGAACTGCTCCAGAACGATCTAACCCCCGAATATGTCGAGACCCTGTTCCTCAACTACCTGAAAAAGCTCGACGAGGTCGCCCGCCTGGACATCTGCGGCATGTACTGGGAAGGCGAGCGCGATGGCCGCCCGCGCGGCGAAGGCATCTGGCACGTCTTCGGGCGCACCTTCAGCGCGCCGCACAAGTACTTCTACCGCCGTTGGCTCGAAGGCGAGATGGGCAGCGGTACCTGGACAGCCTGGGAGCCGCTGAACCTCAACATCGAGTCCGACCCGGTCGATGGCGGCGTGCATTTGATCCCGGTCGTCTTTGCTCGGCGGTTGTATCTCTTCTGGCCGGTGTTTACGGAAAAGCCGGAATCCAACAATTCGCAAGACCAACCCAAAATCTATTGGGAGATCCAGTTTGCGTGGAGTGAAAGGTGGGGAGACAGGTGGTTAGCCACGAATCAAACAAAGAAAGGGCTTCGTGCGCCCGCCATTAACGCCCGAGAATACGCTTTCTTTTCGGACACGAGTGGATCTAAGCTCTTGATTAGTTGCTACTTGGATAACGGGGGCTACCTTTATAGGCTTGCGACATTTGAGTTTAGCGCAGACCTTATCAAGTGCGCATTTGTTGTTTCTTCCACCTACCACGAAACTACTTTTCCCGGACCGGCCTTCAGCGCAGTAGATTTCATGGGGTATCGGAGAGTATTTCTAGATAATAACATCCCAGCTTCCCTTGCTTTTCAGCAGAAGATTCTTTATGGCGACTCAGGCGCTTGGAGGCTGCTGACCACAAACAATCAGGAACACCTAAACTCACGGGCCAGCCAACGTTTCTGTTTTAGCACCGACAAGGACAACTTTTTCATTCTACCCGTCGTTGAATGCTTTGCGATGCCGAGCACCACCGATCAGACGATCGACTTGCCGCCGGATTACAAGATCGACCTGCGTATTCCAGAAAAGCGGCTGGATCGAGATGATTGGCTTGATCCCCGGATCAATGCGCCCATCTTCGCCAACACAGCGATAACTGCTATCCGGTCAGGCCCACTCCCCTCAGGATCCGTCGGCGTGCGAAACGTCGGCAGCCTGGGCATCGCGAAAGAAATGGAAACTTTACCCCATTTGGAAGCCGTGGCACCGCAGACGATTTCCTTCGAGAAACTGCGTTTCGAGTCGCACTACCATCCGCGAGTCTCCAAGTTCATCGAGGCATTGAGCCGTGACGGGATTACCGGCCTCCTGACCCTGAAGAATCAGCAATCCGCGTCACCTCAGTTTTCCTTCGCCGTCCGTTATCGACCGAATGATGCGATCGTGGCCAGGCCACACCCCGTCTTTGGTGAGGTCGATTTCGAGCCGGACGGGGCCTATTCGGTCTACAACTGGGAACTGTTCTTCCACATCCCGCTGCTGATCGCTATCCGCCTGATGCAGGATCAACGCTTCGCTGAAGCCCGCACCTGGTTCCACTACATCTTCAATCCCACCAGCAGCGACAAGACCAAGGACCCAGACAAGCCCTGGCAGCGCTATTGGAACCTGGTCAAGTTCCGGGAGACCGAACCGGAGCGCATTGCCGCGCTGTTGCGGACACTTAGCGACGACAGCAAGGATCCCGAAGTGCAGAAGCAGCGCGAAGTGCTGCTGGAACAGATCGCTGACTGGCGCAAGAACCCGTTCCAGCCGCATCGCCTGGCTCGCCTCCGCCTCCAGGCCTATCAGAAATCGGTGGTCATGAAATACATCGACAACCTGATCCAATGGGGCGACCGGCTGTTCGGGCAAGACACCATCGAGTCGATCAACGAGGCCAGCCAACTCTATCTGCTGGCCCAGAACATCCTTGGGCCACGTCCGGCGCAGATCCCGAGGCAAGGTAAGGTCGAGGAGCAGACCTATGCGGCACTCCTTAAAGAGGGCATCGACGCGTCTGGTAATGCGCTGGTGCCCCTGGAAGACGCGCTTCCGCCGCCCACGCTAGGTCTGGTTGGTCGACTGGAACTGACAACCCCCGCCCTGAGCAGCGGCGGCAAACCGATCCTGTCTGAGTTGATCGCTGCTGTCTCATACGCCCCGCCGTGGCAGAAACTGATCCAGTTGGCTGGCCTGCTCCAGGATGCAGACGCAGCGCGCCAGACTCTCTATTTCTGCATCCCGCAGAACGACAACCTGCTCGGCTATTGGGACCGGGTCGCGGACCGCCTGTTCAAGATCCGTCACTGCATGAACATCGAAGGAGTGGAGCGGGAATTGCCGCTCTATGAGCCGCCCATCGACCCGGCCCTGCTGGTGCAGGCGGCGGCGAAGGGCATCGACATCGGCAGCGTCCTGGACGATCTCAATGCCCCGCTTTCGGTGTACCGGTTCGAGTACCTGTTGCCGAAGGCGCTGGAACTCTGTGCCGAGGTCAAGGCCCTGGGTGGACTTCTGCTCTCCGTACTGGAAAAGCGCGATGCCGAGGCACTCTCCAACCTGCGGGCCAGCCATGAGGTCACGCTGCTCAAGCTGGTGCGTGAAACCAAGTTGAAGCAGAAGGAAGAGGCGGTGCAGAACAAGCTCGCCCTCGAAAAGACCAGGGCGGTCACCGCCGCCCGCGAAGGCTTTTATGCCGAGCGGGTCAAGGAGACTGAAGAGAACCGGCGTTTACCGGAAGAGAGCGGACAACTCGCACATTTGGAAGCGGCACAGGACTACCAAGAGAAGAGCCAGATGGTCGACATGCTCGGCGGCATGTTGGGCTATATGCCCAATTTCACCGTCGGCGCATCTGGTTGTCCGCCATGCCCGGATGTCCAGACAACCTGGGGTAGCAGCAATCTGATGTCCGCGCTCGGCATGGTTTCCCGTGCATTCAGTATGGACGCGTCGCGTCAGAGTTTTTATGCCAGTCGGGACAGCATACTCGGCCAATGGACTCGCCGAGCCGAAGACTGGGCACTGCAGCATCGGCTTGCGGAAAAGGAACTGGAACAGATCGACGCCCAGATCACCGCCGCCGACATCCGCATTCAGATCGCCGAACGGGAATTGGCCACTCACGACCGGCAGATGGAGCAGGCCACGGCCGTCGAGGAATTCCTGCGTGACAAGTTCACCAACCAGGATCTGTACGCCTGGATGAAAGGCCGTATCGGGGGCATCTTCTTCCAGAGCTACAAACTGGCCTACGATCAGGCCAAGCGCGCCGAAAAGGCACTCCGTTACGAACACGGACTGGCCAGCACGAACCACATCAAGTTCGGCTACTGGGACAGCCTGCGCCAGGGCTTGCTGGCCGGCGAGCAATTGCACCATGACCTCAAACGCCTCGAACAGGCGCATCTCGACCAGAACCGCCGCCACTACGAACTGACCCGCCACATCAGCCTGTTGCAGCTCGACCCGCTGGCGCTGATCGCACTGCGTACCACCGGCCGTTGCACCTTTGCGCTACCCGAGGCGCTGTTCGACATGGACTGCCCCGGCCACTACTTCCGGCGCATCAAGACCGTTGCCGTAAGTGTCCCTTGTGTGACTGGCCCCTACGCCAGCGTCAACTGCACCCTGACGCTGCTTAAGAGCAGCGTGCGCACCTCGGCGACAGTGAATGGCATTGGTTACGAAAGAGAAGAGGACGGAGACGACCCCCGCTTCCGCGACGACTTCGGCAGCCTGCAATCCATCGTTACCAGCTCGGCCCAGAACGACAGCGGCCTCTTCGAGCCCAATCTGCGCGACGAGCGCTACCTGCCCTTCGAGGGCGCGGGTGCCATCAGTGAGTGGCGGCTGGAGTTGCCAAATGAGTATCGCCAGTTCGACTACCAGACCATCAGCGACGTCATCCTGCACCTGCACTATACCGCCCGCGAGGGCGGAGACACGTTGCGAGAGGATGCGGCGGCGTACGTCGGGGGGCAGATCGAGAAGGCCGCTGCCGCCGGGTCGGTACGCTTCTTGTCGATGCGCCACGATTTCCCATCCGAATGGGCGCGGTTCAAGGCGGTGCCAATGAATAACGAGCACACCGAGGCTGCCCTCAGCATCTCCCTTAAAGAAGAGCATTACCCGTTTTGGGCTCGCGCAGTTCGGCAGAAGTGCATACAAGAGGTCTGGATCTATGCGGTTCCGGAGGAGATGCCTTTGACCATCAACGCTAGGCTAGCAGTGAAGGATTCAGGGGCGATTCTAGCCTCACTGCAGACCCTTGGCCATAGGTTTGGCAATCTGCTTGGCGCTGCCTTCGATGATCCGGCACCGCCAGCGCTCGGCCAGTGGACTCTGTTTCTGGACGACCAATCAATCGATGACCTGTGGCTGGCGATCAAATGGCGCAGCGGGCCTTGATCGTCGCCTGGATCTCGGTCGCTGAGCTGCCGCAGCTATGGGGTACGTCGGAAATGGTGGGCGCGGTCGTCTTCGTTCGGATCGCGCTGCCCAGTGTCTGGTTTGGTTTAGTCGCCGTGCTCTCGCCGGCCTTCCTGACAGCAGCAAGAATGGTGGCAGCGGACTTGGTCCAGCGGAATGGCTTGGCGTGTTGTTCATTGTGCGCCTGGAGATACCGGTGTAGCGCATCGCGCAGGTCTTTTACGCTGGTGAATGCGCCGCGGTAGAGGGCGCGACGCTCCAGTTGCGAGAACCAGCTTTCCACGACATTGAGCCATGATGCGCTGGTCGGGGCGAAGTGCAGCTTGAAGCGGGGGTGCTTGGCCAGCCATGCCGCGACCGCCTCGGTCTTGTGGGTACTGCTGTTGTCGAGGATCAGATGCAGATCGAGTCAGCCTGGGGTGGCGCGCTCGATTTGGCGTAGAAAATCGAGAAACTCCTTGGCCCGGTGACGTGGGGTGACGCGGCCCATGACCTCGCCGATGGCGACGTCGAAAGCGCGTAGAGACTGGTCGTGCCGTGGCGGTTGTAGTCGTGGGTACGCCGTTCGATCTGCCCAGGGCGCAGCGGCAGCATCGGCTGGAAGCTAACCAGGGCTTCGATCTGCGTTTTCTCGTCCACCGCCACTCACCAGTGGCGTTCTCGTGCGGTACAGGTACACGTCGATCACCTTCTCGGCAAACCGCCGATCGTTGCTGAGCTTAGAGGTCTCCCGAGCAGAAGTTTGGCTTCCCAAACCATCATGTCCCGTCCTCCCGCGCCCGATGCACCAGCAGCAGGATGCGCCTCCCTTCGAGCCGAATCCGACCTGTGGCGACCAGTCGCGACAACGCCCGACTCACCGTTACTCGCGAGCAGCCGACGCGCTGGGCGATGACGTCGCGCGGCGCTCGCACCAGGGTGCCTTCGGGGTGCGACATTGCCGACGGCCAAGCGGCGGCCTCGACGAGCGCTTCCCAGACGCACTCGTCGGTGCCGAGGTGCATGCGTTGATGCAGCCTTGCGGCCAATTGCGCCCAGCGCTCGGTCACCGAGGCGGAGAGCTCGCGTTGGAGGTGTTCGCGGATGGGGGCCAGTTCCTCGGCGAGCATGGCGGTCAGCGCGTCGGCGGGAATGGTCCGAACGGCGGCAAAGGCACTGGCCTTTAGGTCCAGCCGTGCGGGAGCAGCGCCCAGGAGCAGGTTGTGCTCGCCGAACCAATCGCCCGGCAGGAGGACGGCGATGCCGCTGCGCTTGGCGTCTTGGTGCCACGTCAGGGTCAGTTGCCCTTGGAGGACGAAACCGACGTTGTTGTCGCAGATCTTCTCGGGTAGGGTTTCGCCGACCGCCAGGTGGATTTCGGTGCCGTGTGGCAGCAGGGTCTGCTGTGTACGGGAAAGGCTTATGCGGGTGGTTGTTGATGGCGGCGGGCGGAGGTCGGACATCGCGCTTATCTCGTCGTTGCGCTCGGACGGGCTGCGAGCGCCAGGAGCGTGATCCGGCGCTCGCGATCGACTTCGCGGCGCAGCAGGCCGTCGCGGGTCAGTTTGTCGGTCAGGCTGCGCACGGTGCCGGCGCCGAGCCCGGTTCGCGTCATGAGCATGTCCAGCTCGCTTCGCGCTTGGGGACTGTCCAGCAGCGCGGCCAGCAGGAGCTTCTCGTTCGGCGTCAGGCGCGATGACCAGATCCATTGTCGGCATTGTTCGGCATCGGCCCCGACCAGGACGAAGGACAGTGCGTCGGCGGGCAGTTCCAACACCGCGGCGATGCGCGGCAGCAGATCCGGCGTCGGCGCGCCGGGGCTGCTTTCCAGCCGGGAGACCGCGGACTGCGACAAGCCAAGAAGCTCGCCCAGTTCTCGCTGCGTCAGGCCCTTGAGCTGGCGGGCTCGGCGGATCAGGCCGCGTTGGTCGGCGGCGAACGCTTGGGCCGGGTCCCGGCCTCTCTCGGCGGATGTCATTGTCCCGGGCGCTCGAGCCGGGTCCGTTCGGCCTCAGCGTATGACTGACGGCCTTGTCGTTGCGAGGGCGAAACGCAGTCGGAATGCGCCATTTTTCGTGCGGGCCGTCGATGGAGCCCGATCCGATTCGACGTAGCCTGGGCGAGCAACGAGCCAGCCGCAGGTTGTCTTCGCGCTCCCCGACAGCCCATGTCATCCCGCCCCGATGTGCGTTCGGAAAGCCTTGCGGATCGGGGTAGCCGCACCGAATGCCCGCTGGGCTCCTGCATCTCGCGAGCGAGGCCGGTAACGCAAGTCGGCGGATACGACCGAGCCGAGGCGCGCGTCGGGTCGACGATGCGTAGCAGGCCCCGCGGGCGCCCCGACATCGGATCTTCAGAGCGGCTCGCTTCGAACAGCAGCCTGTCCGGGACCAGGCTGAACCCGTAGCCTTCGGTAACGTCGAGCAACGTGACCAGCCCGGTTTCTGGATCGAACCCGCCGATCGGGGAGAAGTGGCCGACGCCGACGCCGAACAGCGGCTCGCGATCGAAGTTGACGATCAGGCGGGTGCGCGGCCGATCGGCTTCGGCGAGGATCTGGCGGAACGCCTCCAGGCTCTCCGGACGCAGCACCTCCACCTCGAACGGAGCATTCGCGCGCGCGAGCGCCGCCAGCTCATCAAGCGTCATCCCCGTCCCCAAGGCCTTCCACCAGGCCAGCCGGTCGTCGTCGAACAACGCGCGTTCGCCGCCGACCCCATGTCCGAGCGAGACCAGCACATTGCGCAAAGAGGCCGGTCCGCAGGTGGACCAAGTCTCCTGAAAGCGGAAGTCGGAGAGATACACCGCGGCCGGCGCTTCGCGGAGGGCCTGATCCAGGGCGACGCCTGCCGTGACCACCTCCGCATGGAAATCCTCCGGCGACGGATGCGAAATCCGATAACCGAAGTACGCGCCGACGACGGCCAGCGTGACCAATGTCAGCAGAACCGCAACCGACAGTCGGCGTGCCCAGACCAGGACGGGATGTCTGCGCCTCGCAGCCATCAGAAGCGAACCCGAAAGGTCAGATAGTAGTTACGCCCCGGCAGCGGAATATCCTGCGGCAGGCCCGTACCCGGAGCGGGCTCCCGGTCGTTGCTGTTGAGCAGGTTCCGAACATCGAGCTGCACCGAGAACCGGCGATCGAAGTCGTAGCGCCCGAGCAGGTCGAGCCGCACATAATCGTCGGGCTCGTCGCGGGGGTCCTCGGCGACGCGCGCCCGGTCGCCGACGTAGTGCGCGCGCAGGTTCAGGAACGCGTTGCCTTCGGTGAACCGGACCGACGCGAAGGCGCGATGCTGCGGCGTATAGCCGGCGTTGCGGCCGGTCGTCTCGTCGGTGTTGTACTGGTAGGCGTACCAGCCGCCGAGGGACCACCGCTCGCTCAGGCGCCAGTCGCCCTGCAGCTCGACGCCCTCGCCGACCTGATCACCGACGTTTTCGGGCTGAATGTAGATGCCGCGATCCTGCTGGCGGATCTGATCGTCGGTCTCGTGGCGATAGAGGTTGAGGCCGACGTCCAAGTCCGGCGACGGCCGGTAGCCGATAAAGAGCTCGGCGGTGCGCAGCCGCTCCGGGCGAAGCGACGGGTTGGGCCGGTAGATCGGCGTGCCGAGGGGCTCGAGCTCGCCGACCCACGGAGCACGAAAACCCTCGCCGTAGAGCAGCTTCGCGGTCCATTCGGGTGCCGGCGTCCAGACCAGTACCGCGCGCGGACTCACCTCGGTGCCGACGTCCGAGTAGTCGTCGACCCGAGCGCCGAAGGTCAGCGTCCACTTCGGCGCCAGCAGCCATTCGTCCTGCACGTAGGCGAAGGGCACGCGGCGCACGTAGTCGACCGCGATTTCGTCGGCGGCGATCAAGCCCGGGATCTCGGGCAGCGGGCCGATCGGGGTCTGCGCATAGTTGAGCTCGGCGTCGTCGACCCGGTAGTCCAGGTAGTCGAAGCCGGCGCCGAAGGCGAGGATGTGCTTGTCGAAACCGAGGTAGCGCGCATCGAGCCGAAGCTTCCACGCGGACTGCACGGTGGAGCTGCTTAGCACCGCGCCGTCGGGGTAGAGCCGCGATGGCGGAAACCAAGTGACCCGATCGAGGTCCGTGGTGAACTCGGTGAAGTCCGCCGTCAGCGTCGCGTCGAAGCGATCGGAGAGCACGAAGTCCTGCTCCAGGCGGGCCTGCAGCGTCTGCGCGGAGCGGGTCCCGAACGGGTCGACGATCCCGAGAATCCCGGCGCCGAGCCCCCAGTCGTCCCATTTGGACAGGCGAAGCAGCCCGCGCGTCTGACCGGCCGTGACATTCACCAGCGCGCCGAAGCTCCGGCGGGCGGTGTTCGCGTCCGTCGGCGCAAAGGAGGCGTCGACGCCCAGCACCTCCTCGATACGGACCGCGTTGTCGATCCCGATCCGGGGCGCATAGCCATCGCTGTCGTTGATCTCCGCGGCAAAGACGACGTCCGCGACCTGCCCGCTATTGCCGAGCAGCAGGCGTGCGTTGGTCGTGTCGTAGGAGCCGCCGCTCAGCGACACCGATGGCTCCCTCGCCTGGCGCTTCGTCACCACGTTGACCACGGCGGAGAAGGCGTCCGCGCCGAACACCGACGAGCCCGGTCCGCGGGTGACCTCGATGCGCTCGATCGCGTCCAGCGGCAGCGTACCCAGCACGGCGAGCTGATCGCCCTGCCCCATCTCCGTCAGCGACACGCCGTCGAGCAGGACCAGCGTGTTGCCCGAGCGCGGGCTCGAGAAGCCGCGCACCAGAAGGTTCGGATAGAGGTCCGTAGTGGTGCCGACGTGAAACCCGGGCACCAGGGCCAGCGCCTCGACGACGTTGCGAACGCCGTAGTCGCGGATCTCCTCGGCCGTGATCACCGTCGCGACCGCGGGCGCGGTGCGCAGCGGCCGTAGCGAGCCGGTTGCGATCGAGACCGACTGCTCGGAGCCGAACAACGTCGCGGCGTCGTCCTCGGCCAGTGCCGAAGCAGCCGCCAAGTACACCGGCGCGATCGCGGCGTAGGCGAGTCGGCAGGACAGGAAGCGCTGGGAGCTGAGGTTCATCGCTGCTTGCCTCCATCGATGGCATCGTCGATCTGCATCGCAAGCTCGGCGGCGATCACGGGCTTGACCATCAGCACGGCACCGAGCGCCTCGACCCGGGACTTCAGCGCCGGGGTTTCGTCGGCCGTGAAGACGATGGTCGGCATCGCGACGCGACCGTCCTCGGCCAGCCCGAGCAGCAGCTCGAGCCCGTGGACACCGGGCAGCCAGTGATCGAGGACGACCGCGTCATAGGCGCCGCTGTTCTCCAACAGCATGCGACGCGCCGCCTCGCCGTCGGCTGCCTCGTCGACCCGGAAGCCGGCCTCGCGGAGCACGGTGGTCAGCGGCAGGCGGATCAGCGCTTCGTCCTCGGCGAGCAGTATCCGGGCACCGCGATTGCGCACGGACACCGGCTGCGCCACGCGACGCGCGCGGCCCGAGCTAGGTACCCGCTCTGCACCCGTCGTCTCAGGCGGCAGATGAAAGCGGAACGTACAGCCGGCACCGGGCACGCTTTCGGCTTCGATGCGCCCGCCCAGCGCCTCGGCGATATGCCGGCTGAGCCAAAGTCCCAAGCCCACACCGCCAGGCGACGTGGACGTCGGCGCGAACGTCCCCTGATAGAACGGCTCGAAGATCCGCGCCAGATCCGCCTCGGCGATGCCGACACCGTCGTCGCGCACGGAGATGACCACTTCGTCCTCGTCTCGCCCGTCGACCTCGACGCGAATCACGCCGTTCTGCATGTACCGGTCGGCGTTGCGGATCAGGTTGTAGAGCACCTGGCGAATCCGGGTCGCATCGGACTGCACGGCGAGGGCGTCGGGACCGAGCACCGACAGCTCCAGCGTGTTGCCGGGACTCAATGTCGGCTCGATCGTCTGCAGCGCCTCGGCGACGACGCCCTCGACCTGCACGCGCTCGCGGGCGCATTGAATCGGAATGCCGGACTCGGCGCGCGACAGCACGAGCAACTGCTCGATCAGGTCCAAAAGCTGAGTAGTCGCGGTCAGAATGCCTTGGCGCGGCGAGAGCCCGGGCGGCTGCTCCGCGGACTGGTCCATGCCGGCCAGCACGGTGATCGCCTGCAGCGGCGTTCGCAGCTCGTGACTGACATTCGCGAGAAACAGGGTCTTGGCGTGATTGGCGCGCTCTGCCTGGTCACGGGCGGCGGCCAGCTCGCGCGTGCGCGCCTCCACCATCGTTTCCAGGCCATCCGCGTAGCCGCGCAACAGGCGTTGATCCTCGACCATCCGCGAACGCATGACCCGAACCGCCGCATAGATCACCTGCGCCTCCGCCACCTGGTCCTCGCCGTCGCCGGGCAGCGGCGCTTCGATCGGGGTCGGGGTCTCCAGAAAGCGGGCAAGCCGCGATAGGGGTCTGAACAGACGCACCGACACCAGCACGGTGAACAGTGCCAACACGGCAGTGAGGACCAGCAGGCCGGCCGCCGCCTGCCAGGCAATGGCCCGACTGTCCCGATGCGCCCGGTCCTTGGAGACGGTCACGCTGACCGACCCCAGGGATCGCGCGGATCCGCCCTGCGGCTGATCGACACCGAGCGCGGGCGCGTACTGCTCGGCGACGACGTCGACGGTTGTCTCGGTACGCCGGCGCACACCGAGCAACTCGCCGATCGACGCCGATGCCAGCACGGCGCCTGCCTCGTCCAGCACCTCGACGGCGACGACATCGGGTAGTCGCAAGGCCTGCTCCACGTGCTGCGCGGCGTCGGCCTTGGAGGCCACCATCAGCGGGTAGCGCAGGTCGGCGGCCAGCATTCGGGCGATCTCGCGCGTCGTTGCATCCAGGCGCCTTTCCTGCTCGATGCGCGTCGCCCAATAGATGATCGTGGGCGCGCCGACGATGAAGAGGATCCCGACCACCAAGAACCGCCTCCCGAGTTGACCCAGATAGGACTTGCCGCGCGCCCCGCCGCTACTCATAGACGAAATCCGGCGCCGGGCGCCGTCGCAGTTGCCCCTCGACACCGAGCGCCACCGCGGTCCGACGATTCACGCCCCATTGAACGGCGGCGGAATCACGCAGGCCGGGCCCATTCAGGCGGGCTGCTCGTGCGGCCAGGGCTCCGACGGCTTCCAGGTCCGGGCTGACAGACATCAGAATCCCCCGCTCCACGTACGCCGCATCGTCCGCCACCACGACCAGGCCCCGGTTCCAGCTGATCCGCACCAAGGCCGGGATCAGGACATCCGGGTTGAGGCCCAACACGCCGTTGTGGAACCAGACCGCGGCGTCATTGCCGGCACGCGATTTCAGTTGCTCGATGGCGCGGGCGGCATCGCGAACGGAGGAGATCGCCGTCGATTGCCATTGCAAGCCGGCACTTGTCGCCGCCGAGCGAGCCCGCGCGATCGCGTCGGCGGGCACCTCAGCCAGATGCACCAGATGCAGTGAGGCGATGTCCGGCTGCAGGGCCAGCAGGCGCTCGATCACCGCGCCGGGGTCGGCGAACAACGACACCCCTTGCCGAACGGACGGCGGCAGCTCGGTCACCAGCAGGCCGACAACCGCGGCCGGACGGCTCGCTGCCGCCACCTCGGCGGTGACCGTATCGCCCAGGGCGTAGACGACCGCATCGCGCATCAGGCCATCGAGTCCCTTGAATTCGACCAGCGAACAGATGCCCAAGTCGCTCTCCCCCTCGCGCTCCAAACCGGCTGCAATCCGCTCCAGCGCATCGACATAGACGCCGCGCACCTCCGGGTGCACCAGCACGGCCGCGCCGGCGCGACAGGTGCCCGTTCCCGCGGCAACGCCCTGGCAGAACAACAGCAAGACGATCAGCGACACGACCGGGAGCCCGAGCACGCGCGCCGAGGCCTCGCATCTGCCGTCAGTGGCGTTCGCGCCGCACGGCCACGGCCCGGCGGACCTTGTCGCGCTCCTCGCGCAGCGCCGGACCGATGGCGCCCGCTTCCTCGAACCGGTGCTCCGCCAGGCACGCATGCAACCGCGCGCACAGCCCCTCGAGCTTCGGCATTGCCCCTTGCTTGGCCAGTCCGATGGCACGGTGCGAGAGCTCCTGCAGTGCGCGTACGTTGCTCGGATGCGCCGGTATGGCGAACAACGGGGCCAGTTCACCGTGATCGGCGAACAGGTCGAGCACGCCGTCGACGATGCGATCGCGCATCGCCGGCGATCCGCCCGCGATCAGGCACGCGCGGTCCCAATCAATGCTTGCCGTGCCCATCGAGAATCCCCAGACGTTCGCACGCGCGGTAGATGCGAATGTGCGTATCGGCGCCGGTGATGCGCTTGATCTCGGCGATGCGTTTGTCGACGTACTTCTTGCCGATGGACAGCGAGGCCGCGATTTCCGGCGCAGACTGCCCTTCGAGTAATAAACGCAGCACGTCGCCGCGACGCCCTTCGAGGAGTTGTTGCCGAACCCTTCGATCCGCGCGGATCTCGAGCAGATCGATGGCGGACTGGACGGTCGGCGCGATACAGCGTCGCCCTTCATTCACGTGCATGATCGTGCAGCAAATGCGTTGCGGCTCGACGTTCTTCTCCAGATAGCCGTGCGCGCCGGCATCCAGCAGTGCCTTCGCGAGCAGCGGATCGGGCTGACCGGTCAGCAACAACAGCCGTGTCTCGGGACTCTGTCGTGATAAAGCGTTTATCCCGCGCTCGTCGATCGCCGTCGGCGGATCGCCCTCCCGGTTCGGCATCCTGACGTCGCAGAGGACGACAGCCGGGCGCAACCGGCGCACGGCGTGCAGCAAGGCCGAACGCGATCGGCAGGTGTCGATCACGTGGATCGCACCCGACGAGGCCTCGTGCAGTAGCCCCGGCAACACGCTGCACATCAGCGTCTCGTCCTCGGCGAGCACGACGGAAACGGGATTCGATCGGGGAGCTATGGCCGCCATGGCTTCAGAATAGCCGCGGCGTCGGGCCGGACAAGGCGTCAATGACGCCTGTTGAACCGTGGTTCCGCCCGCGCCTACAACCGCTTCTGCGTCTGCGCGAGCATCACCGCCAGTGCAATCCCGAGCGATGCGCCGACGGTCGGCACCGCCAGCGCCGGCACGGGCAGCGGCACGAGCAGCCCGAGGGCCACCAGGAATCCCAGCCAAAGCATCCCCCGCACCGCCAGCCGATGCGCGAGCGGGCTCGGATAGTCGAAGCCGGACTGGCGGATGCGACGGCGCAGCAGACCGTCGGCGATACCCCCGATCAGGGCGAAGGCGAGGAAGGGCCACCACGCCAGCAGCAGCACCGCGCGCTGCACGGCCATGTAGAGCGACTGCCAGACGACGGCGAGGCGGTCGCCGACCCATGGCCAGAGCGGACTGTCGGCGAGCTTGCCGAGCTCGGGCCGTGCCCGGATGCTCGCGTCGTCGGGCAGCAGCAGGTCGTAACTGCCCTCGACTAACCCGGTATCGACGAAAGCCCACCGGTACGCGCCTGCGGCCGACGCGAGGATCATTCCGGCAGTCTCGGTGCCCATGGTCTCGTGCAGCCAGCGTTGCTCCTGTTCGCGGACCCGGTTCGACCAAGCGGTCGGCACCAATGCGGAGAGCAGGATGAACTCCATCACGATCAGCGTGATCGCGACCGTCGTATCCCGAAGCCAGTGCGAGCGGGGCCCGCCGTCGGTCGCCATCCGTTCGTCAGCCGCTATCGGTGCAAACGCGCCGGCCTCGCGATCCTGCCGTCGGCGCGCTTGCCGGCAGGGCATCCGGCCCGACCAAGATCGGCAACCGCCCCTTGATGGTCCGCCCACCCGCGAGCCGGCCGATATATTCCAGGTTCGGCAGGTGCCCGAGCAGCGCCGGCGGCAGCAGGTCGCCCTCCTCCTCGATCAGCCGCTCGCCGGCGTTGCCGCTGAACAGCAGCGGATTGTCGGACTGGGTACTGCTCGCCTGGGTGCGCATCAGGGTCTTGAGGCGGATCTTCGGCAGGCTGTCGGTGATGTAGGTCTGGGTCTCGGCGTCGAGCACCCGCAGGGCGATCAGGTTGTTCAGGTTCGCGAGCACCTGCGTCGCCTTGGCCTGGCTGCCGGTACGCGCGGCGAAGTCGGCGAAGCTCTGGGTAGCGACGGTGACGGTGAGGCGCGCACCGCGACCCTTGTTCAGCAGTTGCACGAAGGGGTCGTTCATGACCTCGGCCGCCTCGTCGATGAAGACGCAGACCGGCTTGTTGTTGACGCCGTAGTTGTAGCGATCGCCGGCGATGGAGGTCAGCTCCGCGATCAACAACGAGCCGATGGCGCTGCCGACCATGCCGTCGGAGAGGGAGTCCAAGCCGATGTAGGCGACATAGCCGTCGTTGATCAGGTCGGTCATGCGCATCAGGTCGCGCGGATCGTCCGCATCCAACGCGTCCGGCGAGAGCAGCGGCCCGAGCTGCCCGGAGGTCAGCATCACCAGCACCGGCATCAGGCTCGCGACCATCTTCGAGAAGTGCACTCGCTCGTGCTCGTGCATGTTGACCAGGCCATCGACCACCGACGACGGGCGCTCGGGCGCGATGCGCTGGCGGTAGTAGCGGATGAGCGCCTGCACTCGCCCGTTGCCGTCGCGGGCCTTGCCGACGACGGCGTCCCGGTCGAAACGCGGCTCGACCTTGGCGCAGTAGACCGCGAGCGCGCGCTCCACGAGCGCATCGACACCCCCCTCCAGGTAATGGCGAAGCTTCAGCAGGTTCGGGCGCTCCTCCACCAGCAGCAGACCGGCGATGATGTGGCTCATGGCCATCTGCCCGAAGGCCTTGAAGGGGTCGGCGCCGGTCTCCGACGGCACCAGCGCGGCGACGCGGCTCGCGAGCTCGGTGTGGCGCCCGAAGGTGGCCATCGGATCGATGCGGCAAGAGTCCTCCGCAAAGGCGGGATGGAAGGCGACGAACTTGTCCGGTCGGCCCGCCAGCGCGCAGGCGCGTCGGGCGTTGTCGCGCAGTTCCCGGTCGCCCTTGGGGTCGATGATCAGCACGGCCTCGCCGCGCAAGACCGCTTGGGTGATTAGCAGGTCGAAGAGCCGCGTCTTGCCCGCGCCGGTGGTGCCCACCACAAGCATGTGGCCCTCGATCGTGGCGAGCGGCACGGCGAGGTCGTCCTCCCGCGGCGCGAGGCCATGCAGCCAACGGGCACCGATCAGCGTCGGGGACACGTCGGTGATCCGCGACGGGCCGACCCGCAGCAGATCATGGGCGAGCTGCGCCTGCGCGCGCTCCCACTCGAAGCCGCGCCCGAGCCAGAGTTGGCCCGCGAACCGCTGCATCGTCCCGGCCAGTTGCTCGGCGGTAACGAAATCGAGCGCCCTGCCCTGCAGACCCCGGCGGGCCATGCCCATGCGCAGCGCCCCGGGCAACCAAACGAGCGCCATCAGGAGCCCGGCCAGCCCGAAGGCATGGAACGCGGGCGTGTGCAGTCGCCAGTGCGGTGCGCTTGCGAAGGCGAAGGCCGCGAGCAGCAGCCAGATGCCGACGGCGGCGGCTTCGTAGTTCGCTCGCCAGGGGTTGGTGTAGCGGTCCATCGGGTCGCGGCCCTACAGGGTGATGATCAGGCGCTTTTGCGCGTCTTGCTGCACGCGCGGGTCGCTCAGCAGGCGCTCGCGCAGGCTGTAGACGCCGAGGCCGTATTGCTTCGCGAGCGCCTTCAGGGTGGCGTGGTCGAGGATCCGGGTGCGGGAATCGTCGGCGGGGTCGAGGTCGATGGCGAGGCGCTCGATGATGGTTGCGGTGAGACTGCACGCGCTGTCGGCCGAGCCGACGTTTGCCCCCTCCGAGCGCGTCGACCGTGACTCGGGATCAGTCGGCTTTGTTTCGGGATCTGCCGGCGTTTCCTCGGCAGCGAGCTGCGGTGGGCGTGCCGTCTCGCCGGATTGCGGATTGCGCTGTTCCTGATTGCCGAGCAGCGCCCGCAGCCGGCTCGAAACCGCGGCGTCGAGCGCCAGCCAGCGCCGACCGCCGTTATCCCGGACGCGACGCATCGGCGTGCGCGGATCGGGCTCGAGCAGCCCGTCGTCGCTGAGCGATTCGGCGGCCTCCGCGGCGGGCCAGCCGGCCGTCTCGAACCATTCCGGGTAGCGGAGCCAGAGGAGGCCGTCCCGCCATTGGAATAGGTCGTCAGTCGTTGCCAGTCGCGCTTCGACGGCGTCGAGCAGCCGCGCCGTGCTGCGCCAAGACCCGGCCAGCCAGCGGCGTGCTGCGTCGGGAGTACCCTGTTCGTCGCAGTCGCGGTCGCCGACGGCGTCGTCTGCGTCTGCGTCTGCGTCGCTGTTCGCGTCGGCATAGTCGCCGCCGCCGGTCGTTTCATTGCTCTCCTCGGAAGCGGCCTGGCGTCTGTATGCATCGGGCACCTGACCTTCGGGCGTGCCTGCGCAGCCACCCGGCGCGCTTGCGGAAGCCGCGGCAGTCTCTGGCGCTGTCCGCATCTCGGGCTCGGATCGGTTCGGAACCGCGTCATCGGCCTCCGTGACTACATCCACCGGCGGCGGCGCGCCGAACGGAAAGAGCAGCGCCGGTTCCTGCAGCCGCAGCATGTTCAGAACGACGGGCTTGTCACGCTCTCGGGCCAGCGGCATCGGCGCCAGTTGCCAAGTCGGATGTCGGCCGAGCGCATCGAGCCGCGGCACGGCAAGCGCGCGTTCCAGCAGCAGCTCGGCGATCGTATCCGGATCGCGCGGAATGCCGGGCACCCGGTCCGCGGCGAGCAGATCGGTGATGTCCTTGGCAGCGGCCGGCCAGACCAGATGCAAACCCGCATCGCGCAGCAGCCACACCCGTGCGCCGGGCACGTTCACCTGCCAGCGCCCGTCGTGCAACAGCCGGCGCATCGCATCGACCAGGTAGCGGTCGACCGGGACGCCGACGGCGGTGTCGATGGGCTCGATGCGATGCTCGCGCAGGTCCTGCGCGACGCTTCGCCGGTCGGCCTCGCGCACCAGTTCGACCAGCACGCTGCTGTGGGGGACCCCGGTGACCGCGGCGACGAAGCCACTGTAGAGCGCGGGGTCGGGCTCCGACAGCCAGCGCTCGACCCGCGGGGGCAGAATGCGCTTGAGTGCGATGACGTTGAAGACCTCGTGGCCGCCGTGGGGGCGTTGCTCACGCCAGCGCAGGAAGTAGCGATCGAGTCCGGATCGCGTCGCCCACGCGTCCAAATCGTCCTCGATGGGCGACCACGCGGTGCTACCGGTGCGATCGGTTGCCGCGACATCGTGGATCGCCTTGCCGGCGTCGTGCAGCAGCCCGCCGAGGGCCGCCGCGGCGCGCAGGCGCGGCTCGAGGCGGCGCTGCTCGATACGCGGCCGGTCGAGTCCGATCATGACGCCGCGGCTCGCGCGGGCGGCATGCACGGCGGCTTCGAGCCCGTGCCGATAGAGCCCGCCGGCACCGCGGTGATGGTGCGCCTCGCTCGCCGGGATCAGGTGCACGAAGGCGGCGTAGCGCTCGATGACCGGGGCGATGTAGGCGTCCCAGCGATCAGTGCCGTCGTCGTCCTCACCCAGCGCCAGCTCACGGCGCAAGCGGGCGATCAGCTCGGACTGCGTTGCCACCAGGCGCGGGATCGGCGGCAGCGGCAGGCCCTTCAGGAACGGCGGGTAGCGGGGGATCTCGTCGTCCGTCGCAGCGTCGTTACGCTCGGGCGGGAGCGGCAGATCGGTGCGACCTGCTTCGTCCGCTGCCGCATCGTGCTCGGGGGCTTGCGCGGCATTCGCGTCGGACGATGTCCTGCGCCAAGCTCGCAGCCAGGCGCTCACGCCGACTCGCCTCCGGCAGCGGCGCGGCTTTGGTCGGGCCTCTTCTCAATGTCCGGCAACTGCGGCGCACTCGCCCGGAAGTCGGCCACCCGCCGCTCGATGTCCTTCATCAGCCGCAGCCGCCGGCGAATCGCCCCCAGGGTCTGCTCCGCTTCGACCGCGATTCCCCGCTCCCACGGCAGCGCGCCGGCAAACGCGTATCGCGGATAGGCGTCGCCGGTGCCACGGGCGATGTATTGGGTCCGCCCGCGACGCTGCACCCGAAACCACTCGATCGTAAAGCTGCCTCCGGGGCGCCGGGGCTCGCGGATGCGCAGCCCGAGCCGGGCCGCACCGGGGCCGACGCCCTGCCGGCGGCGCTCCGTGCGCAAGCGTTCCATGACCGCGATCTCCGAGGTGTCCGCGGCGGCGCGCAGCTGCAGGCGCTCCAGCGCGAACCAGTTCGCCAGCGCGGCGACGGCGACCTCGGATTCGGGCGGTGGACCGGGGTTTCGGGCATCGTCCGCCGCGCGCGGTCGTGACGGCGCTGCCCACCCATTATCCGGGTGACCGGCGGCCCCGCCGGTCACCTGCGATTTCGGGGTGGCGGTGCCGCGTTCAGGCATGCGTGGTCACCTGCCCGATCGGAAAGCGGGCGCTGACCTGCGCTTGAGTGGCTGCATTGGTCACCACGAAAATAGATTGCTCTATCAATCGCCTGCCCCATGAAGATCGGACGTGAGTCCACCTGCGCGCTCAATTGCGGCCGCCCGCCTGTCGAGGTGGTAGGAAGCCGTCATCGAGCGTTGCGGCCGGTCGACGAGCCCGCTGCGCACCTGCGCGCGCCAGGCTTTCCACCAACCGCCACTTCGATACGCGGATCAGGCGCTTGGCGTCGCCAGCCATCGCCCTCGCCCACCTGACCCCGGCCGCTCTTGCCGGTCACCTATTTCCTGTCGACAACGGCATCGTACGAGGCGTCGCGATCCCGCGGCATCCGAGAAAGAAGGCCATCGGACAGACCTTCCGCGGTGTCGGGCCGGCCGCAAGCCCGGCATCCTGCGCCGCGCCGGACCAGTCGTTCGCCAGTCGTTGCGACGGCCGTCGAAGGCCGCTCCAACCGCCGCGATCAAACGTCGAGCGTCGAGCTCGGACGAACTGGGACATGGGAGCGGATCAGGGGCTCCGGCCCAGCCGCTCGGCAGTCGTTCTACAAGTCGTAAAGGAGGTCTCGATGCAGGTCGTCGGTCTCGACATCGGCTACAGCAACCTGAAGGTCGCCTTCGGCCAAGCCGGCGAGCGACCGCGACTTCGCGTGCTGCCGGCAATCGCGGCACCGCGGGCGCACGTCGCCGCGCAACTGGAAGGCCTGTCGCAAGCCGGTACCGCCGGGATTGCGGTCCGTCTGGATGGCGAGGAGTGGATCGTGGGCGTGCGGCCGACGCAGATCTCCGGCTGGCAGCGGGCACTGCATGCGGACTACGCCGCGAGCGACAGCTATCGGGCGCTGTTGCTGTCGGCGTTGTCGTTGCTGCCCTTCGATCGGGTCGACCGGCTGGTGACGGGTCTGCCGGTCTCGCAGGCCGCGGATGCCGGTCGCCGGGAAGCGCTGCGCGCCATCATACTCGGCCGCCATGCGCTCGGTCCCGGCGTCATCGAAGTCGCCGACGTCCGCGTCATCGCGCAACCGGTGGGTAGCTACATCGACGTGCTGATGCATGCCGGCGACGACATCGTCGACGTCATCGGCGACGGCACGGTGCTGGTCATCGACGTCGGCTATTTCTCCGTGGATTGGGCCGTACTGGTCAACGGCGACCTGCGCCGAACGGCCACCGGGACCAGCCTCGAGGCCACCAGCGTGCTGATCGAGGCCGCGGCCGCCTTCATCGGCGCGGACCGCGGCGGCAAGCCGCCGACCGCGGCCATCGAGCGGTCGCTGGCCGAGCAACGGGCAGACATCCTCTACCGAGGCGAGCGCATACCGCTGGCCCGTTACCTGGACCGGGCAGCCAAACAAACCGGGCAAGTCGCGCTGGAAGCCCTGCGCCGGGATCTGCGCCGCGAGCACACCGAGGTGGACTTGATCCTGCTGACGGGGGGCGGCAGTGCGCTGTTCGCGCCGCTGGTGCGCACGCTGTTCGACCGGGTGCCGCTGCATGTCCCCGCAGACCCGGTCGGCGCCAATGCGCGCGGCTATTTCTACTATGGCGGGAGATGACGCCCTGCGCGTCCAGGTGCGGCTGACGGCGGACCTGCACCCCGAACTGTTTGCGGCCCTCGCGGGCCTTCGCCCGCGCGGTCGCGCCGATCGTCTGCGCCAGTTGGCGTTGCTCGGGCTGACCGGACAGCGATTCGCCGCGCCGGGAAGTGCGGGATGCGAAGGCGCGACGGAGCGCCTCGGCGGCTCGGACAATGACCGCCCGGTGACAGCGAATCCGAAGCGGGCCCGCATCCTGGGGGCGCTGACCTTGGCGGATTGAACCCCCCGGGACGCCCGCCACGCAACACCTGAAACGCTTCGATGACGGCGGCGAATATTTCCGTATCGGATGCTCCGAAGCGAGCGAAACGTGCTTCGAAAGGTGCCGCCGAGGGCATAGCCTTCACGACGAGACAACGACGACGGGAACCAAGGACCATGCACGCGCAGGTGATCCCCGACGACCTGATCGGCGCCATCCACCAACTCAACCGCGCCTACCTGCACACCGCGCGCGACCTGCTGCGCTCCGGACAAATCGACATGGTCGAGGCCCTGTTCGGTCTGGACGACGCGCTCAGCCGTTGGCTGGCCGACGCGCCGCCGGAAGCCATCGAGCGCTTGGCGACGACGCCCGGCACCCTCTTTCGCCCGCGGCTGCCGGAGTCAACCGACAAGCTGTTGGCCGTCTGCAGCCAAGCACCGGAGCGCGACATCACCGCGCTGCATCTGCTGCTGCGCAACCTCGCAGACCAAAACGGCGGGACAGACGCCAGCGGCGGTCGGACCGGCAAACAGGCGACGCGGCGATGATGCTCGAACGCCACGCACGCATGCGCCTCGCGATCGAGCTCATCGCGCGGCGCGCGCGGATCTCCATCGTCCACCAGGAGACCGAAATCCCCCGCGATGCGCTGCGGGCCCTCTACCGCGAGTACCACGGCGTCTCGGCGCCGTCCGGGCAACTGCCGGCCCTCGGCGGCGCGGCCATCACCACCCGGCGCATGCAACTGCAGGCCTCGCTGTTCGCCGCGACCTACTTCCGCTGCGGCGGCAACCGCGACATCCGTGGCACCCCTACACCGCGCGCCCGCAGCATCTACGCCGCCATCGCCGCCCACGATCTTTGCCGCGAGCTTGCCGGCATCGACAACAGCTTGGACATGACCCGAAGCTGGACCATCGCCCGCGACCTGCACATCGGCACCGCCCGCCTGCTGGGCTGCCGCGCCTGCGAAGTGCTCTACCTGGTCGCGGACCAGAGCCGGTTCGATCGCACCTGCCCGGTCTGCGCGCTGTACCGAGCCTACAGTGACGCACCGCCTGCGACGCAGCCCCAAGACGATAACTTCTTCGCGCGCTCGCTGCTGTTGCCGCCCGAGCCCGAGTTCCGGCAATGGAGTGGGGAATTGACGCAGGCAGCGGCCGAGAATGGTCGTCGTCCAACCGGGAGTCCTGGGGCGCAACAGAAAACGCTACCGCGGTAACCGCGACGGCAACCCGCCCGTCAGTCTTATGGCGCTCTCGCGCGGCAGGACGCTTTCCCCGTAAAGCGACCACTGCCCTGTCTGGGCTATCTCCTTCTAACGCAACCTTCCATCGACCACGCCGTCTCAAGCGCGGCCTACTCGCTCATCTACGGCTGCTTGGCGACGACGACACCTGACGGCGCCGCGGCCACCACAGCATCCGCTGCCGACCTCACGACGCGGGTCCGTTATTCAGTCGCCGGCAATCGACGATTGTAGCCACTTGTAGCCAACGACTGGCTACATCCGCCGCATCTCGCGGGGCGGGTGGTCATCGACAGAACGCCGAGACTTCAGCCGCCAGTACAACGAGACAGCGCGCCAGCTTGGCAGCGTCTGCGGCTGTGCGGACACCCCGAGGACCAAAACGAAGTCTCTGCGCGCCTGCGATGTCGCCGTTGTAGCCAATGTAGCCGGCCGCCGGGCCGCGAGCACATTTGTCCGCATCCCTCCCCCTCCCGGCTACTCTGGCTACATCGGCTACACATGCGCCGTTTCCGGGAACCGGCTAAGCTCGCGCTGACGAGATCCGGTCCGCACGAAAGGCTTCCCTTGGGGCAGCTGTCGCTAACCGGTGGAAACCGTCCATTCCCGCCACGCGCGAATGCGGCCATAGCACTATGCTGGCAGTCCGCTTCAGAGCATACAACAGACCGCCAGAGACAAGGCGCCCAGTGGCAGCACCTGTTAAGGATTATCCTATGCCTACCGCCGAGTGGCGTGGGTGATCTAAGCCGGTGGGCTGGATGGTTGTGACGGGACCGGCGGGTTCCCGCGGCCGGCGGTAGGCGTCGGATAAGCCTTAACTGCCGCTACCCGACACCCTGTCCCGCGGCCGGATAACGAGCTTGAGCAGACCTGGACCCTTGGTTCGGGATCCGCGGCGACCGGTCGAGAATGCACGCATTGGGCACAGGTTGGCTTGTCCTTCTCTACCGGTCTCCTCCTCGGGACCGCCGAAATCGGGCCTGTTTATCCGACCTGCGACATCCGCTAAGCTCGGCGTCGAGGTGCAGCGATTCGGGCGAGAGGGCGCAGGTGATGAGAGCAGTGCTGATGACGGCGATCCTAGGAGCGCTTGTTGTGGCTGGCGGCGCCACGGCCGCGGCGGAGTTCGAGAAGACGCTGGACCAGGAGACACTGCGTAAGCTGACTGGTCACGGCGCTAAGGCGCAGAAGACCTGCCCGGACAATACCTTCCTCTGCTACACATCCTGCTGTACCAACTCCCAGGAATGCTGCACGACAATGAAGGGATGCGCGGCCGTAGGGGGTGCTGTACACCGCATCCGCAGTCGATGAGGCATCCCGAGAAACTCCACCGCCGATGACGCGCGCAGCATCGCCGCGGGTACGCGTCCGTTTTTTGCTCGGCTTCGTCAACGATGGCATCAAGTTCCTGAAGTGTCGCAACGACTGGGGAAAGGAAGGCAACCGAGTCTTTCCCTCGCCGCGCTCGCTTCGGCAGTGCTCTTGAGTCTAATCGCGTTGGTCGCGCCCCTCGTCTCGGCGCGAGAGAAATCCGTTCAAGACGGCTCCAACGAGTAAGAAGTAAACGAACCGCATGGGGTGCGAAGCCTGTTCAGCCCGTGACCGATCACCGCATCTTCGCCTTCTGGACACTCTGCCTCCTCGTGCTGATCGCGCCGGTGCTCCAAGCCGAGGAGGCGCTGGGACCACAAGCGCACTTCGACGCGCCGACGTCGTGTGCCGCCCTCGCCCTGATCCGCAGTGCCGATTATCCTGAAGCCGTTCGGGTGTACGAAGAAGGCCACGAGCCGCTGAGCTTCGAGGAAGCCGACGCCGCTGCACTCGGCCTGCTGTGGCGCCATCGTCGGACCTTCGCGGAAGATGAGGCGATCCGCGCCTTCGCGGAGCTGCACGGACGTTCACCAACCGACGCGGAGCTGAGCGACGCGCAGAGCCGGTGGGTGCGGATGCTGGTGAGCTATCCTCAGCCATTACGAGAGGCGGTCGAACAGAACTGCGAGGTGCTGTTCGAGATCGCCGATCGCTCGTGTCCGACGCCGCTGGGCGTCGAGCCCTAATCCTGTGGGGCGACACCGGCGCTCGCCATGCCCGGTATGCACCTGTTAGCGGGCGCACGGCGCCGCAGGGCTCTAGGCTGGTATCGGCCATCAACGGACACGGGAGAGTCCGTCTGTGACGCCTGTTGTGGCAAGAAGGCTACACACCTTCGTGTCGATCATCGGCTTCGAGTGCCTGTCCCACCCACCCCAATGCTCACTGCCCCCCCCCGACAGCTTGAGGCTGTTCGCGACCGCTAAGGGCTTAACCTTCGGGCAGCCGCTCCTATCGCAGTATCACCCCTCGGCGGACCCGTGGCGATCAGTCCGCGGTCGCGGTACCGGAATGCGGAGGGTGCGCTGGACTCTTCCAGGCGGCCTCCTTTTTTTGCACGCTCACTCTGCGGCCCCGCGCATCTCCGCAACGGCGACAGGCCGTTTGCGCACCGTCCGGGTGTTTGGCGTGCGACGCCCACGCGGCCAAATCCCAGTCCATGAGAAGGCGCGGACAGGACAACCCGGCGGCGGAATGGCGTCGTGCGGACACAAGCAACTCCTCCACGGCGGCTTCCCCGCTCTGACAATGCGGGCACAGCGATGCAGTAAGATGCGCCGCGTGAACAACATCCTCATCAGCTGGCTCGGGCGGACCGATCTGCGCGCGGTGACCGAGCCTGCGCAGGTCGGCATCGGCCCAATTGCACAAGCCCTCCGGACCGGTCGCTTCTCCAAGCTCGACCTGCTGTGCGACTGTACCTCCGAGGAGGCTGACGCCTATCTCCGCTGGTTGGAACCCCAGACCGACGCGCGGATCGTTCCGCACCAAATCACCCTGCCGAGTCCCACCGATTTCGACGCGATCTACCGGCATGCGAGGGCAATCGCGGCACAAGTGGCAGCGGCCGCCCGTGGAGAAGCCGGCCAGCTGACCTTCCATCTCAGCCCCGGCACCCCGGCCATGGCCGCGGTCTGGATCATCCTCGCCAAGACCCGCTTCCCGGCAGAGCTAATCGAGTCCTCGATCCAGCACGGGGTGCGCACGGTCTCGGTGCCCTTTCAGATCTCCGCCGATTTCATCCCGGACCTGCTGCAACGCCCGGACGCCGAGCTGACCCGTCTGACCGCCGGCCTTCCGCCCCCCGCGCCGGCCTTCGACGCCATCATCCACCAGAGCCAGGTCATGCAACGCGTCGTCGCCCGGGCGCGACGCGTCGCACTGCGCTCGATTCCAGTCCTGATCGAGGGCGAGTCCGGAACCGGCAAGGAGCTGCTCGCCCGCGCCATCCATCAGGCCAGCCCGCGCCGGGATGGTCCGATGATCACCGTCAACTGCGGCGCCATCGCCCCGGAGCTCATCGAGTCCGAGCTGTTCGGTCACGAAAAGGGGGCCTTCACCGGCGCCGCCAGCGCCCGCAAGGGGGTTTTCGAGGCTGCCCACACCGGTACCCTGTTCCTGGACGAGATCGGCGAGTTGCCCAAGTCGGCCCAGGTTCGGTTCCTGCGCGCGCTTCAGGAAGGCGAGATCACGCGCGTCGGCGCCACCGAGCCCTTTCGGGTGGATGTACGCCCCATCGCCGCGACCAACCGCAGCCTGACCCGGGAGGTCAGCGAAGGGCGCTTCCGCGAGGACCTCTTCTACCGGCTCGCCGTCGCCGTCATCGAGCTGCCGCCGCTGCGCAACCGGGATGGGGACGCGGCGCTGTTGCTGGATCGCCTGCTTGAGCAGGTCAACCGGGAAAGCGCCACGGAACCGGGCTACGAGCCCAAGAAGCTCTCCGTTACCGCAACAAAGCTCCTCCTCGAACACCCCTGGCCGGGAAACGTCCGCGAGATGCTGAACACCCTGCGACGCGCGGCGGTCTGGACCCCGGGACCAGTCATCGACGCCGACGATACCCGCGAGGCCCTGCTGCCGCGTCCTGAAAGGACGTCCCCGGAAGACCCGATCCTCGCCCAGGACGTTCGCGGCGGCATCGACCTCACCGGCATCATCGACCGGGTGGCTCGGCACTATCTAGAGCAGGCTATGCGGGTCACCGGCAACAACAAGGCCCGCGCGGCGCGACTGCTCGGGTTCGGTAACGCGACCACGCTGACCAACTGGCTCAAGCGGCATGGCGCCGAGCCGTGATGGCGCGAGTTCTGCGTTAACCTATTGACACCAAGTACCCGTTTCAGCCGACCAAGGCCGGAGCCCCACCATGCCGACACCAACGATCAATCCGGACTTCGCCCCGGTGCTGGAGACCCTCGGCAAGGGTGCCAGCGATTTCTTCCTCGCGGCCGGGCTCTACCATGCGCACAAGGTCAGCTTCGGCGCCGCCGCGGCCCTCGCCGGCCTTGGCTATGATGAATTCCACTTCCGTCTGAAGGAGCACTTCGGTCACGGCTTTGTCATCGCGGATGAAACCGTGGAGGAAGACCTGCAGCTGGTTGACGCGCTCTTGGACCAGCGCGCGTGAGACTCGTCACCAATGCCAGCCCGTTGATCTTCCTCGCGAAGGTCGACTTGCTTCCCATGCTGCGAAGCTGCTTCCTGCAGGTTCTGGTCCCGCCCACAGTGGCGGCAGAGACCAGGCTGGATCTGCCCGATTTCATCGAATGCCCCGACCTATCCGAGACCGGGCATGCCTTTGTACGCGGCGCCATTGGCACCCTGCATCGGGGAGAGTTGGAAGCCATGGTCCTCGCACACGAGCAGGGCATCGATCTCGTCGCCATGGACGACAAAGCCGCCCGGAACAGAGCCACTCAACTGGGTCTGAAACCCATAGGCACCCTTGGCCTGATCGTCCTGGCCGAACGCCTGGGCCACCTCGACGCATCGACCGCCACACGCAAGATCGACGACCTTGTGGACATCCACGGCCTCTATCTCTCGCCTCAGATACGGCGGCAAATCCGCGGCCGCCTTGGCAGCTCGTGATCTGATACGATCAAGCGCTGAGCGCGGCAGCCTACAACGGACTCCCGGCACCCATCGCGGCCAGCACCGCCGGTCCGTGCTGCTCGAGAAATGCAACCACACCAGCGCGCCGCGCCTCGGCAGGGTGGGCGATGGTGATGGCCTCGCCCAGCCGCCCAAGCTCCTCCGGGGTCAATGGCTCCTGGAGGGTATCCGGCTTGCCGAGCAGGGCGCGCACGCCAAGCCCCAGCTCCCGGCGCGCCTGCTGACACGGTGCCGATGCGCTCGCGCGGGAGCCTCGCCAGCACCCGTTCGACGAAGTGCCGCGCGACCGCCTGCTCGTGCTCGCTGGGTGGCTCGTTCGCGACCGCATGGTGCTGCAGCAGCTCGGGCGGCCCGTCCGCGGGCACGCGCACCTCGAAGGTCGACAGCGGCACACCGGCCCCGTCCCGGATCGAGAAGATCGCGCTCTCGGCGAGCAGGCACTTGATCGCATAGCTGGCCACGCAGTGCTGCAGGCGTCGCCCTTCGAGGTCCAGCGCCGCCCGGCTTGTGAGCTCCACCACCCGCAGCCCGCCGTGGGAAGCGCCCGAATCCAGCAGCGAGGGCCAGGACAGGGGGGCGCCAGCGCGCGTGCCGGCGAGCCGCTCCAGGCTGAACCGGCCATGGGCCTCGTGCCACTGCTGGGCAATCTCCGCCAGCCGGGCCAGGCCATAGCGCCCGAACCATAAGGGGAAGAACTCCGCCGGCGGGCTCGCCACCAACTCCCCCTCCCGCCCGGCCTGCGCCAAGGCCGTCGCCACTGCCGGGCGCACACCGTAGTGGTAGGTGCAGTGCATCATCTCGAGGATCGCGTCCAGGTCGAGCGGGGCCTGCAGGCGCCGCTCCAGCGCCGTCAACCCGGTCGCCCAACCGCCGAGGAAGGGGTGCAGCAGCTTGGAGGGCGCGATGCCCGTCAGTTGCGTCAGAGTCTGGAGGCCGTCGGCGAGCCGGCGGTACACGGTCCAGTCCTCGGGCGTGACGGGCAGCGCCTGCGCCGGCAGCGCGTCGGCATACTTGAGCACCTGGGGCAGCTCGCCCGCAGGGAAACACTCTCGCGCCAGGCGCCGCGTGCGTCGGATTGTGGCGGCGCCGACCCGGTAGTGCATCGCCAGAGACCGGGTTAGCTCGGCCCCGCTGTCCACGGCGCGGCAAAACCGCCAGTCGAGCCGCAGGGCGGTCGCAAAGCGAGGATGGCTCTGGGCCGCCTGCAGGCGATTGCGCCGCAGCCGCTCGCCGCCCTGGCGGTAGTGGTTATAGGCCGCGGGCGTCGCCGCCGCTTCTTCCCGTACCGCGCTCAGGACGGCGGTGTCCAGCGCGGCGCAGAAGGCGTCCACCGCCCGTTCCAGGGCGTGCCGCTCGGCACACGCTGGGGCCTGCGCACCGGGCGCGTTCGCCAGCGCCTGCGCGAGCTCCTTGAGCCAGTCGGCCCCAGGGTCAAGGCACGGCAAATCGCGGACAACGCGCCCGCCCACACTGCGCCTGTTTGTTGGACGCGCGCTGGCATGGCAGCCGACGAGGCCGTCCATGGACTCGACGAGCCAGAAGCCAGCGGCGCCACGCAAGCAGTGTCCAGCGTGCAGCACATGGGCACCAATCTCCACCCAGAGGGCCGTGCGCACGCCCGGATGCGCGCCGTCGCGGTACAGGATCGCGCGTTGCGACCGACCAACATTGAAGACATCGATCGACCCGAGCATTGAGGTTTCAGAGATCCAGGCGAAGAAACTGGCGCGAAGAGGCCATGCCGCTCCGGGCTCCATCTGGTCATGGAGCGACAACGTCCGTCCAGCCAGCGCCCCGAGCAAGAATGAGCCCAGAGCACGCCGCCCTCTCGCTCGCTGCTCTCTATCCGCTGCGGGTCCGTTCGAGCCCCGCGTGCATCAGTTGTCAACGGCGATACGAACGGCGAAAATTCCACGGGAGCCAGCGCCGTTCACAAACAATCTTTCGACCTCGGAAAGATATTTGGCTCCCCGCGCGCGATTCCGTCGAGGGTGCCCGTCTCGGGACGGCTGCTGACGCGCGGTTCTTGGCCGTTGCGAAAAGTGGCACGGAGTTCGCTTAATGCTCGATGTCCAGCGAGTCGTACGCAGCGCCTCGCGAACCAGTTTCGGGGACCGTCCGGCAGGACATAGCCTTTCCCATGTGCTAACCGCATGGGTTTATGTAAGCCTGCTTAAATTGAAGAGCCAAAAGTCTGATCAAGCTCAGACCTAAAGGTCGAAAGCGAGTATGTCGCCGGACGGTCCCCACCCTTTTCCCGTATAGCGGCCAGCCGAAGACTGATGAGCGACACCACGGAACCGAAGGAGCCTGCCGCTCTCACCCTTGCGGCTCTGATCGATCGCGACGAGCAGTCGGCCGCCGGCGACGAGCAGCGCAAGATCGACTCGCGCCGCGACCTCGCCAGATACATCGGCATCCCCTTGCGCCACCTCGCCGATGTGCTCTACGAGGCCGATCGCAGCCGCTTCTACACCGTCAAAACGATCCCGAAGGCCTCCGGCGGGACCCGGACGCTGCACGCTGTCTCGGGCAAGCTCAAGGACGTTCAACGCAAGGCGCTCGACAAGCTGCAGCGCAAGTTCCCCCCCAGTGACCGCGCGCATGGCTTCGTTCCGGGGCGCAGCATCATCACCAATGCCATTCCGCACCGGCGCAAAAAGCTGGTGGTGAAGCTCGACATCGTCGACTTCTTCCCGAGCATCCGCGTCGCACGCGTCTTCGGCATGTTTCAGGCCCCGCCGTTCCGCTTCGGGCGCGAGGCAGCGATGACCCTCGCGCAGCTCGCCTGCGTGCCGGAGCACAATGGCCCTCTGCCCCAAGGCGGCGTGCTCAGCCCTTACGTCGCCAACGTCATTTGTCGCCGTATGGATCAGCGGCTCGCCTCCATCGCTCGTCAGCACCGCTGCAACTTCACGCGTTACGCGGACGACCTCACCTTCTCCACGAACGATGCGAACCGCCTTGACGCCGATCGGCTCATCGCCAAGGTCCGAGAGGTCGTCGAGGGCGAGGGATTTGCGATCAACGACGCGAAGACCCGTGTCTTGCGCCAATCGGACCGCCAAATCGTCACCGGCATCGTCGTCAACGACGGGCTGAACGTTACACGCAGGTACCTTCGCAGCCTCCGAGCCATCCTCCACAACATGGAGAAGGAGGGCATCGAGGCGCAGCTTATCAAGGGCAGCGGGCTGAAGGACCGCAGGGCGTCGCGGCTCGAGCTGGTGCCCGACGGCGACGGTTACCGTCTCGGCAACCACAAGCTCACCAAGGAGCAGGCCGTCGAACGCTTCCTGCAGCACTTGGTCGGGCGTTTTGCCTTCGTCGGGCAGGTCGTCAATGCCGAGGGCCAAGACAACCAGCAAATCCGCTACCGGCGCGTTGTCCTCTACAAGCGCTTGCTCAACCGATTTCGCCGGTCCGTGCGCAGTGCGGTGCACGCCGGTCTAGGAGATGGACCAAAGCATTGTGAGCGTGCGATTCGCAGCTTGATGGAGCGTTATGCGTCCGTTGAGCAGGAGTCTGAGTGGTATCGCCGGGCAAAGGAGCGCCGTGAGTCCGAGCTCGAGCGGTGGCGGGAATCGAAGGAGGGGCGGAGGATCTCCGCTGCGCTGGCACGTACCACGAATGCCAGTGAGCTATGCCGCTTTGTACAGAAGGAGGCGAAGTCGGACGTCCGCTACTGGCCGGTGAACTGCGGAGATAACCCTGAGGCCCTTAGGGTCCGCGTCGAAGAGAATGCCAGATACCCGAGCCTTAACCGCGGCACCACGCGTCAAGTGGTAAATGGATTCAAGGATACCTCTGATCTCGGCGGCTTAACCCATAGAGGTGACGCCACACCCGCGAGCCTGCTCCAAATCCTACTCGATCGGTACGAACCCCATTACTACGAGCTTCCGAACGCGTTGCGGAAGCTCGTCGACCCGATGTCCGCGGCGCTTCGTGACATCGTTTTGCAGGACGGCGAAGATGTCTCGCTCGACCTCTTCAAAGACCCGCGTCTCGACCGCCACGTTAAACAGCTAAAGGAGGGAACCCGACTGATCGCTCCTGGGAGCAAAAAGGACGAAGGCAAGCCCATTACGGAGCTTCTAACAGACGCTTACGAAAAAGGCTTGGAGCGCGCCGAGAAGAAACCTGGGACGTCAGTCCCATGGAAAGATCGCTTCATAAGCCCCCACCAGGCTATTTACACAGTGGTTCCAGCCCTTTGGATAAGCCTGGTTGACATCTTCCATTCTATAGGTATCCACAGCGAACACCGAGAGATAGAGGTCGAAACTTACATAACCGAGCAAGGTTGCTTCCAGATCCGTATCAGCGATGCGAATAGCAGCGGCTTGGAGATCCCGCCGGCGCGCGACTTTGCCCATGGCAAGATTCGGCACGCCGCATTCGAGCTGTTCGCGATTGCAGGCTATTGGATCTTCACCCGCTTCGAGGATGGCGCCGTGCATCGGGTCGATATGCTCACAGGGAAGACGGCGCGGGCAACGGACGCGCGGTATCCGGGATTCACGCACCTCATCGTGTTGCCAAACGAAAAAGGCTTCATCGAGGAGCCAAGCGTTGGCGATGCCGCAACCGGATCGGATTCTGCGGCTACCCCGCGGCGAACCGTGCGGGTGCTAATCATCGACAACAACGAACAGAGGCGCAATGACAACGTCCAATGCTGGAGCTCGTTGCCGGACGTGGAGTTAGATGCGGTCGCGCAGATCGATCGGGAGAGCTACAGATGCCGCGAGCTAGACCTGGTGTTGGTTCATGAGAGCAACCCCGAGAGCGAGTGGATCCACCAGGATGTCGAGGACCGATGGCCGGTGGTCTTCTTTTCGGGAAATAACACTCTGGACTGCGAGGTTCACGAGGGGCGGTGGTTCGTCTCACCGGTATTCCTGCGTGAGCATTTCGGCAAACTGGTCGATAAGATCGTGCACGAGGGGGGCAAAGACTGTGTGGGTCTATCTTGAGATCGCGCCGGATGGGCCGGGCCTCCGGGTCGAACTGGTCAAAGGGGATAGAAAAGTTGGTCGATATCCCATTCTTTACGACGCAACCTGTCGCGCGGTCGCAGAGACCGTCCCAGATGTCGACGCATTGGAAGGGGTAGTGATACCCGATTCCTTGGGCGGCGGCTACAACTTCGACGCGAGCTTGCTCATTCTACAGTTGCGTCTGGAAACTACCAGTGGTTTACAAAAGCTCCCTATCAAAGTTCGGTTCGACGAAGATGACGGTGACCGCTATGACAGCTTCTGCAAGCAATTCAATCAATCCGGCGTTGACGAGGAGCGACGCGCGGCCATCGGTGTGTTTCTCGCCCATAGGCTCGTCGAACCCACACAAACGTGCCCACCAAGGACGGCAGCTGTCCAGCGCTACATCGACCAAGTCGCGGGCCGCCCATGGTTCCCCCAAGGCCGGCACAACCAGGCAAACCGGTGGGGACCGTACGTCTTCTTCCGCGTTGTCGAACAGCTCGATTCCGCTTGCTCGGCCGCGCGTGAATCTATCGAGCGACGGATGTTCGAGGAGCCCTATCTGAAGCGTCTGGCGGACAACTTCCAAGCCGAAGCTCTATCAAAAAAGCTGCGGGATGAGCTGCGTTCCGAGCAACTCTGGTTGCGGGACAGCCTTCGTGCTAAAGACGGCGGCCGCAAGATACTCGTGGTCGAGGATCAATTGGACGAGGGCTGGGACGAAGTCTACAAGGCCCTATTCGACTCCTCCGACGCCCACGTTTCCATGGTGTGGGCGACAACGGTCGACGAAGCGCGTGCCAGCTTCGCCAAAGACATTGATCTCGTGGTCTTGGATGTGCGTCTGGACCCAAAGGACGACGTCTCAGTAACCCCCGAAGAGGTAGTTCCAACCGGCGTTCTGCTCGCGAAGGAACTTCGCAATGCATGCAGTACAGTCCCGATTCTGGCTGGGACCGCGTCTAACAAGACATGGATTATGGAGCCGTTACTGAAGGAAGGCATTCAGGGGTACTGGGTAAAAGAATCTCCTGAGCAAGCAGGGAGCCTGACGCACGCGACTCGTAATGTGATTGACCTCTACAAGATGACGCGGGAAATCCTCAAGTGGTCGGATCGAACACGCCCTTGGATCGAAGGTCTTTACGCCATAGCCAACGAGGTCGCGGAAACCGATGTGCGCCAGGGCAATATTCTCGAGGATAAGGCCCATTCACTACATGCTCTGCTCCACCGAGCGTTCAGTCCGTTTAGCCGGGAGTTGGATGACGGGTTGCAGCTCAACGTAGCTTTTTTGATCGTGTTTTCTTGTATGAACGATCTGCGAGCGTGGTGCTGTCGGGTGGAGGAGAAAGAAGACGGCGGCAAGGATTGGATCACGGCCGAGGAAATCGGAGGCGACATGCTTGTGACGAAGCGCCGCCGTGGTTCGCACAAAGGCGGGCCAAAGTTCGTATACAAAGTGGAAGGCTCTGATAAAGAGTCAGAAGCCTTCCCGGACACCGAGGCATCGAAAATGCTCTTAATAAAGCTGGGATGCGCCACCAAAGGAACCGTGTTTCGTAAACTCAAGAACGAGGTGCGGAATGCTATTCCTCTGACCCATGGCGTATCCGATGCGGAGACGGTCCTCGGGGGCCCGGGGCGGACCGCAACCGACGATGACATTGCGGACATGCTCGGCATCCTTCAGACGGTTGTCGAGAAGCGCCGTAGTGTGACTCGCGGAAGCGGTTGAACCGCCGAGGCGTAGGGGAGCGCCTTCCCGCTTGCGGCAGCCGAGGAGTTGCGCGATGGCGCCACGCAAGCTCTGCCGGCACAGTAAAGCCGGCATAACAAGCTTTTTGTTCTAGCAAGGTTTCTTCCGGGGGCTTGCTGTCGGCGACTCCGCGTCGTCGAGCTACATGTGTCCCTCGGCCTTTCTGAGAAAGGAATAGAGAACGGTTCCCGTCCGCTCGCGGCAAAAGCATGAGCTAGCATAAGACTTGCTTCCTGCACTAACAGGCAGTCTATCTCGTCGAGGCGCTCGGAATATCCCGAGAAGGCCAGCGTAGAAGAGCGGGCATGGATTCCTGCGTCTGGGCCGTTGTTGGACGGAGGCGTGCGACGTGGTCCCGGCGAACGGTGACCAAGCGCGTCCGCAGCTTCAGCCTCAACGTTTAGCTGGGGCAGGCAGGCTGGCGCGGCAAGTCAATCGCTTTGCGAAACAGGTCAAGCCGATCAAGGGGGGAAGGCGGTAGAGTTCGCGACAACGGGGCTGGGACCGAAGTGCAACCAGCGCGTCTCGGGGGAAGACAAGGACGCTGGAGTTCGATGCGTGACGTGCGTCCGACAGCCAGGCGGTGCATCCCTGACGATCGAAACTTTAGTGCAGTCTCGCTTAGAACGAAGTCTTATGTTAAGCCCAATCCAGCTCACATCGCATCAGCAGGAGGCATTTGACGCCATTAAGGCCTTCATCCAAGGCCCAGGTGATTGCTTCATCCTGGAAGGCGGTGCCGGCACGGGCAAGACCACGCTCATGGCCGCGCTGGCGGGCTGGCTGAAAGGCCAGAGCCGCCCGGATGCGTTCCTCGCGCCAACGGGGCGCGCTGCCCGCATCCTCGGGGACAAGACGGGCGTCGATGCGACAACGATTCACGGCTGCATCTACGCCTTCGAGCGGCTCAACGTCTTCGAGGAGGCGGAGACCAAGAATGATCCGGGGTTGCGGTTCCGCTTCTCTCTCAGAAGGGATGATCCGGGCGCCACCGTCTTTGTGATCGATGAGGCGTCGATGGTGGGCGATGTGCAGGATAAGCAGGACGTGCTCCGTTTCGGTTCCGGCCGCCTGTTGGCGGATCTGGTGGAGTACTCACGCCTCAATCGGCCCGGACGCGTTGCCTCGGACCCAGGGGCAAAGCTTGTCTTCGTCGGCGATCCGGCGCAGCTGCCACCGGTCGGACAGAGGCTGTCCCCGGCCCTGTCGGCTGACTATCTGGCAAAGGAGTTCGGTTTCTGTTGCATCGGCTTCGAGCTGACCGAGGTTCACCGCCAGGCCGCCGGGAGCGTGATTCTTGAGCGCGCCTCGGCGATCCGCAAGTCCATCGAGGCCAAGCGTTTTAACACCTTCGACCTCGACCCGTCCGGGGAGGCGCTGCTCGCCGAGCAGATTCCCGAGAGTGTGGGGCGTGTGGTGGAAGGCTATCGCCAAGGCGGCGGGGCATCCGTGCTGATCACGTACACCAACGCCAAGGCGCTGGAGCTGAACCGCTCGGTTCGGGGACGTCTCTGGGGTGACGAGCTCGCCGACGTCCGTGCTGGCGATCAGTTGCTAGTCAACCACAACAGCCACCGGTGCGGCCTCTACAACGGGGACCTCGTTCGCGTCCTGGATGTCGCGGCCGGGCCGGAGCGATGGACCGTTTACATGAGAGGCGTCGAGCCCGTCGACCTGTCGTTCCGCCAGGCGACGGTTGCCTATAAGAGCGGGAATGGCGAGGTGCGGAAGATCGACTGCTTGCTGCTCGAGAATCTCCTTCACTCAAAGGAGCGGGCGCTGTCGCCGGTCGAGCAGCGGGCATTGCTGGTGGACTTCCGGAAGAGATATCCGCGGCTAAAGCCTGGTACAAGCGAGTTCGGCGCCGCGCTTAGGGTTGATCCCTGGTTCAACGCGTTGCAGGTGAAATACGGTTATGCCATGACCTGCCACAAAGCTCAGGGCGGCGAATGGGACACCGCGGTGGTGAACTTCGAGTCGGGGCGCGGGGCGCACAACGAGGACTTCTTCCGCTGGGCCTATACCGCCATCACCCGCGCCAAGCGGACTGTGGTGACCATCTCCGCGCCGTCGTTCGATGTCTACACCGGTATGGATTGGGGCTCGATTACGGAGCAAGCGGATCCTGCCGATCACGCGGGAACCGCCTTAAATGACACTCAGACCGACCCGGACTGGGACCGGTACTCGTTCTCGCCAGACCAGGCTGGCATCTTTGGGCACCACTGCAAGATCCGCGACGCACTGTGCAATCGCGGGATCACCGTGGATGCACTGGATCACCTCCAGTACTGCGAGCGCTACCGGCTCAGGCGCGACAAGGAAATAGCCAGCGTGCAGTACTGGTACAAGGGCGACGGCAAGGTCTCCCGCGTTGGACCCGCCGCCGGTGCGCGGTCCGGCGACGCTGCCTTGGTCGAGGCCGCGCTTGACGCGATGCGTGAGGCTCTCCTGGGGCTGGATTCCGGGGGCGAGGAGATTGAGGATCCGTTCCTCCGCGCATTCGCCCAGAAGGTCGAGCAGGCCATCGCCGACACCGGCATTCGCATCCTGTCGAAAGCGAGTCTCCCTTACCGGCTGCGTATTGGCTTCACGGACGGGGGCCGGCGGGGTGAGATCGACTTCTGTTATGACGGCACACCCAAGTGGACGAAGGTGCAGGAGGTCGGTGGCCCGGGCAAGACGCAGGGTCTGATCGACCGGGTGCGGTCCCTGTTGGAGGGCGAGTGAGATGGATGCGGCACGGCAAGTCACGACCCTGCGCAAGGCCGGCAATCTGGACGAGGCCCTGGGCATTGCGATGCCCGCGCTGGCCGCGACGCCCGACAATCTGTGGCTGAGGCGGGCCGCCGGCTGGCTCTTCTACGACCTGATCAAGCGGGACGTCGAAGGGTTTGGCGCGGGGCGGATTCCGCGCGGACGGTTGATCGCTCATCTCGACCAGTGGCTTGGCGAGTATGCGCGCGGCGGCAAGGCGGACTGTCCCGGCCTGCTCCACTCGCTGCTCCTGACCCAGGTCCTGAAGGTCAGCCGGGAGTGGCCGCGGTTTCTCGGGTTCGCGCGGTGGTGGGATCCGGCTTGTCTGCGGCCAGAGGACCGCGAGCCCTTCGAGTTCGACAATGGCAAGCGCCTTGCGAGCCTGGAACTGCGTCTGGTCTACGCGGTCGGGCGGGCGATCAGCGCCGGCCCGGAAGAACAGAACCCGGATCTGGTGAGCTGGGGTGCGGAGCTCTTGGACAGCGCGCTCGAAGCCCACCCCAACGATCAATGGCTGCACTACTACAAGAGCAAGCGCCTGATCGGCTTGGGCCAGACCACCGAGGCACGCAAGCACCTGCTCCCTGTACTGCGCCGCCAGCGACAAGCGAGCTGGGCTTGGGGGCTGTTCGGCAGGACTTGGGAGACGGACGCCCCGGACAAGGCGATCACATGCTTCTTCCGCGCCATTCAGGTGGCGGGCCAGGACGTGGAGGTGGTTGGGACACGCGTGCACTTGGCCCGCCTGCTTGCCAAAACGGAGCGCTATGCGGAGGCCGCGGTCCAGATCCGTGCCGCTCTTGCATGCCGGGAAACGAACGACTATCGCATCCCGCAGGACCTCGCGGCGTTGGCGGCGTCGGACTGGTATCGGCGCTACGCCGATCTGCCCAATCTCACTCGGGAGCCGGACGTTGCGCAGGCCGCGCACGCGCTCCTTTTCGGGGCCGATGCCTGCGATGTGGTGTACCGCCTCGGTGTAGTCGACAACCAGAACCCGGAGAAGGCGCTGGCGCACGTGATCTTCGGCCTCGACGACGGCGCCATCCTGATTTATCGGTCGATGAAAGAGGTCGCGAAGCTGGCCGTCGGGACCTGCGTCGAAGTCGGCTTCGTAGAGGGCGAGACGCGTCCCGCGACCTGCCGCCTTTGTGAGAACAGGTTGATCCCGGGCCTACGCGAGCGGTTCGAGGGCGAGCTGAGCCAACGGCCGGGGCAAGCGTTCGCATTCGTCATTGCGGATGGCGGAGAGCGCGTCTTCGTCCACCCCAGCCTGGCGAGCGAGCTTGACGGGCTGGCCGGCCAAAAGGTGTCATGCCTTGCTGTACCCGGTAAGGACAAGCAGGGAAGACCAGGATGGCGGGCGGTCTCGGTAGACCGGCCTGCCCATGCAGACGGAGGACAATCTGAAAACGACCGGGCGCACAGCACGGAAGCTCCCCTCATGCGTGAGGGGTAACCGGAAAGATGTGTGCAAACGATCCTGGTCGGTGCCACCACGTCGCCCCGTTGGATGTGGCAATCATCGCTTTGGGTAACAGGGATGCGTTCGGCAAGGGATTGCCGCCGGCCTCATAGCCAGCAGCATGGGACTGCGGTGGGGCTGACACTTCGCGGGACTGTGATAAAGTCCCGCCCACTCGACTCGAAAGGGGTCGAGGTTTTGAACCGCCCCGGATTTCTCGGAGGCTCCATTTCTTGAGAGGATGGAGCGATGAAGACATCGACGAGATACTCCCCGGAAGTGCGGGAACGGGCGGTTCGCCTGGTACGCGAGCAGGCGGGCGAGCATGAGACGCAGTGGGCGGCGATCTGCTCGATCGCGGGCAAGATCGGCTGCTCGGCGGAGACGCTGCGCAAGTGGGTTCGCCGCGCCGAGGTCGACCAAGGGCAGCGCCCTGGAGTGACAAGCGACGAGCGCGAGCGCATCAAGGCGCTGGAGCGCGAGAACCGCGAGCTGCGCCAGGCCAACGAGATTCTGCGCAAGGCGTCGGCGTATTTTGCCCTGGCGGAACTCGACCGCCGCTCGAAGTCATGAAGGCGTTCATCGACGAACACCGCGCGGTCTACGGGGTCGAGCCGATCTGCAAGGTGTTGCCGATCGCCCCGTCGACGTACTACCGACATGCCGCGCGCGCGACCGATCCCGAGCGGCGCTCGGCGCGTGCCAAGCGCGACGAGGCCCTGTGCGGCGAGATTCGCCGAATTTGGGAAGAGAACTTCCGCGTCTACGGCGCGCGCAAAGTCTGGCGAGCGCTGCGTCGCGACGGCGAGCGGGCCGCGCGTTGCACCGTCGAGCGGCTGATGCACCGGATGGGCTTGCGCGGCGTCATCCGCGGCAAGGGCGTGAAGACCACCATCGCCGACAAGGACGCCGACTGCCCGCTCGATCACGTCAAGCGCCAATTCCACGCCGAGCGGCCGAACCAGCTGTGGCTCTCCGATTTCACCTACGTCTCCACCCGGCAAGGCTTTGTCTACGTCGCCTTCGTCATCGACGCCTATGCGCGGCGCATCGTCGGCTGGAAGGTCTCTCGCTCGGCCCATGCCGCATTCGTACTCGATGCCCTGGAGCAGGCCCTCTATGCCCGCCGACCCGCCGAGACCGACGGCTTGGTACATCACAGCGACCGCGGCAGCCAGTACCTGTCGATCCGCTACACCGAGCGGCTCGCCGAGGCGGGCGTCCAGCCCTCGGTGGGCAGCGTCGGCGACTCCTACGACAACGCCTTGGCCGAGACCGTCAACGGCCTCTACAAGGCCGAGGTGATCCACCGCCAGTCGTGGAAGAGCCTCGCGGCGGTCGAACTGGCCACCCTGACCTGGGTCGACTGGTTCAACCATCGACGACTGCTGGCGCCAATCGGGCATATCCCGCCGGCCGAGGCCGAAGCCGCCTACGACCGGCAAACCGAGCAGGCCGCCATGGCGGCATGACTCAAACCCAATGGCCTCCGAGATACTCGGGGCGGTTCAGATGCATTGCCGCCGTCGAAGTTTTTAGAACGGAGGGCCGTTGTGGGTCGGGTGCTGCCAGTCGCCCTCCATCTAGGCAACGGCTGCTCGGAGCCCGGAAGCTGTCGTTGAGGAACCGCTCCCGAGTACGCGGTAAAGCCCCAATGGATCGAGTGCCCCCCGCGTGCCGGATTGGCAGCGTCCGGTACTTCAGAACACTTGAAGACGCGGATGGTCTCGCACCATGCGATCCCAGAAACCGCCGCTCCAATCCATGGGGACGGCAAGGAGCCAGTCGGCCGGCGTCGCGCCGACGACAGCTTCCACGATCTGCCGCCCAACGCCCTTCTCGGCAGAGGTGATCGCATAAAACTGCACGACGTAGATTTCGGCGTCCACAAGCAGTTCAACGCCCGTGATCCCTTCGGCGTCGACCGCGACGATAGGATTCTTCTTCCCGTCAGTGGACAACCGGTTCGATGCGCTTAGTCTGCCCGGAAAGAGCTTGACGAAGCGCAGCGCCGGTATCGCCGCCAAGGCTACCGCGAGGTGCTCGTAGATGGGTTCGACACGGCGCAGAGCCCGGGCCTTGCGGACGCGCTCTCCGTCGATAAAGCTCGGTGGTCGCGGCATAGCGGTCTCTAGCTGTTGGACGAGGCGACTGGTGCGTCGGGAGAGAGTCGACGCCCGGCGCCCGACCGGACGCCGGAGATACCGGACTCAGCACTCGATGTGCTCGGCCATCTCCAGGCATCATCGACTTCGATACCGAGATAGCGCACCGTAGACTCGATCTTGCGATGGCCCAAGAGCAGCTGGACCGCGCGCAGATTCTTGGTCTTCCGATAGATCAGCTTCGCTTTGGTCCGGCGCAACGAGTTCGTCCCGTAGTCTGCCGGATCTCCCCCCATGAGCGCCATCCACTGTTTCACCAGCCGCGCATATTGGCGGGTCGACAGATGCGACGAGGCCGACTGGCGGCTCGGGAACAGATAATCGGCCGCGGAAAGGCAAGCCTGCTCGATCCAGGCCCGAACCGCATCGCAGGTCTGTTCCGTGAGTTCGAAGCGAACGGGCGCATGGGTCTTGCTCTGCAAGATACTGGCCCGTGCAAGGACGTGCTCGCCGTGGGCGACATCCCGCACGCGCAAACTCACCAGATCGCAACCGCGCAGCTTGCTGTCGATCGCCAGGTTTAACAAGGCCAGGTCCCGAGTCTTGCCCGCCATCTCGAGCCTCGTGCGCACGGTCCAAATCTGGGCAACCTTCAGGGGCGGTTTCTGGCCGATTAGTTTGCCCTTGTTCCAAGGGGTGCATCGAGCTTGTACGGGAGTCGCAGAAGCGTGCATTTTCTGCGTCGTCTCAACGTTATGGGGAAACAGAAGAATGAACCTATGGTTTGTGTTGCAGCCTTTGCGGTTCCCAGAGGGGCGGAGCGTCTGCTTCTGGCCGCCCTACTCAGATTGAGCACGAGGACGACCAGCTGTTGCATCAATCCGGATCACGGAGCAAATGCTCGCCACGAGGAATATCCGCTTTAGCAGCCCTCCGCGCGGCGTGCCGATAGCACAGCCGATTTCGGTGAGCCACTGCTATGCTCGAGGTCGGTACCGATACCTTTCCGCTCGCGGAAATGTGAGGGCCGTTGTTCGACGCGAACACCAGAATGCGAAGCCGGCACCTACGGCTTCGCCATGACCGGAAATCTGTTTTGCGAAGAGTTTTCACGCACGGAATCGCCAAGCTTTACGGGCTGCTTTTGGTGGGTGTTGCCGTCCTGTGCTGCGCCCTTCTGGTTCTGCCAGCCGCGCAGGGTGTGCCGCGAGTTCTCGCCGCCGGATGCCTCTGTGCGGTCATCCTTGCAGCCGTGTTTCTCGATCGGAAGAGACAAAGGACTTCCACGCCAAAAGACATCGGCAGCGCGCGGCGAACGGCGCAGGCTTCGTCGCAGCAGCGACGCTCCCGGGACACCGGAGAGATGGAGCGGGAGTCGCTGTTTCCGCCTTCCTCGTCGATCCTTGCACCACCTGGGGCGCCATTCGACCCGGAAACCGGCCTCGACACCATGGTTGCGCCGTTGTCGACGCCGAGCGATCTCCACTCGGACTAGGAACGACGCTCAGCCGCGTTCGCGGGCTTGTTTGAGCGCGCTGTTCACATCGGCCCATCCGATGTTTGCCCGGTTACCGGCCAGGCCCTCGTAGTAGCTCTGGTTGGAGGCGTCGGACGGCAGTCCTGCCCAGATGCTGGACAGGTTGTGCGCGAAGTGTTCGTCGGAGAGCCGGCCGGACTGCCATGCGTCCAGTCCTGCGTCGCGCGCCAGCAGCAGCGCCATGCGGTCTTGGAGCTCGGGTGTGAAGCGCTCCCGTCCGCTTAGGCCCATGCGCGTCATCAGCCTGTCGAGGGTGTCGTCGATGATCTGGTAGCGGCCGACCGGCGATCCGCCGCGGTCGGCGACGAGGCGTTGCTGCAGTTGTCTCACCTGGTCCAGCGTCATGTCGGTCAGGCGGATCTGCTGCTGATCGGCGTCGCGGTACAGGGCGTTGTAGTTGCCGCGGGATTCCGGTGCCGCAATGAGGTCCAGCAGGCGAGCGCTCGCGCCGTTCGAAACGCTGGGATGAATCAGTGAGTCGAAGCCGGCCGAGGCTGACGGCTCCCCCGTCAGCGGCTCAGTTTTTTTTTGAGCCTCTGCGACGTCCGCTTGCGCGCGGTTATAGGCGAAGACGCCGGTGAGCTTGCTGTTGTCGAGGCTCTGCGCAGCTTGTGTCAGCTGATCCGCCATCGCGCTGCCGAGGGCCAGTCCGTGCTCGTCGACCAAGCGCTCGCGGAGCGCTTGTTGCTCGGCGGTGGTGACATTGACGGCGCCGAGCGCGGAGTTGGCCAACAGGGCGTTGTCGACTTGGCTGCGGTAGAAGGCTTCTTGGGTGTCGGTGAGTGCGTTTTCCGGCATTGTCTGCAACTGATAGGACCCCAAGTCGCTGATGGCATCGCCGTAGTGCTCGCGCGCCTGTTCGAGCGAGGCCTGCCAACCCTCGCCGCGCTGCAGCCCGCCGAGCAGGCCGTTGAAAGCGCCGACGGCGCGGTCGCCTTGGATGACGCCGCGGCGCAGCAGGTTTTCGATGCCGCCGGCGAGTTGGTCGGTCGTCGCCTCCGCGGGCGAGCGGTGGGTGTTGGCGTCGGCGATGATCCGTTGCTGCCAGTGGGCGGCGCGCTGCTCGGCCAGTTGGCTCTCATGGCTCGCACTATATCCTTCGACTCGGGCTTGAGCCCCCGCATGGAAGCTGCTCACGGGACCCGTGTCGATTGCGGCCTGTCGCGCCGAGAAATCCGACGCGGCGTCACCGTGCAGCCCCGCGACGTCGCCGCGCGGGTCGTAGAGTCCCGCGCCGCCGACCGCGTTGGTCGAAGCCCCGAAGCCACCGGCTGCCCCATGTAGTCCGACCCCGACTGCCGGATCTGCGCCGGTGCTCCCCGGCCCCTGGAAGGCATCTCCCAGAATGCCGAAGGCGGCCTCGCGGGCCTGCAGGCGCTCGTCTGCCGTGAGCTCGCGTTCCGGGCGCGCATAGCCCGCCAGCAGGTGCATCGCCGCGGCCGCCCTCGCCTGTGCCGGATTGCCGAAGACGCCCATGGCGTTGTACCAGCTGGCCACGCGCTCGTGGTCGCCGGTGAGGTTCAGCCGGTCGATGGCGCCGTAGGCGCGCTGCGCGAGCGCGGGATCACCGGCGATGCGATGCCCCACCTCGGCTGCACGATAGCTCCCCGAGGCGGCGGCCGATTGCGACAAGCGCTCGGCGCGTTGATGAGAGCGGCTGTCCTGCACGACGTCGGCCGCGCTCTCTTGAAGCTGGGAGGTATCCTGACTGCCGAGCCCTTGCGTGAAGACGCTGCGGGTGCCCTGCTGCTCGTCTTGCTTGACGGCGTTGGCGAGACTGGACTGGAAGCCGGTGTCCGTGGTGACGCGCGTCGTCAGATCGTCGGCGATCTGGGTCGAGAGGCTGTCGCCGATCCGGTACTGACTTTGCAGCCTGCCCTGCAACTCGCCGCGGATGGCGCTTTTCGACAGGCCGCGACCGGCGAGCCCGGCGCCGGTTACGAGCATGCCGGCGAACTGATTCTCCGACAATCCGGACTGCGCGTAAGTCTCTTTCAGGTCGGCGCCTTCGCTGTACAGGGTCCGATCCGTCAAACTGCTGCTCGCCGAATAGTCGAACCCGAGCGCCCGCTGCTCGAACGACTCGCTGCTCTGCGAGGCCGACCGCGTCGCGCTCTGCCCGAGCGACGCGACGAACTGCCGCGAGGACTGCTGCAGGGCCTGCTCGGTCAGCACCGCCTCGCGGCTCGCCTGCGTGCCCATATCGAAGCGCGGCAGCACGCCCTCGGCACCGGTGCCGACGGTGCCGGCATAAGGCGTGCTCTGGAAGCCGGAGCTGACCACCAGTGCCGGCGCGGTCGCGGCGACACCGGGCGAGAGGACCGTCTCGTCGATATGGTCGCTGCCGCGCAGCCGCCCGGCCAGATGTGTTGCCGTCACCGCGCTGCCGTAGATCAGCATCAACGCGATCGCCGGCGTGGCCGCCGCCAGCATGCCGCCGGTGGCGAGCCAGTCCTGCAGCACCAGGTCCATCTGCATCAGGCCGTAGAAGGAGAACGGGTCCAGGTTCGCGGCGTTGGCCAGCGCATCCAGATCCCGGCCCGCGGCCATCATCAGATACAGGTTCGTCACCGCCAGCACCGGCAGCCAGAGCTGGGTCCAGAGCGCGAACATCAGCCACTTGCCGGCGAGCGCGATCCCCATCGGTCCGAGCGCCACCGCGAAGCCCATCAGCGGCGCGATGGCGTAGATGAAGCCCTCGAAGAAGGTCATCATCGGCCGGACGATGTTCATGAAGAGCGACTGCTCCGCCGCCCATTGGGCGTTTCGCTGCGCGATCGCCTGCTGTACCGACGTCGCCGCCGACCATTGCAGGCGGTTCTCGTGCGTGAGCACGATGCCCTTTTCGAGCCAGCCGAGCGCCGCGGACATCAGCATGTAGTCCTGCGCATCGCGCCCGGCGCCGGCGAGCGCGTCGACCGCGTTCGCGAGCTTGGCGTCCACGTCGGCCGTGCTCGCGAGCCCGAAGCGCGCCTGCAGGGTTTGCTTCACCGCCGGCACGAAGGACGCGGGCAGGAAGGCCGCGATCGTGGTCCAGGCCTCGTCGCAGCGCAGCGTTCTCGGTACGCCGCTCTCGTGGAAGACCGTCGTGAAGGCGACGTTGTCGGTCGCGAGCGCCGTGACGAGGTCCGGCGCCTGCAGGATGTCGTCGAGGGTGCGGCGATGGGTGTCCACGTCGGCCAGCACGCAGTCGGCGACGTAGCTGACCAGCGAGCGCTCCACGTCGCTGCCCGGCACCGGGGCGTTGGCGGCGCCGAGCGCGGCGCGAGAGAGCGTCGCCTTGCGCACACCGGCGAGCGTCTGCAGCGCATCGGCGAAGCCGTGCCCGGTCATGGTCGGCGTCGAGAAGGCCTGCTCCATCAGCCGCGTCACGCCGTAGCCGACGTTGGACATGGCCGAGCCCACCGCGGCCGGGCCGATCGGCACGTTGTCGACGACCCGCACCGCACCGCTGTAGGCGTCCTCGACGGTCACCGTCACAGCACTGCCGAACGCCAGCATGTAGACCAGCATCGCGATGAAGAAGCGCCCGAAGTAGAGCGTGTTGTTCACCAGCCCCTGGAACATACCGAGGATCACCCCGACCACCAGACCCACGGCGGCGAGCTGGCGGAAGTCGCCGGTGCCGGTCAACGCCGCGACGGCGTTCAGGATCTGCGCGAGAAACGCGGCATCGCCGATGGAGTGGATTTCGAACATCGCGCGTGCGGAACCTGCCGATCAGCGCTCGGGCGTCAGCCGCCCGCCGCCGGCCTGCTCGACGCTGAGGTAGGGCGTCGCCTTGGCCGATCGCAGCAGGTCCGTGTAGTAGGCGAGCTGCTCCTGCGCGGTGCCGTACTGCGCGCTGACGACTTCGTATTCGGCCCGCAGCTCCGCGCGCGCGGCGGCGATTTGCTCGCGCAGCAGCCCCGTGTAAGCGTTGTCCTCGACCGCGGTGGCCAGGGTCACGGCGCGGCCCATGTCGTGCAGCAGCAGTTGCACCAGCTCCAGCGCGATGACCGGCGCCGCGCGCTCGGCGAACAAGAGCGCGGTGCCTTCGTCCACCCGCGCCAGGTTTGCGACCGCGCCGCCGAGCCCGTTCGGCGCGACCTGCATGAAGGCCTTCTCGTCGGCGGTGAAGTCGCTGCTGCCGAGGCGAAACTTCGCGATCAGGCCAGGCGTGCTCGCATCGCCGACCAATAGGGTGCGGACGCGATCGATCATGCCGGTCAGGTCGAGCGCCTGTACCGTCGGGGCCAGGCAGTCGTGGACATCGCGGCTCGGCGCGCAGCGGTAGACGCGCACCTCGACGCCGTCGGCGCTGCCGTGCAGCAGGTCGCGCAGGCTCAGAATCGCCGGCAGCGGCGTGACGCGGTTGTTGCTGCCGCGCCCGTCCGGGCTCGGCTCCGGGACGCCGACGATCACGCTGCCGGTGACCGACATCAGTGCCTCCAGCAGGTCATCGTCGCCCCGGTCGAACCAGCCGGAGACGCCCTCCCCCTTCAGCGCCCGCCAGACCAGGTTGCCCTGCAGCTCGGTGCGGGCGTAGTCCGGGGCGCTGTTCTGGACCTGCGTGATCGGGTCCTCGCCGGTGACGGTGGACCAGGTCTCGAAGACGTCGCCGAGACCGCGCACCAGCGAGGCCTCCGAGTGCTTGATCTTCTGCTGCGTGTCGAAGGCGGCGACGACGTCATTGACCACACCCTGCCCGAGCTGACACGAGTTGGCGAAGAGGCTGTTCAGCGCCTGCACCTTCTTCTGCAGCGAGTCCATCACCTGCCCGCAGTTCTGGCACATGGAGTCGAGCGCGAGCTTGAAGGCATAGGTGGCGGCGTTGGAGGCGATGGCGCGAAAGAGCGCGGTCAGCTGCTCGCGCGAGACGAACGAGAAGCTCCCGGCAAAGAGATCGATGCCGCCGCAGCCGGCCTCGAAGCTCGGCATCACGACGCTCACGGGGCTCACGTTCATGACCCGGTTGCGGGCATAGACCGAGCCGCCGGAGAGCACCCCGCGGCGCTGGCCCATGTGGGCGGTGGGATCGGTGACGTTGACCAGGCTGTCGAACATTGCATCCAGCTCGCCCGCGAGGTCCGCGCGGGCAGGCGGGGCCGAGGCCAGCGCGAGCACCAGGAAGAGGACCAGCGCGGTGTGCATCAGTACCCTCCCCGCTCGACTGCGGCCGGCAGCATCGTTGCCGCGCTCGGCAGCAACCCGCGCAGATGCGCGAGCAGCCGATCCGGGTCGTCGGCGAGCGCCGGATCATCGAGTCCGCGCGAATCCATGCGCAGATCGACGACCCGGGCGCGCGTGCGCTCGCGCCACTGCGGTGCGATCCAGCCGGCCTCCGTCGCCGCATGGACGATACGCTGCTGCAGGTCCGCGAGCGACAGCACGCCTTGCGCCAACGGCACGATCCCGTCCGGCGGGCGGGCCAGGAACAACGCCGGCGTGGAGACGACGCCCAGCGCCCGCGCCTGGCCGCGGTCGGTGCGGTAGTCCGGGAAGAACCCGCCCGGCAATGGGCGGCCGTCGAGGGAGACGGCGCGTACGTCGAAGCCTTAACGGACACGCAGCACCTCCAGCAGCGGCGCCTGCGCTTCGCAGTAGGGACAGTCGGCGCGGAACAGGAACCAGAGGCCGGCGACGCGCGCCGTCTCGGTCAGCGCCGCCTCTCGGTTGGCGGCGGCCTCGCGGTTGACCAGGTTGGCGGCGAAGGTCGCGAGCGGGCGGCGGGTGGTCTCGTCGAGCAGCGGGTCGGACCAGACGACTCGCTGGCTGGCCTCGGCGAAGCGCTCGGCCTTGTCGATCGCGAGGCGCTGCAGATAGAGGTAGAGCGCGACATTGCCCTGCGACGGGTCGTCGATGGCGCTGTCGCGGTAGCGCTCCAGGTTCGCGCGCAGCCAGGCGGCCGAGAGCGGTGCCGGGCCGGCGGGTGCAGCGGCAGCCAGCGGCGCGCTCGGCAGTTGCTCGGGCTCCGGTGGCGGCGGCGCCGCAACGGCCGGCGGTGGCTCGAGGGTTTCGTCGGGCTCGTCTGCCTCCGGCGGCTGCTCCGCATACCAGAACCAACCCTCGGCCCCGCGCGCGTAGAAGCGCGACGGCTCCGGTGCCGCCGTCGCGGACACTCCGCAGCACAGCAGCAGCCCCGCCGATAAGCCCACCCGGATCATGCCGTTCATTCCGGCATGGTCGGCCCCGGCGGCTGCTCGCAACGACCGGGAAAGATCCTCGCCAAGCGCGGCTTTCCGGGTGGTGGGCCTTGGCGTCTCCCCTGCCTACGCTGCTGTCCGGGTGGTTTGGCGCCGGTCGCGCCCAACGTCGGGAAACATGCCCTTTCAGCGCAGCTTTCGACGCCGCGCCATCACCGGCGGGCACCGATACTCGCACTGGCCGGCGTCGCAGCCCGCGGCGTCGGCGCTTCTACTGCTGAGACGGGTGCCCCGGGCCGCGGCCCGGGGGCCTTTTCGCGCGGGCGGCCGCGCCCTGCACGCAATCCCTCTCGGCAGACCCGTTTCCCGGTCCGCCGCGCCCCGTCGCGGCGACCACGCGAGACCGAAGACGCCATGAGCCTCGCCCCGACTCCGGGGTCCGCAATCGCGTCCGTTCACCCGCCGCCTGGCGGCGGTCCGCTCGACCCATCCGCGGGGCGCACGCGCATCGGCGCTCGTCCGCGCCCTCGCCCACACCCTGACCCTGATCCTAACCAGGAGCAAGCCATGTTCCCGACACCGCTTCGCATCCCCCGACGTTGGAAGGTGCTGTTCTGGAAGCTCGCCGACCGGCTGCGCAAGCCGAGCGCCGAGCCCCTGCCCGCCCCAGCCGACAACCCGCTCGATGTGCCGGCTTTCCTGCGCCGCGGCAAGCGGCCCCAAGCCCGCACCGCAGCCGAATCCGGAGAGCCGCGATGCTGAATAAGGCCCAACTGATCGGCAACCTCGGGCGCGACCCCGAGCTGCGCCAGACGAACGACGGCGACACGACGATCGCCAACCTGGCCGTCGCCACCAACGAGCGCTGGACAGACAAGGCCGGCAACGCGCAGGAGCGCACCGAGTGGCACCGGGTGGTGCTGTTCGGGCGCACCGCGCAGATCGCCGGCGAGTACCTGCGCAAGGGCGCGCTGGTTTATGTCGAAGGTCGCCTGCAAACCCGCAAGTGGCAGGACGACAACGGCAACGAGCGCCACACCACCGAGATCGTCGCCGAGCGCATGAAGATGCTCGGCGGCAAGCCCGGCCAGCGCGAGAACGGCTCGTCCGGTCAAGACGATGGCTTCGATGACGACTTCCCGTTCTGAGTCGACGGCGCACGGCCCGCGATCGCGCGAGGAGGCCCGCCGCTGGGCCTGCCGCGAGCTCTGCGGCATGGCGCGGCGACTGCGCCGACGCGCCGCGATGCTCGACGGCGATGCCTTGCGGGCCGCCCGTCTGACACGCACGGCGAGTCGACTCGAACGCCTCGCGCGCTGACGCGACTCGCCATTCACCAACCCGCGGGGTGCCGGTCACCCCGCGGGGGCCGGTGCCCCCATCGATCACGGAGGGCACCATGGCCCGCAAGACCCCGATGCAGCCGGCGGATCGCCCGCGCATTCCGATGCCGGCGCTCGACGCCGCCCTTAACCTGTCGCCGAGCACCTGGAAGGTGCTGACAGATTCCATCTTCCCGTCGGCGAAGACCGCCGAGGGCATCCTGCTCGCGGTGCACTACTGCGCCGCGCGCAACCTGGACGTGATGAAGCGCCCGGTGCACGTGGTGCCGATGTGGTCCAAGGCCCTTGGGCAGGAGGTGGAGACGATCTGGCCCGGCATCGCCGAGGTGCAGACCACCGCGGCGCGCACCGGACTCTGGGCCGGCATCGACTCGCCGCGCTTCGGACCGCTCTGCGAGCGCACCTTCACCGGGCGCGTCAAACGCGACGGCAGCTGGCAGGAGCTGGAGCTCGGCGTCGCCTTCCCGGAATGGTGCGAGGTGACGGTGTATCGCATCGTCAACGGCCAGCGCTGCCCGTTCACGGAACCCGTGTTCTGGCTCGAGGCCTACGCCCGCCTCGGCGGCGCCCACTCGGAGCTGCCGACGGAGATGTGGGTGAAGCGCCCGCGCGGGCAGCTGATGAAGTGCGCCAAGGCCGCGTCGCTGCGCGCCGCATTTCCCGAGGAGGCCACCTACACCGCCGAGGAGATGGAGGGCAAGGTGATCGAGGCCGATACCTCGATCCCGGTGCAGCGGGGGCCGGACGTGATCGCACCTGCGACCTCGGCGGCGGCTACGGAAGCATCGGCGGGCGAAACGCCGGCGACCGACGGCGACGAACCCGGCGAGCCCGCGCCAAGCGAGACGCCTTCGCCGAAGGGGTCCGCGCCGCCGACGTCGGCACCGACTCCGGCCGATCCCGACACCCTCGACCCGACCATGCGCCAGCGCATCGACAAGGTCGTCGCCCGCGCCGCGGAGAACGCCGCCTGGAAACAGGCCGAGCAGTACCTGCGCGCCCGCTGCGACGGCGCGGACCTGGCCTACGCGCTCCATGCGCTGAGCACGGCGCAAGCCGCGCCGGGCACGAAGCCGGCGGCGCAGCAAGCCGCCTGATACCGCCGGCTGCACGCATCGCCGCAAGCCATTCAACCCCACGGGGCACCCGTTGCCCCGCCGGGGGCGCGGTCTGCCCCGTGCTGTCGATCACGGAGCACACCATGAAGATTGTCGACGTCGCCCAGCGCACCCCCGAGTGGGACCGCTGGCGCGCGCGGGGCATTACCGCCTCCGAGTCCGCGGTTATTCTGGGTCGCTCGCCCTACAAGACGCCCTGGCGGCTGTGGGCGGAGCGCACCGGGCTGGCCCGACCCGCCGACCTGTCGCGCAACCCGCTGGTCCAGCGCGGCAACCGGTTGGAGGATGCCGCCCGGCAGTGGTACGAGCACGCCCATGACACGGTGCTGATGCCGATCTGCGCCGAATCCGAGCAGGAACCCCTGCTTCGCGCCTCGTTCGACGGCATCGACGACGCCGGCCGGCCGGTGGAGCTGAAGGTGCCGTCCGCGCGGACGTTTCACGACGTGCAGACCCGCGGATGCGCCGCCGACGCCTACCGGCTCTACGCACCGCAGGTTCAGCACCAGCTCTACGTGGCCGGTGCCGAGAAGGGCTGGCTCGTGTTCTACCTGGACGCGCAACGCCAAGCCGTCTTCGAGGTCGCCCGCGACCCCGAGCTGATCGCGGCCATCGTCGCCCGCGGCAAGGCCTTTTGGCAGGCCATCGTCGACGGTAACGAGCCCGAGAAGGACCCGGTCCGGGACCTGTTCGTGCCATCGGGTAGCCGGCTTCGGGAGTGGACTGTCCTCGCCCGGCGCTACCGCGCGATTCACGGCGAAGCCAAGGCCCTCGAGGCCGACCTCAAGCACCGCAAGGCCGATCTGGACGAGATCCAGACAACGCTGGTCGCGATGATGGGCGAGGCGCTGATCGCCGAGTCCGCGGGCCTGCGCGTCACGCGCTTCTGCGCCAAGGGCAACGTCGACTACGGCGCGCTCTTGCAGGCGCTGCTGCCGGAGCTGGAGCCGGACGCCGTCGAGCGCTTCCGGCGCAAGCCGTCGGAGCGCGTGCGCGTGACGGTGCAGGAGGATGCGGATCGCGCGGTCATTCCGTTCGAAGAAGCGGGGATCACCCCGGCGACCGAACAAGTCACCGAGCCAGTTACGGAACAAGTCACCGAACAAGTCGCGGCAACGAGCTTTTGGTTCTGAGCCGCTTTCGCCATCACGGACCGCCCTGCCCTGGGCAGGCGGTCTTCCTCAGGGCCTCCCGCGATCGACGGGGTGTCCTGCGGCAGACCGAACCGGTTTCCCGTGCGCTCGTCGGGGCGCCCAACAAGACCCGACCTTTCGCCGGCCAGCCACCCTGGCCCATCACCCGATCGGGGGAGAGCGCTCCCCACGGGAGGCACGTCTCCCCGTCACCGACAGGAGAGACCGCATGTCGACCACGCAACGTTTCGACGTCTCCGCCACTTTCGGCGTCAAGGCCCCGCGCGGCCTCGAGATCGAAGGCTACGCGGACGAGACCCATCCCAACGTGCCGCCGCTGCAGCCCTATGTGTTCCGCCGGGGCCTCAATGCCGTGCTCGCGTTCCTGCGGGACGCGGGCGGTGACGCGCTGCTGTTGACCGGCCCGACCGGCGCCGGCAAGACCTCGCTGATCCGCCAGGTCGCGGCCCGGCTCTATTGGCCGGTGCAGGAGGTCACCTGCCACGGCCGCCTGGAGTTCGCCGACCTGCTCGGCGGCTTCCAGTTGCTGCAGGGCGAGACCCGCTTCGTGCATGGGCCGCTCGCCCTCGCCGCGCGCGAAGGCCACCTGCTGGTCCTGAACGAGATCGACCTGATGGACCCCGCGGAGCTCGCGGGCCTGAACGACATCGTCGAGGGCGCGCCGCTGGCGATCGCCCAGAACGGCGGCGAGGTGATCCGCCCGCACCGCAAGTTCCGCGTCGTCGCCACCGGCAACAGCGCCGGATCGGGCGACCACACCGGACTCTACCAAGGCGTGCTGCGGCAGAACCTCGCCTTCCTGGATCGCTTTCGGGTGCTGCAGGTCGGCTACCCGGATCCGGAGTCGGAGCTGTCGCTCCTCGCGCAGCAGGTTCCCGACCTCCCCGCCGAGATCGCCCGCAAGCTCGTCGTCGTCGCCAACGAAGTGCGGCGGCTGTTTCTGGGCGAGCAAGGCGCAGACGGGCTGCCCGCCGAGACCGGCGAGCTGACCGTGACGCTCTCCACCCGCACGCTGGTGCGCTGGGCGCGCCTGACGGTGACTTTCAAAGGCGCACCGAACGCGCTGGCCTATGCATTGGACCATGCGCTGACGGCCCGCGCCGCGGCGGAAGAGCGCACCGCGATCCACCGCATCGCGGCCGATGTGCTGGGGCCGCTTTGGAGCACTCACGCATGAGCACCGCGGAACCGGCGTGGACGCTGTTCCGCTATCGCAACGCCGACGGGACGTCGAAGGACTGGGCCTATCGGTGCCTGGCGGACGGGCGCACCGAGGTCCGCTGGGGCCGCACCGGCCGGGTCACGCAGGTCCGGAGCTACGGCCCCGATCGGGCGCAGGAGATCCCGCAGCGTGCCGCCGAGAAGCAGCACAAAGGCTATGTGCCGTTGGGCGCGGCCGTACTGCGTCGCGGTGCGCTCGAGCCGGTGCCGGCCGCGGCACCGTCCGAGCCCCCTTCCCCGAAGCCGTCGTCGCCGCCGATCGATCTGTCCCCGGTCGATCTGTCCTCGATCGATCTGTCGGGGATCGCCGCGGGGAAAGACGACTTCTGGTTCTGAACACTGGCGACGCGGACCGGCTGGGCCTCACACAGGCCCCGGTCCGCGAGGAGCGCATCATGTCGAACGACTCGAACGAAACCCCGCGCACGGCGAACGTCGTGCGCCTGACCGACCGGACCACGCTGTTCCTGGTCGACTATCACATCTGGTCCGGGCGCAAGAAGCTGCGCGCCGAGGACTTGCAGATGGGCACCGCGCTGCCGCCCGATGCGCTGATTTCGCTCGGCAGCAAGAAGATCTGCAATCCGGATGCGCTGCGCGTCTTTCACCGCAACAAGAAGCGCGTGGAGCGCGAGCTGCTCGCCGTCGGCACCCGTTTCCTCGGCGGCTACATCGTGCCCGATGAACGGGCCGCCGAGGTGCAGGCCGAGGCCGATGCCATCACCGCCGAGACCCGCGCGGCGGCGGAGGCCTTCCTCGCCGACTACGACCGTCACATCGACGCCTGGTGCGCGGCCTACCCCGCCTGGGAGGCGGCCATTCGCAACGCGGTGGACCCGGTCGAGGCGGTGCGCGGGCAGTTTCGCTTCCGCGTGCAGGCCCTGCGCATCGAGACGGCGCCGATGATCGGCGCCGATACCCTGGCCGAAGACCTGGCCGAGGTCGGCGACGGCATCTTCGCCGAGGCCGCACGCATGGCCCGCGGGCTGGAAGGCGCGTTCCTCGGCAAGGACGCCCTGTCGCGCCGCGCGCTCGGCACCTTCCGGCGCATCTACGAGAAGCTCGATGCCTTGAGCTTCGTCGACGATCGTATCGACCCGGTGGTGCGCTCCATCCGCGCTTGGCTGGAGCGGGTGCCGAAGGCCGGTCCCATCGGGGGCGGCCTGTTCCTGGAAGGCTGGGCGTTGATGCGCCTCGTCGGCGATGCCGATGCGATGGCGCGCCATGGCGAGGGGCTGCTGCAACTGGCCGAGTTGATACCGGAAACGGGTGACGGCGCGGACCAAGCGGCCTCGACAGAATCCGAGGAGTCTGCTTCCGAGACTGCCGCCGACGAGCCGCCCGGCGCCGACGTACCCGAGCCGGTGACCGCGTTCGATGACCTGTTCGCGGACGTGGCGACGGCGAATCGAGTGGCCGCGTCGGCGTCGCCCGAGGCCGAGCCCGAGCCCGAGCGCTCGCCGGAGACGAATCCCGGCACGACTGAACCCGATGCGTTCTCGGGAACCACCCCGGCTAGGCCGTCGACCATACCGCCGCCGGAGCCGCCGGAGCCGCCGGAGCCGCAGGAGCCGCCGAAGCCGCAGGAGCCCGTCCGGCCAAACCAACCGGAGCCGGCCACCGCGCAGGACTTCTGGTTCTGAACAACCCCGCCGCCGCGTCCTCCGGGACCGGCGGCGGCACCTACTGTTGAACCCCATCGGGGCATCGCGCCCCGCGCGGGCGCTGGTGCCTCGTTACAAACGGAGCATCACGATGACCAAGCAAGCACACACGCTGCACCGGGCCATGCCCATCGTCGCCGCGGCCCTGGGCCACAAGTTCGGCGTCCAAGTCGCCGTCGGCGGCGACGGCGCCCACACCGACGGAAACAGCATCCAGGTGCCGGCACTGCCGCCGGACTCGCACCTGATCCCCGTCGCCTGGGGCTATCTGGCCCACGAGGCGGGGCATGTCCGCTACACGGACTTCGAGGTTTACGGCGCCGCGGCTGCAGACGGCGACGCCCTGAGCGGCAGCCTGCAGAACATTCTGGAGGATGTCCGCATCGAGCGTGCGCTGGCCGGCCCTTACCCCGGCACCCGCGACACGCTGCAGGCGGTCTGCGCCCATCTGCGTGCCGAAGGCGGCATGAATGCGCCGCAGGCCGACGCGCATCCGGCCCGGGTGCTGACCAGCTACCTGCTGCTGCACTTGCGCCACCATGTGCTCGGCTACCGGTTGCTCGCCGGCGAGGCGAAGCAGGCCGAGACCGTGCTGCGCGCGGTTTTCCCCGCGCGCACGGTGCACCGGCTGCAGGGATTGCTGACCGAGGTCGACGGGCTGTCCGATACCGCAAGCGCGGTCGAACTGGCGCGGCGGATTCGGGGTTTGCTCGAAGACGAGCAAGAGGCCATGAGCCAGTCGTGCCCAACCGGCGGTGGCAATGAAGCCGAGGACGGGGACAACGCGCAGCCGCGCCCGGAGACTTCGCCGACGCGATCGTCCGGTCGCGAAGGACCGTCTGAGCCCGATGGCGAGCAAACCCATCCGACAGGCGATGAGCAAGCGGCTCACGAGCAAACCGATCCCGCTGGTGACGCGTCTGCGGGTACCGGGAAAACCGAGCCCGAACGAGATGAGCCCGAGAGCGCACCGACCGAGGTAGACGGCGACGGCGACGGCGACAGCAACGATGACGATGACGGCCACCGGACCGAGACCGGGACCGGGACCGAGACCGGCACCGGAACCCGGACCGGGTCCGAGTCCGAGTCCGAGTCCGAGTCCGAGTCCGAGTCCGAGTCCGAGTCCGAGTCCGAGTCCGGCGAACTGTCCGATGGCCGCACCGCGTCTGCAAGCGCCGACCCGATGCCGTCCCCGGACGAAGACGCCGACGCCGCCGCGGATGCGCAATCGAAAGCACAAGCGCTCGCGCAGGCACTGACCGCAACCGAGTCAGACCTCCCCGACGACCTGTTCGCCGGTGTCCGCGCTCTGCTCGAGGCCGCCGGCAGCGGCAACAGCCGCTGCGTGCTGCCCCGCGCCGAGCCCTACGACGGCGACATCCGCGCGGGCATGTGCCTGCTGGGGCAGGTCCAGCAGGAATCGCGCCGACTGCGTGCACGCCTGCAGGGCTTGATTAAGGCCTCGCGCCTGGACCGTCCGCATGCACACCGACATGGCACGCGGCTCATGCCGAAGCGGCTCTACCGCGCGGCAACCGGCGACCCGCGCCTCTTCGCACGCAAGCGCGAGCGCGTGGCGGTGCACACGGCGATCCACCTCCTCATCGACCTGTCCGGGTCGATGGGCGCACCGGTACGCATCGACGACGGCTCGGTCAAGCGCCGCAGCGAGATCGCCCAAGCGTCCGCGCTGGCCCTCGCGCTGGCGTTGGACGGCATCAACGGCGTCTCGGTCGCGGTCACCGCGTTTCCCGGCCTCGCCGGCGATGAGGACATCGTCACGACCCTGGTCCGCCACGGCGAGCGCCCGCGAGCGCGCGCCGGTGCCTTCACCCAAAGCCCCCGCGGCAGCACGCCGATGGCGGGCGCCCTCTGGTTCGCGGCGGCCGACCTGCTGGCGCGCCCCGAGTCGCGGCGCATCGTACTGCTGCTGACCGACGGCAAGCCCGACAACCACGCCGACACCGCCGAGATCCTGCGCCTGTGCGCAGCCTCGGGCCTAGAGACCGTCGGGGTCGGGATCGACGTGGACGTGTCCGCGCTATTCCCGACTGCAATCCGGGTCGGCGACGTCGCGGAGCTCAAGTCCGCACTCTTCGGCGCCGCCGAGCGGTTGCTGCTCGCGGCCTGAGCCCTCCTCGCTCGCGACGGCGTCGAAAACGGCGCCGTCGCAGCGGACCTTTCGGCGTGTCGCCCTCGGTCGGCATCCGCCAACCTGTTCGCGGGGAAGCGCCCGTTACCCGATCGGCAGCATCCCTGTCTCGACCCTTGCCCGGCACCGGTCCCGACCGGTAGCCGGGCCCTTTTCCGGCGCCGTCTGTCGGACCCGATCGAGCACGGCGCAGACGACGGCGGAAAGGGTTTCCTCGCGTTGCCGCTTATGCGGAGCGCAGCCATGGCGATCGAAGACGCAATGCGTCGCCGCCCCGCTCGCGGGGTTCTTGAACCGCGTCCGAATCCTGCCGCCGGCCGGCGGCCTTCATCCACCCCGCGGGGAGCGCATCTCCCCGGCCGGGGCGCTGTCTCCCCCTGCACCCGGGAGACACCGCTATGCGCATGACCCGTGATTTCTGGAACGACGTCGAGAAATTCCTCGACACCGCAAGCAACGCGCAGCTCGCCGAGGCCAAGGCCGCGGTCTTCGCGCTGCTCTGCGAGCCCGCGGACCGCGCCGCGCGCGCCGACATCCGGGCCGTCTACCGCCTGATCCTCGACGAGATCCGCATCCGCGCGGTCCTCTCGCGACGGACATCGCCCGCAGCGCCGCTGGCCCTGACGGCCTGACCGAAGCCAGACCCACCGACAAGCCCGGCGGCCGCAACGCCGCCGCGCGCGTCGTTTCCCGACCATCCCCATCGGGGCGCAAACCTTCCCGAAAAGGGGCCCTTCGGGGTGGTGTGCCCCCGATCCCGAGGAGCACACCATGAACGTCCGCTTCAACACCGTCGAATGCCGCGTCCAATGGTCGCGGCACGCCGAATCCCGGCGACCCGCGATCCTGCTGGTCAACGCCCGCGCACCCGGCGACGTCATCGCCGTGGCCACGATGGACCTGCCCGACGTCGCCCTGGCCGCAGACGAGGTCGCTCTGCGCGACTTCGGCCCGAGCGCCGGCGTGCTGGAGGCACTGATGATTGCCGGCGTGGTCTCCGCGCCGGTGCGCTTCGTCGAGCACGGCGAACAGCAGATCCCGATCTGCACCCTGCTCGTCGACGCCGAAAACGGCGCGCGCTGAGTCGACGCGCGTCAGGCCCCACACCATTCACTGTTCCGCCGGCGCGAGCATGCCTTTGCGCGTGCCGGCGGAGCGCCCGGGAGAACCGCAATGCACGCAATCGAATCAGCCGATATCCGCCAAGCCGTGCGCCGCACTGGCTGGCTCGCGGTCCTCGAAGCCCTGGTGCCCGAGGCCCTCGGCCCCGCCCTGCGACGGCCGGGCCGGCACGTCCCCTGTCCCGTGCACGGCAAAGCGCGAAAAAACGGTCGGGGCGACGGCTTTCGCCTGTTCCCCGACGCCGACCGCACCGGCGGCGGCATCTGCGCCACCTGCGGCGCCTACCCCGACGGGCTCGCGCTGCTGCAATGGCTGTTCGGGTGGTCGTTTCCCGAGGCGCTGACCCAGGTCGGCGCCGTGCTCGGGTTGACCGGCGCGCCGGCAAGACCCTTGGTGCCGGCCTTCGCACGCACCGGCACACATCGCCCCCACCCAATGCAAGCACAGAAGGCACGGCACAACCTGCGCCGCACCTGGTGCGAATCACTACCGCCGAGTCATCCCGACGCAGAGCCCCTGTGCCGCTATCTGGCCGGCCGCGGCCTCGATGCGGCGGTATTGAATCCCCGCGTCGTCCGCTTCCATCCCGCGCTGGCCTACTGGAGCCGCGACGCCGAGGACCGGCCGATCTGTCTCGGCCGCTTCCCGGCCATGCTGGCGCTCGTGTCCGACGCCAATGGCCGACCGGTAACGCTGCACCGGACCTACCTGCAGCCGGACGGACGCGGCAAGGCCTCCGTACGGTCGCCGAAGAAGCTGATGGCGCACCCCGGCACCGACGCGCTGACCGGCGGCGCGATCCGGCTCTTTCGCGCCGGTGCGTCGAGACACGTCGCGCTGGGCGTCGCCGAGGGCATCGAGACCGCACTCGCGGTGCATGCAATGACCGGTATGCCGGTTTGGGCATGCGTCTCCGCGACGCTGCTTAAGAGCTTTCGGCCGCCGGTCGAAATCGAGCGGATTATGATATGGGCGGACAACGACCGCTCCGGCGCAGGCCAGCGTGCTGCGTCGGCGCTTGGCGAACGCCTCGGCGGTTCGCTTGATGTCCACATCCTGCTCCCGCCGGCACCTGTTCCCGTCAACGCCCGAGGCGTTGATTGGGCCGACTGCTGGCTGATGAGACAGTCCGGGTCAGCCGCACTCTCGGGCGCCTGAGGGCGCCCGCTACCATCGCACCCAACTTAAGCCGCGCACCGCCGTACGCTCTCACCCCGCGGGAGACATCGCTCCCCGCGGGGCGCCCGTGTCTCACTGATGCCTTCGGGGCGCACGATGCGCCACTTCCGTTCCGGCCAAAAGTCCACCGCGCGCACGTTCAACCACAAGAAAACCGGCCGCTAACGGCCGGCTTTTTTCGCGCCGAGTCCGCGCGGCGGAATCGTTAACGCCGCCGCAGACTCCGCAGAATCATCGCCAGGTTGGCAGCGTCCACTTCTTCTCCCTCGGCGACCGCCGCGTGCTGCATCATCATCGAGACGATGCGCTCGTACTTGGCCGGATCGTCCCAACCGCGGTAGCCCTTGATGGCCTGCTCGTGCAGCCGCGCCTTCATCTCCACGGCGAAATCGTCGACCGCCCGGTTCAGCCGGTCGATCTCTTCTTGTGTCGCAGTGTCTATCGTCATGTGCCCTATCCGTCTTCGCCGCTCGGGGCTGTTTGGTGTTCAGGAAGCAGTTCCCGCCACTATCCGCAGAAAGTCCCGCGGTCGCACGATCGCAATACCTTGGTGCTCTTTCAGGGTCAGGAGGTGG
>JAIPFF010000068.1 GCA_021736785.1 Thiohalocapsa sp. | reverse complement strand
CGTTGCGCGCGAACATCGCGTAGCTCCAATCACCTCCGGCACCGCTCAGCTCGTCCGCCCCTTCCATGCTGAACGGCTGAGCACTCAGCGATGCCGTCGAGGTGATGCCGCCGCGGTAGGTCTGCGTCGCACTGTCGCCCCCGCCGGTCGCGCGCACGTGCCATTGCTGATCCGTACCCGCGCCGTCGCAGTCGCGCCAGATGAACAGGCCCTTCTCGCTGCCCTGCGCATAACTCGGCTGACCGCAGGCGGGATCGCCGGCAACCGTGTCGTTGTCGGTGATCGTCACCGTCGCCGACGTATCCCCGGCCGTCGCACCCGACAGCGCGCTCAGCGTCACCGTGAAGGTCTCGTCCGACTCCACGGCGCCGTCGTCGATGATCGCGACCGAGATGCTCTCGCTGGTGGAACCGCTCGAGAACGTCACCGTCCCGCTCGCCGCGCTGTAATCGGAGCCGGCCGTCGCGCCGACGTCCGCCGTCGCGTAATCCGCCGTCACCGTCCCGCTCGACGCACCGGAGAGCGACACCTGCAAGGTCGCGGTGCCGACTGCTTCGTCCACGGTCAGATCCGAGATATCGATCCTCGGCGCAGAGGCCGGCGCGCACGACTGCAGCGTATCAAGATCCAATGGTGACTCCGCCGCCCAGCGACCCCCGCCAACCAAGATCGGCTCATCAACAGGCGCCTCGAGCGCAAGGCACAGCGACCCCGAAGGCACCTCGAAGTCGATTCCGTCCTCGAGCACGCCGCGCACATTGAGGGTGAACAGGGCCTCGTTCGCGCTGATCACGTCGAATGTATCGAAGCTGTCGATGTCGTAGCCGGTGATGCGCGTAAACGGCCGTGTCGATGTCAGTCGTCCCCGGTAGCGCACGGTCGTTTCGCTCTGACCGCCCTTGGTGCGCAAATGCCATGCGCCGGTGCTGCAATCCTTCCAAACCAAAATTGCCGGGCCGAAGTCCGGGTGATACCAGGGCTCCTGCAGTGGGTTGGGGTTATTCGGGTCCGTCTCGCCGCATTCGTCGCCGGGCTGCGGCGGCACATCGCCGGCCGCGGCTCCCAGAGTCACGGGTGTCAGCACGCCGCTGCCGATGCCGCTCGTGCCTTCCGTTACGCGGTAGATGCCGCCTTGGCCGACGTTGACGTTGTAGAACTCGTTGACGTTGACAACGCCGCCGACACCGGGCCATTCCACCCGCAGCGTGCCGATCACGGTGTTGCTGCCCAGGCCGAAATGCAGCCGCTGCTGGTTCTGCGACCAGCGGTGGTAACCGCCGTCCTGCTCGCGCAGCTGCGTCTTCGCGTCCGGCGTCGTCACGTAGACCTTCGCCCCCAGACCGTCACGGTTCGAGACCGTGCCCTCGAGATCCAGCTGAATCCAGCTGTTGGCGTTGCCCAGGTTGCGATACAGCTCCGCCGGCCCGCCGAGCCGAGACGGCTGCAGATTCAGGCCGTTGACGACAAAGAGATCCAAGAATCCGTCGGCATCGAAGTCGGCGACCGCGACCGAGTCGCCGATACCCACACCGTCCGCCACGGCCGTGCCTACGGGCCCCTCGGCACCGCCGGCGCCGGACACCGGCGTGAAGTTGCCGGTGCCGTCGTTCTCATAGAGCCGGTTCGCGATGTTCTGCGCACCGCCGCGGCACACCATGTAGATGTCCACGTCCATGTCGTTGTCGAAATCGCCCACCCCGGCGCTCGCGCAGTGAATGGCCTGTCCCAGGCCGCGCGGCCCCGGCTCGTTGGTGAAGGTGCCGGCGTTGTTCATGAACAAGTAGGGCGTTTGCGGTTGGTCGCCGGCGGTTACCCCGCTGAAAGCCAGATTCGCGAAGTCCGCACCGGTCAGCCGGTCGATCATAAAGTAGGCACGCCCGCCGTCGGGCCCGTAATAGACGCGCACCTGCCATTGGCCCAGGGCGGTGTCGTAGCCAATATGGATCGAACGCCCGAAGGCCGGATCGAACGTGGACAGGCCTTCCACGGTGGGATCGGCTCTATCCAGCACGAACGGCCCTTCTTCGGCGGGACGCGCGGCGCCGGCCCCGATGAAGGTTCGCCAGCGGCCGAATTGCTGACTGGAGATGTCGACGTTGATCTGTTGTCCGCCTTGGAAATCGAAGGCGGAGTCGAACCCCGTGCCGGAGCCATCGCCGCCCTCGACACGGACCTCGATCCTATCCACACTGTCGAGAACCGCCTCCTGCACGCGCAAGCGGCCGCTCACGATCAGTAAATCGGTCTCGCCATTGCTGTCGAAGTCGGCAGCCGCGGAATCCGAGACGAGCGAAGCGCCCGGCATGCTTGCGGTGATGTCGACAAAAGGACCGCCCGTATCCGCGAAATCGTCGATTTCCCAGAGAGTGTCCAAGGCCGCTTCGCGGGCGCAGAGCAAATCGGCCTTGCCGTCGACGCTGAAGTCGTTCAGATGGATGTGGTTATTGCGCGGGCCGCAGCTGAAACCGGTGGCGGCATTGCTTGGTTTGAAGCGTACCAGCGGGCTCTGTTCGTAAGCGGTGGAAGGATTGAATGTCGTGACGATCAGGTCGGAATAACCATCGCCGGAGAAATCGGCCCAAAACGCTCCGCGGCCGGCGGCGGCGAATGCGTCGGCGTCGAAGGCAACGGCCTCGTCGGTAAAGTATCCACCCCGGTTGACGAAGAACTGTGCGTTCACGTTGACGCCCGTCGCCACCATCAAGTCTTGATCGCCGTCGTTGTCGAAATCACTCCATGTGCCCGCATGCTGATCGCCGGCGAATTCCACCCAGGTGCTCGAGCGGTCCACCCGCAGCGTCACATCGGTGAAACGACCGTCACCGTCATTGCGGAAAATATAGGGCCGCTGCCGATGGGCGTTGTAGTAAATGTCGATCCAACCGTCGGCATTGATATCGGCAGCGGTTGCCCCCCAAGACTCGGTGGCCGGGAATGGCCCGGCGATCGAGCTTGCGTTTTCGAACTGCATGGCCCCGTTTGCGGGTCCGCCAATAACAAGAGAAAGCAGCAAAGCGACGCTCGGAATGCGCGTCCGCGACAGAGAGGCAAGAACGGTTTTTTCCCGATTGATACTTTCCATACTGGGGACCCGGCGAAGAAGTGCTCCATCCATGGAGATGCGAAAAGTGGCCAGATGCTCGACCACCGGGGAAGCGACCTACCGGTCACCGATGGCCGAGTAGGAAGATGCCGACACTTCGAGACTAACTGGAAGCGTCGCTGAGCGTTTCGGGTGTATCGAGGAAATTCGTATGGGGGTTACCCCGAAAATAAGGGGTGCTCTTCGTTTCGCTGAAGCGGGGCCGACATCCCGATGCGCGCTATGGACTTCGAACTGCGGGCAGCGGGGCCCCGGTCGAGGTCGTCGGCCTTTTTTCGGGTCTGGCCCATGTCGAGCGCAACCGTAACGCGGAACAACGGGCATCGACTGATAGCCCTCTCGGCGCCGCCCGATACGCCGTGCCGCGAGTCCTCGGTCCGGAGGCAAAGGCGCCCGAAGTCCCGACGCGAGTCCCTGCAATCGAACTGCAATACCGGCCCGATGAGCCATGCCGTCCGCGGGGCGGGAGCGCATGTCGAAGGCGCTCTTGCAAGCGCGCTCCCGGCCTGCGTGCGCCGAGGCGATTAAGGCCGGGTCGAGAGGTCGGCGCGAGCTCGACGCGCGGTGGTGGTCGCGGCGGCCCATTGCGTCGAATCAAGTCGGTCCGCGTTACGTGTGCTATTCTGGTTCCTGTTCACGAATCGCAGATGCGATCTTTGTTCCGAAAACGATCGCTCGACGGATCCGAGCCTCGCGAGCCTCGCGAGCCTCCGCGACAGCAACAACAACGGCGCGCCGGAGCTTGCGGCGTTGCAGGTCGCCGGCGACGGCTCGGCGCGGGTGCTGATCCGCGACAGCGCGATCCGGGCGGCGCTCGGCACCGTCGCGTTCACCGCTGCCCGGGGCGCAGCCGCTCGGCGTAACCGGTCCGATCGATACCGGCATCGGCGCACCCGCGCTCGGCGTGCTCTTCGCGGGTGCCGCCCGCGGCGGGTTGGTGCAGGTCAAGGACAGCGTCGGCGGCGAGGAGCGCGCGACGCTGCCCTTCTTCGCCGCCGCCTGGCGCCTGCTTGCGCTGACCACCGTGGCCGACCTCGACGGCAACGGCGCCGACGAGATCGCCGTGCTGGCCGAGCGCCTCGACTGCACCGGCGCGGCGATCCGGATCAAGGACACCGCCACGGGCCGACAGACGGGCCGAATCCGGCTGGGCAAGACCCCGGATGAGCACGATACCGCCCTCCCGACTACAACATCCCTGGACGGCAACGCCACTCCCGAGCTCGCCGTATTGCGGTAGACCGTGGACGCCACCGCAAAGCTGGTCATCAAGGACAGCGCCAGCGGGGCGCCGATGCGCACCCTCGCGTTCCGCGCCCCGAGCACCGCAACCGCCCTCGGCGTCGCGGTGCTCGAGGACGTCGGAGGCGCCCCCGGCCTTGCCGTGCTCTGGAGGCTCGCGAGCGGACAGGGCCTGGTGCAGATCCGCGATGCGGCAACCGGCGTCTGGGTGCGCCAGATGCGCTTCTTCGGCAGCGCCTGGCAAGCCGGCGCGATGGCTGCCCAAGACGCCGACTTCGACGGCGTCTCGGAGATCGGGGTGCTGGCGGTGAATAAGGACGGCACCCGCGCCGCGATCCAGCTCAAGGACAGCGAGACCAAACAGCAGATCGGCTGGATTGCGCTGCCGATGGACTGAGCGCAAGGGTGCGAGCGGCCGCCGCCCGCCGCGGGGCGGCGGTCATCACGATGCTCCAAGGGCTCGAAAGACCGGGGCGCTTCGACCTGGATTCGCACATCAATAATCGCCCGCTGATAACTCGTCGGCCCATCGCAAGTGCCGCGCTCCTGCTTCAGGTTCCGCCGATCCGCTCGTAGTACCGTCCCCGATACAGCAACCGCGGCGGGGTACCATCGCTGAACCGGGTGCGTGTGTGCAGCACGTTATTGCAGATCAGTCCCCAGCCGGGCTCCAGACGGGCGGTGAAGGCGGGGGTCGCAGGATCGGCGAGGATGTCGCGCAAGGCGGTGACGGCTGCGCTCGTTGCCGGGTCGTCTTTCCAGGCAATGTTGCGCCGGCGATCGGTGTAGCGCGTTGCCAGTTGGCCGTTGTCGTCGAGGCCGAAGACGGGGCCGGTGCTGGCGGCGCGCAGCTCTGCGCCGTCGACAACGTTGGGCGGGATGGTCATGGCATCCGGTTGCGTCAGGGCCGCGATGTGCGCCGGGTTTCGGTCGCGCAGCAGCAGATAGAGCATCTCCGGGTCGAGCAGGCTGTTGATGCCGCCCGCTGCCGCCGGGCGCACGCAGTGCAGTGTGAACGCGCGGATGCGGCGTTCCGGCGGGTTGTAATAGCCGTCGGTGTGCCACGCTAGGGGGCGGTCCGTGTAGGGAATGTAGCCTTGGTGCAGGGCGTCGGCATGGATCGCGATGGAGGTAATGTCGTCCTCGTCTGCACCGGGGTTATGGTCGAGGGTGTGCAGGCCGAACTGCTCCGCCAGCGCGCGAGGGATGTGCTTATCGGGATCGTCTCTGGTGCGGCCGACATAGATAGCCATGTTGGCCCGTCGGCAGCGGTCGAGGATTGCGTCGCGCTCCGTTGCGGTCAGCCGGCGGGGATCACCGACTTCGACGATCAGGTCTTCCGCCCGCCGCGGGTACCCGGCAAGCTTTTGCCCGCGCCAGGCCGCGTAGTCGGCCGGGTTTTCGAGGGTGAGGGGGTTCCGTGGATGCTGCATGGTCCGTGCGGTTCGTGTCGCTGGTTCGTTGAGGCGTAAAGATGGTGGCCGAGGCGCGCCCGGGGAAGGTGCGGACCTTTCGGGGCGCCGGCGCAGGCAGCGCGCCCGTCGAGTCTTATACTTGTGCTAGGCAAGACGTGAGCGAGGAGGTCGCCGTGGCCGAGTCCCAATCGGAGCCCAAGTCGGAGCAAGGTTATCGCCATCTGCTGTTGGCAGTGGATTTTACGCCCGGGTCGGAAGTCGTGGTCGAGCGCGCGAGGATGTTGCGCGATCGCTTCGGTGCACGGCTCACGCTGGTGAACGTGGTCGATTATGTGCCGCCCGGCGCCGAGTATGCCGGCGGTGCTTTCGTCGCCGAGCCGGTGCTGCCGGACGAGTTCAAGCTGGAGCAGGAGCTGGTGGACATCGCCAAGAAGGAGTTGGACGCCCTGGGCGAGCGGATCGGCGTGCCGCCCGACGACCGGGTGGTGGAATTCGGCCCCACCCGGCGCAGCATTCAGCACGTCGCGGAGGACTTCGGCGTGGATCTGATCGTTGTCGGCGCCCACGACCAGAATTGGCTCAGCAGCCTGTTCGGCTCGACGCCGAAGGCGCTGCTGCGCCACGAGCCCTGCGATCTGCTGGCGGTTCGAATTCCGCCTCCGGCGAAAGACTGACGCCGCGCCCCCGCCGGGCGCGGCGTCACACGCGGCGGCAGCTACTCCCGGGCGGCGGGCACGACTGAAAGCGACAGCGGGTTGCCGTCGCGCTGTACGCCGACACTGACCGCCTCGCCCACCTTCAGCGCGTTCAGTGCATAGGTGAAGTCGTAGACGTTCTCGATCTTGCGCCCGGCGACCTCGGTGATGATGTCGCCGGCGCGCATGCCGCCTTGCTCCGCCGGTCCGCCCGTGGACACGCCGTCGAGCAGCACCCCCTGCACGTCGCTTTCCGCATAGGCCGGGATCGTGCCCAGATAGGCGCGCAGGTTCGCACGGCTGGCGCCGGTGCTCGGCTTCTCCTGGGCGACGTAGTCCGGCGCGTCCTCGCGGTTGGCGACGGCGCGGGTCAGCAGGCCCGCGAAGCTCGCGATGCGCGTGAGGCCCTCGTAGTTCAGCCGATCGGCGGTATCGCGCGAGGTGTTGTAGTCCGCGTGCACGCCGGTGAAGAAGGTCAGGACCGGGACGCCGGCCAGGTAGAAGGACGTGGTGTCGGTCGGCAGATAGGCGTCGTCCTGCAGCTTGATCGGCAGACCGATGGGGACATTGCGGCGCTCGATCTCGGCGCGCCAGGCGCTGCTGGAGCCGACCCCCTGGATGGTCAGCGCCTCGTCCAGCCGGCCCACCATGTCCATGTTCAGATAGGCCAGCACATGCTCGGCCAGGCCGTCGTCGCCCACGGAGAGCTTGTCGGCGAAGGCGGCGGAGCCGAGCCGGCCGAGCTCTTCGCCGGTCCAGGCGGCGAAGACGATGTCGTGCTTCAGATCCAGGCCGCCCTCGGCGTGCCGGTGCGCGAGGTCCTCTGCGATCTCCAGCAGCGCGGCGACGCCGGAGGCGTTGTCGTCGGCGCCGGGGTGAATCAGGCCCGCGTCCGGGTCGCGGGAGTCGAGACCGCTGCCGTCGCCGATGTGGTCGACATGGGCGCCGATGATGACGACCTTGTCGCTCGGTCCCTCGCCCGCGTACAGCCGGCCGAGGACATTGCGGTCCTTGCCCTGCTGCCGGTCCAATCGGATGTCGGCGGCGACTTGCACGCCGGGGAGTGCGAGGCCCGTTTGCGGCTCGCCGCCGTCGAGGGGCGGCTGGACCTGCGCCAAGGACGTGCCGGCCGCGCCGAGCAGGCGGTCCGCGACCGCGTCCGTCACCGAGAGGACGGGCAGGCTGCCGGTGCCGGCGCCGGCCTCCTTCTCGAGCGCGATCAACGGGTCCTTGACCTGCGCGCTCGGCCCCGTGGCCAGGATCAGCCCGCGCGCGCCTTGCTCGCGGGCGACCATGGCCTTGAAGCGCAGGTCGGCGTAGTCGTTCAGGTGCTGGCGGCGCTCGGGGGTCACATTCTCCGGCAGGTAGCGCAGCGCGAGCACCCATTTGCCGTCGACGTCCAGGTCCGCGTAACTGTCGTAGGCGGGTGCGTCGCCGTCGGCGGGCGCGACGATACCGTAGCCGGCGAAGACGACATCTGCCGGATCGACGGCACCGGTGCCCGAGAAGGCCACGGGCCGCCACTCGGCGTTGACCGCGAGCAAGGTGGTTTCGCCGCCCGGCAGGGTCAGCGCGAGCCGGTTGCCGTCGGCGAGGGTGACGCCGGCCGTGAAGCCGTAGTCCTGAAACCAGCCGCCGTAGTCGCCGGCCGGGTGCAGGCCGATCGCGGCCATGGCGCCGGCGACATACTCGGTGGCGCGCCGGCTGCCGTCGGTGCCGGTCAGGCGGCCGGCCATGGCGTCGGCAGTCAGCGTTTGCACGTGCGTGCGCAGATCGGCGGCGGCGATCTCCGGGCTCGTCCGCGCCGGCTTCGGGGTGCCGGCCGCGGGCGCCGCGGCGGTCTCGGTCGCGGGGCCGAGGCCCAGCAGTTCACGCGCCGCCGCGTCGTCCCAGTCGGCGATGAAGATCTGCGCCTGCTTGTTCGCCGTGCGCCCGCTGGCCCATGACAGGCGGCTGCCGTCCGGCGTGAAGACGGGCAGGCCATCGAAGCCCTTGGTCTCGGTCACGCGCACGGGCTTGGAGCGGCCCTCGCTGTCGACGATGTAGAGCTCGAAGTTGCCGTAGCCGTGGGCGTTGTTCGCGAAGACGATGTAGTCGCCGCTCGGGTGGAAGTAGGGCGCCCAGGACATGACGCCCAGGTTCGTGACCTGGCGCTGGTCGCTGCCGTCCGCGCGCATGGTCCAGATCTCGGCCACCTTGCCGGCGGCGTCGAAGCGGCGCCAGACGATGCGGCTGCCGTCGGCGCTGAAGAAGGGGCCGCCGTCGTAGCCGTCGCTATCGGTCAGCCGGCGGACGTTGCCGCCGTCGGCGTCCATCAGGTAGATGTCCATGAAGCGCGAGGCGTCCTGCGCCAGGGCGGCCTTGTCCGCGTCGGAGAGGTCGCCGGTGTAGGCATGGCGGTTCGACGCGAAGACGATCTGTCCGCCGTCCGGCGACCAGGAGCCCTCGGCGTCGTAGCCCTCGGCCTCGGTCAGCCGGCGCAGCATGTTGCCGTCCGTGTCGGCCTCGTAGATCTCGTAGGTCGGATCGAAGCTCCAGGAGTAGCGGCTGGCCTGGCCGGACGCGCGCTTGTCGAGCTCCGCCTGCTGCTTGTCCGCCGCCTCCGGGTCCTCGTGCGTGGACGAGAACAGGATGTGATCGCCGCCCGGATGGATCCAGGCGCAGGTGGTCTTGCCGCCGCCCGTGGAGATGCGCCGGGTGTCGCCGGTCTCCATATCCAGCAGATAGATCTGATAGAACGGGTTGCCGGGCTGGCGCTCGCTCTGGAAGACCATCCGGCGCCCGTCGGCGCTGAAATAGCCCTCGCCGGAGCGCCGGCCTTCGAAGATGAGTTGGCGAGTGTTGGATAGCAGGCGGGCCTCGTTGCCTGCGCTCTCGGCGGGCTGCGCGGCGTCCTGCGCGGTTGCGGCCAGGACGCTGCTCGATGCGACGGCCGCCGCGGTCAGCAGTGCCGCGGGCAGTCGGGCGGATCTGCGCATGTTTGGTTCTCTCCTCAGGGGCTGTCGTGATTGCGGCGCCGAAACCGGCACCGCACGCGGCGGGTCCGCCGCTGGCGAATAGGAGTCATTCGCAGTTGTGGCGCGGCGCTGTCAATCTGAGATCATCGAGGCGGGGTGAAAGTTCGCTGGCGTCATGCGAATCCTGCGGATGCTCGGTCGGCATCGATCACCGGGTTTTCCAGCGCGCCGAGCCCTTCGATCTCGACCCGCACCCGATCACCGGCGGCGAGGAATACCGGCGGCTTGCGCGCGAAGCCGACGCCCGGCGGGGTACCGGTCAGGATCAACGTGCCGGGCAGCAGTGTGGTGTCGCGGCTGAGGAAGGCGATCAGCACGGCGACGCCGAAGATCATGTCCGACGTGTTGCCCTGCTGCATGATCTGGCCGTTCAGGATGCAGCGGACGTCCAGTCTCTGCGGGTCCGGGATCTCGTCGGCGGTCACCAGAACCGGGCCCAGCGGGCAGAAGCCATCGAAGCTCTTGCCGCGGATCCACTGCCCGCCGCCGCCCTGCTTCTGCCAGCGCCGGGCGGAAACATCGTTGGCGCAGCAGTAGCCGAGGACATGGTCCAGCGCCTGATCGACGGTGACATTGCGGGCCGTTCGACCGATGACGACGGCGAGCTCCGCTTCGTAGTCCACCTCCGGCCCGTGCGCGCAGGCGGCGGGCAGCGGAATCGGTGCGCCCGGGTGCGTGACCGCCGTCGTCGGCTTCATGAAGACCACCGGGTTTTCCGGGATCGGCGCGCCGGTCTCCTCCGCATGGGCGCGGTAGTTGAGGCCGATGCAGAAGATGTTGCGGGGCTCGATCGGTGCCAGCAACCGGCCGATCTCCGCCTGCTCGCCGGTCGGCGAGACGCCGCTCGAGGGCTCGCCGGAGAGCACGTCCGCGCTGCCGTCGCCGCGGTCGATGCCGTAGCGGACGTTACCGGCGGTGTCTTCGAATCGAATGATGTGCATGGGGCGTTTCTTGCCGGGGCTGCCGATCGAATCCTGGAGGCCGAGCTTGCCGCGGGTGTCCGCGCCATGCAACTGCAGGCGCCGGCCCGCACCGGCGTTGGGCCTTGCACGCCGACGCGCTCACTCCGAGGAGTCCGGGCTTCAGCACGGGTGCGGTCCTGCCGCGCGGGCGCGGGGAACGCGGCTGAAGCCACGTGCTCCGACGTAATGGACTCCAGGGCTTCGGCCCTGGCGCCGGCAGTGGCCCTCGCACGCCGAAGAACGCGCCCCCTAGAGCGCGGGCAGGACGTGCTCCGGTGCGCCCGGCCGCGGCGATTGGTAACATGGCGCCATGATCGGCGCACGCGCGAGCGCGGCCTTGCCGCGGCGTGCTTTTCGACCAATATCAATCAGCAATCGCCGGCGCCGTGGATCGAAACCGTTCGCCCCCGGCCGAGCCGCCGCCTCGATCTTCGACGACGAGGCAAGGGCAGAGCATCCGGTTGTCCCATCGATCGCGGCCGATGCCGCGCCGCAGCATTGACCGACACCATCGCCACCGCAACCCTTCCCTTGGACCTTGATAACTGCCTGCTCAGCGACCGGCGAAGCCTCGCCCAGCGCCTGCGCAAGCTGAAGGAGCGGGAACGCAAGGGGCTGCCCGCCGATCAGGGCCTCGCGCGGCTGCGCGAGGCGGCGGAGGCGTCCCGCGCGCTGGCGGCGCAGCGGCGCGCGGCGGTCCCGAGCATCGCTTTTCCGCCGGAGCTGCCGGTCAGCGAGCGCCGGGACGAAGTCGCGGCGCTGATCCGCGACAATCAGGTGGTGGTGCTCTGCGGCGAGACGGGCTCCGGCAAGTCGACGCAGCTGCCGAAGATCTGCCTGGAGCTCGGGCGCGGCGTTTACGGGCGCATCGGCCACACGCAGCCGCGGCGCATTGCGGCGCGCACGCTGGCGAGCCGGGTGTCGCAGGAGCTGGGCCGCGAGCTCGGTACCCTGGTCGGCTACAAGGTGCGGTTTCACGATCGGGTTCGGCCCGACACCTCGGTCAAGCTGATGACCGACGGCATGCTGCTCGCCGAGATCCAGCAGGACCGCTTCCTGAACGAGTACGACACGTTGATCATCGACGAGGCCCACGAGCGCAGCCTCAACATCGATTTCCTGCTCGGCTACCTGAAGCAGCTGCTGCCCAAGCGCCCGGAGCTGAAGGTGATCGTCACGTCCGCGACCATCGACCCGGAGCGCTTCTCCAAGCATTTCGACGGCGCGCCGATCATCGAGATCTCCGGGCGCACCTATCCGGTGGAGGTCCGCTACCGCCCGCCGGAAGAGGAGCACGCCGGCGAGCGCGACGACGCCATGCAGGCCGCCATCTCCGACGCGGTCTCGGAGCTGGCCAAGGCCGGGCGCGGCGACGTGCTGGTGTTCCTGTCCGGCGAGCGGGAGATCCGCGAGACCGCCGAGACACTGCGCAAGCACCATCCGCCGTCGACTGAGATCCTGCCGTTGTTTGCCCGTCAGGGGCCGGCGGAGCAGGCGAAGGTGTTCCAGGCCCACGGGCGGCGCCGGGTGGTGCTGGCGACCAACGTGGCCGAGACATCGCTGACGGTGCCCGGCATCCACTACGTGATCGACCCCGGCTTCGCGCGCATCAGCCGCTACAGCCACCGCAGCAAGGTGCAGCGGCTGCCGGTGGAGCGCATCTCGCAGGCATCGGCCAACCAGCGCAAGGGGCGGTGCGGGCGTGTGGCGTCGGGCATCTGCATCCGCCTCTACGACGAGGACAGCTTCGCCGCCCGCGCCGAGTTCACCGAGCCCGAGATCCGCCGCACCAATCTGGCGGCGGTCATCCTGCAGATGAAGCTGCTCGGCTTCGGCGCCATCGAGGCCTTCCCGTTCCTCGACCCGCCGGATGCGAAGCTGATCTCCGACGGTTACCGGACGCTGGAGGAGTTGGCGGCCATCGACGCCGACGGCCGGCTGACGCCCCTCGGCAAGCAGCTGGCAAGGCTGCCCGTGGACCCGCGCATCGGCCGCATGCTGCTGGCCGCGAGCGGCCACAACTGCCTCAGCGAGCTGCTGGTCATCGCCGCCGCGCTCAGCGTGCAGGATCCTCGCGAGCGCCCGCTGGACAAGCACCAGTCCGCCGACGAGATCCACGCCACCTTCAGGCACGAGGATTCGGACTTCCTCGGCTTTCTGAACCTGTGGCAGTTTCTGGAAAAAGAACGTAAAGAGCTGTCTCGCAATAAATTTCAGAAGCTGTGCCGGCAGCACTTCCTGTCCTGGAACCGGGTGCAGGAGTGGCGCGACATCCACACCCAGCTGCGCGAGCAGCTACGTGAGCTGGGCCACAAGGAGAACGAAACGGAGGGCACCTACGAGGAGGTCCACCGGGCCCTGCTGACGGGCCTGCTCGGCAACATCGGCCTCAAGGACGAGCAGCGCGAGTACCAGGGCGCGCGCGGCAGCCGCTTCTATATCCACCCGAGCTCGGCGCTGTTCGGGACGAGCCCGAAGTGGATCGTCTGCGCCGAGCGGGTCGAGACCACGCGCCACTACGGGCGCACCGCCGCCAAGGTGCAGCCGGGCTGGATAGAAGACGCGGGCAAGCACCTCATCAAGCGCAGCTACGCGGAGCCCCACTGGCAGTCCAAGTCCGGCCAGGTGGCGGCCTTCGAGACGGTGACGCTGTTCGGCGTTACGCTCGCGAGCCGCCGGCGCGTCAACTACGGGCCCATCAATCCGGCGGAGGCGCGGGAGGTCTTCATCCGCTTCGGGCTCGCGGAAGGGGACTTCGAGACCCGCGCCCCGTTCTGGCGCCACAACGCCGAGTTGATCGAGTATGTGCGCCACCTGGAGGCCAAGTCCCGCCGGCGCGACATCCTGGTGGACGAGGAGGCCATCTACGCCTTCTATGCCCAGCGGGTGCCGAGCGGCATCTACTCCAAGCCTCAGTTCGAGGCCTGGCTGCGCAAGGCCGCGCAGAAGGAGCCAAAGTTGCTGCACATGCAGATGCGCGACGTGATGCGCCACGACGCCGCCGAGATCACGGCCCAGCGCTTCCCGGACAGCCTGCGCGTCGGCGCCACCGCGCTGCCGCTGGAGTACCACTTCGACCCGGGCCACGCCGCCGACGGCGTCACGCTGGTGGTGCCGCTGCCGCTGATCAACCAAGTGGCGCCGGAGCGGCTCGAATGGCTGGTGCCGGGCCTGCTGGAAGAGCGCATCACGGCGCTGCTGCGCGGGCTGCCGAAGCAGACGCGCAAGGCTTTCGTGCCCATCCCGGATACCGCGGCGCGCGTCGCGGCGCGGCTCGAACCGTCCGACCGGCCACTGATTCAGGCCGTCGCCGAGCTGCTGAAGGACCTGACCGGGGTGCAGGTGCCGGAAAGCGCCTGGGACGAAAGCGCGATCCCGGAGCACCTGCGGATGAAGGTCCGGCTGGTGGACGAAGGGGGTCGGGCGGTCGCCAGCGGCGAGGATCTGGTGGCGCTTAAACGCAGCCACGGCGGCGCCGGCGGCGCCAGCTTCGCCCGCGCCGCCGCGCCGCAGTGGGGCCACGACCTGGAGCGCGAAGGCATTGTCCGCTGGGACTTCGGCACGCTGCCCGAGCACGTGGACACCGAGCGCGCCGGCATCCGCATGCGCGGCTATCCGGCGCTGGTGGACGAGAAGGACAGTGTCGCGCTGCGGGTGCTGGATTCCGAGGCCAGCGCCGAGGCGGCGATGCGAGGCGGGCTGCGGCGGCTGATTATGCTGACCCTCGGCGCGGACCTGCGCTACCTGCGCCGCAACCTGCCCGGGCTCGACCGGATGCGGCTGCAGTACGCGAAGGCGCCGGTGCCGGCGGACGCAGCAGCCCGGCGGCAGTCCGGTGAAGGTCAAAGCGGTTCGCGTGACGATCTTTCAGGTCAATCGGGTGGCGCCGGCTCCCCGGCTGCCGCACAAGGAGGTCGCAAGTCGGGCAATGCCCGGTCGCCGGCGGACCTCTCCGACGAGCTCGTCGCGCTAATCCTGGACGAGACCTTCGTCGAGGGCCAGCCGGCGCTGCGTGATCAGGCCGCTTTCGAGGCGCGCATCGCCGCAAACAAGGGCCGCATGATCGAGACGGCCAACCAGGTCTGCGCGCTGGCCGCCGAGATCCTCGACGCCTACCAGGTGCTGCGCAAGCGCCTCGCCGGCATCACCCAGATCAACTGGATGCCGTCGGTGATGGACATGCGCGCCCAACTCGACCGGCTGGTCTTTCGCGGTTTCCTGCAGCAGATCCCGCTGGCTCGCTTGCGCCATTACCCGCGCTACTTGAAGGCCGCCGGCCAGCGCGCCGACAAGCTCACGCTTGCCGCAGGCCGCGACCAAGACCGCATCCGCGAGATGGCCCCATTGATCGCCAAATGGCAGGAGCGCAGCGCCGCCGCGCAGGCGGCCGGCCGCGACGACCCGAGGCTTGAAGAAATCCGCTGGATGCTGGAGGAACTGCGCGTGTCGCTGTTCGCGCAGCAGCTGGGTACGGCCTATCCGGTCTCGGTCAAGCGCATCGAGGCACGCTGGCGAGAGCTGGGGTTGTGACGGGGGTTGTGACGACGCTGTGACGAGGCCGAAACGGCGGCTACTCCCCGCCGAGGATATAGGCCAAGTCCAGCTCGATGGCATCGAACGGCGCGACGCGCGCCTTGGCCACGTCCTTCAGCGTTGCCGTTACGCGATAATGCCCGGCGTCGAGCGCGTGGGCGATCAGCACACGATCCTCGGGCCAGATCAGCCAGTAGTACGGCACCTGGTGGCGCTGGAGCAGTAACGGCAGCACCAGCGTGTCCTTGCGCTCGTGCCCCGGGGAGACGATCTCGCAGACCCAGTCCGGCGGCAGCTCGACGACACCGCTCGGCGGGCCCGGCAGCCGCCCCCGGCGCCAGCCGGCGATATCGTGCGTCGGGCACTCATGGGACTCGTAGGCGACGCTGACCTCGGTCGCGATCCACCAGCCGCCGGGGCCGGATTTCCGGTCCATCGGCCCCAACTCGCGAGACGCCCGGCTCTGTACGATGCCATGCTCGAAGCGCGCCATCGGCCGACGCTCGATCTCGCCGCCGATCAGCTCGACACGCTCCTCCTGATGCAGCAGCAGGTCATCGATGGTCTTGAGCTTGTGTGCTTCCATGGTGCCTCAATCGTTTGAGCCGGCGCCGCGCCGGCGGCAGCGTGCCGAAGGCGTGCGGGCAGGTCCCACGTACAAACCGTAGTGGGGCATCGGGCCGCGGTCAATTTCGTGAGCAACGAAGCCCGGCGAGGCTGCGGTTGCAACTGCCGGTAAAGGCTCCGACCCTGTGCCCCCGTTAGCCTTGCACTGCAGTCGCGGACTTTGCAACATCAAGCGCTTCGGCGATTCTCCGTTTGTCCGCCACCCGAGCGGGCGGAGCGAGCACCTATGTCCACGCATGAAAGCACAGATCAAACCCACCTGGTCCCCGGAGCCTCTCCGGAGAGCCGGCGCATCGAGCTCGAATGCATCGTGCTCGAGGTCGTCGAGGGGCCGAATGCAGGTCTGCGGACCAAGGTCACGGCGCCGAGTATTCGGCTCGGTACGTCGGCGGACAATGACGTCGTGCTGACCGACCCGACGGTCTCTCGCCGGCACGCCCAAATCCGCATCACGAGTCACGGTCTGCTGGTCCGCGACCTGGAATCGACGAACGGAACCTTCTGCAACGATGTCCGGGTCGTCGAGGCCTATCTGAAGCCGAACATGGTCTGTGCGCTTGGACAAACCAAGTTGCGGGTGGCGCGGCAGTTCGAATCCCGTCATTACAAGGTCGGGCAGGAGCGGCGGCTCGGGACGCTGGTTGGCGGCAGCGCTCCGATGCGGGAGCTGTATGGCCTGCTGCAGGCAGTCGCGCCGAGCCCGGCGACGGTGCTGATCCGCGGCGAGTCCGGCAGCGGCAAGGAGGTCGTTGCGCGCACGCTGCATGCGCTCTCCGGGCGGCACGGGCCACTGGTCGTGTTCGACGCGTCGGTAACCGACCCCGAGATGGTCCGCAACGACCTGTTCGGCCACGTCAAGGGCGCCTTCACGGGCGCGTCCGGTGCCCGCGACGGGGCCTTTCGGCGCGCACACGGCGGCACGCTGTTCATCGACGAGATCGGCGAGCTGCCGCTGGAGCTGCAGCCGCGGCTGCTGCGCGCGCTGGAGAACCGGGAGGTGGTGCCGGTGGGCTCCGACGAGCCGACGAAGGTGGACGTGCGCGTGCTGGCCGCGACCCATCGGAATCTGGATGAGATGGTCCGCGACGGGACGTTTCGGGGCGACCTGTTCTTCCGGCTGTCGGTGATCACCGTCCCGGTGCCGCCGCTGCGCGCCATCCGCGAGGATATTCCGGAACTGGCGCGGCACTTCTCGGAGCAGCTCGGTTTGCGCCGCGGCTTTTCTCGGGCCGCCTTGGACGCCCTGTCGGCCTACCACTGGCCCGGCAATGTGCGCGAGCTGCGAAATGTTTTGGAGCGCGCGGCGGTCTTGTGTGGCGAAGGTGAGATTCAGCCGATCCACCTGCTCCTTGCGCCGCAGGACGCGCCGGCGCAGGAGCAGGAAGTCGGCAAGGACGGGCAGGCGAGCGCGGATCCGCCCTCGCGGTTGCGCGAGGTCGAGCGGCGGATGATCGTCGAGGCCCTCGAGCGTAATGGCAACAACAAGAGCGCGGCTGCACGCGAGCTCGGGCTCTCGCTGTCGACGCTGAAACGGCGCATCGCCCAATACGGGCTTTGAGCGCGACACGGCCCGGACCTCTATCGGCTCAGCCTGAGCCCATCGGTTCAGGTTGAGCCGGTCAGGCTTTGGTCCAAGACCCGGCTCGGCGCCTTGCCGAGCCGTTTTTGTTTGCGCGAAAGACCGCGCATAGGCTTTTATTATTCAATGGGTTATGCGCGGCCAACAGACCGCGCACGCCGGTGTTTTGCGCGCTGGCATGTGCCCTGCTCTGAAGGGGACAACCGCGAATCGGAATGGGTTCCGAGAGCGGTTATCTCACCTTCAACAGGAGACAAGGCCATGATCACGCGTTCCATTCGTTCCGTTTCCAACGCCCCGTTCAAAGCGGCCCCGCTGGCGGCGGCCATTGCCGCACTGACGTTGTCGCTGCCCGAGCCGGCGCTGGCGAATGTTCCCGCGCCCCAATGCGAGCAGTTGGTCTGCACGGTGCCCATCACCGAAGAGCTGTCGTTCGAGGTCAGTGCCGATTCGTTCGTCCATTACGACAATCGGCTGGAGCTCAGCGGGCAGGTCATCGTGCATACGCCGGTACAAAGCGTGACCCTGAACGAAGCGGATTTGGTGCTGGAAGCCAAGCCCGGGGCCAAGCCGGTTCCTTACCGCTTCTATGGCACGGCGCGCCCGCAGATGAAGGAACTGCCCATTTTCGGCGATGCGACACCCTACAACTACGTGCCGGTGGCGGTGATCGGCTTGGTGGACCGGGCCACGCTGAAAGGGTTGCTGGAAGACGAGGACACCAAGCTGCCTCTGTCGGAGATCCCGAAGGACCCGCACGGTGATCCGCAAGTGCTGACGGATCCCGCGTACCTGTTCTTCCACTTCCAGAGCGGTCTGTCGGCGGAGGTGCCGCTGGCCGAGTGGCTGGGGCTTCATCATCTCGGTGTCGATCGGGATGCGCTCGACTTCAAGATTCCGGGGGAGCAAAGCGCTACGTTCGTACTCGATCCGGCAGAGCCCTACTTGCTGCTGGCGCAGGACAACGACATGGAGCTGGTCGACAAGCTGAGCCCGGCCCATCAGGCGGCCGCGGCCAGTGCACAGGTCGTCAATGCCCGGGCGGCGCCGATGTCGGGCGGCGGCATCCAGGATGATCCGGATACGCCGATTCCGGATCTCGGTCAGCTCGCGTTCTCGGCCCAGGGCGGCATTCCCTTCGAGCCGCGCAACACTTGGGGCCTCCCGGAGGAGGTCGGCCACTTCAAAGGCCATTTGCTGGTGGATGCCGAGCTCCCGCTGCTGGATATCCTGGAAGTCAACGGCACGATCCTCAATCGCTTCGGCGAGGAGGACGGGCTGATCGGCGCGCAATTCGGCGCGAATGGTGACTTCGGGATCGATTTCGAGTTGATCCCCGGCCTGGATTTCGAATTTCCGGTGCTGGACGGCACGCTCGGTATGTTCGTTACCCAGGACGACGCCGAGATCTATTTCAGCGGCACGCAGACGCGCGACTATTCGTTCCTGCCGGATTTCGTGCCGTTGACGCCGTTCGAAGACACCCGCGTCGCGGGCTACATCAGCCGCTACAAGCTCGACGAATCCCGGTTGATGGCGGACGGCCGCTTCGGGCTGAACATGGCCAACTTCAGCCGGATGATCGATGTGCCGCTGCAGGATATCGAGATCGCCCGCGCTCGGCTGACGCTGGACAAGGAGGGCGTGCGGCTCGAGGGACGCACCAGCGGCTCCATCCACCCGGACATCGGCGTGCAGACGGAAGCGAAGATCACGGTCTGGGTCTCGTTCTCCGATCCGCAGGACTCCTACCTGACCATGTCGGGCGAAATGAGCGTGCTCGGCGCCGGGTTCAAGCCGGTTACACTGCGCGTGGATAAAAAGGGTCTCAATGCAACCGGTGTATTCACAACGCCGATTTCGACTGTGCTGATGGGCGGTGCAATCGACGCGGACGGCCCGCGGCTCTCGGGCGTGACGACAGTGAGCTTCTCACGCAGCCAGATCCTGGCTCCGCTAGCGCCCGCGGAAGCGGTCTACCGCGCGGCGATAAAGGAATATCAGCGGCTCCTGGCAGTGGTCAACCACTATCGAGGCATCGTCGAGGCAGAACGTGCACCACTCTTTGATGCCCTGCAGGATGCCAAAGACCTCCTGGCCGAAGCCGAGCGCGAAGTCGAGAGGTTGCGGAAAAGCATCGCCAAGCATCGCGCGGACATCCGTTACTGGAAGCGCCAGATCGCCAACAAAACTGCCTGGTACGACAACCTGGGATTTTGGGACCAGATCAAAGAGGGACCGGCGTATGCCGCTTACGTAGGGTCTCGGGGGACGAAGATCGCGGCTGCCGGGTTGAAAATCGGCAAACTGGAAACGGCGAAGTGGGCGGCGGACAAGGCTTTGCCCCTGGCGCGCGAGGCCGTGGAGCTCGCCGAAGATGCGCTGCCGTCGATCCCTGTGGATGCCGACCCGCGCGTCGCGGCACATCTTGGGGCGGAGTGGACAGCGCGCATGGCCATGCTGAACGCTCGGAAAGCAAAGGATGCCCTGCACGCCGAACTGCCGGACTGGGCCAAGCGGGGCGGATTTTTCGGCATGATGCACCTGCAGCTGGATCGCTCGGGCATGAGCGGCAAGATCCGCACGATGCCCCACGGCGTGGAAGTGTCGGCGCGTGTCGAGTTGGACGGGAATCCCGAGGTGTGCTTGGACTTCCCGAAGGTCGGTGAGGCCTGCAAGGCACTTTAAGCGGTTCGACCCAAGCGAAACTTTTGCGGGGCTTCACGCCCCGCTTTTTTTGCGCTCGACTTGCATGCCGCATCCGCTTCGTGGAACCTTCCCCGGTCATCCGCCACCGAGACCCCTGCTCATGTCGCCGTCAGCCTTCTGGACCCCCGCCGCATTCGCCTTCATCACCGGCGGCGAATGGCTCGTTCCGCCAAGGGATCCCGAGCGTCCGCTCGCCGGTGCCGGCATCGACAGCCGCACGCTGTCCGCCGGCGAGGCCTTCATCGCCATTGTCGGCGAGCGTTTCGATGGCCATCACTTCATCGAGCGGGCGCGGGAGAACGGCGCGGTGCTTGCGATCGTCGAGCGCGATGTGCCCCCGGAGGTTGCGCTGGCCGCCAGCGCGGGAGCAGATGGCCAGCAGAGTCCGGACGGGCAGCGCATTGCGCTGCTGCGGGTGCAGTCGACGCTGGATGCCTTGCAAGCTCTGGCGTACGCCTATCGGGATGTGCTGCGCGACGGCGGTTGCCGCGTCATCAGTGTCTCCGGCTCCAACGGCAAGACCACGACGCGGCACCTGATCCACCATGCGCTGACGCATGCCGGCCTCACGGGCACCCAGAGCCCGAAAAGCTTCAACAATCACATCGGCGTGCCGCTGACGCTGCTGGCCGCCGATCCCGCGCATGATTTCCTGACCTGCGAGATCGGCACCAACCATCCCGGGGAGGTCGCGGCGCTGGCGGAGATCGTGCGACCGGACATCGCGGTCGTCTCCAGCATCGGCGAGGAGCATCTGGAATTCCTGGTGGACATCGACGGCGTCGCCAGGGAGGAGGCGGGGATCTTCGGCTTTGTGGAAGCCGATGGCACGCTGCTGCTCCCGGCCGAGCGCTGGCTGCCGGTGGCGTTCGCGCCGCCGGCCGACGCGGCCTACGCGTGGCGGCGCTTCGACCTCGATCCGATCGCGGACGCTCTGCCGCTGGCCGGCGAGCATAACCGCCTCAACGCATCGGCGGCGGCCGTGGTCGCCCGCCTGTTCGGTATCGGCGAGGCGACCGTTGCCGAGGCCTTGGGCTGCGCCGGCAACATGCCGATGCGCTGCGAGGTGCTGTACGCCGAGCGCGCCGACCTGCCCACCATCATCAACGATGCCTACAACGCCAATCCGACCTCGATGCGCGCCGCGCTGCGGATGTTGCGTGACACCGACGGCGCGGGCCGGCGTGTCGCAATCCTCGGCGATATGCTGGAGCTCGGCGCCCATGCGCCGCAGGCGCACCGCGATATCGCCGACGCCGCCGCCCGCGGCGCCGACTTATGTGTCCTGATCGGTCCGCAGTTCGCCGCCGCGCCGGCTGCCGAGTCGCCCGATGCACGCGACGTCGGCGCCGCGGATCGCATCGTGAGCGTCCCGTCGTGGCAAGAAGACACGCCGGAGCAAGTTGCCGCACTGCTGCGCCCCGACGACGTGCTCCTGCTGAAGGGCTCGCGCGGGATGGCGTTGGAGCGATTGATTCCAGCGGTGGAGCGGCGCTTCTCCTGAATCGGGCGATCGAACAGTGGGATCGACCCGGACCACTGAATCAGGCACTTAAACGGCACGGCCCGATCGCGCGCCTGAACATAAGCGTCGGGCGATCTCCGGCCTGCGCAGAGGGGCGCCAAGGCACCGGCAATGGCGTATTTCCGCCGAGAGCAGCGTACTCGCGCGGCGGAGCGCGTCGTTTGTTGCCGTGCCTACTGCCGCGACTCGGGGACTGCCGCGACTAGGGGGGCAGGGATCAAGGATCAGGCCGGACCTTCCAGCGTGGGATAGTCCGTGTATCCCTCGGCGCCGCCGCCGTAGAAGGTTGCTTCTTGCGGCGCGTTCAGCGGGGCATCTTCGCGCAGCCGGCGCACCAGATCCGGGTTGGCGATGAACGGGCGGCCGAAGGCGATGAGGTCGGCGTCGCCGGTCGCAAGTGCCTGCGAGGCGTCGTCCTTGCCGTATCCGTTATTCAGCATCCAGCAGCCGCCGAAACGGCGGTGCAGGGCGTCGTAGTCGAACGGCACGGCAGCGTCTTCCGGGTGGCGCGGGCCGCCGGTCTCGCCCAGGATGACGTGAATATAGGCGAGGCCGAGCGGGTCTAGTTGCTCGACAAGATGGTTGTAGAGCGCCTGCGGGTCGCTATCGCGCGGCGTGTCGTTGAAGCTGGTCATGGGGCTCAGGCGGATGCCGGTGCGCCCGGCGCCGGCTTCGTCCGCGACCGCCTGCAGCACTTCGACCACCAGGCGCGCGCGGTTGGCGATGCTGCCGCCGTAGGGGCCGGCGCGGTCGTTGACGCTGTCGCGGAGAAACTGTTCGAGCAGGTAGTTGTTGGCGGCATGCACTTCGACGCCGTCGAAGCCCGCGTCCATTGCATTGCGCGCCGCGTTGCGATAATCGTCGATCAGTCCCGGGATTTCGTCGTCGCGCAGCGCGCGGGGCGGGGAGACCTCGACGAATCCCTCGGCGGCGAAGGTCATTGCGCTCGGCCGGCGGTCCGTGGACGAGACCGGCACCTCGCCGTCCGGCAGCAGCGACGTGTGGGAGATCCGCCCGACATGCCAGAGCTGCATGAAGATGCGCCCGCCGTCGGCGTGCACGGCGTCCGTGACTTCGCGCCAAGCCGCGATCTGCTCGTTGCTGTAGATGCCGGGTGTGTCCAGATAACCCTGGCCCGTCGGGCTGATCTGGGTGGCCTCGGTGATGATCAGGCCAGCACCGGCACGCTGGCGGTAGTAGGTGACGGAGAGCTCGCCGGGCTTGAGTCCGGCGACTGCCCGGTTTCTGGTCAGCGGCGCCATCACGACACGGTTGGGCAGAGCGACGTCGCCCATCTGGATCGGGTCGAACAGTGTAGGCATGGCGTCGTCTCCTCTGTGCCGGTCGTGCGGACAACAATGGCGGCGGCCGGGCCGGCGCAAGCGGCCGGCCCGGGGATAGCCGGGGTGTCCCGGTACGGGTATGAGATGGGGCGATCCGGGCGCCGCCCGCGTGGGGGCGCTCGGAGGCTGGAGTTCAGCCTATCAGAGCC
>JAIPFF010000019.1 GCA_021736785.1 Thiohalocapsa sp. | reverse complement strand
GGCACCGGAGTCGGCTCCGGCGCCCGGACCGGCAGCAACGCCCGGGCCGGCGCCGGCCCCCTTCACGGATTCCGGCCCGGCACCCGAGCGCCTATCCGAGCGAGCACGCGAGTCCGGCGACGGCGGCGGCGACGGCGGCGGCGACGGCGGCGGGGTGGGACTGGCCCTGACGCTTGAACTGGCGCTAGAGTTGGCGCGCCATGAACGCTTGGCGCGGCAAAAGTCGGACCCGGACAACCACCTCGACGCCTTCTCTACCGACGGTTGCAGCGGCGGCCTGTCCGCGGCCTGGGATGCCTTCGCCTCTTGGGCGGGAGACTTCCGCCAGGCGCATGGGCAGCTGCCCCCTTGGCAACATTGCTGCATCGAGCACGACCGCCTCTATCACGCCGGTGGACCCCGTGATGCCGGCCCGCGGCAAAGCTTCGACGCGCGCCGCTCGGCCGACCTCGCGCTGCGCCGGTGCGTGCTCGCGACCGGAACTGCCCGCGCGCCCGAGCTGGCGGTCGAATACGGCCTGAGCCAGGCGCAGGTGGCGGGACTCTATCGCGCCATCGCCGATCTCATGTACCGCTCGGTGCGCCTGGGCGGCATTCCCTGCAGCACTCTGCCCTGGCGCTGGGGCTACGGCTGGCCGCCTTGCGACTGACCGGCTCCGGACTCCGGATGAGGAAGGAATGCAATGTCGCCGAACCAGGAGCGGGCGACTGCGCCGGTCTGGTCGGTATCGGCGGCGATGGCGACTCCCGAGATCGGCGGGGGTGCTTCACCGAATGCCGCCCTGAAATCGGCGGCAACGTCACGCTCTTCGGTGACCCAGTCGCCGATGCGCTGCGGCCCGCTGCGCACCACCACCACCCGCACGCGATCGGTATAGGCGTTCCACAACGTCGTACCCGCGGGCAAGCGTCCGTCCCAGACGTAGCAGAGCGCCGCCGCCGGCAAGAGATCGCCGGCAACCGCGCGTGCGAGCTTGATCTTGGTGCGCTCGGCCAGCGGTAGGCGCTCCAGCGGATAGTCGAACATGACGTATAGACGCGCCGGGAGGTCGTCGCCGTCCTTTTGCCGGATATCGGCACCGTCGATCAAGCGGTCCACTCGCCAGCGCCATCGCAGCACGGGCGTGCGCGCGGCGTCGACGCGAAGCGGGCGAAACAGGCTGGCGGCCGCGTTGTCCGCATCCAGGCGGACCGCCGTGACGGCGCCGCCCTCCCCCAGCCGAAAGCGGGTCGGCGCGACGCCCGGCAACTTGGCGAGGCGCCAGCCGGCGGGGACGGAACCATCCGCGGGCGCTTGCGAGAAAGCGCCGACGGTCACCTCCGAGGAGGCAGCCGCGGGCAGGAGCAAGACTGCGATCAGCAGCCAGATCGAAACTCTCAAAGCAAGTACTCCATGACGACGCCGAACAGCGGCGGCTCTGATCCATTGGACCGGCACGGCTAGGAATTCGTTTCGATCCGCGTGCTGCGCCGACGTCGCAGCACGCGCGACACGAGCACCGCGACAAAGGCCGCGGCCCCCGCGGGGAGCACCGGCCAGAGCGGCTCATCGATGACCCGCAGCGTCACCGCCGCAAGCAAGCTCCAGAGCCCGGGAATCAGGGCCGGCGCCCAGACACCGCGCGGGCGCAGCAGCAACAGCAGGCCGAAGGTCGCGAGCACGGTCGGCTCGGGAGATGTGCCGAACAGCTCAAGCCCGCGCCAGTCTCTGCCGAAGGCAAGCAGCGCCGCAGGCCAGAGCACGACGCCCGCGACGAGCAGGCCGTAACCGATCGGGTCGCCGATATCGCGACCGGTAGACGGCGGCCGGGGTCGCGCCGATGCGCTCGCGGCCAACAGCAGCAGGCCGTTGAGCGCGAAGGCGCCGCCGACATAGGGGCCTGCCCAGTTCAGCTCGGCGTAGGCGGCGGAAAAGAACGCCCAAGCGATCCAGATCCAGCAGCAGCCGAGCGCCGCCATCAGCAAGCCCGGACGGCTGCAGCCGCGCCCCCCGCACAAGCGCAGGGCGGCGAGACCGACACCGAGCCCGATCGCAACGGCTGGCCAATAGCGGGCGTTATAGAGCTCGAACAACCGCCGGTAGATCCCGCGCGAAAAGGGAATGAAGTCCGAGGCGGAATAGGTCAGCCACTCGGTCATCGCCGGCGATCACCCGCGCGTGAGGAAGCTCACCGCCAGGTGGCGCGCCCGGCGCATTGGGCGCCCCCGCCGCGTGGCGAAACCGAGCGGCGCCGGCACTAGAGCCGCGCGAAGTCCGCCGCCATGCGCTCGCGCATGGCCGCATCGGGCAGGGGCTCGTGCGCTGCGCCCATGTTCTCCTGCATGTGCTCCACCCGGCTCGTGGCCGGGATGGCGCAGGTGACGGCCGGGTGAGACACGATGTATTTCAGCAGCACTTGCGGCCAATTCCCGCAGCCGATTTCCGCTGCCCAACCCGGCAGCGGATGGCGCTGGGCCCGGTCCACCAGGGCGCCGCCGCCGAAGGGCCGGTTGGCGATGACGGCGATGCCCCGCTCGCGCGCCAGCGGCAGCAGCCGGCGCTCGGCGTCACGGTTGGCGATGTTGTAGGTCAGCTGCACGAAATCGATGGGCTGCTCGCGCATGATCCGCTCCAACTCGTCGTGCCGTCGGCCATGGGACGTCGTCATGCCGAGATAGCGCAGCGCGCCGTCGGCTTTCATCTGCTGAAGCGTCTCCAGGTGTGCGCGCCAAGCCAGCAGGTTGTGCACTTGGAACAAGTCCATCCGCGGCAGTCCCCACAGGGCCTGCGAGGCGGCGATCTCCGCCGGTCCGTCGTCGCCCGAGCGCGTCCAGACCTTGGTCGCCGAAAAGAGCGTCGGCGGATAGTCGAGCCGCCGCAAGAGCTTGCCCAGCACGGCCTCGGCAGAGCCGTACATCGGCGACGAGTCGATCATGCCGCCGCCGGCAGCGAAGAAGGCCCGCAGGATACCGGCACGCACGTCCAGCGCCCGCGGGTCATCGCCCACATTGAACGTGATCCAGGTGCCCATGCCGATCACCGGCAACGGCTCGCCGGTGGATGGAATGGGCTTGGACAGCGGGGCCGACGTCGCAGCCGGCGTTAAGCCGGTGGCCAGCGCGCCGCCAGCACCGGCCAACAGTCGCATGAATCGGCGGCGATCCGGAGCAAAGCGTTGCATGAATGGCCTCGGAGGAGTGGTCCTGCGTCGGGAAGGCAATGCGATCCCGCGGCGCCAAATCAAGTCTTGTCCGACCGGCCGCGACCGGGCTACGCGAACACCAGCAGCCGCAGCGCATCGAGACGCAAGTGCATCCGCGACAGCGCCCCGCCGAGCCGCCTGCGGTTGTCGGCCAAATGGTCGATCTCCTCGGGCCGAATGGACGGATTGACGCGGGCAAGGGCCGAGAGCCGCTCGATCTCGGCGTCCAGCAACGTCTCCATCCGCGCCATCGTCTCCTGTCGCACGCTCGCGCCCGCGTCGGCGGCCAGCGCCTCGCCCGCCTCGATCATGCGCTCGATCTCGGCGCGTTTTGCCTGAATTACCGCCCCCGCCAGCTTGCGGTTGCCGGTGAGACATTTTCCGACGAGCTCATCCGTATTCACCGTCGATGAAAGATCGCGGCCCTGTTCATCGACCACGATCCGCAGCGACATGCTCGGCAGATAACGGCCGACCTGCAGCTCCGCCGGTGCCGGGCATTCGACGATGAGCAGGAGCTCCAGCAGCAGGGTGCTGGCGGGAAAGCGCCGATCGCGCGTCAGCAGCACCGATGCGGTGCCGAGATCGGAGCCCGTGAGCAGTTCCATCGCCGCGCGCACCATGGGGTGCTCCCAGCTCAGGAACGCCCGGTCCTCGTGTGCCAGCGCATGGCCGCGGTCGAACGTCACCGTCAGGCCGTCTTCGGGCAGCTCGGGAAAACGCTCCTGCAGCATGTGCTTGCCCGGGTGCAGGACGGTCGCCCCGCCCGGTCCCGGTTCGTGATCGACCCCGAAGGCATCCCAGTAGGCGCCCAAGTACTCGAACAAGGTGGGATCGCGGTCCTGCTCCAGCACCGCATCCACCAACGGCGCCGAGACTGCTTCGCGGTGCGAGGACAGTTCCAGCAGCCGGTCGCGGCCCGCCTGCAGCTGCGCATTCAGCACCTCGCGCAGCTCGGCCGCCTCGGCGATCAGCGCATCGGCCTGCCCGGGCTGCGACAGGGCGCTGTGCAGCCGCGCGCCGAGGCGCTCGGTCAGCGCGGCTCCGGCGGGGCAGTTGGCCGCAAGGGCGTTCAGCCCTTCGGCGTACCAGCGGAACAGCACCTCGCCGGCGGTGCCGGTCAAGTAGGGCACATGGATCTCCACCGGCTGCGTCTGTCCGATGCGATCGAGCCGGCCGATGCGCTGCTCCAGCAAGTCGGGGTCCGTGGGCAGGTCGAACAGCACCAAGTGGTGGGCGAACTGGAAGTTGCGCCCCTCGCTGCCGATCTCCGAGCACAGCAGCAGTTGCGTACCCTCCCGGGGATCGGCGAAGTAGGCAGCGGCCCGATCGCGCTCGACGATCTCCATCCCCTCGTGAAAAACCGCCGCATGCAGCCCGACCCGACGGGCAAGATGTTGCTGCAGATCGACCACCGTGCGCGCATGCGCCGTGATCAGTAGGACCTTCTCGGGCTGCAATCGGCGCAGCGTCTCCAACAGCCAGGGTACGCGCGGGTCGAGCTCCGTCCAGCCGGCACCATGGGCCGCCTCCGGGCTCGGCTCGGCATCGGCGCCGGCCGCATAGCCCTCGGGGCACGCCAGCGGATAGGGATGCAGGCGCCGCTCCGGAAAGCCGGCGATGGCCGAGCGCGTATTGCGGAACAGCAAGCGGCCGGTCCCGTGCCGGTCCAGCAGCCGCTCGATCAACTGCGCCGGCGAAAGATCGCCGGTCTCTCCCAAGAGTGCATCGATGCGCGCGCGCTGCTCCGTTGTCGGCGGCTCGCCCGCAAGCAGTCGCGCCGCGATCTCGGCCACCGGGGCATAGTCGGCCTCCTCGGCCAAAAACGCGTCGTAGTCGCCGAAGCGTTGCTGATCGAGCAGCCGCAAGCGGCCGAAGTGCCCCGCCCGGCCGAGCTGCTCCGGTGTCGCCGTCAGCAGCAGCACCGCCGGCGTCTTGCGCGCCAAGGCCTCCACCAGCGCATAGTCTGCGCCCGGCTCCTGCGGCGACCAGTGCAGATGATGCGCTTCGTCGACGATGAGCAGATCCCATTGCGCGGCTGCCGCGGCCTCGCCGATGACCGGCACGCCGGTCAGCAAGTCGAGGCTGCACAGCACACGCTGCTCGCTCTCGAACGGATTGCGGCCGATCTCGCCGGCGGCGATGCGCTCCACATCGAACAGCGAGAAGCGCAGATTGAATCGCCGCAGCAGTTCGACCAGCCACTGATGGAGCAACGGCTCGGGCACCAAAATCAGGACCCGCCGCGCACGGCCTTCGAGGAGCATCCGGTGCAGGATCAGCCCGGCCTCGATGGTCTTACCGAGGCCCACCTCGTCCGCCAGCAGCACCCGCGGCGCGTACCGCCCCGCTACTTCGGCGGCGATGTAGAGCTGGTGCGCAACGGGACTGATGCGCGCGCCCGCCAAGCCGCGGACCGCCGATGCCGACCACGCTCCGGCGCGTTCCCGTGTCCGCCGGCGCAGACGCACCCAAGCGTCCTTGTCGAGCCGACCGGCAAGCAGTTTCTGTGCGGGCCGGTTCAGCTGCAGGTGCGCATCGAGCGCCGCCTCCGGCAACCGCAGCTCCTCGTTGTCCGCGGTCTTGGCAACATAGTTGACCAAGCCGTCATGCTCGTCGACGGCGACGACGCTCAGATCCGGCCCGCCGCTCTCGCGGATGCGGTCACCGACGCCGAAAACCGCCCGCCACAGCGGCGCATTGCGCCGGGCATAGGTGCGCGTCTCGTCCACCGCCGGGAAGCGCAGCGTTATCAGTCGCTCGTCGAAATCCTCGACCAGGCCGAGACCGAGCTCGCTCTGGGTCTCGGACAGCCAGCGCTGCCCGACCGCGAGGGGCTGCGTGGCGCCGCCGCCTTCAGCGCCTGCGGAAGGCATCGATCGTGCTGTCGGCTGTCGTGCGAAGTTCGTGCTGCTTGGCAGGCTGCCGAGTTGCGGAGGAATTGTCGTATGCGGTTCGGATCACTTGCCTAGCTCCACCAGATAGTCGATGACCGCTTCGGCCTCGCCGGGCGCGATGTCGGCGCAGGCGGCGCTGTCGCGGTGGCGGCGGGTGTCGGTGGCGAAGTCGGCCAACTGTTTGCGCAAGTAGGCCGGATACTGGTCGACCAACGGCGGAACGCCGGCGAGCGGATCGCCGGCGGCGGTCTCGCCGTGACAGCCGCTGCAGCCGTCGGCGTACTTGCGTGCACCCGCCTCGGTGAACGCCCCCCGTGATTCGTAGGCGGCTACCGCCTCCGGATCCGGATCGTTGGGCCAGAGCGCGAGATCGGGCACCCCCATGTCCGCGATGTAGGCACTGACGGTGGCGATGACGTCGTCATCGAACCGATGGTGCTTGAAGATCGGGATCATGGGCTTGTTGATCCGCCGCTGCTCCTTGAAATCGTGCAGCTGTTTATCGACGTAAGATTGCGGCAGCCCGGCGATGCGCGGGTATTTGCCGCCCTCGCCGCCCTCGCCGCGCTTGCCGTGACACGACTGGCAGTAATCATAGATCGCCTCGCCGGTGGCTTCTTGGGCAGCGGCGGAGGTTGCCCATAGCGCCAGTGTGGCGGCGAGCATCGGTGCAGTGAAACGAGTCATGCGCTGAATGGTCCGACAGGGTGAATGGTCCGACAGGGATTGCAGGGGATCGGCGATGGTGCCTCAGTCCGGTACAGCATGGTAGCAGCGGGCGCGGCGGCATTCACGGCCGCGAAGCGTTGACAACGGACAACGCGGAGCAGCGCGGCACGTGCTTGAATGCAGAGCCCGCTTCCGCACAACCCTGCCGCGACTCTTCCCGTCGAGACAGCCGAGCTCATCAATAGCTATGACCAAACAGAAGAAACGCCAGTGGATCATCGCCACGATCCTCGCCGTGATCGGCATCATCGTGCTCGCGGCGATGTCGGTACCGGAGCCCGATTTCGATGTCGTCGATAAGGGCGACGGATTCGAGCTGCGTCGTTACGCGCCGTTCGTCGTGGCCGAAACAGACGTGGAAGGCACCTTCGAGGACGCCAGCACAAAGGCTTTTCCGCTGCTGGTCGGCTACATTAAGGGCAACAATTACGGCGGGCGCAGTGTGCCGATGGCCGCGCCGGTGCGCCAGCAGCCGCTCGGCGACGAGGCCGACGGCACCGCTTGGCGCGTCCAATTCGTCATGCCGAAGGAGTACCAGACCTCGCTGCTGCCGAAGCCGGTGGACGAGCGCGTCACGCTTCGCCAGCTGCCGGCCGGGCTCGTGGCCGCACACCGCTACGGCGGCGACTGGAGCAAAGAGGATTATCTCGCGCACCGGGACGAGCTGCGCTCGGCGCTGGAGGCAGCCGGTCTGAAGCCCATCGGCAACGCCATCTTCGCGCGCTACAATGCCCCGTTGATTCCGTGGTTTATCCGCCGCAACGAGGTGCTGGTCCCGGTGGAGCAGACCTAGGCCGGCGTAGCACCGGCGGCCCGATACCTGGCAGGTCGGGCGAGCAGCGCCTATTCAGACACCATGCGGGCGCATGCACGGCGCCCCATCGGCGGCAGCGCCCGTGGCTCGCCCGCCGGCATCGACGAGGAAACCGACATGCAGATTTATCCCGCGGCTATTTCCGACGCCCGTCTCGTCCCGCAGGCCGCTCGGCTGCAGCGACGGGAGCGCGCGGACGAGACGCTGCCGCCGGCGCTGGACGCACCGCGCGAGCAATTCTCGACCACCCATTTGAAAGAGATCAGCTACTACGTCGACGGACCCGCCGACGCCGAGCCGCTGGTGCTGATCCACAGCATCAACGCGGCGCCCAGCGCCTTCGAAATGAAGCCGCTGTTCGAGCACTACCGCGCCACGCGCCGGGTTTACGTGCCCGAGCTGCCGGGCTTCGGCTTCTCCGATCGCAGCGACCGCCAATATTCACCGGAACTGTACGCAAGCGCGATTGCCGGTTTCCTGACCAGCATCGTGCAGGCGCCGGCGGACGTGGTCGCCTATTCGCTGTCGAGCGAGTTTGCCGCTCGGGCAGCGCTGGCCGCTCCCGAGCGCTTCAAATCGCTGGCGCTGCTCTCTCCCACCGGCTTCAGCGACCGCCGCCTGCCGAGCGGCGGCACCGGCAAGGCGCTGCATAGCGTCTTCACGCTGCCCGGTCTCGGGCAGGGCCTTTACCGTCTGCTGACCCAGCGCGGCAGCATCCGCTATTTTCTTCGGCGCAGTTATGTCGGCGAACCGCCGCAGGAGCTCGTCGACTATGCCTATGCCACCTCGCATCAGCCCGGCGCTCGCCATGCGCCCTACTACTTCCTGGCCGGGCAGCTGTTCACGTCGGGGGCCACGGAGACGCTCTACGGCAAGGTGACGCATCCGGCGCTCGTCATCTACGACCGCGACGCCAATGTCACTTTCGACCTGCTGCCGGACTTCATTGCCGCGCACGACAACTGGCAATCGGTGCGCGTGGAGCCGACGCTCGGCATACCTCAGTGGGAGCGTCCGCAGGGTTGTATCGAGGCGTTGGACAACTTTTGGAGCGGATCCGCCTGAGCACAAATGGAGCGGATCCGCCTGAGCACAAAGGCCGAGCGCGGAGATCCGATTTCCCGCTTGCGATCCGAACACCGTAGAATTCCGCGTTCATTTACGACGCGTCGCGCCGGCCGGGCTGCCGGCGCGACGCCCGCCCCGTAGCAGAGCCCTTAGCACCGACCCGCAGCCGATGCCTTCCCGAATCTCTCCACGGCAGTCCGCGCCGCCGCCGGCATCGGCCGAGACGGCCCGCGCCTGAATGATGCTTGCACCGCTGCAGATCCTCGATCAGCTCAAGCTGCGCGTCGTCGAGCAATTGGGCACGCTGCCGCTGCGTGCCGACGGCGCTTCGACCGGCATGGTATCGCTGCTGTTGGCCTTGCCGCGGGCTCCGGCCGGCGCGCCGCAGCTCGCAGGCCCTCAGTTCCAATTCCTGCACCCGCAACGCCAGGAGTTACGCGCCGGCTACGGATGCGCCGCCCAGTGGGACGCCGAAGGCAGCGACCGCCTGGAGCGACTCGGCAGCATCGCGGAAGCGCTGCGCCCGCACTGGCACCGCTCCGACCCGGACGAGACCGGCCTCGATGCCTTTGCGATGCTCGGTTTCGCGGCCGGCGCCGAACTGTCGCCCCAAGTCGAAGATCATCTGCCGAATGCCATTCTCTGGATACCGCAGGTCGGTCTTTGCGTGCGCGACGGCGAAGCCGCACTGGTGCTGTCCGCGACGCTGCCGACGACACCTGAAACGCTGGCGGCGCAATGGGTCGCGGCACTCGAGCAACTCGTTCCCGAGCTCTACCGCCCGCAAACCGGGCCGCTGATGCCTGCGGCGCTGGAGCGCGATTTCGCCGAGCCCGATTTCGACGCTTGGTCGGCACTGATCGACAGGGCGCTGTTACGAATCCGCGCGGGCGAGCTCGAAAAAGTGGTGCTCTCGCGCCGGGTCGACGTCGACGGACCGCGTGACTTCGACATCGGCCGGCTGCTCGGTGCGCTGAGCTGCCTGTTTCCGTCCTGCCAGATCATCAACATCCGCCGCAACGGCAAGAGCTTCGTCGCGGCGACACCGGAACGCCTGCTGACCCGCAACGGCCCCACGCTGGAGGTGGACGCGGTGGCGGGCACCGCGGCGCGGGCCGAGACCGCCGAGCGCGATGCGGAGCTGGCGCGTGCGCTGGCGGTGTCCGACAAAAACCTGCGCGAGCACCGTTTCGTCATCGACGCCGTGCGCGAGGCGCTGGCCGATTGCTGCGAGGACATCGTCGTCGCCTCCGAGCCGCGGCTGATGCAGCTCAGTAACGCGCAGCATCTGTGGAGCCCGATCCGCGCCGTGCCGCGGGCCGGCATCAATCTGTTCCAATTGGCCGATCGACTGCATCCGACGCCGGCCACCAACGGCCACCCGCGGGAGCGCTCGCGCGAATGGCTGCGCCGCGCCGAGCCCTTCGTGCGCGGCTGGTATACCGGCGCCGCCGGCTTCGTCGAGCCCGATCTGACCGGCGAGCTCTGGGTACTGCTGCGCTGCGCGCGCGTTTGCGGCACCCGTGCCGAGCTCTACGCCGGTGCCGGCATCGTCGACGGCTCCGACGCGGCGACCGAATGGGACGAGACCGAGGCCAAGCTCAAGGCCATGCTGACGGCCCTGCAGTACGCGTGAGCGATCAGGCGGCCGCGGATCTCGGTTGTCTGGGGCTGCGCTGGTCGGCGGCGCTGCTGGACGGCCTCGCCGGTGCCGGCGTGACAACGCTGGTGATGTCCCCCGGCTCGCGCTCGACGCCGGTGGTGCTCGCGGCGCAACGCCGGCCGACGATCGACATCGTGCCGATTCTCGACGAGCGCAGCGCGGCCTTTTTCGCGCTCGGCAGTGCCCGCGCGAGCGGGCGCCCGGTCGCGCTGCTCGCCACCTCGGGCAGCGCCCCGGCACATTGGTATCCGGCCGTGATCGAAGCCAGTGAATCCGGCATCCCGCTGGTGCTGCTGTCCGCGGACCGACCGCCATCGCTGCGCAACTGGGGCGCGAATCAGACCATCGACCAGACGCGACTATTCGGCGCCTTCGTGCGCGAGACCCACGACCCGGGCCTGCCGCGTGCGGATGCCGGCGCGCTGAAAGCCATGGCGGCGCTGGGACTGCGCGCGGGTACTGTCGCGAGCGGCCCGCGGCCGGGTCCGGTGCACATCAATCTGCCGTTTGCGGATGCGCTGGTACCCGCCGGCGACTGCGATAGCCCGCCCCGGGCGGCTTCACCGGCGATGCCGTCGCTGGAGCCCACCGTTCGGCTGGACCGGCTGCCCCGGGGCCGAGGCGTCATTGTCTGCGGTCCCGGCACGCCCGCGGGCGACTTCCCCGACGCACTGCTTCGCTGTGCCGCCCGCCATGCGCTGCCGGTGCTGGCGGACCCGTTGTCGGGGCTGCGCTTCGGACCGGCGGCAGGCTCGGTCATCAGCGGCTACGACGCGCTGCTGCGCAATGGCGCGGCGGCGCGGGCGCTGCGGCCCGACTGGGTGCTGCGCTTCGGCCGGGCGCCGGTGTCCAAGTCGCTGATCGGGTGGCTGGAAGGACTGCCGACGCTGCTTGTGGACGCCGGCGGCGGCTGGAACGACCCGACCCACGACGTCGTACGGCGACTCGATGCGGCGCCGGCGGCGGTTTGCGAGGCGGCCGCGAATCTGGCTGCCGATCTGGCTGCGGGCGGCCCGGATGCGGCTTGGCTCGAAGCCTGGCGCACGGCCGACCGGCGAATCGCGGCGCTCGCGGACCGCCACCTGTCCGAGACGGATTGGTTCGAGGGCCACCTGATCCGCCGGCTCATGGGCCTGCTGTCCGCCGGCGAAGCACTGCTGTGCGCGAGCTCGTTGCCGATCCGCCAGCTCGACACCTGGTCGGGCGTGCGCGGCGACGCGCTGGCGGTCTTCTGCAACCGCGGCGTCAGCGGTATCGACGGTCAGGTCTCGACACTGGCGGGCCTGTGCCATGGAGGCCGCCCGGCCTGGGGGCTGCTCGGCGACCTATCGTTCTGTCACGACTTGAGCGGATTGCTTCAGGCCGGCAGACTCGACCGCCCGCTGCTGGTACTGAATAATGGTGGCGGGCGGATCTTCGACTATCTGCCCCAGCACGGCCTGCCCGGGCTGGAGACATTGTGGCGCACGCCGGTGGCCCCGGCCGCCGGTCCGCTGGCCGCCGCCTTCGGCCTCGAGCATCGCATGGCGGAGGACGCCGCGGGACTCGAAAGCGCTCTGTCCGGACGCGTGCATGGCGGCGCGGGCACGCTGGTCGAGATCCGCATCGACGCCGATGCAAGCCGCACCGCCCACCAGCGCTTTTGGCAGCTGGCGGCCGATGCGCCGCTGGTGGACGCGGCGCCCTGATCCGACAGCGTCTCCGGCGTCCGCGCGCGGACACCCGAATCACCGGCGCCCCGCGGCAGTCGCCAGGCGAGCAGGCGCGATCACTCGCATACAAAGGCCGCAACCATCCGCCGGACCCACCGGCTCAACCGATTTCGCACCGAGGTGAACGTGCCCAGCGACGAGACCATGCAGCCCGCGCCGATCCAATGGCAGCAAGACACTGCCGCACACTACGGGGACATTCTGTACCACCGCGCCGAAGGTATCGCGAAGATCACGATCAACCGTCCCGAGGTGCGCAACGCCTTCCGCCCGGAAACGGTGCTGGAGCTGATCGACGCCTTTCACCGCGCCCACATGGACCCGGACATCGGCGTCATCATCCTCACCGGTGCCGGCGAGCTGGCGTTCTGCTCCGGCGGCGATCAGCGCATTCGCGGCGACGGCGGCTACCGCGACCGCGACGGAACCGAGCACCTGAACGTGCTCGAGCTGCAGCGCCAGATCCGTTCGCTGCCGAAGCCGGTGGTGGCAATGGTGGCCGGCTACGCCATCGGCGGCGGTCATGTACTGCACCTGATCTGCGACCTCAGCATCGCCGCCGACAACGCCCGCTTCGGCCAGACCGGACCCAGGGTCGGCAGCTTCGACGCCGGTTTCGGCGCCGGCCAGATGGCGCGCACCGTCGGCTTGAAGAAGGCGAAGGAAATCTGGTTCCTGTGCCGGCAATACGGTGCCGAGGAGGCGCTGGACATGGGCTTGGTCAATACCGTGGTGCCGCTGGCCGAGCTGGAACCAACCACGGTGGAGTGGTGCCGGCAGATGCTGCGCCATTCGCCGACGGCGCTCCGGCTGCTGAAGGCCGCCTTCAATGCCGACAGCGACGGCCTCGCCGGCATCCAGGAACTGGCCGGCAACGCCACCGGCCTGTTCTACACGACGGACGAGGCCCAGGAGGGCCGGGATGCGTTTTTGGAGAAGCGCGCACCCGACTTCTCGCGTTTTCGCCGCCGCCCCTGAACGGCAGTAAGGCAGTAAGGCAGAACGGCAACCCCAGAGAAAGAGCAAACCAATGACGGACGCGCTGACCAACGAACTTCCGACTCTGCGCCGGCAGGCCGGGCGCTGGATTGCCGCGTCGCGTCCACGCACCCTGTTGCTGGCCGTCGCGCCGGTGTTCGGCGGCATCCTGCTTGCCGTCGCCGACACCGGAAATCTCGCTTTCTTTACCGCAGTCGGGACGCTGATCGGTGCCGCGGGCATCCAGATCGGCACCAACCTGCACAATGACGCGGCCGACTTCGAGCGCGGCACAGACACGGCGGACCGGCTGGGACCACCGCGGGCGTCGGCACAGGGCTGGTTCACGCCGGCGCAGGTCAAGCGTGCCGCGCATATCGCGTTCCTGACCAGCTTTCTCGTGGGGCTGTTGCTGGTCGTGCGCGGCGGCTTCCCGATCCTGGCCCTCGGCGGCGCCGCCATTGCCGCCGGCTATGCCTACACCAGCGGACCGAGACCGATCGCCTACGGCCCCTACGGCGAGATGTTCGTGCTCGGTTTCTTCGGCATCGCCGCCGTGGCCGGCACCTACTATCTGCAGACCTTGAGCCTGTCCGCCGGTGCCATCAGCCTCGGCATCGCCCTGGGCCTGCCGGCCGCGGCCGTGCTGCTGCTGAACAATTACCGGGATTTCGACACCGACCGCGTCGCCGGCCGGCGTACGTTGTGCCACGTGCTCGGCCGCCCGGCCGCCCGTTATGTCTACGCGGGCCTGCTGCTGGCAGCGGTGCCGTTGATGCTGTTCGGCGGACTGCCCGGATCGGCTTGGCCGGTGCTGCTCGCGTTGCCGATGGCGGCGACGCTGATCCGGCGGCTCTTCGCCGGCGCCGACGGCCGTGATTTAAACCGCATGCTGGGTGAGACGGCCCAGTACCAAGCGCTGCTGGTGGGCCTTTATGCCATCGGTCTGCTGATCGGGACCGTGCTCGGTTTGTTCTGAGCCTTGCACCTGACGCTCGCTGCCAGACCCTATCGGCTGGCACTGCGCCGGACATGGCTCAGCGCCCGCGGCTCGATGCGCGTGCGCGAGGGCTGGCTGATCACCGCGCGGGCCGACGGCCATACCGGCTATGGCGACTGCGCGCCGATGCCCGAAGCCGGCACCGAGACGCCCGCGCTGGCCGAGCAGCGACTCGCCTTTTGGGCGGACGCGGCGTCCCGGATGCGCTCCGGCGACAGTCTCGAGCGACTGCTCGATCGGCTCGATGCGGCGTCCGCGCAAACCGATGTGCCTCGGGCCCCGACCCAAGATGCTCCGCCGCGGGCGGCGGCACCGGCCGCGGACTGCGCGGTGGAGACTGCACTGCTGGACCTGTCGGCGCGCATCGCCGGCGTAACGCTGCGCTCGCTGCTCGCACCGCAACCGGCGCCGGCCATCGCCGTCAACGCGGTACTCGGCAGCGCGGGCGCGTTGACGCAAGCTCGGCTCGATGATGCGCTCGCCGACGGCTACCGAACGCTCAAGCTGAAGGTCGGCACCGCTCGGTCGGACTTGGGGTCGGACCCGGAGCTGGAGCGCCTCGAGCGCTTCGCGGCGGCGCTGCCGGCGGGCGCGGCGCTGCGCCTGGATGCCAACGGCGCCTGGTCGCCGGCCGCGGCCCGGCGCATCGTCGAACGCCTGCAAGCACTCCCCATCGAGAGCCTGGAGGAACCGCTGCGCTGCCCGGACGACACGGCGCTGGCGGTCCTGCAGCGGCTCGCACCGTTCGCGCTGGCGCTGGACGAATCCCTGCACGGGCGCGCCGGCCCCATCGACCCCGCGCGATTGCCCGTTCGCCGTCTCGTGCTCAAGCCGGGCGCCGTCGGCGGGCTGCGGGCGACGCATCGGCTGGCCGAGCGCGCAATCGCCGCCGGCCGCGAGGTCGTCGTCACCAGCCTGATCGAGTCGGCGGCCGGACTCTGGGCCACGGCCCAGCTTGCCGCCGCCATCGACACGCCGTTGGCCCATGGGCTTGCCACGGCCGCATGGCTGGCCGAGGATTTGGGCCCGAGCCCGCGGCCCGAGTCGGGCCGCATCCTGCTCCCGGACACCCCGGGCAGCGGCTTCGTTGCCGAGGATCGCGACTTGCGGCAGCGTGTTTGAAGGCCTTTGCGCCGGCAACACCACACGGCGAGCGGGCACGAGCCGCACCAGCCATAGGAGCCGAGAACGCCATGAGCAGCACCGAGATGCCGGGCTATGCCGCCGAGCAGGCGGGACGTCCCGGGGCGGCGCGCTATCTGCTGCTGCACGGCTTCACCGGCGACCACCGTGATTGGCGGCCGTGGCCGGCGGCCGGCGCCCCGGCGCTGGCCGTGGATCTGCCGGGCCACGGCCGCAGCCCGGATCCCGTCGGCGATTACGGCGACGAAATCGCCCGTTTGCTGAGCGCGCTGCCGCCGAGCATCGACCATCTGATCGGCTATTCTCTCGGCGGCCGGCTCGCGCTCAGCTTGCTGGCGGCAGCACCGCACCGATTCGCCGCCGCGACCATCGTCTCGGCGCACCCCGGTCTGGAGAAGCCAGCCGAGCGCGCCGCGCGCGCGGCCGCCGACCGGCGCTGGATTCGGCTGTTGCGCAACCAGGGAATCGCCGCATTCGTGGACGTCTGGGAGGGACAGCCGCTGTTCGCGAGTCAGCGCGCGCTGCCGCTCTCTGCCCGGCGGCGGCAGCGCGCCGGGCGGCTGTCACAGCGCGCCGAGGGACTGGCCCGCAATCTGGAGTGCTTCGGCCTCGCGCAGATGCCGAGCACCTGGAGCGCGCTCGCTGCCTATCCCGGGCGGCTGGAGTGGGTGGTCGGGGAGCGGGACGACAAATTCGTGTCGCTGGCGCTGGCACTGCGGCGGCGCCGTCCGCGGACAGTGCTGCACCGGCTGCCCGGCGTCGGTCACAATATCTTGCTCGAAGCGCCGGAGCGTCTGATCGAAATCGTGTCCGCGCATTGACGGGCGCTGCCGCGGCGCTGGTGCGCCGGATCGGTTCGGCGTGAATGCGTGCCCGTACCGCCATGCGGGCCGTGTTGCGGTGCGCGCCGCCATCCGCCCGCTCCTGTTTGCGACGTCATAGCCCAAGGAGATCGAACGAAAGCAATGCAAGCCGATGCCTTCGACTATCGGTTCGACGTCAAGCTATCCGATACGGATGCGGCGGGCGTGATGTTCTTCGCGCAGTTGCTCCGCCACGCCCATGATGCCTACGAGGCTTGGATGGCGCGGCTCGGCCGTCCACTCGACGGCATGATCCGGACCGGGAGCCTGGCCCTGCCCATCGTGCACGCGCAGGCAGACTACCGCCTGCCCCTGCGCCACGGCGAAACGGTCATCGTGCGGGTCGGCGTTGCACGGGTCGGACCGAAGTCGTTTACGATCGACTATCGATTCACGACCGCGGACAACCGTCCCGCGGCGTCGGCGAGCACCGTGCATGCGGCGGTCCTGCCGGCGACGGGGGAAACGACGACGCTGCCCGCGGACTTGGCAGCGGACTTGGCGGCGCTGGTGCGTGCCGGCGAGGGGGCAGGTTGAGGCGAAGCGGATGCCCCGCGCTTGCACAAACGCCGCCGTCGAACGGCGCGGGAGCGCCGACGCGGTGCGCGCCCTCGGTGCTTACCCGGCGGACGCTCGCCACGGGGCTGCCGCGAGCGGCCCGCCGAGCCCGATCGCCCGAGCCGAACCGAGCCGAACGGGGCACGCGAGATGCCCGGTTGACCGCGGCCCGCGGAGGCCGGCGGGGTTCTTGTGCATGACGGACTCCCGGCCTCTGCGCGTAGCCGCTCGCCGACGTGGCGCGCGCACGCAAGGCGCACCGGTCATAGCCCCGTCCCTTCGGCGGCGGCCAGATCACGCAGGGCGCTCCGGTCGACCTTTCCCGACGGCAGTTGCGGCAGCGCCGGACGTCGGATGAAGATGCGCGGTCGCTCGGGACCGGGCAGATGGGCGCGGCACCAGCCGTCGAGGTCCGCGGGGCGGATTGCACCCGTGTAGCAGACCGCAAGGGTCTGACCCCAGACCGCATGCGCAACGCCCGACACGGCGGCTTGACCGATGCCGGGCGCCTGCGCCAAGCGCTCTTCCACCTGCAGCGGAAGCACGTTGACGCCGCCGATCACGAGCACGTCGTCGGCGCGCCCGAGGATATGCAGCGAGCCATCGGACTCGCGGCAGCCGAGGTCCGAGGTCATGAGCCAGCCATCGACGAGCCCGTCTCCGGGGCGGCGGCGCGGATTCGCGTAACCGGCCATGACCATGGGCCCGCGGATGCGCAGCGGGCGCGGCGCCTCGCCGCAAGCGGCGCAATCGACCTCGACGCCGGGCAGCGGCGCTCCGACATTGGTCGGGGAGGCGCCCGCGCCGCGGTAGCGCACCGTTGCGACCTGCGAGAAGGTCTCCGTCATGCCATAGGTGACATAGACAGGCCAGCCCGCCTCGTCGGCCCGCCGCGCCAGCGCGGGGCTCAACGCCTGTCCGCCGATCAGCGCGACCCGCAGCGAGGGCGGCGGCGCAACCCCGCCATCGAGCAGGGCGGCCAGCATTGGCGGCACCAGGGACAGATGCGTCACACGCCGCCGGGCGAAGTCCTCGGCGAGCGCCGCGGTATCGAAGCCCGCGTGGAGCCGGATCGCAGCGCCGGCGAGGGCGCAGCGATAACCGATGGCGAGTCCGCCGACGTGGTACAGCGGCAGGCAGCAAAGCCATTCATCGCCCGCCGCGAGACCGAGGCGGCGGTTTACCAGGCCGCAGGAGGCCAGCACATTCGAGCGGCTGAGCATCGCCGCCCGCGGCCGGCCGCTGCTGCCGCTGGTGCGCACGATCAAGGCCGGCGGATCGGCCCGCCGCGCGTCGTCCCGCGGCCCGTCGCCGGTGGCGCACAGCACCGGCGCGGCATCGCCCGCGCTGCGGCAGGTCCACTCGGCACCGACCATGTCGATGAGCGCACCGAGATCCGACGTGACGACGGGATCGGATCTCTGGGTGCCGCGCGGCGAGCGTTGCGACCTGCGAGCCGGCGGCGCGCCCGTGGCCCGCCGCGGGCCGATCGGCAGCAGCACGGCGCCGAGCCGCGCCAGCGCATGCTGCATCACGAGCGCCTGCGGCCCGGCTTCAATGGGGCACACGACGACCTGTCCCGGGCGCACCCCGGCCGCGCGCAGCCACTCGGCACGCCGGTCGGCGAGACCGGCCAGGTCGGCGTAGGACCAGTGCTCGCCGGCCGCGCTCACGGCCGCGCCGCCGCCCCCGTGCCAGGGAGCAGCCAGCCAATCTTCGCCCGGATGCCCGCCGCCGATGATCATTGGTCCTCCGTCTTGTTTCGCGCCGACGGTTGCGCCGCCGCTCCGGGAAAAACCGCCCGGCAGACCGAGACCCGGACCGAGACCGGGACCCCGGCGGGGATCGCGGTCGCCCGCCGGGCGGCCTTGGCCGTCTACACGCTGCGCTGGCGCAAAGAAAGCCCTCGTGGACCTTGACCTCGTAAAAGAAAGAGGGCTAGGGTCGCCGACTGACCGCGTTCGACGCACGGCATCGTCCGCGAACGCCGTGCGGCGCACGAATCGCAGCCGGTGTTCCCTCCGAAGCCGACGCCCGTGCCGCCGCGGACTGCATCGAGATCCCAGTCGAGCCAACCCGAGAGCCCTGACAACTTTGTCTCAGATCGCCATCTTCGAGATCGCCTGCTTCGGGCAAGCCCCCTCGCCGAGCGAGCGCGCTCGAGACATTCAGGCTCGACCTCCGCAGCCGGCGCAAGGCGCCCTGCAACAGATCCCGCCAACCACCATTGAAGCGCGCGTCAGTCGCGAGAGGAAGGCCTGATTATGCCGGTCGCATTTCCATTTTCCGCCATCGTCGCCCAAGAGGAAATGAAGCTCGCGATCCTAATCGCGGCGACGGATCAGAGCATCGGCGGTGTCTTGGTCTTCGGCGACCGCGGCACCGGTAAGTCGACGGCCATTCGCGCGCTGGCGGCGCTGCTGCCGCCGATGCGCGTGGTCGAGCACTGCGCCTATAACTGCGACCCGGACGCACCCGAGTCGGTGCTCTGCGAGCAATGCCGCGAGCGCAAGTCCGAGGGCAAGCTCAAGGTGCGCAAGGCGCCGGTACCGGTGGTGGACTTGCCGCTGGGCGCCACCGAGGACCGCGTCATCGGCGCGCTGGATCTGGAGAGCGCCCTGACCCGCGGCGAGAAGGCCTTCGAGCCCGGCTTGTTGGCGCGCGCGCACCGCGGCTTCCTGTACATCGACGAGGCGAACCTGCTCGAAGATCACCTTGTGGATGCGCTGCTCGACGTGGCCGCCTCCGGCGAGAACGTCGTCGAGCGAGAGGGCTTGAGCGTGCGGCATCCGGCGCGCTTCGTGCTGGTGGGGAGCGGAAACCCCGAGGAAGGCGAGCTGCGCCCGCAGCTGCTCGACCGTTTCGGACTGTCCGTCGAGGTGACGACGCCCACGGACCTGAAAAGCCGCATGAAAGTGGTCAGATTGCGCGATGAGTTCGAGCGCGACCCGAACGCCTTCATCGATAAATGGAAGCGCAAGGACGGCAAGATCCGACGCCAGATCCTCTCGGCCAAAGAGAAGCTGCCGCAGGTCGATGTGCCCGACGCGACGCTGCAGCGCGCCTCCGAGCTGTGCCTGAAGCTCGGCACCGACGGTCTGCGCGGCGAGCTGACCCTGATCCGTGCCGCCCGCGCGCTGGCCGCCCTCGAGGGCGACGACAGCGTCGGCGACGAGCACCTCAAGCGCGTCGCGCCGCCGGCACTGCGCCATCGCTTACGCCGCAACGTGCTTGATGACGCCGGCTCGACGACGCGCGTGGAGCGCGCCGTCGAGGAGCTGTTCGGCGCATGAGCGACGGCGCCGGCGGCCAGACGGCCGCGTCAACGCCGGCACTGCAGGCCCCGGAGCAGCCGGCCCCGCCACCGCCCTCGGCGGCCATCTCCCGCTGGGATGATGCCTGCCTGGCCGCGGCCGTCTTCGCCGTCGATCCGGCCGGCATCGGCGGCGTTTCTATCCGGGCGCTGCCCGGCCCCGTGCGCGACATCTGGCTGGACCTCGCCCGCGAGCTGCTGCCGGCGGAGGCGCCGTATCGTCGCATTCCGCTGCATATCGCCGACGGCCGCCTGCTCGGCGGGCTCGACTTGGCGGCGACGTTGCGCGCCGGGCGTCCGGTCGCCGAGCGGGGCCTGCTGGCCGAATCCGACGGCGGCGTGGTGCTGCTGGCCATGGCGGAGCGCGTCTCGCGCTCGACCGCCGCCCACCTGAGCGCGGCGCTCGACAACGGCGAGGTGCTGCTCGAGCGTGACGGGCTGACCGCGCGCACGCCGACCCGCTTCGGCGTGATCGCGCTGGACGAAGGCGCCAACGACGAGGAACAGGTTCCGCATACGCTGATCGACCGCTTCGCGATCCTGCTCGACCTGAACGACATCCGCTGGCACGACGCGGCGCCGTCGGACGTGGACCCGGAAGACATCCGCGCCGCGCGCGAGCGTCTCGCGGCGGTGAGCATCGGCGATCAGGAAATGGAGGCCGTCTGCGGCACCGCGCTCGCACTCGGCGTCGACTCGCTGCGCGCATCCATCGCCGCCATGCGCGTGGCGCGCGCATCGGCGGCGTTGGCGGGCCGCGACGCCGTCGACATCGAGGATGTGAGCAACGCGGCCCGCCTAGTGCTGGCCCCGCGGGCGACGCGGATGCCGATGCCCGAGCAGCCCGATGAGCAGCCGCCCGAAGAGCCGCCGCCGCCGGAAGAGAACCAGGACGACAACGAGCAAAACCAGAGCCCGGAGCAGGAGATCGACAAGCCGCTGGAGGACCAGGTGCTGGAGTCTGCCCAGGCGGCGATCCCGGAAAATCTGCTCGCGATGCTGCAGATGGGGGCGATGCGCTCGCGCACGCGCTCCAGCGGCAAATCCGGCGCCACCCAGACCGGCTCGCTGCGCGGGCGCCCCTCCGGTACGCGCCACGGCGATCCGGGCGCGGGCAAGCGCCTGAACCTCATCGAGACGTTGCGCGCGGCGGCCCCCTGGCAGCGGGTGCGCAGGACCGAGCGCGAGCAGACCGGCCGCGGCAGCACGGATATTCTGGTGGAAGTGCGCCACGACGACTTCCGGGTCACGCACTATCGCCATCGTTCGGAGACGACCACCATCTTCGTCGTCGACGCGTCCGGCTCCGCCGCGCTGCACCGCCTGGCCGAGGCCAAGGGTGCCGTCGAGTTACTGCTCGCGGACTGCTACGTGCGCCGGGACCGGGTCGCGATGATCGCCTCCCGCGGCCCGGGCGCCGAGCTGCTGCTGCCGCCGACACGCTCGCTGGTGCGCGCCAAGCGCAGCCCCGCCGGCCTGCCCGGCGGCGGCGGTACACCGCTGGCCTCCGGCATCGACGCTGCCGTCGAGCTGGCCGACGGCGTCCAGCGGCGCGGCGGCACGCCGGTGGTCGTACTGCTGACGGACGGGCGCGCGAACGTGACACGCGAGGGCATCGGCGGGCGCGCGCAGGCGACCGAAGACGCCTTTGCATCGGCGCGGGCTTTTCGCGTCGCGGAGCTCAAGGCGTTGGTCGTCGACATGTCGCCGCGCCCGCGGCCCGACGCCGAGAAGCTCGCCCGGGAAATGGACGCGGTCTACCTACCGCTGCCACATGCCGATGCGGCGGCACTTTCGGGCGCGGTGAAGGCCGTTTCTTAGGGAAACGCCCGCTCGACCCCGCCGAGGCGGACCTAGCAGCGGTGGCGTGATCCGTTGCCGGGGTCATCGCCGGCAGCGTCACGCGCTTGCGGGGAAGCCGGTTTTCAACCGCGTCGGCGCCGCCCTGCCCGCGCCGGCGCCCGCGTACCGAACCCGGTAGGACCAGCTAAGGAGTCAGCGAAATGACGTCCACCCGCGTCATGAACGATCGGCCAGTCTGGGAACGGGACGGCGGCACTTGGCCGAACCGCGACAAGAGCCGCTTTGTCGACGCCGCCGGTTTGCGTTGGCATGTGCAGATTGCAGGTCAGGGTCCGGTGCTGCTGCTGATCCACGGCACCGCGGCCGCCACCCATTCTTGGGGCGCGCTGCTGCCGCTGCTGGCCGAGCACTATCGGGTGGTCGCCCCCGATCTGCCCGGTCACGGCTTTACTTCCGCGCCGGCGCCGAAGGAGCTGTCGCTGCCGCGTATGGCGGCGATGACCGGCGAGTTGCTCGCGACCCTCGAACTGCAGCCGCAGATCGTCGTCGGCCATTCCGCGGGCGCCGCGATTTTGTGCCGCATGTGCCTCGACGGCCTGATCGACCCCCGTGTGCTGATCAGCTTGAGCGGCGCGCTGCTGCCGCTGCAGGGCTTCGCCGGCAAGTGGTTCTCGCCGGCGGCAAAGCTGCTTGCGCGCAGCTCGCTGGCGCCGCGCATGGTCGCGCACCGCGCCAAGCACAACCCGGCGGGCATGGAACGGCTCGTCGACGGGACGGGTTCCAAGCTCACGCCCGACGGGGTGGCGCTGTACCGGCTCCTGGTCTCGAGTCCGGGCCATGTCGCCGCGGCATTGAACATGATGGCCAATTGGGATCTAACGCCGATGGAGCGGGACCTGCCCCGGCTGAAGCCGCGGTTGGTGCTGGTGGGCTTCACCGACGACCAAACCGTTCCGCCGGAAGAGGCCGAGCGCGCCAAGGCACTCGTGCCCGCGGCAAAGCTGGCTATCATCGGCGGCTACGGCCATCTGGCCCACGAGGAAGACGCGGCGCGGATTGCCGAGCTCATTTTCGCCTCGGCAGGCTAGCCCGAGGTTAACCGGCGGCGCTGCAGTCTGATTGCCGGAGCCGGTCGGCCGCGGCGGTATCGATCGCGGCAGCGTGCGCCCGTGACCCCGCCACCGCGCCGATCAACACCACGAGACTGATTCCGGAGCTTCGATGTCGGTTGCCGAAAAATCCGCCTGCTGCGATGCCGTCTATGCCATCAGCCGCTGGGGCGAGGGTTATTTCAATATCAACGCGGACGGTCACCTGTGCGCGCGTCCCGATCCGACCCGCGCCACCGAGATCGATTTGGCGCTGCTGGCGGGCCGGCTCCGCGACGAGGGACTATCGCTGCCCGTGCTGGTGCGCTTCGACGACATCTTGCGCCACCGGGTCCGCACGCTGCGCGCGGCGTTCGACACCGCCATCGCCGATGCCGGGTATCGCGGCGCCTATCACCCCGTCTATCCGATCAAGGTCAATCAGCAAAAGAGCGTTGTCCGCGCACTGCTGAGCGCCGGGCGCATCGGTCTGGAGGCAGGCAGCAAGCCGGAGCTGATGGCCGTGCTGGCGATGGTGCCGACCGCCGAGACGGTGATCTGCAACGGCTATAAGGACCGCGGCTATATCCGGCTCGCACTGATCGGGCGGCGGCTGGGGCTGCGGGTGTTCATCGTCATCGAGAAGCCCTCGGAGCTTGAGCTGGTCATCGAGGAGGCCGAGCGGCTCGGCGTCGAGCCGCTGTTGGGCGTGCGTGCGCGCCTGGCCGCCGCGGCCACCGGCAACTGGCAGAACAGCGGCGGCGATCGGGCCAAGTTCGGACTGTCGGCCAGCCAGATACTGGCGCTGGTCGAGCGGCTCAGGGCGGTCGACGGACTGCGCTGGCTTCGGCTGCTGCATGCGCATTTGGGCTCGCAGATCCCGGATCTGGACGACATCCGAGCCGGCGTCGGCGAGCTGGCGCGCTTCTACGGGGCGCTGCGCGGGCTGGGTGCCGACCTCGACACGCTGGACATGGGCGGCGGGCACGGCGTCGACTACGAGGGCACCCGCACCCGTGACTACTGCTCCGTCAACTACGGCCCGCAAGGCTACGCGGCCGCGATTGTCGAGACGCTGTCGCAAATCTGCCGCGAGCAGGATCTGCCGGAGCCCGACCTGGTCACCGAGTCCGGGCGCGCATTGAGCGCCCACCATGCGGTGCTGATCACCGATGTGGTCGACCGCGAGGAGGCCGGTGGTCTCGATGCAACCGCGGGCTCGGGGCCGTCCGCGGACGCGGATCTGCATATCCTCGAACAGGCATTCGAGCGGGCGGGGCGCGCGGATGCGCCGCCGCTGGAAGTCTACGAGCGGGCCGAGTCGGCCATGCGCTCGGCCAGGGGCCGATTCGCGCGCGGGCATCTGGATCTCGCCTCGCGCGCCCGCGCCGACGAGCTCTATGCGGCGGTGTGCCGGGCACTGCGCCGGCGCCTGTCGCATGCGAACCGCCGTCAGCGCGAGCTGCTCGACCGCATCAACGCGGAGTTGGCGGACAAATTGTTCTGCAACTTCTCGCTGTTTCAGTCCCTGCCGGACGTCTGGGCCATCGAGCAGATCTTCCCGATCGTGCCGCTGCAACGCCTGCGCGAGCCGCCGACCGAGCGCGGCGTGGTGCACGACCTCACCTGCGACTCGGACGGCTGCGTGTCGCACTATGTCGACCAAGACGGCATCGAGGCGAGCCTGCCGGTGCATGCCTTCGACCCGCGCACCGAGACCTATCTGATCGGCTTCTTCATGGTCGGCGCGTATCAAGAGATCCTCGGCGACATCCATAACTTGTTCGGCGACACCGACGCGGTCAACGTGGAGCTCGACGACGCGAGCGCCGACGGCTATCGGCTGCTTGAGCCCGAGCGCGGCGATTCCGCCGATGAGCTGCTCGGATACGTCCACTTCGATCCGCGCGAGCTGCTGGCCCGCTATCGGGGCCGCCTCGCCGCCGCCGGGCTCGAGCGCGGCGAGCGCGAGCGGCTGTTTTTGGAGCTGAAGGCCGGGCTGTACGGCTATACCTATCTCGACAGTCTGTAGCCGCATACCGGCAAGGGCGGCATGCCCGGAACCGATTGCCGCGTGCGTGCCGGCACAGTGCCTTGCGCCGCCGTGCTTGCCCCCGGGGCTGGCACGGATGACGCCGGCGTGGCAGGCTCTCGCCCAATACCGCCGTGCGGGAGAGACCCATGCATGAACTGTCTGTCTGTCTGTCGCTGCTCGAACAGGTGGAGCGCATCGCCCGCGAGAACGGTGCCGAGCGCGTCGAGCGTATCCTGCTGCGCATCGGCCCGCTGTCCGGCGTCGAGGCGTCGCTGCTCGCCAACGCCTATCCGTTGGCAGCCGCCGGCACCGTCGCCGAGCATGCGGTGCTCGACATCGAAGCCGCGCCGGTGCGGGTCGGCTGCGACGACTGCGGGGCCGAGACCGAGGCGGCTGCCAACCGGCTCTTGTGCGGCGCCTGCGGCAGCCACCGCACGCGCCTGGTCAGCGGCGACGAAATGTTGCTGGCGCGCCTGGAACTGCATGTGCCGGACGTCGAAAACCCACAATCCGATCCCGGCTCGGTTGGCGGCGACCGACTGCTATAGTCGAGCATCAACGCCCCGCAACGGGCCTCTCATTCAAGGAGACTGCCATGTGCGAGACCTGCGGCTGTAATATCACCCCCGGCAACGAGCATCTGGTCCAGGCCGACGGCAAGCATGCCCGCACGGCCGATGGCCGCGCCGCGGTGGAAGTGTTGGAGAGCCTGCTCGGCGAGAACGACCGCCAGGCGCAGCACAACCGCTACCACTTCGACAGCCACGGGTTGCTGGCGGTCAATTTGATGTCATCGCCCGGCGCCGGCAAAACCAGCCTGCTCGAGGCCACGATCGAGGCGCTCGGCGACGAATTGCGCATCGCCGTGGTCGAGGGCGATCTCGAAACCGAAAACGACGCCGAGCGAATTCGCGCCAAAGGCGTCGACGCGATCCAGATCGCAACCGGCAGCGCCTGCCATCTGGACGCCCATATGGTGCACGACGCACTGCACCGTCTCGACCTCGCCGACGTCGACATACTGTTCATAGAGAATGTCGGCAACCTGGTCTGTCCGGCCAGCTTCGACTTGGGCCAGCATCGAAACATCACGCTGCTGTCGGTGCCCGAAGGCGACGACAAGCCCGCCAAATACCCCGTTATGTTCCGTGCGGCTGACTTGGTCTTGCTGACCAAATCGGACTTGCTGCAGTACCTGGACGATTTCGATCCGCAGCGCGCCGAGGGCTACCTGCGCAACCTGGCAAGCAACGCACCCTTCCTGCGGCTCAGCGCACGCGGCCACGGCGACGGCATCGCCCCCTGGCTCGATTGGCTGCGCGCGGAAGTGCTCGAGCAGCGCCGCCGCGTGGAGCGAGGCGAGACCGTGCATCCCGACATCCAGAAGGAGGGCGCAGCGCTGCACGCCGGGGAAGGAGCGCATCATCGACATCACCATGCCCACGGCCACGATCATGAGCACGGGCACGGGCACGGGCACGGGCACGGGCACGGCTAGGACCGCACGGGCTCGGCTAGGACCGCACGGGCTCGGCGAATGGCGAAAACCGCTGCTGCCGCCGGCAGCGGCGCTGTAGTATCCTCGGCAGTCATCAGGCGGCAGAGATCGCCCGGGCCCCCCGGGAGGGCTTGCACAGAATTTTGGGGGCCCTACCCCGACAACGCCAATGGAGGACTTTCCGCTGTGGCAAAGAAGTTGCGCTCACGCTCCACCACGATTGCTCTCGCTGCCGGCCTGCTCGCGGCCGCGCCTCTCGCCCATGCCTTCAACTTCGGTGACATGTTCAGCCCGGGCCGATGGATGGGCGGCGACGACGATTACGACGACTATTACTACGGGGCGCCTTACGGGGCATATGGCCCTTACGGCGGCGCTCCCTATGGCGCGCCCGGCTATGGCGGCTACGCACCTTACGGCGCACCCGGTTACGGTGCGGTTCCCTATGGCTATGCGCCGCCGGCTGCACCCGGCTATGCGGCTCCCGCTGCGCCGGCCGCACCCGGACCGGCCGCGGCGTCCGGCAGCGACGACGCTAAAGACAAGGAAATCGAAGCCCTGAAACGGCGTATCGACCAGCTCGAGAGCCGGCAAGGTGCCGGTGCGCCGCCGCCGCCCCCGCCCAGCGCGGGCAGCGGCGACTGGCCGTCGGCGCCGGCGTTTCGGCCCATGGATCAGTACTGAGGGACTTCGAGCGCCGATCCGATCGGTGCTCGAAGTCCTCGTCGCGCGGCGTGCGGCGACCCGCCCGGGCCCCGCAACGCCGACAGCCGGGCTTGCTCGAAAGTCGGCATGGCGCTCGAAAACGCGCTTGCCCGTTACGACCATCGACGCCCAGTCATCGCAATAACCCACGCTGCTGCGCACATCGTCTAAACCGGCGCCCCTTGGCCGCCGCGCAACGGAAGCGCCTATTCCGGAAGCGCTTATTAGGGGGCCTATTACCGGGGGCGCCAAATCAGGGCGTCCAAATCAGGGGGCGCCAAATCAGGGCGTCCAAATCAGGGGGCGCCAAATCAGGGGGCGCTTGACCAGACGGCGCTTATCCCGCGGCAGTTCGGCGCCGGCGGCTCCTCACGCGCTTGCGGCCCGACGTCGGTCGAGTCGATCGCACCCATCGACCGGTATCGGCGCCGGATTAGCTCGCCGGTTTAGCTCGCCGGGTCAGGGCGCCGGGTCAGCGCCTCGCACCGCGGCCTTTGTCCGCCGGCGCAGCCTCGGTCAAGGCGCGCGCTTGGTCGGCGCTTAGCCGGCGTCCCGGCAACGGCAGCAGGGCAGGCACCGCGTCACGGTAACGGCGATAGCGATCACCGTGATAAACCAGCAGCTTGCGCTCCTCGAGACGCGAGCCGGCCACCAGATAGGCAGTCAGAAACAGTGCGCTCAGCAACATCGCCGGGTCCATGTCGCGGGTCCAGATGATGACCAGTCCGAGCGTGTACCACGGATGGCGCACGTAGCGATGCAGCGGCGACAGATGGAATGCTTCCTGATCCTCGACCCGCCGGTCTTGGCGGTGCAGCTGCGCCAATCCCAGAAACTCGGCGCCGTCGTACCACCGCAGGGACCAGAGAAAGGCGCCCGCGGCCAGCACTGCCAGTGCGGTAGACAGCCACCACCAAGGCCCCGTCCACTGCCAAAGCCAGGGGCCGCGCTCGGCATAGATCAGCCACAGCGGCGGCAACAGCAGCACGCCGGCGATGATGTTGAAAGCGAGCCGGTAAGCCCGCAGCCAGCCGGGTCGCCGCGCCGCGATCCAACGCTTGAGGGTCAGCGATGCCAGCGCCGAGTGCAGCGCGAAGTAACCGACCCAGAGCACGGCCAACAAAAACAATTCGTTCATGAGCACCATTGTGGTGGCGACTGTTGGCGCGCCTCAAGCACCGGCTTGCGGTGGCGCCTGCCATGTGGGCTATGATCCGGCGCGAGCCCGTCACCAACAAAGGTTCCGATCCATGCATATCGACACACGCCTCCTGCCCGCCGCCGCCATCGCCCTTTCGCTCTTTGCGGCGCCGCTCCCGGCGGACGAGGCCGGCGGCTACGCGGTTTATCAGAGCGAGAGCAGCTTCGAGGACGTGATGGACGCGCTCAAGCTGGCGATTCAAGAGCGGGGGATGTACATCAACAACGTCATGCACATGGACGAGATGCTCGATCGCACCGGTAAGGATCTCGGCATGGACGAGGACATCTATACCGCGGCCGATTCCATCGAATTCTGCAGCGCGGTGCTGTCGCGCAAAATGACCTCCGAAGATCCGATCCGCATCGTCAATTGCCCGTTCATCATCTCGGTCTATCGGCTGCCGGACGAGCCCGACACCACCTACCTTGCCCATCGAACCTTCCCCGCGGAAGAGATCGAGGGGAGCGCGGTGATGAAGGAGGTTGCCGAGATGCTGCAAGGCATCGCCGAGGCGGCGGCAAGCTGGTGAGGGAGCAGCGGTTGGCGATGGCTTCCATGTTGGCCGGCCGCCACTCAATCGGCGTTTAGTTGATCCAGATCCAGTTTCGATGGCGCGCGGCGAGGCATAGGGGTTTATATTTCATTGACAGCGCGCGGAGAGGCTGCTCCACAAGCTGCTAATAAAGCAATGTAGATCGTCCCGGATCGTCCGTGCCCAAGCCCGGCATCGTCGGCCGCAAGACGGCAACCCCACCATCACAGGAAGCCACCGTCAGGGTGGAGGAGAATTCGATGACCGCCACGCAGATCGCCGGCCGCGAAGTCCAGCTCAACAAGAAAGGCCATCTGGCCCGCTTCCACGACTGGGACGACGACCTTGCAAGGGCACTCGCCGCGAGCGAAGGGCTGGAGCTCACGGACTGCCACTGGACCGTGATCAGCTTCATGCGCGAATACTATGCGTTCCACGAGATGCCGCCGTCGCCGAAAGTGATCATCAGCGCCATCGGCAACGAGGTGTCGAAGCACACCCCCTGCACCCGCAAGAACCTCGAAAGCCTGTTCCCGAACGGCGGCTGCAAGCAGGCATGCCGTGTCGCGGGACTTCCCGACTATTATTGCCACTCCTGCTGAGCGTCTCCGCCGGGTGGTCTAGGGCCGCCCGCAAGCTGCATCGCAGGCGCCGCCCGCCCGCCGGGGTAGCGGGCGGCGCTCTTTCTGCGCCGCCGAGGCTATTTGTAAAGTATCTCCGGGTCGATCAGCGGCTCGGCGATGACCTCCACACGCTCGCCGCGCACGGCGTTGTAGAAGCAATTGCGCCGTCCGGTATGGCAGGCCGGACCGGTCTGATCCACCAGCAGCAGCAGGGTGTCGCCGTCGCAGTCGAGGCGCATCTCCTTCAGATGCTGGACTTGGCCCGACGACTCGCCCTTTCGCCACAGCTTGCCGCGCGAGCGCGACCAATAACAGACCCGCCCGCTCGCGAGCGTCTCGTCCAGCGACTCGAGGTTCATCCAAGCCATCATCAGCACCTCCCCGCTGTCGTGTTGCTGGGCGATGGCCGGGATCAGGCCGTCGGCATTCAGCTTCAGGCTCGCGCGCACGTCCGCCCAGGCAACCGAGTCGCCGACTCCCGCACGTTCGTTATGGTTGATTGCTCTCGCTTCAGTCATCGACAGTGGCTCCTTACGCGTTAGACTGCGCAGACTATCAAACCGCGCGCGGCCGCGAGACGCGGAGATATGCAAGAAGAGGCACCCAAATGTCCAGTCTGCTAATCACTAATGCCCGGATCATCAACGAGCAACGCCGGTTCGAGGGCGACGTTCTTATCCGAAACGGGCGCATCGAGGCCGTCGGGAGCGACCTGCAGGCGCAGCCGGTCGATCGCGTCGTCGACGCCGCCGGCCGCCTGCTGATCCCCGGGATGATCGATGACCAAGTCCACTTCCGAGAGCCCGGACTGATCTACAAGGCGGACTTCACCAGCGAATCGCGGGCCGCGGTCGCCGGCGGCATTACCAGTTTCATGGAGATGCCCAACAGCAAGCCGCCGACGTTGGACATGGAAGCGCTGGAGGCCAAGCACACACGGGCCGCAGAAGTCTCGCGCGCCAACTACAGCTTCTATCTCGGCGCAAGCAACGACAACATCGACGCAATCCGCGCGGTACGGGTCGGACAGAGCTGCGGTGTCAAGGTGTTTATGGGCGCCTCGACCGGCAGTATGCTGGTGGACAACGAGCAGACACTCGACGCGATCTTCGCCGATTGCCCGCTGTTGATCGCGACCCATTGCGAAGACACGCCGATGATCCTGGCCAACGAGGCGGAGTACCGGGCTCGCTACGGCGAGGACGTGCCGATGAGCGCGCACCCGGCAATCCGCTCCGAGGAGGCGTGCTGGAAGTCCTCGTCGCTGGCGGTGGATCTGGCGCGCCGGCACGATGCGCGGCTGCATGTGCTGCACATCACCACGGCGCGCGAACTGTCCCTGTTCGCGCCGGGTCCGATCGACGGCAAGCGGGTCACGGCGGAGGCCTGCGTCCATCATCTGTTCTTCGACGAACGCGATTACGCGGACAAAGGCACGCTGATCAAGTGCAACCCCGCCATCAAGCGCGCCGAAGATCGCGAGGGCATCCTGGCCGCCGTGACCGAAGGCCGCATCGATGTCATCGCCACGGACCACGCGCCCCATACGCTAGAGGAAAAGGCCGGCACTTATTTCAAGGCACCCGCGGGGCTGCCGCTTGTTCAGGATGCACTGCCGTCTCTGTTCGAGCACGTTCATGCCGGTACCCTCTCCGCGGAAACGCTCGTTACGAAGACCAGCCATGCCGTGGCCGAGTGCTACGGCATCGAGGAGCGCGGCTATATTCGCGAGGGCTACTGGGCGGATCTGACCTTGGTCGATCCGGACGCCGCCTACACCGTGGAGCGCGCCGATGTACTCGCCAAATGCGGTTGGTCGCCTTTCGAGGGACAGCGGTTTCGCGCGCGCATCGCGATGACGATCATCAACGGAGAAGTTGCCTACGAGCAGGGCCGCGTCAACGACGCCGTGCGCGGCATGCGCCTGGCTTTTCGCCGCGTGCGTTGACGACGATCAACCTCCGGCGGCCGCGATTGGATTTCCCATCGGCAACACCAACGCCTATACTTGATCGGACCCGAAGTAACCGACCAAAACACTTGGCGGTAGGCCGGGAAAGCAGGGCTCCAGCGTCTAGCCCGCAGGTCAGTCACTTTGTCTCAGGGCCGCAGGCCCGCGGAAGTCACCATCGGTGAACCCGGCCGGCCGGGCCGATAACGCCGCTCGGTGCATTGCGTCGACATCTGGCTCCGATCAGATCGCCCGCCGGGCGTATGCAGTTCTGATCTCCCTACGGAAAAGACCTCGTGCCGTGCGTCGCGCAGCGACTGCACGGCGGCTGCCGCGCGCCCGAAACGCATGACAACGAGGCAAAAGACTCTCATGAACAAAGTGATCAAGAACCTTGGCATTGCCAGCATTGTCGCCCTCGCGGGCGCCTCCTTCTCGGCCAGCGCGTGGTGGGGCGGCGGTCCCGGTTACGGCAACGGCATGTGGGACAACTTCGGCAACATGTTCGGTGACGGCACCGGCGACTTCGACATGAGCATGAGCGGCAGCAGCCGCGCCTATGGCCGCGGTTATGGTCAAGGCTACGGCCGCGGTTATGGCCAGGGCTACGGTGCACCTTATGGTGGTGGTTACGGCGCACCTTACGGCGGCGGCTACGGCATGCCTTACGGCGGCGGTTACGGCGCACCTTACGGCGGCGGTTACGGCATGCCTTACGGCGGCGGTTACGGCATGCCCTACGGCGCGCCGCCCGCAGCAGCTCCTGCTGCTCCGGCCGCACCGGCCCAGTAAGACAGGCAGCGCTCGCTACTGCACCGCATCCCGCGGCGCATAGCAGCACCGGGGCGCAAGCCCCGGCCCCTCTCGCTCCCGCGTTCCGGCCTATGGCCGTCGCCCTGGCCCTAGCCGCAGCCCGACGCCGCAAATCCTCGGCTAGCCCTCATGCGGTCTCCATCAAAACTGTTCGATGGCGTCGTCGCCTGCCTGCGAACGAAGCCGTTTGAGCTCCTGCAGGTATTCGATGCGCTGGCGCGCCTGCGGCGAATAACCCGCGCCGACACGCGGACTGCGCACACTGGTGGTGTCTTCGATCGGCTCGACGTCATCGTCGGCGACCTCTGTGACAGCATCATTATCGTCGTACGACATCAACGCCTCCAAAATCCCATAGATAGCCGGCGCCAACGTCGGCGAGACGTCCTCACCAGCATCACTGTCGCCGTCCCGCGCGCGTCGTGTCCGGCACGCGAGCGGCCGTGGCCCCATGCGGCTCGGATGCCCCCCGGCTGTGCCAAGTGAATCGGCAGCGGACCTCGTCCCGGGGCAATGTCCACTGGTTGCTAATATTCTTGACGCAACCAGGGCGCCTAAAGGAAACGAAATTTGCTCATCGTTTCGATCTCGCGTTTCGATCATCATCGCGAGGACGGACGGCGCGAGCGGCGCGGCAAGTCGACACTCGGCCCCGCATCGACGCGGACACGCCCGATGCCGACAAAACGAGCACGGAGATTCCCTGCGCCGAGCCACCGGACGGCGCCGTTGTTTTGGTGTTTTGCCGCTTGCGCGCTAAAAGATGTCGGAATTGCCTGCCCGGCGAGGCGATCGCCTACCGGTTCGGCGCCTCCCGAGCTTGAGAAGCCGATGGATACCGAGTTGCTGAAGACGTTTCTCGAAGTCAACCGGACCCGCCATTTCGGCAAGGCGGCGGACAACCTGTTCCTGACACAGTCCGCCGTCAGCGCCCGCATTCGACAGCTCGAGCAGATCTTGGGCGTGGCGCTGTTCACGCGGACCCGCAACAACGTACAGCTCACGCCCCAGGGCGAGCGCCTGCTCAGACACGCCGACAACATTCTCAACACTTGGAGCAGGGCCAGGCAGGAGATTGCAGCGCCGGACGCGGCGATGGCAGCGCTTGCGGTGGGCGCGGTACCGAGTTTGTGGGATATCTATCTGGCGCAGTGGCTGGTGGACATTGCCGGTCGCGTCCCGGCGCTGTCGGTCATCGCCGAGGCGCACGGCGCCGACGCACTGCTGCGCCGGGTGCGCGAGCGTACGCTGGACTTGGCCTTCTCGTTCGAATCACCGCAGGTGGCGGAGATCGCCGTGGTGGAACTGATCGGGGTCCGGCTGGTGATGGTGACGACCCACGGCGATCTCGGTGCCGAGGCGCTGTTCGACCGGGGTGACTACGTCTTGGTGGATTGGGGCACCGGATTCGCCGGCGCCCACGCCCAAGCCTTCCACGGGGCTCCGCCGCCGCGGCTGCGGGTGGGTCATTGGCGACTGGCGCACGCGCTCATCGGCGCCCGCGGCGGCAGTGCCTATCTACCGGAGCCCATCGTCGCCCCGGACCTCGAAAGCGGGCGGCTGACCCGCGTCGCGGAGGCCCCCGCCATCGAGCGTGCCACCTTCGCCTTCCATCATCCGGACGCCGGCCCGGAAGGCCGGGTGGAGACACTACTCGCACCGCTGCGGGCCGGTAACACGGCGGCGGCCTGAGGGCACGCGCGGGCGGGCGATTCAGCCGCCGCCGGTATCGGCGCCGGAATCGCCGCCCGGCAATGCGCCGGCCGTGTCGGCGCGACGCTCGGCGCGGCGGCAGATTTCCCGCGCGGTGCCGCTGAAGATGACCTTGTGCATGGGCTCGAAGGCGTACCAGTACAACAGTCCCCATACCCCGGCCGGATGCCAGTAGGCGGTGACCGACAGCCGGGTGCCGCCGGTATCGAGCGGCTTTAGATCGAACTCCAGCATTCCCGCGCCCGGCGCCTTCATGCCGAAGGCGAGGCTCAGGCGCCGGCCCGGCTCGACGCCCAGAACTTTCCAGGAATCGATGCGGTCGCCGACCCGCAGCTGCGTCGGATGACGCCGCCCGTGCTGTCGGCCCGGCCCGCCGGCCAGCCAGTCGAACAGCTCGCGCAGCTGCCAGACCTGGTTCAAGTAGTAGTAGCCTTGATCCCCGCCGATGGCCGCGACCACGTCCCAGACGGCCTCCGGCGGGGCCTTGGTCTCGGCATCGCCGCCGGCGCGCTTTGCGTAGTAGGCGTAGTCGATACGTTGCTGCCGCACGGCGAATGCTCCTTCGATCCAACGGGCGATAACGGGCTCACTGGCGCGCTCGGCGGCGAACACGGCTTCCACCGCCTCCCGAAAGCCGAGCAGATGCTGCGGAACGAGCCGGCGCAGCTCCGCGTCGTTCGCGGAGAAATCGTGCTTAAGTCCGCCGATCAACGCGCGCGCGATATTGGTGGGCACCGAGGTGATGAAGCGCAGCCAGTACGCCGAGAGCTCCGGCGTCAGCACAGGCACCGGGACGATCACCGGCGGCCTGCGCCCGCCCGCCTCGGCGAGGATACGCATCATCGCTTGATAGGTCAGCGTCTCCGGTCCGCCGGCGTCGTAGATTCCGCCTCTGGCCGCCTCGATCTGCGGCAACCGCACCAGATACATCAAGAGATTGTCGAGGGCGATGGGCGGCGATTTCGCGCGCACCCAGCGCGGCGTCACCATGATCGGGAGGTGATAGACCAGGTCGCGCATGACCTCGAATGCCGCCGACCCGGGCCCGACGATGATGCCCGCGCGCAGCTCCGTCACCGGCACGGCGCCCTGGCGCAGCACCTTGCCCGTGTCCCGGCGCGAGACGATGTGCTCGCTGTCGGCATCGTCGGGCACCAACCCGCCCAAGTAGACGATGCACTGGACGCCGGCGCGTTCCGCCGCCGCCGCGAAATTGGCCGCGGCCTGCAGATCGATCCGCCCGAAGTCCTTGCCGGCGGCCATCGAGTGCACCAGGTAGTAGGCGGTGTGCACACCGGCGAGGGCTGCGTCCAGGCTGGCCGGATCGAGCGCATCGGCCTGCACCAGCTCGGCCCCCTGCCAGCCCCGCGCCTCCAGAGAAGCGCGCGTTCGGCTGCTCGCGCGCACGGAGATGCCCTCGTCGAGCAGACGCGGAACCAGATGGCTTCCGATATAACCGCTGGCACCGAATACCAGGCATAGGCCGGGCAGGGCATCGGTGTCGCTTTGCTCACCCGGCATCATAGGCGCCTTTTCGGGTCGCGGGACGAACCTTGAGCCGCCGTTACTCGGCGACGCCTGCGGCCGCCGTCGACGCCGCCCGCCGACCTCGGCCTCTGATCGGAGAATGCGGTCAGCGCGCGCCGTCTTCCAGTGTCTCCAGCCATTCGCCCACCACCTGCTCGACCATTGCGGGGCACTCCTCCTGCGGCAGATGCCCACAGCCGGGCAGCAGCGCGAAGTGGGCATCGGGCAGCGCGCGCGCCGTCGCCGCCGTGTCCTCGACAGGCACGATCCGATCCTCGCCTCCGATGATGACCAGTGCGGGCTGCTCGATCTCGCCGAGATGTGCGCTGATCTCCACGGGATCGGTCAGCGAGTGATTCAGCAGCGCGCCCCAGGCGACATCCCAATTGGCCATGCCACGATGGATGCCGGTCAGCGCCCGCCGATGGTCGTCGATCAGCGAAGGGTCGGCGTAGGAGTGATCCAGCAGCGGCATATCGCCCCCCAGGTAGCGCGCCAGCTGCAGGCTGATGCGCCCGAGCTGCGGCAGATCCGCGACCCACTGCGGGAAGATCGGCCGCTTCGAGTGCACCCAGGGTCCGATCAAGATCAGCGCCTCGACCCGCTCCGGTCGTGCGAGAGCGGCCTCGAGCGCAAGCGTGCCCCCGGACGAGTTGCCGACCAGCACGGCTCGACCGATATTGCGCGCGTCCATGAAGGCAAACAGCTGTTCGACGGCCGCGGCTTTCGCGTACGGATTCGGTCCTTCCCAGCTCCCCGGTACGAGTTTTGCGCTGAGACCGTAGGGGATCTGATCGTAGGCGAGCACGCGGCCGTGTCCGGCGAAGAAATCGAGCAGTTCGCTCCAGGTGTAGGCGTTGAACGTAAAGCCGTGCAGCAGCACGAAGACCCGCCCGGCGGCCGCGGCGTCGCCGGCGGACACCGCGTCGCTATTGCCCGCGGGGCGCGCGAGATAGTGCAGCGAGATGCCGTCCGTCCCCTGGTAGGGTACGGCCACGAAGCGGCTGTCGTCGCCGGCGAGGGTTTTCGCGGACGTTGCGCCGGGCGCGGGATTCGGGTTCACCAGCAGCGGCCCGACGGCCAGCCCGATGAGAACCACGGCGAGCACGAACAGGAGGAAACGCACAAAAAAGCGAAGCATCGCAAGCTCCATCGATCGAAGCCGAACGATGCTAACACAGCGACGTCGACCCCACGTTCGGCACATCGACCGATACGATTGGCGCCGGGGAGAATGCGGGTCGAAGCCGGAGCGTCGGCCGGACCGGCGCACCCCGCGCCCGAGCGCCGCAAACAGGCGCCGGCAATCGGAGCTTCGCCGCACGTATGCGGGCCCTCGCGGCCGGCCCGTCGGCACCTCCTGCTCGCCTCGAGGTGCCCGGCCGGCGCTTTGCCCGGCAGTCGGCGGCGCAACCTGCGAGGCACTTCACGCCGGCGCGCGGATGCAGGCGTTAGACTTTGCCATGTAAAGAGACAAACACATCGGCGCCGTATTTACCGCCGGGCAGAGGATCGACGCATGCGCACCCCCGTTTCCACGAGGGCGCAGGCCTCTCGCGCCCCTGCCGGTTTTCGGCGCCTCGGCGGACAGGGAACAGGTCCAAAGCGCCGTCGGCGGCGCAATTGCTCCCGGAGAACTGTCCAATGCCGGATCGCGCTCAACGCCAACCCAGCGGATCGCCCGCAGCGAAGCGTCCCTCGACGCGAGCGCTGGAGTTGGTCAGCGAGTTGCGCGACAGCCTGTCCCAGCAAGTAGCGTCCGCGTTCGCGGAGCACCTGAAGGCGGCCGAAGCGGATCTGAGAAATCTAGCAGAGCGCAGCGACGACCCGGTGCGGCGCGAGCTCTACGAATCGGCGTTTGCGGTGCTGCGTGCCAACGGTAGCGGACTGCTGCGCGCATTCCGGGACAGTTACACCCGCGCCTGCGATCAAGCCGTGGCCGCACTGCGCGGCAAGCGCGTCGCCCCATCCACCAGCGCCGACCAGCTGGCGTTGGTGGATCGCAACGAGTTCGAGCGTGACCTCGCGGTGGGACGCTTGTCGGCAAAGGCGACCTATGCGTGCTCCGGTCAGCTAACCGCGCTTGAGCACCGCGTCGGTGCACTGCTCGATGTCGGGCGCCTCGACAGTGAGAGTAATCCGTTCTCGGTCAAGCGACTGTTCAGTGCTTTTCTCGCTGCCGTTCGGGAAAATTGGGCCGACGAGGAACTGGCGCTGACGCTGCTGGAGACCTTCGAGCACTACACCGCGAAAGAACTGCCGGCCGTCTACGAAGACCTGAACGCAACATTGGTCGAGCACGGCGTGCTGGAAAAGCTGAAGGTGTCGGCGGCCGAGCCGATTCCCAAGCGTGAGCGCGCGCCCGAAGACGCAACACCCGCCGCCCAAGAGCAGCAGCCCGGGCACGAGGACCGGTCACACCGCCCTGGCGGGCCGGCGGCGGCTAAAGCACCGTCGAGCCACGGCACTGGCGCGGGGAGCAGCGTCGACGACGTCTTCATGAAGATGGCACGCGGCCTTCTCGCGGCAAAGGCGGCATCCGTTGGCGGGTCGACCGGTACCGGGTCCGGCGGGTCCGGCGGGTCCGGCGGGGAAGGGGCGAGCGGCCAAATGCATGGCGCAAGCGCCAAGCGCGAGTCCGGTCCGGAAACCGGCTTTGCGGCCGGGGCGCAGCCGAGCGACGACGGCGCCGGCGACGCGCTCGACGCCATGCAGATGGGGCCGGTCGTGCTGAGCCAGCTCCTCGAAGGGCTGACTGGCTTGCAACGCGGCAACGGCAAGGCGGCAGCGAAGCTCGGCGTCGACCTTGCGCAGCATGACCCCACCAGCAGCGCCATCCTGCATATTCTCGCCGCGTCGCCGCTGCTGCGCTGGCTGCAGCCAACAGAAGCGGTGACGGTCAATCTGACCGCAACGCTGTTCGACTATATCCTCGCCGACGGCGAGTTGGCCGACTGCATGCGCGGGGAGTTGGGCCGTCTGCAGCTGCCGATCCTCAAGGTCGCGCTGCTCAACAAGGCCTTTTTCGCCGACTCCGAGCATCCCGCGCGACAGCTGATGGATCTCATCGACGAAGCGACCCGCGGCTGGAACGAACAACAGGAGGCGCGTCTGTTGGACGCGATCCGCAACGCTGTCAGCCAAGTCATCGAAGACTTCGACAGCGATACCGACATCTTCGAGGCGCAAGTCGGGCGCATTCGGCAAATCCTGGAGGACGCCGAACGGCAGGCGCGCAAGAAAGTCGGCGAGCTGGTGCAGCGCCTGGAGCAGCGCGACCGACGCCTGACGGCGGACCGCGTTGTCGGCGACGCCATCGGACAGCGTCTCGACGGGCAGCGCCTGCCCGCCGTGGTGGAGGAATTCATTCGCACCGCTTGGTCGCAAGTGCTGGTCCATCTCTATGTGTCCGAAGGCGACAGCGGTGCGCACTGGCGGCAAGCTCTGAGCACCGTCGACGACCTTGCTTGGAGCATCCGACCAAAGAGCCATCGGCTCGATCGCGAGCGGCTGATGCGCCTGCTGCCGGACCTGCTGCAGCGATTGCCCGAAGGCCTGGCGTGTATCGGCAAGTCGGATCTTTGGCATCCTTTCCTGCGCGCCCTGATGCCGTTGCATATGGCGGCGATCAAGCCGCCGACGGAAACACCGCGCGAGCCGGGCAGCGGGCAACCGCTCGTCGAGCCAGCCGACTCGCGTGCCGACAACGGCGAGCCCGCGCCGCCGGGCGACAGCGATCATGGGCAGGGCAGCGACGAATTCGATGTGTCGGCACGCAAGCTTGCGGTGGGCGACTGGGCCGAATTCGCCGATGTCGACGGCGCGCAGATGACGCTCTGCGCCAGCTGGATCAGCGACGTCAGCGGCCTGATTCTGTTTGCGGACCGCCAGGCGCAGAACCCGCTGGTGCTGACACGCGTTCAGTTCGCGCGCCACCTGCGCAACGGCAACGCGCGGCTGCTGAGTCGGGATCCGCTGACCGACCGCGCGGTGGCGCAGCTGTTGGTCTATGCGACGCCCGATGGGCCGAGCCAGGACTAGGCCGCGATCAGCGATATCGCCATACTCGCAAAAAGTCCTTTAGATTACCGCTCTAACCAGTCAATTTCGAAGGATAAAAGCGACGATTCGCTGATGCCTGGGGGGTTTCGATCGGCTAGAATCCGGTTCCGATCACTCGACATGACAATTACCCGGATAAACTCGATGGCGCAGCCTTCATCGGCCCGCAGGGGCCTGCGTGAATTCATTCTCCGCTGCTCCGCCCGAAGCGGGCGGATCCCCTCGGGGGTAATGATCCCGATCCTCACGGCCTTGCTGCTCGGCACCCAGCTCTCGGGCTGCGCATCCAAGCCCGACTATCGGTCGGTGCGCCACGTGGACAGCGTGGTCGTCCGCAAGGCGGAGCGCAAGATGCAGCTCATCGCCGACGGTCAGGTGCACCGTGAATACCGCATCTCCCTCGGAGACAATCCACGCGGGCACAAAATGGCGGAAGGCGACGAGCGCACGCCCGAAGGGGACTACACCCTCGACTGGCGAAATCCGCGCAGCAACTTCTACAAGTCCATCCACGTCTCCTACCCGAACGAGCGCGATCGCGCCTTCGCACGCGCAATGGGGCATAGCGCGGGCGGCATGATCATGATCCACGGGCGCCCGAACTGGCTGACATCGCCGGCGCTGGCCAAAGAATACGATGGCCGGGACTGGACCGACGGCTGTATCGCGGTCACCAACAACGAGATGGACGAGATCTGGTCATTGGTGCGCGACGGGACTCCGATCCGTATCCTTCCCTGAGCCCGAACCGAAAGCCGACCCCGCAAGTCGGGCCCGGAAGCGCGATCGGTATTCGCGGCCCGGAAGTCCGGCCGTCGGCGCCTCGGCATAGCCCGCTTTCGCCCCTATCGCACGCGCGGCTCACGGCAGCGCCGCATCAACGAAAGGAGACTCGCATGAATGCACGTGACCTGCTTCGCACACCCGCCGCCGCGCTGTTGGCGGTTGTCGCCGCCCTCGCCGGCACCATGTCCGCTTGCGCGACAGACACGATGAACGACGCCGAAACCACCCTCGAAGGCACCCAGTGGCGTATCGAGACCTACCGCGCGGACGGCGCGATGCAACCCATCCTGGGCGGCGAGAACGCGGTGGTAAGCTTCGACGATGGCCGCTTCAGCGGCAGCGCGGGTTGCAACCGCCTGATGGGCGGCTACAGCATCGACGGCGGCACGCTGAAGATGACATCGCAGATGGCGTCGACAATGATGGCCTGCGACCCGCCCTTGATGGAGCAAGAGCGCGCCGTCGTCGACGCCATTTCCCGCGCCGCTCGCTACCGCATCGACGGTGGTCGCCTGGAGATCCTCGATGCCGGCGGCGAGCCCCTGCTCACGCTGGCCGAGCTCCGGCAGGCCTCGCTGACCGGCACGCAATGGCAACTGGTCAGCCTCAACAACGGAAAGCAGGCGATCGTTTCGACGCTGGTGGGCGCCGACGTGACGCTGCAGTTCGACGCGGACGGCCGGTTTTCCGGACAGGCCTGCAATCGCTATCGGGGAGCCTACGCGCTGAACGGCAACTGGCTCGAGATCCGCGAGCCCGTCGCCACGACGCGGATGATGTGCCCGAGCCCGGAGGGCGTCATGGCGCAGGAGGCAGCCTATCTGGACGCGCTGACGCGGGTCGTACGGTACGAAATCTCCGGGTCCGGGCTGACGCTGTTCGACGGTAACGCCTCCCGACTTGCCGTGTTCGTGGCAGCGAGCGAGGAGCAATAAGCCGGCGGCGGCGTCCGCCAAACGCGCAAGAAATACGCTTGATCGGTATACTCGGCATTTAGCCGGGAACCTGCCGCCGGCAGCTTAGGCGGGCACCTTGTGCGGGCACCTTGTGCGGGCACAGGCCCGCGGCATCGAAGCGGCGTCCTGCCTTGCCGCCCGCGCGCTGCTGGCGGCATGTCGGACGTGCATCGCTTGGCCGGCGGATCGCTCGGTGCGCCCTTGGTGCGGAATCATCGCGCGGCGTCGCGCCTCGAATGGCAAATGCCGACTCACGCTTGCGCGTTGCGCCAGTTCCGACCGCCGATATCCGATTTCGAGCTGCGTGCCATGCACTGCTGGGCCAAATATCTTCTTTACGCAACGATCGCCGTCCTCGGTACCGCGCAAATGCTGAGCGCCTGCGGCCAGAAGGGCGATTTGTATCTGCCCGAGCCGCCGTCGCAGAGCGGGCCGCCCGCGCCCGCCGAAGCGTCCCCGGCGCAGCAAGACGCGGACGACGTGCCCGAAGCCCCCGCAGCCGACCCCCTAAGCGGTACGCCCTGACGACGAAGGCCCCGACGACGACCGTATGGACCACTTCAATTACCGCGGCGATGAGCTCTACGCCGAAGATGTGCCGCTGCGGGAGATCGCCGCGCGTTTCGGCACGCCGGCCTATGTCTACTCGCGCGCCACGCTCGAGCGTCACTGGCGTGCATTCGACACGGCCTTCGCGGACCACCCGCACCTGATTTGCTTCGCCGTCAAGGCCAACTCGAACCTCGGCGTGCTCGGTATTCTGGCCCGCCTGGGCTCCGGCTTCGATATCGTCTCCGTCGGCGAGCTCGAGCGCGTGCTGGCCGCCGGCGGGGAGCCCGGCAAGATCATCTTCTCGGGCGTGGGCAAGCGCGCCGACGAGATCCGTCGCGCGCTCGAGGTCGGCATCCGTTGCTTCAACGTGGAGTCGCAGCCCGAGCTCGCGCGGATCGCATCGATCGCCGCCGAGCTCGGCACCGTCGCGCCGGTCTCGCTGCGCGTCAATCCGGATGTCGACGCCAAGTCCCACCCCTACATCTCCACCGGCCTCAAGGAGAACAAGTTCGGTATCGACATCGGTGGCGCCGAGGCAGTCTACGCCGAGGCCGCCGCGATGGCGCATGTGCGCGTAGTCGGCATCGATTGTCATATCGGCTCCCAGCTCACCGAGCTGGCGCCGTTCCTCGACGCGTTGGAGCGAGTACTCGCGCTGGCCGACCGGCTCGCCGAGCGGGGCATCGCCATCGAGCACCTGGATCTCGGCGGCGGTCTCGGCATCCGTTACACGGACGAGCAGCCGCCGGCACCGGACGCCTATGCCGCGGTGCTGCGCGAGCGCCTCGCGCAGCGTCCGCTGGAGATTATCCTCGAGCCCGGCCGCGCCATTGCCGGCAATGCCGGCATACTGCTGACGCGGGTCGAATACCTGAAACCGACCGAAAGCCGGCACTTCGCCATCGTCGATGCGGCCATGAACGACCTGCTGCGGCCCGCCCTTTATCAGGCGGTGCAGGAGATCGTGCCGGTGCAGCGCGGCCACGGCGAGCCACGCATATTCGACATCGTCGGCCCGGTCTGCGAGACCGGCGATTTTCTCGGTAAGGCGCGGTCTCTGGTGCTCGCGGAGGGTGATTTGCTGGCGGTGCGCTCGAGCGGCGCCTACGGTTTCACCATGAGCTCGAATTACAACAGCCGCCCGCGCGCCGCCGAGATCGTCGTCGACGGCGCCGACATTCACTTGGTTCGCCGCCGCGAGACGCGGGCCTCGCTGTACGCCGACGAGGCGACACTTCCCTGAGCCGCAGCAATACGAGCGATACGATGAAACGCCGACCGGAGCCGGAATTGATGGAGGAGGCCGGGCAGGCCATCGCCTACGCGGAAGCGGACTTCACCGAGCCCAACGAGCTGTTCCTGCGGCTGCTCGCCGAGCAGCGGCCCGGCGAGTTGTCCGGCGCCCGGGCGCTTGATCTGGGCTGCGGTCCAGCGGACATCGTGATCCGTTTTCTGCGCCGCTATCCGCAGGCCTATTGCGATGCACTCGACGGCAGCGAAGCGATGCTCGATCTGGCACGGCGCAATATCGCCGCATTGCCGGGCATCGCCGACCGCGTCCGGCTGGTCTGCGACAAGCTGCCCTCGCCGACGCTGGCGCAGGGCGCCTATGACCTGATCCTTTCCAACAGCCTGCTGCACCACCTGCACGAGCCGCAGGTGCTCTGGCGCACGGTGCGCGCCTGCGCCAAGCCCGGCGCGCTGGTCTTGGTCATGGACTTGATGCGCCCGGCCTCGGCGGGCTGGGCCGCGGCATTGGTCGAGAGCTACGCCGGGGATGCACCGGACGTCCTGCGGCGCGATTTCCACAATTCGCTGCTGGCCGCCTTCGAGCCGGCGGAGGTGACGGCGCAGCTGCGCGAGGCCGGGCTGGACCCGCACCTGGAAGTCAACGTGGTCAGCGACCGGCATCTTGCCGTTTGGGGTCGGATCGGCTAATGCGTCTGCGCTTTACGAAAATGCAGGGCCTCGGCAACGATTTCGTCGTTATCGACGCTGTCGGCCAGCGCGTGGAGATGACCCCGGCGCTGTGCCGGCGGTTGGCCGATCGGCGTTTCGGCATCGGCTGCGATCAGCTCCTTTTGGTGGAGCCGCCGCGGTTGCCGGGAACCGACTTTCACTACCGAATCTTCAATGCCGACGGCTCCGAAGTCGAGCAGTGCGGCAACGGCGCCCGATGCTTTGCCCGCTTCGTGCGCGAGCGGGGTCTCTGCACCCGTGACGAAATCTCGGTGGGCACCGCCGCGGGCCCGATCGTGCTGTGCCTGCGCCCGGACGGGCAAGTCACCGTCGACATGGGTGTGCCCCGCTTCGAGCCCGCGGACATCCCGCTGGTGGCGCGCAGTCGCGCCCCCGCCTACGAGATCGGCAAAGGCTGCGACGCCATCCGCTTCGGTGCCGTCTCGATGGGCAATCCCCACGCGGTGCTGCGCGTGGATCACGTGCAAGACGCGCCGGTCGAGACTTTGGGTCCGCTGATCGAGCACGATGCGCTGTTCCCGAACCGCGTCAATGTCGGCTTCATGCAGGTCGAGGATGCGACGCGGATCCGGCTTCGGGTATGGGAGCGGGGGGTCGGAGAGACGCTGGCCTGCGGCACCGGCGCCTGCGCGGCCGTGGTCATCGGCCGCCTGTGGGGCGAGCTCGACGAGACCGTGACCGTCGCGCTGCCCGGCGGAGAGCTTGTGATAAATTGGCTCGGCGAAGGGGAGACGGTTGTCATGACCGGCCCCGCAACCAGGGTCTTTGATGGGGACATCGAGCTATGACCACGCGTCAGGTCGACCAAGCCGACGATGAGTACGAAAAGGCCATGGCGGCCTATTTGATGCGGCACACGGATTTCCTCGTCCGACATCCACAAGTTCTTGCGAAGCTGCATGTTCCTCACGGTGCCGGCGGCGCGGTCTCGCTGATCGAGCATCAGGTTTCGGTGCTGCGCGAACAGCTCGCCACCGAGCGCGGCCGGCTCAACCACCTGGTGCATCGGGCGCGCGACTACGAGGAGCTGTCCGCCAGATTGCATGAGCTGACCCTGAAGCTCATCCTCGCCCACGATCTGGAGCACGCCCACAAAGCGCTGCAGGACGCTCTTCGCGAGCAGTTCAATGCCGACGCGGTGGCACTCAAGCTGTTCCCTTTGGAGGCGGAGCGCGCGGCCGCCGACCCGCTGATCGGCAGCTTCGTCGACTTCGTCGCGCGCGACCGCTGTGTATGCGGTCCACTGAAGCCCGAGCAGACCCGCGCATTGTTCGACGACACGCCCGGTATTCAGTCGGCGGCGCTGGTGCCGATCAATGCCCATGGCCAGACCGGCGTGCTGGCCATCGGCAGCACCGACCCGGCCCGTTTCACGCCGGACATGGGCACGGACCTGCTCGAGCGCCTCGGCGCCATCGCCAGCGCCAAGCTGACCGATCTCGGCCAGCGCCGCTGATGCCGGCCCGGCCCGAGCAAGGCGTCGGCGCGCGCGCGGAGCACACGCCGGCGGCCTTGCCGACGACGCTTGCCTCGGCCGCGTTACAGCCATGAGCCGGGATACCGCCGCACCCGCGCGCGTCGACGACGGCGTTGCGTCCTGCGACCCCCGGTTGGATGCCTTTCTGGCGCATCTCGCTCACGAGCGGCGCCTGTCGGCACATACGCTGAGCAATTACCGGCGCGACTTGCTTCGCATCGGCCAGTGGCGGCGTGCGCAGGGCATCGACGAGTGGGCAGCGCTGCGCGAGGGCGATGTGCGGCGCTACATCGCCGCGCGTCACCGCGCCGGCATCGGCGGCAAGACGCTGGCGCGGGAGCTGTCCGCCCTGCGCAGCCTGTTCAAGTATCTGATCCGCGAGGGAGCCGCCAAGCAGAGCCCGGCGCGCGGCGTGCGCCCGCCGAAAAGCGGGCGCAAACTGCCGGCAACCTTCGATGTCGATCAGCTCGGCGCCCTGATCGACGCCGACAGCGCCCACGGCGGCGGCGACGACCCGCTGATGCTGCGCGACACGGCCATGGTGGAGCTGTTTTACTCCAGCGGCCTGCGCCTGGCGGAGCTGATCTCCGTGGACATCCGCGATATCGATCCCGCGGATGCAACGCTGACCGTAACCGGTAAGGGCGCGAAGACCCGGCGGGTTCCAATCGGCGCGGCAGCGCTGCAGGCCATCGAGCGCTGGCTGGAACCACGCCGGCTTCTCGCCGCCGACGACGAGCCCGCACTGTTCGTCAGCTCGCGGGGCGGCCGTATTCACCCGCGGACGGTGCAACAGCGTCTGAAGCACTGGGCGCAGGTACGCGGCGCCGCCCGAAATCTACATCCGCACCTGCTGCGACACTCGTTCGCCAGCCATCTGTTGGAATCCTCCGGCGATCTGCGCGCGGTGCAGGAACTGCTGGGCCATGCAGACATCGCCACCACGCAGATCTACACGCATCTCGATTTCCAGCACCTGGCGCGGGTATACGACCAGGCTCATCCCCGTGCACGCAAGAAACCCGACAACGACTGAGTGTCGTCGCGATCGCTCGACCAGCGACCGCTCGAGAGACCGCGCGACGTTTGAGCCCGCGCGGTGCCCGCGTCCGGGCAGACACCGCGGTCCGGCGGTCCGCCCGGGATGAGCGCCAAGCCGGGACGTATGTCGGTGGTCATCTACACCACGGCATCTTGCAGCCATTGCAATCGCGCGAAGGCCTTTCTGCGCGGGCACGGGATCGGCTTTCGCGAGATGGACGTGGCACGTAACCCGCGCGCGCGCAAGGAGTTCGAGCGGCTCGGCGGGCGCGGCGTACCGCTGCTGTTGGTCGGCAACCGACGCCTGGACGGGTTCTCCGAACAGCGCTTCCTCGCGCTCTACGAGGGCGATACCCGCGGCAAGCGCCGCTAGACGCCGAAAAAAACTGCCGGGCGCATGGCAATGCACCCGGCAGCCGAGATGAAGGCCGAGTCGCGCCGGGGGAAGCGCGGGCGGGTTGCGGGGGCAGCCGCCGTCGACCTGGCGATAGGTTAGTTTCACGGGTGACTCAAACGACGAGTCCGCGCCATCCGGCGGATCTGCCTCGAGCGCACCGATCCGGCCGCGGCGTCGGTCGGGCTGCCGTCGCCGACGGCTACAACCTGATCGCCCTATTCCAAGCCCGCCGAAAACCACGTATCGAAAGACGTTTTCCTTGTCCCGACGTGACTTTGTCCAGACCTACGCTCTCGTGGAGGGCAGAATCGGTGTCCTTGACCAGGTGGCGGCGATGTCCGTCCCGATTCTGTCCGGATGTAGTCTTCAACTGCGGCAAACAGAGGATAGTCCCATGAGCGATGCGAACGTGACTCAGTCCAACCGCCTTGTCCTGTTTCTCGGTCTGGCGATGGCACTCGGCCCGCTGACGGCCTTGTCCCTCGGCAACAAGTACGCGGACGAGGAAACCCGAGAGCGCGCCAACGCGGGCCTCGAGAATGCCGAGCCCGTCGATGTTCTGGCACGTTACGGCAAGCCGAACGGCGTGCCCTCCTATGCCAGCGACAAGCACGTGCTCGACCTCGTTACCGGCTCCGGCTTGTTCGATGATTTCGAGACCATGCTGACCGCGACCGGCATTGCCGATCAACTGACGGGCGGCGACTACACCTTGTTCGTGCCCAGCGACGAGGCCTTCTCGAGAATGAGTCCCGAGCAGCGCGCGGCTTTGCTGAACGACAAGGACGCTATGAGCCGGATCGTCTCCAAGCACATCATTCCCGGACGTTACACGGCGACCGACCTGATGCAGATGCAGCAGGCCCGAACGCTCGACGGCGAGATGATCCCGGTGGGGACGTCCTCGGAAGCAGGTGGCCATATCGGTGTCGGCGGCGCCGGCGTCGTCAAGACCAACCTGTTCGCGGCCGACGGCGTGGTGCACGTCATCGACCGGCCGATCATGTAATGCCCGATATCCTGATCCGCTGCGAATAGAATCACGACATTCGACAGGTCCGTGAACATCGGTTAGCCGGAGCGTTACACCGGTGCGGCCCGTCGGTGCAAAAAAACGTGCTCGACCTCCTCCCGGGGTCGAGCATTTTTTTGCTCGTCATCGCAGTCTACGGCCTGGGATGTTTTCGGCTTTCGGCTTTCGGCTTTCGGCTTTCGGCTTTCGGCTTTCGGCTTTCGGCTTTCGGCTTTCGGCTTTCGGCTTTCGGCTTTCGGCTTTCGGCTTTCGGCACGATCGTCCGCAAAAGTGATCGAGATCCCCGCCAAGACCACGCGCCGACGCGGGTTTCACCGGCGACGAGTTGCAAAAGCCGGGCGCTTTGCTATTTTGTGGGTCTTGTGCACTTACAGTCCGCGGGCGATCCGAGTCGATGCCATCGGCGCTTGGAGACGTCGTATCGGCGTTATCCGTGCCGGCAGGCCCTCGCCGGTAGGCAAGGGGTGCCGACAACGGGGTCGGCGGCAGCAAACCGGTACCGGCCTCCGCGCCGGTGCAGTTGCGGACCCGCACCGCCCGCACACGGACTGCGTGCGTCACATGACCGCACCGCCCGGCAATGGCCAACTGTCGACTGATCTACCGCAGCCTGTGCTCGGACGCGTCGATGCCCAACGACGAGCTGGGCGAATTGGTCCGTCAAAGCGCCGAGAACAATCGCGCCCTCGGCATCACCGGCCTGCTGCTGCTGTCCGGAAACGACTTCCTGCAGGTGCTCGAAGGCCCCTCCGACGCCGTCAACACGCTGTTCAACCGCATCATCCGGGATCCGCGCCACCACGACGTGAGTCTGATCGCGTTCGAACAGATCGGCCCTGTCTATTTCGACGAATGGGACATGCACTTGGTCGATCTGTTCGACCTGCCCAAGCAGCCCCGCGAGTTGCTCGCCGCCAAATACAGCGTCAAGGACGGCGCCGTCGTCATCCCCGAGCGCCTGCACGAGGTCTACAGTCTGCTGCTCGACGCACGCACGATTTGCCGCGGCCGTCCCTGGGAAGACGCGGAAACCGCTTGAGTGCGCCGTCAGCGCCGCAACATAGCGCTGCCGGGCTCGTCGCCCTCCGACTGATTCGCGATTGCGCGGCGACAGGCATTGGCGAGTGCCGGGGGCGCTCGGCGAGGCATTGCGCCCCGCGGCAGCGCCGGTGCTCAGGACCGGTCACGGGCGCGGCGACGCAGCCAAACCTCGAGTCCTTGGGCATTCAGGGCCAGGTCTACAGCCAGCAACTCCCGGATGCGCGCCTCCTCGAGCCGGCAGCCGTGGCGCCGGGCATCGTCGATCAAATGACGCGTGATCGCCTGCTCGAGGCGTTGCTGACGGCCGGCGTCGGCCGATGCCTCTTCGCGCTTTGCGATATCGGCGAGATCGCGAATGCTGCGGCGCAGATCGTCGACCAACCGGGCCGGCTCGTCGATCCGACAATAGTGCGTCAGAAACACCGCCCGCGGCGCGAGCGCCATGATCCGGTCCAGGCTGAGCTGCCATGCATCCGGATCGAACGCGACCGGGGTGGTCGGCGCAAACAGCCAGGGTCCGGATTCGGTATCGAGCTCCCGGTAGGAGATGCCGAACGTGTCGCCGCTGAAGACGCCGCCGCTGGCCGCATCGTAAATGCAGCCGTGATGATTGGCGTGACCCGGCGTGTCGATGAACATCAGCGAACGCCCGGCGAGGTCGAACAACTGCCCGTCATCGGCCGCAATCACACGCTCGGGAGCGACCGGCGTCAGCGCGCCGAAGTCCCGCGCGAAAGCCGCTTCGCCGTAGACTGCCGTCGCACCGGCGGTGAGCTTGGCGGGATCGATCATGTGTGCCGCGCCCTTGGGGTGGACGATCAGCTTTGCGCGGGGACAAGCGGCCATCAGCGCGCCCGCGCCGCCGGCATGGTCGAGGTGCACGTGCGTCGGAATCACATACTCGACATCGGCCGGAGTAAGCCCGAGTGCGTCGACCACCTGGAGCAGCGCGGGCACGGTGTTCGCAGTACCGGTATCGATAAACGCCAGGCGGTCCTCGGCGCGGATGACATAGCAGGAGGCAAGACCCGGACGATAGAGGCCGGTCTCGACGCAGTAGATCCCGTCCGCGACGGGCTTGAAATCGACATGTGGCATGGCGGCTCGGCGCAGTGGCGCCTACGCTGTGGGTGGATTGACCGGCGGCGTATCAGCCGACACGCCGCCTGCGCGTGGACGCGGGAGTCTACCCGGCAAACAGGGGCTGCCGCCAGCGCCGCAAACGGCGCGCGAAGCGTTGCCGGCGAAGCGCCCGCGTCTGAAATCCACCCCGTCAAGGGCGTAGAATAATCCGAGAGCAGTCAGCAAGAGCCCCGCAATGGAACAGTTTCACGGTACGACAATACTCTCCGTCCGCCGCCACGGCAGCGTCGTCATCGGCGGCGACGGCCAAGTATCCCTCGGCCAGACGGTCATGAAAGGAAACGCCCGAAAGGTACGCCGCTTGTATCGGGACAAGGTGCTGGCGGGATTCGCCGGCGCGACGGCGGACGCCTTCACGCTGTTCGAGCGCTTCGAGGGCAAGCTGGAAAAACACCAGGGGCATTTGACGCGCTCGGCGGTCGAGCTCGCGAAAGACTGGCGGACCGATCGCATGCTGCGCCGGCTCGAGGCCATGCTCTGCGTCGCCGACCACGAGGCATCACTGATCATCTCCGGCACCGGCGACGTGCTCGAGCCCGAGAACGACCTGATGGCGATCGGCTCCGGCGGCGCCTTCGCCCAGGCCGCGGCACGCGCACTCAGCGAGAATACCGATCTCGGCGCGCGCGACATCGTCGAGCGGGCCTTGGGCATCGCCGCCGACATCTGCATCTATACCAATCACAATCTCGTCATCGAAGAGCTGGCAGCGGGCTGAGCGGCCCGCCCCGGCTTGCAGAAACCACGAGAAGGCCAAAGTTCTTCCCGCAACCGGTGAGCCGGCTGCCCCGGCCGGCGCAATGCGCCGCGCCATCAACCCGACAGTAGGCATCCCATGTCCGAGATTACCCCGAAGCGCATCGTTGCCGAACTGGACAAGCACATCATCGGCCAGCATGCGGCAAAGCGCGCCGTCGCCATCGCGCTGCGCAACCGCTGGCGGCGCGCACAGATCGAGGAGCCCATGCGCTCGGAGATCACGCCGAAGAACATTTTGATGATCGGCCCCACCGGCGTCGGCAAGACCGAGATCGCTCGCCGCCTGGCGAAGCTCGCCAATGCGCCGTTCTTGAAAGTAGAGGCGACGAAGTTCACCGAAGTGGGTTATGTCGGCCGCGATGTGGAGTCGATCGTCCGCGATCTCGCCGATATCGCAATCAAGCTTGAGCGCGAGCAGGAGATGGCACGCAATACCGGTCGCGCGGAGGCCGCCGCCGAAGAGCGCATTCTCGATGCCTTGCTGCCGCCGCCGTCGGACTTCGAGCAGGACAGCCGCGCCGGCGGCACATCCTCGGCCACCCGAGAGAAGTTTCGGCAGAAGCTGCGCGCCGGCGAGCTCGATGAGCGCGAGATCGAGGTGCAGGTCAGCGCGTCGCCGCTGGGCGTCGAGATCATGGCGCCCCCGGGCATGGAAGAGATGACCAACCAGCTACAGGGCCTGTTCCAGAATATGGGCTCCAACCGCACCAAGCGGCGCAAGCTGCGGATCGCCGAGGCACGCAAGGTGCTGCGCGACGAGGAAGCGGCGAAAATGGTGAACGAGGAAGAGATGAAGCTCAGGGCCATGAGCAACGTCGAGCAGAACGGTATCGTCTTTCTCGACGAGCTCGACAAGGTCACGCGGCGCGCCGAGCACTCGGGCGGAGCGGACGTATCCCGAGAGGGCGTGCAGCGGGATCTGCTGCCGCTGGTGGAGGGCAGCACCGTCTCGACCAAGCACGGCATGGTCAAGACCGACCACATCCTGTTCATTGCTTCCGGCGCGTTCCATCTCGCCAAGCCCTCGGACCTGATCCCCGAGCTTCAGGGCCGCCTGCCGATTCGCGTCGAGCTGCAGGCCCTGACCACCGACGACTTCGTGCGCATCCTGACCGAGCCCGATGAATCCCTGACCGATCAGTACACCGCGCTGCTCGCCACCGAAGGGGTCAAGCTGGAATTTACCGACGACGGCATTCGCCGTCTCGCCGAGATCGCCTTCCAGGTCAACGAGCGCACCGAAAACATCGGCGCCCGCCGGCTGCACACCGTCATGGAGCGCCTGCTGGAAGATATCTCCTTCAACGCGCCGGAGCTCGACCGGGTGCCCATCACCATCAACGCCGCCTATGTCGACCAGAACCTGGCCGAACTGGCGGCGGACGAGGATTTGTCGCAGTACATCCTCTAGCCTTTGCTGCGCGGCTCCGGGGCGGCATGCGCCGTCGCGCAGACGCGCGCCTCGACCGGCCCTCGCCGCCGAAATCGGCACGGATGGAGCTCGATATTGCAGCGCTTCCCTAGCCTTCTAGCCGCGGTGCATATCCGAACAACTCGAAGTCGCGGCGAAATCGCGCCCTAATCAATGAGATGTCGTCCGCGTTGCGGTAGTGCTGCCGGCGCCCCTTACCGCGCCCCGCCGTCGCAGACGCGACGCCGAACTTGGTCGCGTTGTAGGTCTCGAGATCGATGTCTTGCTCGACACCGAGCCGGGCAACCAAGTCCGGCCAGGAGACGGACAACTCTTCGAGCTTGAAGACTTCGTCCACCAACAAGCGGCCGCTGTCGTCCGACAAATGCTCGCTCATCGGTGCGAAGCCGCCCCAGTTTTCGAGATACTGCGAGCGGATGAATGCCGAGAACGACGTCTGCATACCGTCCGCGGAGACGAGCGCCCGCACACCGGGATAGTCCCACCGCCAATCCCTCGGGCTCATCGGCACCTCGATCGGCCCCGCCCGGTCCGGTAGCGCCCCGCCTGCTTGCCGCAACGCCTTCTCCAACAGCATCAACGAAAAACGATATTGCGAAATTGCCAGATCGAACGGGTTGCGCACGGTGGCGAATGTGAAGTAGCTGCGCCAAAGATCCTCGCCGACGAGCCGCAGGACGGCCGCCGCCGGCGAATGCTTGTGCAAGCCGATCATCTGTTGGAACAGCGGCTGCAGAGCCTCTCCGCGATCCGTGCTGCCGATCAAAATATCGTTGTATTGCAGCGACTTCGCCAGAGCGCGCTCGACACTTGTGCCGGCGCACTTGTGGAGATGAATGTAGACGTATCGGTTTGAGTTGCAAATGATCATGAGGAAGCTTTTCTGCCCGCGGGCGCCGATGTCCGGCCTGCTGTCCGGCACACCGGGCGCGGGGCGCGGGGCGCGGCATCCGAGGCGCGGCCCGGAACGGGCGCGCCGCACCCTGCCACGGCATTGAATCTTGCCCGCTTTCACCCATCTCGTGCAGGTATTTTCGCGCCGCACCGAGCCGCGCGCCATCAGACAACGGAGTCCATCCATGCCAACGCCGACCGAGTTCAACCTGCACCGCAATTCCCGCGTCCTCGAGATCACCTTCGACGACGGCGCTCACTTCAGCATGCCCGTGGAGTTGCTTCGCGTCTATTCCCCGTCGGCGGAGGTCCAGGGCCACGGCCCCGGCCAGCGTGTGCTGCAAGTCGGCAAGGAGGAGGTGAATATCGACAAGATCGAGCCCGTCGGCAACTACGCCGTGTGCCTGTTTTTCGACGACGAGCACAACACGGGGATTTACTCTTGGGAGTATCTCTACGGGCTCGGCAAGAACCAGGAAGCCCTTTGGAAAGAGTACTTGGACGAGTTGGAAAAGGCAGGCCACAAGCGCAAGCACCGCCCTTCCTGAGACCGAAGCGCAAGCGGGCGCCGCCCGCGGCGGCGCCGACGGCAGCCCCGGCTGCCCGCCGGCAAGCCAGCCACGGGGTCCCTTCGGGCCGCCCTCAGCCACGGGACCGGGCTCGGGGTCACTGACTTCGCACAGTTCCCGCCCGCTCGCTTGGGTGTAGAATCGCCGCTGACGTGAGAGGCCGATACCGCAGCGCGCGCGATTCGCACGTACGCGGCTGCGACTGAGGTTCCGGCCACGCAAGGTAACGGCCTCGGCCGGCACCCGCCAAGTATCCCGTTTCGGCCTCGGCACGCGCTTTTTCCGGCCTCGGCGCCGGAAGGCACCGATCCGTGGGCGAACGGCGCCCGTTCCAGAGAATTTCCGAAGCCGGTTGCGATCTTAAAGATAACGCGTGCGCCGCCACATCGAACAGGCGCCGGCGCGGCAGTCATCCGCAGCCGCAACCCCGGAGCAGTGAGATCCATGTCCGACGACAAGACCACCCATTTCGGTTACCAGGAAGTCCCGGTCGAAGAGAAGCAGCAGCGGGTACGCGCGGTCTTCGACTCCGTCGCCTCGCGCTACGACCTGATGAACGACCTGATGTCCGCCGGCGTACACCGCTTATGGAAACGGCGAACCATCGAGCTCGCGGGTGTTCGCCGGGGCCAGCGCGTGCTTGATCTCGCCGCCGGCACGGGCGACCTGGCACAAAAATTCTCGAAGATCGTCGGACCCGATGGCGACGTGGTGATGTCCGATATCAACGAGGCGATGCTGTCCCACGGCCGCGAGCGGCTTGTGGACGAGGGCGTCGTCGGCAACATCGACTACGCCATCGCCAACGCCGAGCGGCTGCCCTTCGCGGACAACAGCTTCGACTGCGTCACCATCGGCTTCGGGCTGCGCAACGTGACCCACAAGCAATTCGCGCTGAACGAGATGTTTCGCGTCCTGCGCGCCGGCGGCCGCGCCCTGATTCTGGAATTTTCCCACCCGGTCAGCCGACCCCTGAGCCGCGCCTACGACCTCTACTCCTTTACGCTGCTACCGGTCATGGGCAAGCTCGTCGCCGGGGATGCCGAGAGCTATCGCTATCTGGCGGAGTCGATCCGCATGCATCCGGACCAGGACACGCTGCTCTCGATGATGGAGCAGGCCGGCTTCGAGCGCTGCAGCTACTTCAACATGACCGGCGGCATCGTCGCGATTCACCGCGGCTATAAGCTGTGAACGCGGAGGTTTCCATGGACGACAGCAACGCACCCGATGACGCCCTTCGGCTGCCCGACGCCGTGCTCGCGGCCGCCGAAGCTGCGCTCAATGCCGCACTGGCGCTCGACGCCGAGGGCGCGGCTCGCCTTGCCGATCTGCAGGGACGGGTGCTGCTGCTGGTGCTGGCCGGCTTCGGCACGCGCGTCTACGTGATTCCCTCGGAGTCGGGGCTGATGCTGTTCGGCGACTACGAGGCGGAGCCCGACTGCGTCGTGCGCGGCACGCCGGCGGCGCTGCTGCGGATGGCCCTCAGCGAGCATCGCGAAGATTCGGTGTTCGAAGGGGAGATCGACATCGACGGGGACAACGCCCTCGCGCAACGGCTCGGTGAAATTCTGCGCGGCCTGGACATCGACTGGGAAGAGCATGTATCACACTTGGTCGGCGACACGCTCGCCCATCAACTCGGCCGGCGCGCACGGGCGGCCGGTCGCTGGGCGCGTCGCAGCGCGGGTATTTTCCGGCAAGACTTGCGCGAGTATCTGCAGGAGGAGGGACGCTTCCTGCCGACCCACGAAGAGCTGCGCGGGTTTCTGGACGAGGTCGATACGGTACGCGACGATGTGGAGCGGCTCGATGCCCGCATTCGGCGTTTGGCAAAAGTCCGGGGCAAGTAGCAAGTAGTACGCGGCGGCTTCACCCATGTTTCACCTGTCGCAGACTTTGCGTCTGCTGCACATCAATATCGTGCTTCTCAAGCACGGCCTGGACGAGGTGGTGGTTGCCACGCGGCTGTTTCGGCCGCTGCGCTTCCTGATCTACCTCGCGCCCTGGCATTGGTTCAAGCGCGAATTGCCGGCCTACCCGGTCCGCGTTCGCCTCGCACTCGAGGATCTGGGACCGATCTTCATCAAGTTCGGGCAACTGCTCTCGACCCGCGTCGATCTGCTGCCGGAGAATCTGGCGGTCGAGCTGGCGCGGCTGCAGGACCGGGTGCCGCCGTTTCCGGGCCCGCAGGCGCGCGCCATGATCGAGAAGGCTTGGGGCGTGCCCATCGAGGACGTGCTGGACGAATTCGAAGAGCGTCCCCTCGCATCCGCCTCCATTGCTCAGGTGCACACGGGCCGGCTCAAGGACGGCACGGAAATCATCGTCAAGGTCCTGCGGCCGGGCATCGACAAAATCATCCGCCGCGATGTCGACCTGCTGTTTACCTTCGCCCATCTCGCGCAGCGTTACTGGCGCGACGGGCGCCGACTGCGCCCGGTGGACGTGGTCAAGGAATACGAGAAGACCATCTTCGACGAGCTGGATCTGCAGCGCGAAGCGGCCAACGCCTCGCAGCTGCGGCGCAACTTCCGCCACAGCCAGGACCTCTATATCCCCGAGGTCTACTGGGACTGGACCCGCGCCAACGTGATGGTGATGGAGCGCATCTACGGCACGCCGGTCTCGCAAGTGGATCAGCTCAAGGCGCAGGGCATCAGCATGCGTATGCTGGGCACCCGCGGCGTCGAGATCTTCTTCACGCAGGTCTTCCGCGACAATTTCTTCCATGCCGACATGCACCCGGGCAACATCTTCGTCGAGCCGTCCGGGCGATACATCTCGGTGGATTTCGGCATCGTCGGCAGCCTGACCAAGGAAGACCAGCGCTATCTGGCGGAGAACCTGCTCGCATTCTTCCGCCGGGATTATCGGCGTGTCGCCGAGCTGCATGTCGAGTCGGGCTGGGTGCCGCCCGGGACCCGGGTGGAGGAGTTCGAATCGGCCATTCGCACGGTCTGCGAGCCGATCTTCGAAAAGCCCCTGTCGGAGATCTCGTTCGGCGGCTTCCTGGTCAACCTGTTCCAGACCGCGCGGCGCTTCGACATGGAGATCCAGCCCCAGCTCGTGCTGCTGGAAAAGACGCTGCTGAATATCGAGGGCCTGGGCCGCCAGCTCTACCCCCAGCTCGATCTTTGGACAACGGCGAAACCCTTCATGGAAGACTGGATGCGCGAGCAGATCGGCGTGCGCACACTGGTAAAGCGCATGGTCGAGACGTGGCCCCACGTGGCCGAGCGCCTCCCGGAGCTACCCGTCACGCTGACGCGCATCGTCGATCACCTGGAACAGCAAGCGACCAACCGCCCCGACAGCCCCGCCGCCGATCTGCAGGCCATCAAGGCTGAGCTGCGCAGCAATAACCGGCGCACCATGGCGACCCTTGCCGCGGTCGGCCTCGCCGGCTGCGGAACCGTCTTACTGACCCTGGTGCAGCCGACCACGACGCTGCCGCTACTGGTGCCGATCCTGGCGGTGCTGCTGATTTCGGTCAGCCTGGCGCTGCTGTGGCAGGCCTTTCTGGCGTCGGCCCGCTCCTGATAGCATCGGTTCAAGATGCCGCCCGCGCGGCCAGCGATCGGCCATGCACGGCGAGCGCCCGCGCAAGTCCATACCGGAGCTCCGCCATGAAGCACATTCGGATCGGCGACGATATCGTCGTCGGCAACGACCTGCCCTTCGCACTGCAAGCCGGTCCCTGCCAAATCGAGAGCCGCGAGCACGCGCTCATGTTGGCGACCGAGATCTCGGGCACCGCCGAGCAGCTGGGCATCCCCTACATCTTCAAGGCCTCGTTCGACAAGGCCAACCGCTCGAGCCTCGGCGGCAGACGCGGCATCGGCCTCGCCGCAGGTCTTTCCGTGCTGCAGGAGATCCGCGAGGCCATCGGCTGCCCGGTGCTGACAGACGTACATACCGAAGCCCAGTGCGAGCCGGTCGCCGAGGCCGTCGACATGCTGCAGATCCCGGCGTTTCTTTGCCGGCAGACCGACTTCGTACTGGCGGTGGGGCGCGCCGCGGCCCGCTACGGGCGGGCGGTGAATGTCAAGAAGGGACAGTTTATGGCACCTTGGGACATGAACAACGTCGTCGAGAAGCTCGAGTCGACGGGCTGCGAGCGGATCACGCTGGTGGAGCGCGGCGTCAGCTTCGGGTACGGCAATCTGATCGTCGACCCGCGCAGCTTCTACGAGATGGCCAAGACCGGCTACCCGGTGGTGATGGACGCAACCCACGCCGTGCAGATGCCGGGCGCACTCGGCAACGCCACCGGCGGCAAACGGGAATACGTGCCCGTCGTCGCCCGCGCCGCCATCGGCGTCGGCATCGCAATGCTGTTCATGGAAGTCCACGACGATCCGGACAATGCCGCCAGCGACGGGCCCAACTCGGTGAGACTGGATCGGCTCGCGGACATGCTGGCGGGCTTCCAAGCGCTCGACACGGTCGCCAAACGGTATCCGATCGTCCCCTGACGGCGCGCCGCGGCGGCGCTCACCGATGGCAACCCGCCCGCGGGCAGCGCGGCAGCCGCTTCGCGCTCAAGACGCAAAGCTCCGATACCAGGCCGCGGTGCGCTCGATGCCCTCGGTGACCGAGCAGCCCGGCCGCCAGCCGAGCAGCCGCGTGGCCTTGCCGGAATCCACGACCAGCGAGTCCGTCAGCCGCTCCACGGTGCCCCCCTGCCCGACGCCCCGGCCGATCAGCCGAAGCGCCGACACCGGAAACGGCATCAGCCGCGCGCGTTTGCCCAGCGCGGCCGCCAACGCCGCGACCAGCTCGGGGGTCGATAGGTCGTGCTGGTCAGACACCAGAAACGTCTCGCCGGCGGCCGCCGGATGCACCGCGGCCGCCGCGATCAGATCACACAGGTTCCAAAGGCTGACCATACTGCGCCGATTGCTTACCGAGCGCAGCGGCAGCGGCAACCCGCTGTCCGCAAGCCGCATCAATCGCAGGTAGTTTGCCTTGACGCCCGGGCCGTAGATCAGCGGCGGGCGGATGATGACCACCTCGAGGCCGGTGTCTTCGGCGATTCGCCAAAGTGCACGCTCGCCCGCCAATTTCGATCGTCCGTAGGCATCCTCGGGCGCCGGCGGGTCGGTTTCGACGAAGGGCCGCGCGCGTGTGCGCTCGCCGTTGACTTTAACGCTGCTCAGAAACACCACACGCCGGACACCGGCCGCCACGGCTTGCGCCGCCAGATGCGCACCGGCCTCGGCGTTGGCGCACAGATAGGCCTGCTCAGGGTCGTCGGCGCTTTCCCTCATCACATGGGCACGCCCGGCCAGATGAACCACGGTCTCGATGCCTTGCAGCGCCTGCCCCAACGAGGGTAGCGCCTCCAGATCACCGACGACGTGCTCGGACGCGACAGCGGCAGGCGCGCTCGCGGGTCTACGCACCAGTGCCGCCACCTCTGCGCCCCGGTCTGCCAACTGCCGGCACAGAAACCGCCCGACAAAGCCCGATGCACCGGTGACCGCGATGGCCGTCATCGGACAACAACCTCGGGTGCACACTCCGCCGTGACGCAGCCCTGAAAAGCCATGCGGAAAACCGGAGGCGGAACGGTCGCCGGCAGCCGCCGGCAGATCGGCGATACCGTTAAACGAATATCGCGCGCCCAGAGCAGTCGTCCTTGCAACCACCGCGGCGCACGCGGGCGGCGGGCTTGCGGCGGTTGCGGCGGTTGCGGCGGTTGCGGCCCATTGTCGCGCAGCGGCACTTCGGCGTCGCTCACTGCCGGTCTGATGCGGGCCGGTGTCAGGCGGGCCGGTCTCATGTGGCCAACATCCGCCGGTACAGCGCGGTAGTCGCGCGCTCCACCAGCTCGGTCGCGAATTCGCGCTCGGCCCGCTCACGGCCCGCCGCGCCGAAACGCCGCCTGAGCGCGGGATCGCGGATCAGGCGCGCCAAAGCGTCGGCCAGGGCCGCGGCATCGCGCGGCGGCACCAGCAGACCGTTGATGCTGTCGGTGACGACCTCGCGGCAGCCGGGCACGTCGGTGGTCACGATCGGGCGGCCCGCGGCCAATGCCTCCAGCAACGTCTTCGGCAAGCCCTCGCGGTACGACGGCAGGCAAACAATGTGGGCCGCTGCCAGAATCTCCGGAATATCCGTGCGCTGCCCGAGCCACTCGACAATGCATTGCTGCTGCCATGCGAGGAGCTGCGTGCGCGCGACCGCGGACGGGTTGCCGGGGTCGGGGGCGCCGACCAGCAGGAAGCGCGCGCGCACGCCATCGTCCTTCAGCCGCCGCGCGGCGTCGACATACTCCTGCACGCCCTTCTCTTTGAGCATCCGCGCGACCAGCACCACCGTCGGTACGCTATCCGGCTCCGGCGTCGGCACGAAGCGGGCGGTGTCGACGCCGGCGCCACGGATCAGAAGCGCGGAGTCGGCGCGCACGAAGCCCTCGTCGACGGCGGAGCGCAGATCGTCGAGGTTCTCGAAGACGACGCGGCTGCCCGGCGGATTCAGCAGCGCGCGCAGCGTCAAGCGCATCAAAGGACGCAGCAGCCGCGCGAGCGCGGAATTCGATGCGAAGACGAAACCCATGCCCACCGGCGCATTGACCAAGCGACGAAAGCCGCCGAGCCGCGCCGCGAGCGTTCCGTAGACAATCGGCTTCAACGCAAAGTGATGCACCAGGTCCGGGCGAATGCGGCGATAGGCGCGCAGCACGCGCAGCAGCGTGGCGGCCTCGATGAATGGGTTGATGCCGTGGCGCTTCAGCTCGATAGGTATCAATGTCAGTCCGCGGCGGCGGATCTCTTCGCCGTGCTCGCGGACCCGCGTCAGCACGCTAACCTCGTAGCCGGCTGCTTGAGCGGCGCAGGCGCGCTCGATGAAGTGCGAGCAGAAGAACCAGTCCTCGGTGACGAAGTACAACAGCCGCGCGGGCCCCTCGCCGGCCTCCGCGCGCGGCTCGCCGGCTTTGCTCACGATCCGGCCCGACTCGGCGCGGCGTCCGCCGCCTCGCGCAAGATCGATGCGATTTCCGGCGCAGTCCGGTCCATGCTGTAGTCGCGGAGCACGCGCTTGCGCCCCGCGCGTCCCATGGCCCGACGCAGCGCGGCATCGTCGGCCAGGCGACGCACGGCGTCGAGCCAAGTCACGGCGTCGACCGCCAATAAGCCGACGTCATCGGTGACGATATCGGTATTCACGCCGACTGGCGATGCGATGACGGCACGCCCGCAGGCCATGTATTGGATCAGCTTATAGCCGCATTTGCCGCGTTCCCAGGGGGCGCTCGGTAGCGGCATGATGCCGATGTGCACGCCGGCGAGCAGCGACGCTTCGGTCTGCTCGGACCAGTCATGGCGCTCCATGGGCACGTCCATCGGCGGCAAGTGGCCGGCACCGATGACGACGAGGCGTACCGGGCGCTCGCGCGCGAGCTGCTCGAGCGCGGCGCCGGCGATGGCAAGAAACGGCGTGGTCGTCGGCGAGCCGATCCAGCCCACGCGAAACTCGTTGGTCTCGGGCTCGGAGACATCGGCGTAACGGTCGAGTTCGACCACCGTCGGCACGATGCGCACATCGCCGGCACCGGCATCCCGACAGTAGTCGGCCAGGTAGGCATTGCCCGGTGTCACGGTGCGTGCGCCGCGAATGAGCGGCGCGAGCTTGCGCCCGAGCAGCCTCCGGACCAGCGCCGAACGGTGCCGGTCGTAGCGGTGGAACGTCGCGTCATCGTAGTCGAGCACATAGGGCACGCCCGTTCGCCCGAGCAGGCCCTCGAAGGTTCCCGGCAGGAACGGGAACAGCTCCTTTTCGACCCAGAGCACGGCAAAGCGTCGCACCGACAAGAGTTGCCGCAGTCGGCGCAAATACGCCGGCACAACCAACAGACCCGGCCGGCGGCCCTGCCCGTAGAGCGCATGAAGATAGTCGTCGGAGAATAGGGGACAGACGCGCGGCGCGAACCCGGCCTCGGTTAGCCGGGGAAGATACTGCAGCATACGCAGCCGGCTGCTCGAGCCGAGCGGACCGTAACGCGTGAGGACCAGCAGCGGTATTTGCTCCGGCGGCAAGGATCGGAGTCCCCCAGAAATCCTGCTCAGGCCGCGGCAATGCGCTTGCGATAGCGCTGCAGGATGCGGTCCACCTGCCCGACAGCGACGATTCGCCCGCGCTCCATCAGCACCGCCTTGGTGCACATACGCTTGATCAGATGGTCGGCATGGGATGCCAGCACAATGATGCCGGCTTGATCGGTGAATGCGCCGAGCCGCTGGTTGGCCTTGTCCAGGAAGGCGGCATCGCCGGCGCCGATGCCCTCGTCCAAAAGCAGGATATCGGGCGTAATCGACGTCGACACCGCGAACGCCAGGCGCATGCGCATACCGGCGGAGTAAGTGCGAAGCGGCAAGTCGAGGAATTGGCCGAGCTCGGTGAATTCGGCGATTTCGGGCAGACGTCTTCGGATCTCGCGGCGGCTCATGCCGAGGAACAGGCCCCGCAGATAGATGTTCTCGTAACCGGTGGACTCCGGATCCATGCCCAACGCGATATCGAACAGCGGTGCCACATGGCCATCGACCCGGACCGAGCCCGCGCCGGGCTCGTAGATGCCCGCCAAGACGCGCAAAAGCGTCGTCTTGCCGGCACCGTTGTGACCCACCAGCCCCACACGGTCGCCGTGATTGAGCGTCAACGACACATCGTCGAGGGCTTGAACCACGGACACATGCCCGCCGCTGCCGCCGATGCGCCCGCCCATGTTGCCCGGCAACACCCGCATTTTCAGCGACCTGCTGCTGGCGTCGTAAATGGGAAACGCGACGCTGGCGTTCTTGATGATGATCGATGCCACGCCGATTACCTATACCCAGTACGCCAGCCGCCAGCGATAGGCGGTATAGAAGAACAACGCGGCACCCCAACCGAGCACCGTCAACAACACCACACCGGCGATGATCTCCAGCGAAGGCAGGTGGCCCATCATCGGAGCGCGCACCAGTTGCACGTAGTAGTAAAACGGGTTCAGATCCAAGAACAGCGCGCGTCCAGGCAGCATGTCCGTCTTCCAGATGATCGGCGTGATGAAGAACATCACCTGCACGACACTACCGATAATCTGCGGGATATCGCGAAACCGCGTACTGAGGAGGCCGAGCAGCAGCCCCATCCACATGCCATTGACGAGAATAATTGCAATAGCGGGCACGACCAGCAGTGTCGTCCACGACGGATACTGACCGAACCACATCGCGACCAGAAAATAGATCCAGATGTTGTGGAGGAAGACGATCAGGTTGCCCCAGACCTGCCGATAGACATGCACCGACAGGGGCGCATTCAACTGCTTGATCAGGCCCTCGCCGCTGATGAACGCCCGCCCGCCGTCGAGCACCATGCTGGAGACCAGTCCCCAGGTCACGAAGCCGGCGGCCAGATAGGGCAGGTAATCACCGAGCTCTTGGCCGAAAATTGCGCCGTAGAGCACGCCTAAGGCCGCGACCATGACACCCATCGAGATGGTCAGCCAGAACGGACCGATGACGGAGCGGCGGTAGCGCTGGCGGATATCCTGCAATCCCATCGTGCCCCACAAGGACCGCCGTCTCCAACCGTCGACGATGTCGGCGACGGCCTTTTGATAATTTTCCCGCGTCAGTCCATGCTTGAGCTGAGCCATCAGCGACACGCTGGGCGCAGTGCTGCTTGTATCCCCCATTTGTTCGACTCGGACCAGATTTCCGTGTTTAATCGGATAGAATACCTTGTGGGTATGTCGGTTTCCATCTTGACGACCCAAGTTCCTGCCGCTCATCGAGCACGGTCCGGCTCGTCGCCTGCCGTGCAGCCTCCCGAGCCGACCTGCGCCGCCCGGCTTCTGCGGCACCCTGCAGCGCCCGGCTCGTCATTCCGTGCAGCGTCAGCGGCTTCCCGCCCGGACCCCCGTTCCCGCGCCGCCCGCCCGAAAACCCCCGCATCGGCAACGCCTCCATGCTTTCCGGCTTGAAAGGGCATCCTGTGCACCGCGCCCACATCGCGACGGTGGCAGGCGCCCGACGCCGCGAGGATGACTTTTTCCGCACGGGGGATGCACCGGTGCTTTGGCTGGTGCCGCACAGCGGCCGTTGGCCCGGCGGATGGGTTCGGTTTCGCTGCCGTCTGTCTCCGGCCGACGAGCGAATCGATCTCGTCTTGCGCGCCGAATCACCGGGCGGCTGGCCGCGGCAGATCGCGCAGCGGATGCCGCCGCGGGAGGCGAGCGGCACGGGCTGCCTGATGCAGCTACCTGAGGAAACCACATCGCTGCGCTTGGAACTGCCGACTTGTCCGGCGGGCTTTCGGCTATCGGACATCAGGCTGCAAGAGCTCGGCAAGGCACAAGTCGTCTGGGATCTGCTGCGCCGCCGGCTGCGCCATCCCGGCGTGCTGCCGGCCGCCGCGCGCCGTGCTTGGGCGATTTTCCGCCACCGCGGACTGGCCGGCCTTCGCCAGGCGCTGTATGTCTCGACCAAATCGACGGATGATTACGGAACCTGGGTAACGCTCTACGACAGCTTCGATCCGGCCGATCGCGAGCCGCTGGCCCGCGCCGATGCGGCGCGGCGCGACGCGACGCGATTGACGCTGATCATCCCGGGACGCGCCGGCGATGCCGAGCACTTGCGAGGAACCATAGACAGCTTCGTCGAACAAGTCTATCCCCATTGGTCTTTGGTCATCGGCGACGATGGCGCGGTGCCGGCACTGACGCGCATGTTGGCCGAGCGCGCCGCAAAGGAGCCACGGCTGCGTGTCGTGGCGCAGCAGCACGATACGCATTGCGAGGGAGCGCCGGGCGCGGTCGAAGAGGGCGACTATCTCGGATTCATCGATGCCGGCGACCGGTTGCCGCCACATGCCCTCTCGTCCATCGCGAGCGCCCTGGCCGCGGTCCCCGACGCAAGCATCGTCTATAGCGATGAGGATGTGCTGGATGCCGCAGGCCGGCGCTGTCGTCCCTGGCTGAAGACCGATTGGAATCCGGATCTGATGCTCGAAGACGACGCCATCGGCCGGCTGGCGCTATACCGGAGGGCGGACGTCGAGCGGGTCGGCGGCCTGCGCGCGGAGCTCGGCACGGCAAGCGAATACGACTTGGCGCTGCGCGTCGCCGCCGGTTGCGCGCCCGCGCGCATCATCCATGTACCCCATGTGCTCTACCACCGGGGCGCCCCGCCGGCCGATGACCCAGGCGCCCGACAGCGGGCGGTCTCGGAGCGCCTGCGCGCGCTCGGAGCCACGGTCGAGCTGCGCCAGGGCGCGGACGGTAAGCCGGCCTGCGAAGTCCGCTTCCCGCTGCCCGAGCCGGCGCCGTTGGTCAGCGTCATCATCCCGACGAAGGATGCGGTACAACTGCTGCGCAACTGCGTCTCGTCGGTGCTGGAAAAGACCGACTATCCCGCGTTCGATATCACCGTCGTCAACAACCGCAGCATGTCCCGCGCCACGCTGGATTACCTGCAGGATGTGACGGGCGAGGGGCGGATCGCCGTGATGGACTACGACGCCCAATACAATTTCTCCGCGATCAACAATCTCGCGGCAAGCAGGGTCCGCGGCGAGTTGCTGGTGTTTTTGAACAACGATATCGAAGTCATCTCACCCGGGTGGATGGCGGAGATGGTACGCCTTGCCCTGCGCCCGGATATCGGACCGGTGGGCGCCATGCTCTACTACCCCGACGACACGGTGCAGCACGCCGGCGTCCTATTGGGACAAAACGGGCCGGCCGACCACGCCCACAAGGGTCTGCCCCGCGGCAGTCCGGGCGAGCACGGGCTCGCGCTCAGGCTGCAGAACCGGGCCGCGGTGACGGCGGCCTGCATGATGATCCGGCGCGACGTGTTCGAATCCGTCAACGGCTTCGACGCCGACAATTTCGCCGTCGCCTTCAACGATGTCGACCTCTGCCTGCGACTGTGGGAACGGGGGTATCGCACCATATGGACGCCCCGCGCCGAGCTCTACCACCATGAATCGGCCACCCTCGGCATGCCCTATCGACCGGAACGCCGAGACCGCACCGCCCGGGAGACCGAGGCCTTCATCTCGCGGTGGGAGGGGTATTTGCGCCACGATCCCTTCCACAATCCTAACTACGCGCGTTTCGGCAGCGGGCGCGATCTGGCCTTTCCGCCGCCGTGTCCGCACCACTGGCGTCGCCATGCAAGGGTCGAGGGTGACACGGAAGAGACGGACACGACGGAGCGAGATCACCGCGCGCAACACCGCTGACCGCTTCCCCGCCGCTGTTCAGCAGTAGCCCATCTTGCGTGCGACGCTATGGGCGAGACGGTGATAGGCCGGTCGATAGCGTGCGGGCATCATGGCAAGCAGCACGACCCGCAATTTGCGCAGCATGAAGCGCAGCGGCGAGACCGGACCGGTGTCCGATGTCTGCGTCAGCGCGGCCATGACGACCGCTTCCGCCACGCCGGGATCTCGAGTCGCCGCGAAACCGCCGCGCCGGATCCGCTGCAAGCGCGCATTGATCAGGGCGCCGATGCGCTCGGCGGAGTAGCCCTCCGCCATATCGGATCGCGCCCGCTCGCCGAGCTCGGCGGCGAGATCCGGCTCGGACCACAGCCGGCGCATCAGCCGAGCGGCGTCGGCCAGATCCGGCTCCGCCCATACGGTTCCGGCCGGGTAGGGCGGGTCGGCCTCGGCCAGCACCGCGTGCTTATAAGACACCGGCAGTGAATTGGCGACGTTCATGAAATCCATATTGCCGCTCCAGCCGGTCGCGATCACCGGTTTGCCGAGCGCCATGGCCTCCGCGATTCCCAGCCCGAAGCCCTCGGCACGATGCAGCGAGACGAAGGCGTCGGCGCTGGCGATGAGCTGAAATCGGCGCCGGCTATCCAGCGCTTTGTCGATAAACGTCACCCGGCTATCGCCGGCCAGGGCTCGCAGGCGGGCGAACGCCTCGGGGCGGCTCGACCCGTTCATTGATTTGATGACCAGACGCACCGGCTGGTCCGGCGAGAACGCTCGGCTAAACGCAAGGATCGCGCCTTCGGGATTCTTTCGCGCCGGTGTGCTGTGGAAATCGAACATGAACAGGAAGATGAATTCGGCCTCATCGAGCCCGAATTCCCTCCGGCTCGGCGCCACGTCCGGCACCTCGACGACATGCGGCATGCGCAGGACCGGGACCGGCGACGCGGCGGCTATGCCCTCGGCCATATAGCTGCCGCCGACCCAAATCTCGTCGACCAATGCGAAAAGTCCATGCCATTCCTCGGGAAACTCACTGGTCTCCCATGCCCACATGCCGATGGTGTAGACATTGTCGAAAAAAGGGGCACCCAGCTGCGCGCGTACGTAAGCGAACTGGTCGGCATTGACATGGACGATATTGATGCGCTCGCCGACGCTCTGCAGGCCCGCCGGCTCCTGATCCTCGGACTCCCAAGACGCGCAGTCGCTGCGCGTCATATGGCTGACGTCGGTCAGCTCGGTCGGAATGCCGAGCTTGCGCAGGGCGCGAATATTGCCCCGCGCGGCCTCTCCCAAGCCGAGGTGCGCGGACAGATAGCCGACGTAGCGGACACCCAAGGGACTGTCGAGCTCTGCGCTCGCTTCGGCGGTCGGCGCGAGTGCCGGCAAGAATGCGGGCTCGAGGGCCATTTCCGTGATGCCGCTATGGTGAAGCCAGTGCACATAGGCGTCCCAATGCTCGCCGAGCAGATCGGGGTAGGTCGCGACGACATCGGGCCGGACGGCATTGACCCTGGCCAGATAGCGTGTCAGGTAGGCTTTATTCCCCGGTGCGCGGACGATGGGCTCGTTGCACCAATCGAACAGGCCGTGCTTGCCGGCCGCGAGCGGGGTTCGAAAGCTTCGGCCTTGACGGCTTGCATCCCGGAACAGCGCGCGGCAGATATCGTCCACCGCCGCCCCGTTGTCGAAGCGCAGCTTCGGATATTCGAGCGCCAAAGCCTCCGCGTAGCCACACGACAGCAGGCGCTCGGCGTAGAACCGCAGCAGTGCCGACAACGCCGACCCCGGCGCAACGGTAATCCGGCTCTGGTGCTTCGAGAGCACGGTCGGCGTGGTCGGATCGAAGCCGCTGAAATGAAAAAAGATCAGTGGCCGGCCGTCGACGCTCCATTGACCGCTGCTGCGGGCCAATTTGCGCTGCGGCAGGTTCCAGTACGCGACGTTGTAGCCGGTATCGCGCAGGATGTGCCAGCCGGGGCAGAAGGCCGGCGCGAAATTGATCCACTTCTGGTCCGTGAAGGTGCCGGTCTGCTTGTCTTCGAAGCAATGGGTGCGGAGCCAACGCGCCCACCAGCGCAGCAACCGATCGCTCTCGTCGCACGCGGCGACGGCCAAAAAGCCAAGGTTGAAGACACCGGCGCCGAGCAACTCGAGGTCGTCGGGCATCGCGTCGTCGCGCGGCAGCGGTGACAGGATATGGGGCGTCAGAACGCCGCCGGCGCCGGCGTCGAGCTCGGCGAAGACCGCGTCCAGGGGCCGGAACACGAAGATGTCGGGATCCACATACAGGACGCGGCCCGCGCCCTCCTCGAAGTGGCGCAGGAAGCACATCGGTTTGACCGACGTGGCCAGCTCGCGAATGTTGAAAGTCAACGACAGCTCGACCCAATCAGCCGGCTCCACGATATGCGGGACGTAACGGGCCTGCAGGTAATCGGGCATGTCGGGCAGCGGACCCTCGTCCAGGAGCCAGACCACAAGGCGGCAGTCCGGTTGCTGCGCGTGCAGAGAAGCGGCAAGGGTCTTCGCAAACCCGAGGTAATTGCGCGCACAAATCGTGAAAATGACCGTGTCGGTCGACATCGTGGGATCCCTCTCTACACCGGCCACCGATAGCGGCCCTATGACGACCCGCCGCGCTTAGTGGAAGCGCTTGCGAAAGCCGCTGACGATGAAGTCCAGCGTGCGCCGCGCGGCAGTGACCGGCGCACGCGGAGTCGCCTGCGAAAGACCGCGCATGGCGCCGTCCGCTTGCACCTCCCGTGACGCGTCTCCGGGGGCTTGGTTACGCGCAAGGGAGGTGGCCTCGTCGGCAAGCTGCGGCGCGGGCTGCGATAGCTCCGCCGGCGCCGAATCGGAAGCGGTGGAGGCAGCCGCGCGCCTTTCGGCATGCGCCGGGAAGCTGCCGGGCGGCGCCGCCATCAACGCTCGGGTGCGGGCCAGCTCCTCGTGCGCGAGCGCAAGCTCTTGCTCTTTGCGTTGCAGCGCTTCCTGCGCCTTGCGTGCCTCCCCATGCACCCGACGCAATTCTGCCTCGATGGACTCCACGCGGGCGTGATGCAGGCCGGTCAGCTCGTCCAAACAGGCAAGCCAAGGGCGCTGCGCCTGCTTGAAGTCGTCCACACGGGCGAGCACCCGACGTAACGCCGAGCGCGCGGACTCCGGCGCCGTCTCGCCGCGGCCTCGCGCGCGCAGCGCAAGAAACAGATCTCGGCAAAGGCATTCAAGCGTGTCGGAATCGAGATCGTCCGCGTCGGGCGCGTAAGCGTGATGCCGCAGCTTGGCACTGAGGAATTCAACTGCGAAGCGACGCAATGCGGCATTGTCCGGTGTTGCGCCGACAAATGCAGCCAACGATTCGAGCACGGTGCACGGGTCGTCCAGAAGCTCGTCGTAAAGCACCAGAAAGCCGCCGTGGTCCAACAGCAGCCGCGCCGCGTCCGCCTGATAGAAAAGCCACAGCATCAGCGCCTTGCGGCGCGGCATTCGATCGCGCGATCGAAGCGAGTCGGCCACGGCGAGAGGGTGGCGCAAGACCGCGAGAAAATGCGCTGGCCGGCCGCAGTGCGCGGCAACGCTAAGCCAGAAGGGCGCAAGGCGTGTCGTGCGTGGATCCTTGAACGCCGCCGGGCGCCCGTCGGCGAACCGCGTCGTCAGAATGTCGACTGCATGCGCCAGCGCGGCGTCGAAGGCGCCCGGTTGCAGGGTGTCGAGCCCGGGCAGCAGCAATGTGTCCCAGTGCGCCGACAGCGCCGAGAACAAGCGGAGATTGACCCCCGCCAGATCGAGATCCTCGAAGAAGCCTTTCGGGTTATCTTCCAGGCCCGGCATCAGCCGATCACCGAGCTCGACGCCGAGCGCACCGAGACAGGCGGTCGCCGCCGATGTTCCGGAGCGGTGCATGCCGACGATATAGACCATCGCGGGTCTCACCGCGCCGCCCGCCGGCGCTGCCGCAGGCGTGTTGCCGAGCGCCGCCTGTCGCATCGCCGGTTCAAGACGCCCGGGAGGGCCGCTCGGCAGCCTGTCGCGGGAAGCCGCAGAAGCGCTCGGCACGTATCGCGCACCGGCGCTAGCCGGGACATGAGAGCCTCTCGACTCCGCGCGTGCAGGCCGGCAGCCATGCGATACACCCGACGCGTGCGGGGGTTACGTCGGCGCCAGTGCAGCAACGACTGTTTCGATGGCATCGGCGTCCAAGTAAGGATGCATGGGCAAGCTCAGCACGCGCTCGCAGGCGCGGTCGGCCAGCGGCGTGCAATCGGGACAGCAGAGATGGCTGTAAGCGGCCTGGCGATTCAGCGGGATCGGGTAGTGCACTGCCGTGGGTATTCCGGCGTCGGCCAACCGCTGCTGGGCGCCGGGCCGGTCGTCGGTTTGCACAGTGAACTGCGCGAACACACTGGTGTTGTGCTGTTCAACGAACGGGACGAGCAGCCCGTGCTGCGCCTCCCCCGCGGTGGACGCGCCGCGCCGCAGCAGCTCGAGCCGATAGGCCGCCCCGACCTGCGCGCGGCGCGTCACCTCGTCGTCGAAAATCGATAGCTTCGCCAGCAGGATAGCGGCTTGCAGCGAGTCCAGGCGGCCATTGATTCCGAGCCGGCCGTGGCTATAACGCCGATCCTGACCATGATTCATGACCTGACGCATGACCTGCGCCAGCTCGGCGTCATCGGTGAAGCAGGCGCCGCCGTCGCCGTAGCACCCGAGGGGCTTGGACGGAAAGAACGAAGTGCAACCGATGGTCGACAGTGCGCACGATTGCCGGCCTTTGTAGGTGGCGCCGAAACTCTGTGCCGCGTCTTCGATCACCGGCAGGCCGTGGTCTGCGGCAATGGCGTTGATTGCGTCCATGTCCGCGCATTGACCGTACAGCGACACCGGCATGATCGCCTTGGTCTTGGGCGTGATGGCGGCCGCGATTTGCGCCGGGTCGATGTTGTAGGTGCGCGGATCGATATCGACGAATTTCGGTATCGCGCCCAACAGGGCGATGACCTCGGCGGTCGCGACGAACGTGAACGGCGTCGTGATGACCTCGTCGTCGCGGCCGACACCCAGCGCCATCAGCGCCACCAGCAGGGCATCGGTTCCGCTGGACACCGCAATGCAGTGGGCGACACCGACATACTCGGCTAGGCGCTGTTCCAGCTCGCCGATCTCCGGGCCCATGACATACTTGCCGTGCGCCAGAACCGCCTGAATACGGGCGTTGATATCGGTATCGATGCGGGCGTATTGCGTCTGCAGATCGATGAAATTCATGACCAGCGTCTCCGCTATTTTTGGACCACGCCGACGACGCGGTCGTTGTCGACGACGACCAGCAGCGTAATGCAGTGCTCGGCCATCAACTCGATGGCGGTGTGCATACTGCTGTCGACGCCGATAGTGACCGGATTCGGCGTCATCAGATCGGCTGCCGTGAGGGCGAAGAAATCGGCCTTGTGCAACTGCAGCGCACGGCGCAGATCACCGTCGGTGATGATACCGAGTGCCGTTTTGCTGTCGTCCCCCACCAGCGCAATGCCGAGCCTGCCCTTGGTGACGGCAGTGAGCACGGCATCCGCGGAATCCTGCGCAGACACGAACGGCAGATCCTGCGAGCGCATCTCCTCGCGCACCCGGTGCAGCAGACGGCGCCCCAGGCTGCCGCCGGGGTGGAAGCGGGCGAAATCCATCGGCTGGAAGTCGCGCGCCTTCATCAGAGCGACCGCAAGCGCATCCCCCATGGCCAGCGTCGCCGTGGTGGAGGCAGTCGGTGCCAGCTGCAGCGGGCAGGCCTCGCGCTCCACCCGCACCGATAGGTGGAAGTTCGCATTCTTCGACAGCGTCGACTGCGCGTTACCGGTGACGGCGACGGTGAGGTTGCCGTTCACGCGCAAGAACGGCAACAGCTTGATCATCTCCTCCGTCTCGCCGGAATACGACAGCGCAATAAATACGTCGTCGGAGGTAATCATGCCGAGGTCGCCGTGGAAGGCATCGCCGGGGTGCATGAAAAAGGATGGCGTACCGGTGCTGGCGAGGGTCGCGGAGATCTTCTTGCCGACGATACCCGATTTGCCCATACCGCAGACGATCACTCGCCCGTGGGTCGAGATGATGGCGCTGACAACAGCGGCGAAGGTGCCATCGAGTGCGTCCGCCAATGCGGCGACGGCCGCCGCTTCGACCGCGAAGACTTCGCGGGCGATCGCGTTGTAATCCAACTCGGCGGGGTCGACCTGCGTCGCGCGATGCTCGGACATTCGGGGATCAGAAGCGGGTATCGAGGTTCTTGACCTTGTCGCGGAAATCGCGGGTCACGGTCTCGATGTCGCTGTCGCCGGCGATCACGCGCGGCGTCAGAATCACCACCAGCTCGGTGCGCTCGGCCCGCTTGGAAGTCTCGCCGAACAGCGGGCCCAGGATGGGCGCCCGATAGAGGCCCGGAACGCCCGACTTGCCGTCGGTGCGCGAGTCCTGAATCAAGCCGCCGAGCACGACGGCCTGATTCGAGCGGACGGCCACGTTGCTGGTAATGTTCCGGGTACGAAAAGTCGGCGAGTTCAGGGGGCCGGTCTCCTCCGCAACGGTGCTGACCTCCTGCTCGATCTCCATCTGCACCAGGCCGCCCGGGGTGACCCGGGGCTTCACCGACAGCATCACACCCGTATCCCGGTACTCGATCTGGTTCAGAACGCGATCATCCGCGGTCAAGCCCTGTTGCTGGGCGGTCGCGATCGGCACCTCTTCACCGACCTGGATCTTCGCCGTCTGATTATCCATGACCATCACCGACGGCGAGGACAGGACATTGACCAAGTCGTCGGATGCGAGCGCGGACAGGGTCGCCCGAACGGTATCCGGACGCAGCACTACGGACCAATTGAAGCCCGGGAACAGCTTCGGCGTCCCGCCGTCCGCACTGCTGCTCAGCTCCCATTGGTTGCGGTAGTCGCCCTCGGCGAGGCCGAAGAAGTTCCACTGCACGCCATAGCGGAGATTGCCGACCAGCTGGACCTCGACGATGGTCGCTTCCACCAATACTTGAAGCGGCACGATGTCGAGTTGCTTCAGTGCATCGAGGATCTTCTTGTAGTCGCGCGGGCTGGACTTGACCAGCAGGGAATTGTTGATCGTGTCGGCAACGATACTGACCGGCGACGACAGCTCGATGGAACTGGCCACGGCGCGGCGTGGTGCAGTTTGGGGAGCGCCGCCTTCGCCGTCTCCTTCGCCGCCGATCGATGCCTCGCGGAAGCCGGGAGCGACACCGCCGATACTGCGTTGAGTGCCGCCGGAGTCGTCGCCGGAGAAGAGCTTGGTCAGGACATCGGCCAGGTTCTCGGCGTCGCCGTGGCGCACGCGATAGACGTAGAGCCGCTGGGCGGCGCTGCCGGAGGCCTCTGCGAGGTCGAGCCGGTTGATCCAGTCCTCCATCTGCTTCAGATAGCGGTCCTGGGGCGAGACAACCAGCAATGCGTTGGCGCTCTCGACGGGGATAAAGCGAAACAGCCCCTTGAACGGATTGCCGGTCTCGTCCGCCAGCAGCGCCTCCAGCTGCGTCACCACGTCGGTGGCCTTCGCATACTCGAGGGAAAAGAATCCGACGGACAGACCTGCCATCCAGTCGACATCGAACACGTCGATGGTATCGAGCATGTTGCTCATTTCCGGGCTGGCACCCGCGAGAACGATCAGGTTCCGCAAATTGTCGACACGCACGATGCTGCCTTCCGGGGCCAGCGGCTCGAGGATGCGGCTCATCTCTTCGGCGCCGATAAAGCGCAGCGGAACGACCTGTACGCTGTAGCCCTCCGGCAGCGCCCGCGAGGACTCGCCGAGCTGCGGAACGATGCGGCCCTTGACGGCGCTGGCCAGCGGAACGATCTCGAAGGTTCCCGCGTTGTCCACCAGCGCCGCGTTGTTCATGCGCAGCAGCGTCTCCAGCGTGGGAATCAGCAGGTCTCGGCGCAGCGGGCGGCCGGTCTGAAGCGAGACGGAGCCCTGCACGGCGGGATCGAGTACGTAGTTCACCCCGAGCAGGTCGCCGAGGATGACCTTCACCACTTCACGGATATCCGTGCCGTCGAAATTCAGTGTGACGTCGCCGGGCGTGGTGTCGACGGAGGGCGGCGAGACGCGGCGCACGAAAGTTCCGGTGCCGCGCTCCATGCTGTCTTGGGCCTGCGGTACCCCGTCGTCGCCGATCTCGATGCCCTCTGCGCCGCGCAGCGGGCCGGTGCTGCCGGCAATGCGCTCTTCACTGCCGATGATGTGGCCTTGGGCGCTGCCGACGCGCTCCGACGGATCCCAGACAAGTCCCTGGCAACCGGTCAACGAGACAACGGCCGTCAACGCAAACACGACAGCGGGACGTGCGAGGCGGCGCCTGATCTGCAGCGAAGGCAGGGGAGCTGTGATCATACGATATCGACTTCCGTAGTCCGACCCGATTGCTCGGCGCGGCCACTCGGCATCAGTGGTCTGGCTGTGGCGGGAGTTGGTCGCTGGCGGCCGGAGCTCTGGATGGCCGTTGGGGCGCATTGGGCTGTCGGCTGCGCATCGGGGGGCGGCGCCTGGGTCCGGTCGGCATGGGCACGGCCGCGGCAGCATTTTCGTAATCGCGCAATTGTAACTCATCGACCTCGCCCTGTCGCTCCAACACCAGCCGTTGCGGCTCGATGGTCTTGACCGTCCAACCCTCCAGATCATCGCCGAGCCGCACCCGCACTGCCTCCGGCGAGGCCGGACTGCGCACCCACGCCGAGACGACGTCCGGCGTAATGACGATGGCGGTCAGGTCCATCCCGTCCAGTTCGGTGAATTCCATCGGCAGCTCCTCGGCCTGCCCCTGCGGCTCGTCCGGGGGCGGGCGGCGCTCCGGCAAAAACAGCGGACGATCCGTGACCGCCACATAGTCTTCCACGGGCGGCACGGAGAGCACGTCGTCCACATCGCGGACCGGCGGCGGCTGCTGCTCACCGGGCAGCGCCTGCACCGGTGGCGGCGGCTGCGGAACGTCGGGCGGCCAGTCCTTCCATTGAAGCAACAACACCCCCGACAGCAGCACCGCGATGCCCGCGAGCAGCGCTTTCACGGGGCACCCCCGAGCGAGTAGCCGAACACATCGAGGCGCACCGTCAGCTGACCGACGCTGCGATCGTAGGCACGATTGATGACCCGCCCGGCCCTGCGCGGCTGCGGACGCGCCCGCGGCGACGTGGAGCGCACCGACATCTGGTCGACGAACAGAAACGGACGCGCCGCTTCGATACGGTAGAGCACATCGAGCAGTTCATCGGTGGTGCCCTGCAGTTGCGTGCGGATCAGCACTTTCGGGGGCTGCTCGTCGGTGCTCGCCGGCAGCACCTGGGTGCTGATGGGGCGGGCGCCGGCGGCGCGGATCATGTCCTGCACCTCGCTCTGCAAGCGGGCACCGGCGAGGGCGGGGGTTTGCGCATCGTAGTAGAACGCCTTGAAGTCTTCGTTCGCCTGCTCGCGCTCGAGCTCGGCGCGCAGCGCCGGCAGCGTGGCCACGAGCGACTGATAACGGCTGAGCTGGTCTCGGTTCTTTTCGATTTGGGCGTTGAGCTCGGCGCGCTGCTGCCACCAAGGCAAACCGATGGCCAAGATCAGCAATGTCGGCACGGCGAGCGCCAGCCCCCAGGCCAACAGGCAATCCAGACTCGGTGCACGCCGGGCTGTCGACGTCGCCTCGCTCATCGCTGTTGCGACCGGCTGTAGGTAAACGAGATGTGGAAGCGCTCCTGGCCGGTGCTGGCGACCTGCATGACCGGCGAGCGGAAGCTCACGTTGTTGATACCGGGGCCCTGCTCCAGGCGCGCGATCAGCGCCGCGGCCTGATCGGACTCGCCGCGGATGTCGACCTCGCCTTCGCGGTAGTTGAGCGTTTGCACCCAGGTGCCGTCGGGCAGGAGCTCCGTCAGCTCCAGCAGCAGATCGGTCATGCGCGGCTGCCCGCGCTTGCGCTCCAGTACCTCGACGCTGCCCAGGCGGGCACGCTCGAGCTCTTCACGAACGACCTGAACTTCTTCCGCCGCGATTCGCACTTGGCGCAGCTCACGCTGAAGCAATTCTCGCTCGTCGCTCATTTGGCGCAGCGGCGAGATGAGCACGGCGGCCACGAGCAGCAGGACGACACCGGCCAGAAGTTGCGTCAGCAATGAGCCGAAGCGCGCCCGGCGCGGGCGCTCTTCCGGCGGAAGCAGGTTTGCACCGGTCCAGGCGTGCTCCCAGGTCAAGCGGGAGACCGGCGAGCCGCCCTCGCGCAGCCGCGCGAGCCAATCGGAGACGTCGTCGCGCCGGCACACGGCCAGTCTGACTTGTAGCTTGCTGCCGCGGGCCGCCGTGCCGGTGATGTCCGTATCGAAATAGACGTCGATCGGCGCGAACGGCGTCAGACGGTCGATCTCGTAGGAGACGACCTTGCGCAGGTTGTCCTTGACCTGAACCGGCAGCATCAATGTACGCAGGAGCACCAAGTCCGCCGGCAGCTCGAGCCAGGTCTCGCGCCAGCCGTTTTTCGGTGTCGGCACCACCGAGGACAATGTACCGGCGGCACGCAGATCGATGCCGCCGATTTGCTCGCGCTCGTCACCGAGCTGGCGGAACAGGTCGGCGTCGTCGCCGCGGGGCACCGCGACCAGCAGCGGATTGCGCAATGCCAGGCGGTGACGTGCGCCGCGAGGCAGGCACTGAAAAAGCGCGCGGCGCCAGCGTCTAAGCAGCCGCTCGACGCGGACCGGACCGCCCAACGCCGGAAGTCGCAGTTTGTTCAGACTGCTGGAGAGGGCCATGGGCTTGCCGGTTTTCGCTGCATCGGTGGCTTGCTGTGCTGTGAGCGGGGTGTCGTAAGACACTATTGTCGCCGAAACAGTCGGCGTTTGTACCTTCTATCCGTTGCCGCGTGCAAACACGGCGGCAATGGACCGGGTCGTTGCCGACATTTCCCCGCCCACGCGCCGCTCAACGCTCGCCGATTCCGAAGCGTCGCCAGCGCAGCTCGAACGGCGGCACGCCGCCGGGCTCCAGCGAGATCAACGCCTCCATCGTGCGGCGCGCGGTATTGCCGCGGGTTTGCGTGACCCGAATGCGGTAGAGCGGGCCGCCGCGGTCGAAGACGCGGCTCTGCTCGGCACCCGGCACCGTCGGTTGATTGCGTTCTTCCACAAGCGCCTGCGCGTCTTCGATGGGCAGGTTCCGGACCGCCGAAAGCACCAGCGCCGACGCGAACTGCTCGTCGATGCCCCCGCTCGGGTTGTCGACGGTCAGGTGAGGCGCAAGCCGGCGAAACAGGTCGGGCGGCATCCCCAGCACCTGGCGCAGTTCCTCGACACTGCGAAACGGCATGTCGGCGGCGCCGTAGGCCAGGCCTTCGGCCTCGTAATCCGGATCTTCGGCACCGTTGAGCTGAGTCATATCGTCCTCGTCGCGCCAATCGAGGATCGCATCGGCGAGCCTATCCGCCTTGGCCTGATCGTAGGTTTCCGGATCCCACGCGAGATCGATCAGCGCGAGCAACTGCTCGCGGGTCGCTCGATTCAGGTCGACGCGCGAGCCTTCGTTGAAGATGCTGATTTCCAACCTCTCCCCTTCGAACAGTACCGGTCTCGGTAAGCCGTCCGGCACCCAGACTTCCTCGCGCGCCACCATGTCGAGCGGCGTCGACAGCAGGTTCAGCGCGACCAGGTTAATGCCGGCATCGGCCATTGCGCGAAAGCGCGCACCGTCGATTTGATTGCGCGTCAACGCGCTTTCCGTTCGCTGGGTGGTGGTCAGGCCGAGCGCGATGACCGTCAACAGCGCGATGACCCATAGCACCAGCACGAGGGCGATGCCGCGCCGGCGTCGTCGCAGACGGTCAGTTCGGATCATCATCGCGTTCCGGGTCCGGCTCACCGCCATCGAAACCGCCGCCGTGCCCGTCGTCGAAACCGCCGAAGGCGCCGAGGTCGCCACCGGTCAGCGCAACGACGCCGGTCGGCCAGGTCTGGCTCGGCGTGGTCATCGTCAGCCGCACCGCCAGCGGCATGCGGCGCTCTTCCAGCCATTCGTCGAGCCATTCCGGATCCTGCTGACCTTCGCTGATACCGAAATAGGCGAGGCCGAACTCGCCCACCTCGGGCAGCAGCACGGTGCGGCCGTAGGCGCCGGATGCAACGTCGCGGTCCAAAGGTCCGGCGTCTTCCAGCTCCATGCCTGCCTCCGCCAGCGGCTCCCAGGCCGGATAGTCGTCGCCGCCTGCCAGCACTTCCGGATGCAGCAGCCAGCGCACCAAGACGAGACGCGGATGCTCGCCGCCCTGTTCCAGTTGAAACCGAAGCAGATAGAGGCCCGGAATACCGACGTTCTCGGTCAGCGGCGCGACGAGATCGATGCGCTCGGCATCGCCGGCGAAGACCTGCAATTCCAGTCCGTCGAGGAAAACGGACGCGGGACGCGCCTGACGCAATATGCCCTCGACGAAGTTGCGCGCGACACGGATATCGGCGACGCGCTCCGACACCGTCTCGACGCCTTCCCATGCACGCGTGCCGAGCCGAAGTCCGGAGAACATCAGCACCGTGATCATCGCGATCAGCGTCAGTGCAATGAGGAGCTCCACCAGCGTGAAGCCGCGCTGGCGTGCATCGGGGCGAGGCAAAGATCGTTGGCTCACTGCGATGCCGCGCGTCAGAACAGCTCACCGAGCCGCAGCGAGCGCAACGCCACCCGACGCGAGCCGCCGGCAGCGGGCCAGGAAGCGACGGCGGTTACGATATAGGGCTGCACCGGCGGATCCTCGCCCATCCAGCCTTCGGGCCGGTAGCGCTCGATATTGACGATCCAGTCCATGCCCGCCTCGGGCTCGCCGCTGTGCACGCCTTCCTGCAACGGGATCTCCACGCCGACCGCCGAGAGCTTGGCCTCGGCCAGCGAGACCGCTTGGCTGTAGCTGACGCTGACGGCGGTGGTGGTCATCGCGCGCGAAAAAATCTGCAGCAGCACGCCCAACGACATGGCCAGAATGGCGAAGGCCACCAGCACCTCGAGCAGGGAGAATCCGCGCTGCGTGCCGCGGCGGCTCATCAAGGCCGCTCCCAGTCGGCGATCAGAATGCGGCCGGTGAGCCAATTCACGCCCACCTGATAGCCGCCGTTGCCGCGTTTGAGAATGACACGGCCGCCGGTGGAACTGCCGTCGGGGAAGAAGCGGATCGCGCCGACGGCTTCGCTGCGCATCTCGGTCTCGGCGGCGACCAGCTCGATGTCGAGCCCTTTCGGGAAGCTGCCGCTGCGCCCGTCGCCGTCGATGCGGTAACGATTGTTTTCGACATCGACGACCCAGGCGGCGTCGCGTCCCCGCGCAATGGCGATCTCACGTGCCAGGCGCAGCGCGCCCGCGGTGCGGCGGGCCGCCGCCTTCAGCTCGACCCCCGGCATGGATGCCGAGATCAGCGGCGGCACGACGGCGAGCAGGAGGCCGCCGATGGCCAACACCACCAGCAGCTCCACCAGCGTGAAGCCGCGCAGCCCGACGCCCCGGCCGGTTCGCCCGGCGGGGCGTCGCCCGAGCGCGCGAGGAAGCAACGCGGGCCTCGTCAGGAAGACTCCCAGCTGCGGATATCCTGATTTTCTCCTTCGCCGCCCTCTTGGCCGTCGGCACCCAGCGACCAGACGTCGAACGGGCCGTTCTGTCCCGGCGAGCGGTATTGATACTCGTTGCCCCAGGGGTCTTTGGGGACCTGAGATTTTTTCAGGTAGGGACCGTTCCAGTTGGACACACCGGGATCCTGGACCAGCGCCTGCAGTCCTTCCGAGGTGCTCGGATAGCGGCCGAGCTCGAGCCGGTATAGATCGAGCGTGGCCGCGAGATCTTCCACCTGCAGGGCCGCGGTCTTGGTCTTCGATGAGCCGAGGAATTTCATGACCTGGGGACCCACCAAGCCGGCCAGGAGACCGAGGATGGCCAACACCACCAGCAGCTCGACAAGCGTGAAGCCCCCATTGGCGCGTTTACGGTTAAACATGACGAAATCCATCACAGTGGTTCGGGTTGCGCGATTGGACAAGCATTTCAATACACTTATCCCACCGGTGATTTTATCCGGTTCTCGAAGACGCCTGCTTCAGAAAACCAGCTCGTTGGCGCCCAGGATCGCCATCAGGATCGAGATGATGATGCCGGCGACGATGACGCCGAGACCGATGATGAGCATCGGCTCCAGCAGTGTCAGCATGCGCTGCACGGCGGCGCGGGTTTCGCGGTCGAAGATGTCGGCAATCTTGGCCAGCATCGCGTCCAGCGTGCCCGACTCCTCGCCGACACGCACCATCTGCAGCGCCAACTGCGGCAGCACTTGGCGGCTGGCCAGCGGCTCGGCAAGACCGCGGCCGTGCTTGAGCGCCTCGCCCACCTCGTCGAGGCCTTCGCCGATTTTGCGGTTATCGACGACTTCCTTCGCCAGGTTCAGCCCGGACAGCAGCGGCAGGCCGTTCTTCAACAGCGTGGATAGCGTATGCGAAAAGCGCGCCGTCTCCATCTTCCAGATCAAATCGCCGAATAACGGCATCCGCATGACGCCGAAGTCGAAACGGCGACGGTTTTCGGGATTCTGCAGCCAGCGCTCGATCAGCACGGCGGCGATGGCGACGAAGACCAGAAATGCCCACCAGTAATCGCGGAAGAGATCACCGGCACCGACGACGATCCGCGTCGGCAGCGGCAATGCGGCCCCCATGTCCTCGAACAGCACTGTGAACTGGGGCACCACGAATACCAGCAGCATGATGACCGACAGCCCTGCCACGAACAGCAAGATCGCAGGATAGACCAACGCCGATGTGATGGTGCCGCGCAGTTCGGCGCTGCGCTCCAGATAGTCCGCCAGGCGCGACAGCACTTCGTCGACCGCGCCGCTGGCCTCGCCCGCGCGGACCATATTCACGTAGAGCTTGGCGAATTGTCCGTCCTGGGCCTCCAGCGCGGCGGAGAACGTGGCGCCGCCGCGCACCCGCTCCTGCAGGTCGCTCAGGACGCGGCCGACGTGCTCGTCGGTGGTCAATTCGCCGAGCACGCCGAGGGAGCGGTCGAGCGTCAGTCCGGCCTCGAGCAGCGTCGCGAGTTGGCGCGTGAGGATCTCGATATCCTTCGCCGACAGCGCGCGGCGTCTGCGACGCGCAAGCTGCGCGGCAAAGCCGCCGGCAGAGCGGGTCTGCAGCGGGATCAGGCCCTCGGCCTGCAGCCGGCGGACCAGGGCGTCCTCGTCCACGGCCTCCTGCTCGCCCTCGATCTCTTCGCCGTCGAGCTTGACCGCCTTGAAGTAATACCTTGCCATAAAGAGGATTACCGATGGAATCGAGTCGTCCGGCGGGATCCCGGCGCCCCCTGCACCGGCATCCGTCGGCGGGCGCCGGCCGCGCCGATCAATTTTCCTCCGCCACGCGCAGCACCTCGTCGATGGTGGTCAGGCCCGAGGCGGCCTTGCGCAGCCCGTCGCGGTACATGGTGAGCATGTCCTCTTGCACGGCGATCTTGTGGATTTCGGAGGAAGTGGCATGGGACAGCACCGCTTGGCGGATGCGGTCGGTCATCACCAGCACCTCGGCGATCACCAGCCGGCCGCGAAAGCCGGTGCCGTTGCAATGCTTGCAGCCGCCGGGCTTGAACAGCGTCACGGGCCCCGCGCCGAGCCCCGGCACCTTGGCGAAGCGGGCCGCCATTTCCGGCAGCGGCTGGTAAGGATCGCGGCAATGGATGCACAGCCGACGCACCAGACGCTGGGCGAGGATACCGTTGATGGTGCTGGTCAGCAGGTAGTCCTCGACGCCCATGTCGAGCAGGCGCGTGACGCCGCTGGCGGCATCGTTGGTGTGCAGTGTCGACAGCACCACATGGCCGGTCAGCGCCGACTGCACCGCAATGCGCGCGGTCTCCAGGTCGCGCATCTCACCGACCATGATGATGTCCGGATCCTGGCGGACGATCGCGCGCAGCGCGTTGGCGAAGCTCATGCCGATGGAGGCGTTGACGGGAATCTGGTTGATGCCCGAGAGCTGATATTCCACCGGATCTTCGACGGTGATGATCTTGCGATCCTCGGTATTGAGACGGCTCAGCGCGGTATAGAGCGTCGTACTCTTGCCGCTGCCGGTGGGGCCGGTGACCAGGAAGATGCCGAAGGGCTGGTCGAGGACTTTGATCAGGCGCTCGCGGGGCGGCCCGTCGAAGCCGAGGGCGTCGAAGTCGAAGCGTACGCTCTCCTTGTCGAGCAAGCGCATGACGACGCTCTCGCCGAACATCGTCGGCACCGTCGATACGCGCAGGTCCAGCTCCTTGCCCTGGATACGCAACGGGATGCGTCCGTCCTGGGGCAGCCGGCGCTCGGCGATATTGAGCTTCGACATGATCTTGATGCGCGAGATCACCGCGGCCGTGGAGCGCACCGGCGGCGACTCCGATTCCTTGAGGATGCCGTCGATGCGGTAGCGCACCTTGAGCTGATCGGGGAACGGCTCGATGTGCACGTCCGATGCCCGCGACTCGACCGCTCGCTGCAGGATTTGATTCACGAGCCGGATTACCGGCGCCTCGCTCGCCAGATCGCGCAGATGCTCGATGTCCTCTTCGCTGAAGTTGCCGATCTCGGCCTCTTCCTGCTCCGCCAGATCGTCTTTCGGCTGCTCATAGAGACGCTCGAGCGCGGCCTCGATCTCGGTGGGCAGGCCGACCCGCAAATGCACCGGCCGCCCCGCGGCCATCTGCACCGCCTTCATGGCGAAGTCGTCCACCGGGTCGGCCACCGCCACCTCCAAGGCCTCTTCGCTCTCGCGCAGCGGCACCAGCCCGGCGTCCTTCAGGAAGCGCAGGCTCAACAGCTCGTCGGCAACGGGCTCGTCCGGATAGTCCTCGGCCGCGATCAGTGCCAAACCCAGGACAGCCGAGTACGCCGCCGCCATATCCCGGTCGGACACCAGACCGAGGCGCACCAGCATCACCCGAAGCGGATCACCGCTGTCCTCGGCCAGCTTACGGGCACGGGCCAAATCGCCGGCAGAGAGCTTGCCGTTGGCCTGCAGGTCGGCCACCACGCGCATTTCGAGCGACGGCGCGGGCGGCATGTCGGGCTCGTCGGCAAGCGCCGCCCCGCCATCCGGCTCAGGCGCGCCGGCATCCATCTTCGCTTGTGTATCGAGGGAGTCCGCGAGGGGCCGCGCGTCCGTCGGCTCGCTTGCCGCCGCCGGCTCGCCGCCGGCGCCCCCGGTCGGTATCGTCTGCGGTTCGTCCAGGTCGCCGCGTCCGAGCACCGGCTCGCGCCGCGCAGCGCCGTCGACGAGCACGGCGTCGTGCTCGCCGGGCGATGGCTCGGGCGTGCGGCGCACTTCTTCGGTCGTGGCGGAATCATTCATCGGACACCTCCGCACTCGCGGTCTCGCCGGTGGCAAGGTCTGCGCGCCACTGCGGCACCAGTCGCCGCAGACCCCGTATCAATGCATCGTTATCGCAACGCTGCAGCGCATTGCGTAGATCCGCCAGCACCGATTGCACGTCCTCGCCCGCCGTTGGCTGACGGCGGGCGGTGCGAATCTTCGGATGTGCGGTGCGGATCGTATCCTCGACATCGTAGAACAGTTCTTCGAACAGCTTCTCGCCGGGGCGCAGACCCACATAGCGAATCTCGATGTCTTGCTCCGGCTCGCGCCCGGCGAGCCGGATCATCTGCTCTGCCATATAGCGGATCTTGATCGGCTCGCCCATATCGAGCACGAAGATCTCGCCGCCTTCGCCGATGACCGCGGCCTGCATGATCAGCTGGCAAGCCTCGGGGATGGTCATGAAATAGCGCTCGATGTCCGGATGCGTAACGGTCACCGGCCCGCCGTCCTCGATCTGGCGGCGGAACAGCGGCACGACGCTGCCGGCGGAGCCGAGCACATTGCCGAAGCGCACGGTGATGAATCGGCAGCGCGAGCCCGCGGCCAGATCCTGCGTCAGCACCTCCGCGACACGCTTGCTCGCGCCCATGACGTTGGTCGGATTGACGGCCTTGTCGGTGGAGATCAGCACGAAGCGCTCGCATTGCCAGCGGTCCGCGCTCTCGGCGACGACGGCCGTCCCGAACACATTGTTGCGCACGGCGGCGCGCACCTGCGCCTGCAGCAGCGGCACGTGCTTGTAGGCAGCAGCATGGAAGACGATCTGCGGTCGCTCGCGCCGGAACAGCGCATCCACACCGACACGATCGCCCACATCGACCAAATAGCGCTCGACGGCCAGCGCCGGATGGCGCCCGGTCAGCTCCATGTCGAGCTTGTAGAGGTTGTACTCGCAATTGTCCACCAGCACGAGACGCGCCGGCGAGGCGGCGGTCACCTGTCGGCACAGCTCCGAGCCGATGGAGCCGCCGGCACCGGTGATCAGCACGACCCGGTCGGTCAGCCCGGCTCGGATGCCGTCCCAGTCGAGCGTGACCGGGTTGCGGCCGAGCAGATCGTCGATGCCGACCTCGCGCAACTGGTTGATGGTGACCTGTCCGGATAGCAGGCTCTGCAGCTGGGGCACGGTGCGAAAGGGCTTGCCGGTCCGTTCGCACAGCTCGACCAGCCCGCGCATCTCCCGAGAGGAGGCGCGCTCGAGTGCCAGCATAATCAAGTCGATCTCGAGACGCTCGACGAGCTCGGCGAGCTGCGACGTGGCTCCGGCGATGGGAATGCCGTGGATATCGCCGCCCTGGCGGCGGAGTTTGTCGTCGACGAAGGCAACGGGATCGTAGGTATGGGCATTGTCGCGCAGCATGTCACGCGCCAGCATCTCGCCGCTGCGTCCGGCGCCGACGATCAGCACACGCTTGCCGGAGCGCAGACTGAGGCGATGGTCCTTGAGCCAGCGGTAGGCCAATCTCGGCCCGGCAAGCAGGACGAGCTGATACAGCACGAACAGCAGCGGAACCGATCGCGGCAGGTTCTCGCTGCGGTTGATGACGAACAAGGCCACCAGCACGATCAGCGTGGTCGCGACCGCTGCCTTGCCGATGCGCACCAGATCCGGCAGCGAGGCAAAGCGCCATACGCCCCGGTAAAGACCGAACGACCAATAAACGACGGCGCAGACCAGCAATACCAATGGCAGCGACTGCAGCGCCGTCTGCCGAAACTCCGGCGGCACCTGCTCGAAATTGAAGCGCGTCCAGAAGGCCAGCAGCCAGGCCGCGGGCACCATCAGCAGGTCGTGCACGAAGGCGGATGTCTGCGAGCGCAGCCGCTCGAACCAACGTTTCATCGGACCGGCTCGCCGGCGGCTCGCTCGGCGAGCCCGACACGAAAGTGGATCAACAGATAAACGGCGGCCCAGGCACCGAGCAGCATCCATTGCTCGCGCTCGGTCATGGCGACGGCACCGATCGCACTGGCAGCGACGCCGGCCATGAGCAAATAGGCGCGCAGCACCGTGCGCCGGTGGCCCCAGCCGGCCAGCACCAGGCGCTGGTAGTGATGAGAGCGGTGCGGGAGCCAAAACGGCTCGCCGGCGGCGATGCGCCGCAGCAGCGTCCAGGTCGCGTCGACAACGAAAGGCGAGAAGATCAGCAGCCCGACCCAGAGCGGAAACAGGCCGAGGCCGGCACCCCAAAGCGTCATCGCGGCGGCCAGCAGACCGAGCACGGAAGAGCCGGTGTCGCCGAGAAAGATACGTGCCGGCGGGAAATTGCGGGTCAGGAAGCCGGCAGCGGCAGCGGCGACGGTGGCCGCGACGGCGGTGTACAGCATTGCCTCGCCCTGCAGCCCGAGCAGGGCCAGCGCGCCGAAGCCGAACAGCGCCATCCCGCCGGCGAGGCCGTCCATTCCGTCCATGAAGTTATAGAGATTGATCATCCAGACGATATAAATCACGGTCAGCGGCAGGGCGAGCCAGGCGCTCAACGGCGTCTCGAGTCCGGGCAGCCCGATCACCTGCCACTGCAGGCCGCCGGCCAGCAGCAGCAGCGCAGCGCCGGCATGCGCCGCGAGGCGCAGCAGCTGCGGCACGTCGCCGCGGTCATCGAGCAGCGAGACGGCGCCGACCAACAGGACGGCGGCGGCGATCCAGGTCAGCTCGGAAGCGAGCGCCAGCGCACCGAGCGACGACAAGACGCCGATCAGCAGGCCCGCGACCACCGCGATGCCGCCGCTGCGCGGCACGGGCGTTTCGTGCAGCGAGCGGGGGTTCGGGTGATCGAGGATGCGCAGAGCCGGAACCGCGTGCCGGGCGAGCGCGTCCGTGAGCCAGGCGCTCGCAACCAACCCGACCACCGGGCCTGCGGCGACGGCGATCCATGCCCAGGTCGATGCCTGCATCTTCTTTCGTTGTCCGCGCGACCGGCTTCAGGCAGGGCGCATCAGCTTGGATTCGACCGCGGCCCGGCGCTCGTCGCCGCACAGCATCGTGATCAACTGCAGCGCGAAGTCCATCGCGGTCCCGGGGCCCCGGGACGTGACGATCGGGCCATCGACGACCACCGGCTCTTCGGTCAGCGTGATTCGGGGATGCGCCCCGGCATCGAGCGTGCCGGGGAACCCGGTCGCGCGCCGGTTCGTCAGGAGCCCGGCTTTGGCGAGCACCTGCGGCGCGGCGCAGATCGCCGCGCAGTACCGGCCTTCGGCGGACTGCCGCTCCAATAGCCGATGGATACGCGGGTCCGCATCGAGGTTGGTGGCGCCGGGCAGACCTCCGGGCAGGACGATCATATCGAAATCCCGATCGGCGACCGCGTCGAGGTCGGTATCGGGCATCAGCACGGTGCCGCGGCTCGCCGTCACCGGGCCAGGCGACAGGCCCGCGGCGACGACCTCGACCTCCGCGCGGCGCAGCAGGTCGATGATCGTGACCGCCTCCAGCTCTTCGCAGCCCGGGGCGAGCGGAACAAGTACGCTCGGCATTGTCGATCCTCCGGTTTCGTGAATTGCGGGTTTCGGTCAGTGCGCGGCGCCGAGCTTTTTGTTGTAGAACATGAGCCCTTTCAGCACGTTCAACGCCTCCGAAAGCTGGTAGTCCTCGGTCGCCAGCGCGCCGTTGGCCTCGTCTTCCTGCGCGCCGTCGTCCTCCTCCGCGTCGAGCTCGTCGTCGTCCTCTAGATGGCGCATCAGATCGGCTTCCTTCAGCGGAGCGAGGTCGGACGCCGTGTCGAGCGTCAGGCTGCCGCGGGCCAGCGAGATATCCGGCTCGATGCCCTGCGCCTGAATCGAGCGCCCGGATGGCGTGTAATAGCGGGCTGTGGTGAGCTTCAGCGCGGATTTGTCGTCGATGGGAACAATGGTCTGCACCGAGCCCTTCCCGAACGTGTCGCTGCCCATGATGATGGCACGGCCCTGGTCTTGCAGCGCGCCGGCGACGATCTCCGACGCCGAGGCGCTACCGCCGTTCACCAGCACCACCATCGGCGCCCCGTTGAGGACATCGTCCGGCCCGGCCTTGAACTCCAGCTTCGAGTCCTCGACTCGGCCCTTGGTGTAGACGATCAGTCCATCCTCGAGGAACGCGTCGCTGACGCCGACCGCGGCGTTGAGCACACCGCCGGGATTGTTGCGAAGATCGAGGATGACGCCGTTGAGACCGTCGGCATTCTCGCCCTTGAGCTCGGCAACGGCGTCGAGCACGTCGTCGGTGGTGCGCGCTTGGAAATTACTGATGCGCACATACCCGAAGCCCGGCTCCAGCGTGCGGCTCTTGACACTCGCCACTTTGATGACGGCCCGCTCGATGCTGATGGTAAGCGGCTCTCCCTCACCCTCGCGCACGACGGTCAGCTCGATGCTGGTGCCGGGCTTGCCGCGCATGAGCTTGACCGCGCCGCCGAGATCGAGACCTTTCACGGGCTTGCCGTCGATACGCACGATCAGATCTCCCGCCTGCATGCCGGCGCGCTGCGCCGGCGTGTCGTCGATGGGCGCAATGACCTTTACGAAGCCGTCTTCCATGCCGACCTCGATGCCGAGCCCGCCGAACTCGCCACTGGTGCCCACTTGCAGATCGCGATACTCGTCCTGGTCCAAGTATGCGGAATGCGGGTCCAGCCCGCCGAGCATGCCGCGAATGGCGCTCGAGAGCAGATCGCGGTCATCCACCGACTCGACGTAGTCGCTTTTGATGCGACCGAATACCTCGGCGAAAATCCGCAGATCGTCCAGGGGCAGCGCATCGGGCCGCTCGGCCTCGCCCGCCTCCTCGACAATCTCGTCGGCGAGGCCGTTCTCGTCCTCGCCTAGCTGCTCCGTCGCATCCGGCAGCACCGGATCGGTGTCCGGCGCGTCTCCGCCGGTCTGCGCGTCCGTGCCGTTTTCGGCAGGACCGGCCTGCGCCGGACCGAGCTGCGGTTCGACGCCGCTGCCATCGGCCGCCGGCGTCGCACCGGGCGCTGCCGGCGCATCGGCGCCCGGAGCCCCGGTCGGAGCCCCGGCCGGCGGCTCACGCTCCGGCGGCGGCACC
>JAIPFF010000018.1 GCA_021736785.1 Thiohalocapsa sp. | reverse complement strand
CACGGACTGCACCGAGGAGCGGGTGTTCCAGATGATGCACGAGCGCGCGGGAGCCTTCGCGGTGATGAGCGGCGAGGGCCGACCGGTGTTTGATGCGATTCTCGGCAAGTACTCGGGCGACGGGCGCACCGGCGAAGCCGTCTATCTGGCCGGCATCAGCGGGGACACGATCACGCGGGATCGCATCGGCAGCGGCGACGGCGGCCCGGAGGAGCGAGTCATCCGCCGACCCTGTCTCAACGTCTGCGTCATGGTGCAGCCGGACAAGTATCTGGAGGTGGCCGCGCATCCGGCGCTGCGGGCGTCCGGGGCGCTGGCGCGGATCTGGCCGGCGTGGCTGCCGTCGATGGTGGGGCGCCAGCACGAGCGGCTCGGCGAGCCGGGCCTGAACGCCGACCGACTGGCGCCCTACTCCGCGCTGGTCCTCGATGTGCTCGCTCACGTCCCGGCCGGGGATCAGCAGGGGCACCCGATACCGCACCGGGCAAGGCTCAGCGCGGAAGCGGCCGAGGCGCGGATCGCGCTGCACAACCTATTGCAGGACCGCATGGGAGACGGCGGCGACTTAACGGACGTCCGCGACATCGCCGCGAAGGCCGTCTCGCAGATCTGCAAGCTGGCCTTGGTACTGCACGTCGCCGCCGACCCCACGGCGTTGCGCGACCCCGCGAGCGAGATCGGCGCCGGCACCTGGGCGGCGGCGCACTGCATCGGACTCTGGTTTCTGGACGAGGCCGTCCGCGTGCAGCGTGCTGCGGTCGAGGATCCGTTGCTCGAGACGGCTCGGCGGACGCTGGCTTGGCTTGGGAGTCGGGACGAGGCGACGGTTACGACGCGAACGATGAGCCTCTACGGTCCGAGGCCACGTCCAGATGCGAAAACCGCCGCAGCGGTTTTGGAGTTGCTGGAAGATCTCGGGTGGGTCAGGGCCGAGGCGCTACCGGGGCGGCGCAGACCTCGTTACCGAATTCGCCCGGTCCTGGCGGAAAAAGACGCCGGACGTATCTCTCCAGGCCCGGGAAATCCAGCGGGATCCCGCTCGGAAACGGCTATGTTGGCGCCGACGAACGGCTACCAAACGGCTACCAGGGACTAATAGGAAAGTATGCTGAAGCCTCGAAGCGAGGCTAAAGCATTGATTGTATGGTGCGCCCTGTTGGACTCGAACCAACGACCACCTGATTAAAAGTCAGATGCTCTACCAACTGAGCTAAGGGCGCGATGTGCAGTAGATCGCCTAGTTTAGCGGACCCGGGCGCGCTGGGAAAGTCTGTCTACCGATGACATGCGTCGGCCGCGCCGCGGCTCGATGTGCCGGGGCGAGCTCAGCGATAACGCGTGGGGTCGGCAAGGCCGGCGGCCTCGAAGCCTTCGGCGCGGATGCGGCAGGAGTCGCAGACGCCGCAGGCGCGGCCTTGGTCGTCGGCCTGGTAACAGGAGACGGTCAGTGCGTAGTCGACGCCGAGGGCCGAACCGCGGGCGATGATCTGGGCCTTGGTGAGTTGGATCAGCGGCGCATGGATGCGCGGCCCCTGCCCTTGCACGCCGGCCTTGGTCGCGAGGTCGGCCAGTTCTTGGAACTTGGCGATGAACGCCGGGCGGCAGTCCGGGTAGCCGGAGTAGTCGACGGCGTTGACGCCGATGAAAATGTCCGCGGCGCCGAGCACTTCGGCCTGGCCCAGCGCGAGCGCCAGCAGCACCGTGTTGCGCGCGGGGACGTAGGTCACCGGAATACCCTCGGTGGGCTGCTCCGGCACGGCGATGGACGTGTCGGTGAGGGCCGAGCCGCCGATGGCGCCGAGCCCGATCGGCACGACCGTGTGCCCGGCCGTGCCGAGCGCGTCGGCGACGCGGCGCGACGCGTCGAGCTCGGCGCGATGGCGCTGTCCGTAGTCGACGCTGAGCGCATGGCAGGCAAAGCCCCGGTCGCGTGCGATGGCAAGGGCCGTCGCCGAATCGAGGCCGCCGGAGAGCAGGACGACGGCGCGGGGTTGGTCGGTCGCGGTCATGGCTGGGTGAGCTCCGTTGGCTGGTATGGGTTGGTCGATGTGGTTTAACCGATCCGGGTTAGCCGATGCGGGTTGCCGGATCCGGGTCAGTTGCGCTGCAGGGATCGTAGTCGCCGGCTCACGGGGCACCGCGCCGTCAGGGCTGATAGAAAAGCGGTCCGCCCGGGCCGAGCGGCCATCCGAGCACCACCCAAAGCCCGAGCAGCAGCGACCAGACCGGCGCGAAGGCGAGCGTATAGGGCAGCATCAGGGCCACCAGCGTGCCGATACCGGCATCCGGGCGATACCGGCGGACAAAGGCAAGGATGATCACCAGATAGGGGTTGAAGGGCGTGATGCCGTTGGTCACCGAATCGCCCACGCGATAGGCGGCCTGGGTCAGCTCCGGACTGATGCCCGCCTGCATGAACATGGGCACGAACACGGGCGCGAAGAAGGCGTACTTGGCCGAGGCCGAGCCCATGAACAGGTTGCCGAGCATCACCAGCCCGATGAAGGCCAGCACCAAGCCCGCGCTCGGCAGCGCCATCGCCGCCAGCCAGCCGCCGCCGGCGATGGCGAGCATCTCGCCCAGCCGCGAGTGGCCGAAGCAGGCGATGAACTGGGCGGCGAAGAACGCCAGCACGATGTAGGGCCCCATTGTTTTCATGGTCTCGCCCATCATCGCCACGGCGTCGCGGTCGTTGCGGATGGTTTTCGCGCCGATGCCGTAGGCGAGCCCGACGCCGAGGAAAAAGATCAGCAGCAACGGCACCATCACTTCCATCCAGCGCGGAAAGCGACTGCCCTGCCCGGCCAGAGGCGCGCCGGGTATCAGCACCGACAACAGCAGCGCGGCGCCAAGCACCAGCAGCGCGATCCCGGCGAAGCGCAAGCCCCGGTTCTCGGCCTCGCGCTCGCCCGCCGTCGATGCGGCGGCCTCCGGCATGGCGTCGGCGCCGGCGCCGGCGCGCAGCCGGGGCTCGACAACACGCACGGTCACCGCGGCGCCGACCGCCGTCAGCACCAGCGTCGAGACGATCATGAACCACCAGTTGGCGGTGATCGCGACGACGTAGCCGGGGTCGATCAGCCCGGCGCCGGCGGTCGAAAGACCCGCCAGCAACGGGTCCAAACCGGTGATGACCAAGTTGGCCGAAAAGCCGCAGGTCACCCCGGCCGTCACTGCCGCGATCCCCGCCAGCGGCGAGCGGCCGGCGGCAAGAAACAGCGCGCCCGCAAGCGGCGGCAGCACCACATAGCCGGCGTCCAGGGCCAGCGACGAAAGCACGCCCACCAGCACCGTTGCCGGCACCAGCAGCGAGCGCGGCGCGGCGGCCAGCAGGCGCTGCAGCAGCACCGGCAGCAGACCCGAGCGCTCGGCGACACCGATGCCGAGTAAGCCCACCAGCACCAGCCCCAGCGGCGGAAAGTCGACGAAGTTCTCGACCAGATTGGACAGCAGCCACCAGACGCCGTCGGCGTCCATCAGGCTGACGGGGGTGATGGTCTCGGTGACCGGTTCGCCGTCGCGCTGAACACTGCGCTGCACCTGCCAGCCGAGCCAGACCGCCAACTGCGAGAGCAGCATCAGCAGCAGTGTGCCGGCGAAAAACAGCGTCGCCGGGTCCGGCAGCCGGTTGCCGGCATGCTCCAGGCGATCGAGCCAGCGCCCGCGGTCAGTCATCGCCACCGCCCTCGCGTCGGCGCTGATTGCCCAGCAGCATCTTGTGACGGGCGATCTGCGGCGACTCGAAGAAGTCGCGCATCGCGAGCGCGGTGACGCGGATGCGCTCCTCTTGGTGCGGATAGGCCGCAACCTGTTCGGCCGTCCACTCGGCCAAGGCCTGCTCCAGCGTCGCGCCGGTGAAGACGAAGACTTTGTCGCTAAAGGTCGTCATGGGTGTTGCGTTTCGATACGTCGGCTTGTGCAGTCGGACAGCCGCCACCGGCGGCAAGCGCTCGGTCGCCATTGGCTCGAGCCCGCCGCCGCCGGCGGCGCGCGATGCGCGCGGGCCCGCATCGACCGGATTCGAGCACGGCCGCGACCCGCCACCCGCGACCCGCGACCGGCAATCCATCGGGACGGCATCGACCACGCGCAATACTAGCCGGCTATTGCCCATCGCCTGCACGACTGGTAGAACCCGCGGATGCAAGAAACCAGTTCCAGCGGCAACGCCGCAACCCTGGATGTCGCCCGGCGCTTTCTGGGTGCCGACACCACGCTCGAGATCCTGGGGTTCGGCAACGGCCTGATCAACAAGACCTTTCGCGTCGACACCCCGGAAGGCAGCTACGTGCTGCAGCGGATCAACCCGGCCGTGTTTCCGAGGCCCGAGCGTATCATGGGCAATATCGCCCGGCTGCAGGCGGCCGCGGCACGGCATCGAGAATTGGCTGTCAGACTCCCGCGCTTGACGTACTTGCCGGACGGCAGCGCCTATGCGCGCGATGCGGACGGCGGCATCTGGCGGCTGATGGAGCGCATCCATCCGAGCCGTGTACTGCGCGAGATCGAAAACCCGTTGCAGGCGCTGGAGGTGGGCCGGACCCTCGGCCGCTTCCACCGTCTCGCGGCGCTGCTGGAGGCGGACGCCTTCGAGATCACGCTGCCCGGCTTCCACCATACGCCGGACTACCTCGCGGCCCTGGACGACATCGTCCGCGCCGGCGGTGCCGGCGTCGAGGAGGCCGCGCCGGAGCTTGGCTTCGTCGAACAGCGTCGCGATCTGGCGACGGCGCTCACGGACGCCGTGGAGCGCGGCCTCACGGCCCCGCGGGTCATCCACGGCGATCCCAAGATCGACAACCTGCTGTTCGATGTCCACAGCGACCGGGCGCTGTGCCTGATCGACCTCGACACGGTGCAGCCGGGCCTGGTCCATCACGACATCGGCGACAGCCTGCGCTCGTGCTGCAACCGGCTCGGCGAATCCGCCGGCAACGCGCCGGCCGTCACCTTCGATCTCAACCTGTGCGAGGCCATCGTCAATGCCTACGCGCAGGAGGCGGGCGGCCTGCTCGACGCGAATGAGATCGCGCTGCTGTACCCGGCCATTCGGCTGATTCCCTTCGAACTCGGCATCCGCTTCCTCGCCGACCATCTGCAGGGCGACCGCTACTTCGCCGTCACCGAACGCGGACAGAACCTGCGCAAGGCGCGCATACAGTTCGCGCTGGTCGCCGACATCGAGCGCAAGCAAGCGATGATCCGGCGGGTCGTCGACTGCAGCTTCAACCACGCGCGCCGGCCGTGAGCAGGCGCCGACGCGAGCGCACCGCCGCCGCCCCCCGGGACGAGGCCTCCGACCGAGCCGTCGTCCAGGCAGCCCTCTCGCATCTGCAGCCCCTGCTCGTGCACATGGGCAGCAGCCGTGCCGCCGACGTGGCGGCGCTGCGCGCGCGCTTCGACGAAGACCCGGCGCAGGCCTGGCGCGACATCGACAGCAACGCCTGGTGGGCCGGCGCCGGCTCCCTGGCGGCCGAGACAATGACCGACAACCCGGGCCTGGCGGAGAGCGAATGGGACACGCAAGTGCGCGCATTCCGCGAACTGATGATCGAGATCGCCGAAGTCCTGCGCGCCCGCGGCATCGCCAACCCGGGGCTTTCGTCCTGGCTGCTGGCGTTTCGCAATTGGAACGCGTGAGCGCACCGGGCGTCCCGGAAATCGCCGTGCGCCCGATCGGACACCCAAATCGGGAGGCGCCAGCGATGACGGGACAAGCTGGACGATTCCAACAACCGGTGCGACTCTGTTCAATCAGACCCCTCAAACCACCGACGAGAACAACCCATGAAAGACTCACCGCAGGATGAAGGCGTCATCCAGGCCCTGCTGCAGCGACTCACGGAGCAGCGGCTGCCGCGGCTGCTGGCGCTGAAGCTCAAGGTCGACGCCGGAGAGAAACTCGCCGACGAGGACTTGACCTTCCTGCGGCAGGTGTCCGAGGACTGGGAGCGAGCCAAGCCCTTCATGGACCGGCATCCGCAGTACCACAACCTGGTCGGCAAGGTCGTGCGTCTGTACGGAGAGATCACCGGCAAGGCGTTGGAAAACGAGGGCTGATATCGCGCGAAGACCTGCCGACCGAGCACACGCCCTTGCATCGAATGGCTGTCTTTCGCGTGGAGATCAGGCGATGAAGCTGTTTCAGTCCATCTTCCGCGGCCGCGAGACGCTCGGCCGCTACCCCGACACCCTGATCGAGATGGCCATCGAACGGGCGGTGGAAGGCACCGACCCGCGGCTGCGTCTGGTATCGGGTTACCGCAAGCGGCTGCGCGAGCCGGTCATCCATGCGATCGACCATGTCGTGGCCTTGGTGGACAGCTTCCCGGCCCCGGTGGCGGCGGGAACGGATGGCTACCGCGACGATGTCCGACTCACGGCCCTCTTCGCTTCCATCAAGGACATGCTGCAGATCCTCGGTCACGACCGGTCGCTGACGGATTACCTCGCCAGCGCCGAGGGGAGGAATGCCGAGCAGGTCAGCGCCCTGCTGCTGGCGCGCCGCGAGGAACGCAACGTCCTCGGCATGGATTTGGTGGGCGAGCACGTGCGGCGCGACGTGGCCCAAGTGTCGGTGAGCTTCTCGGGGCACCGCCTGTTGGAGCCCCGCGTCGGCGAGGACGAGTCGAGCCGTTTTCTCAAGCGGCGCGCCTTCGATCACCTGCTTGTGCTGGCACTCGCCCAGATCACGGAGACAAGCGTCCAGCGGTCGGATCTGCAGCGCCAGCGTGACCTGCTGCAGCGTCAGCTGCAGGCGATGAAGCGCGGCACACTGGGCTTCGATGCGCCCGAGGCGGGCAGTGCCGAAAGAGCCGCCCTGCAAGCCGACCTTGACGCCGTCTCGCAACAGCTGCAGGCACTGGGGGCGGACGCGGGCGTGCTGAAGGCGCACTTGGAGATCGTCGCCGAGCAACTGGGAACGGCCGAGCAGCAGCTCCGGAAAGAGGAGATCGACCTTTGTTTGAGCCCGATGAACATTCGGCTCGAGCCCGACGACCCATCCGGGCGCCGGATGGTCTTCCAAGAGCTCGAAACCGCCCGCGGCGCAACTGCCACCCTACTCCCCGTCAGAATCGCGATACGGGATCTCCCCCGCCGCGAGGACCTCGTCACCGCGGCGGAACGCTACCTGTGACGGCGTCGAACACGACTCGATCGCCCGTCGAAGATCGTTGCAACGTCGAGGCTCGACGACGGCAGCGTGAGCACGGAACGCGCCGAGGCCCCTCGGACGCTCAACCAACGAGGGACGTTGACACGCGATGACACAATCAATCCGTTACGCCGACTATCTCCGGACCATCGGTGCCGGACGGCGGGAGATCAGCTTCACCGCCATCGCGCCGCCGGTGGGACGGGACGCGCAGGGACGGCCCGTGCCGCCCCCGGCACCGGGTCCGATCCGGCTGCAACCGGACGAGATCGCAGCACTGCTGCGGCCCTATGTCTCCGTGCGCTTCATGGAGCAGGTCAGGGCTGTCGTGCCTTTGGGGCTGTATCTGGCGCTGTTTCAGATCTTGATCCTGCGCCAGCTCATCGACGACTCCTGGCTCGTCACCGGCGGGCTGTTCGCCGTGATCGTCGGCCTGATGCTCTTTATGGAAGGCCTGAAGCTCGGCCTGATGCCGTTCGGCGAGCTGATCGGACATTCACTGCCGCGTAAATCGCCGCTACCGCTGGTGCTCTTCATCACGCTGCTGCTCGGCATCGGCGTGACCTTCGCGGAGCCGGCAATCGGGGCGCTCAAGACCGCCGGGCAGAACGTCTCGCCTGAGCAGGCCCCCTATCTCTGGGCGTTGCTCAACCAATGGACGATGGCTCTGGTGCTGGTCATCGGCGCCAGCGTCGGACTGGCCGCGGTGCTGGGCACCCTGCGCTTCCTGCACGGCTGGAGCCTGAAGCCGCTGATTTACGCCGCCCTGGTGCCGGTGCTCGGCTTGACCCTGTACGCCGCGCAAGATCCGCAGTTGACCACGGTGCTCGGCCTGGCCTGGGATGCGGGCGCGGTGACGACCGGCCCGGTCACGGTGCCGCTGGTGCTGGCACTCGGCATCGGCATCGCGGCCGCCGCCGGCAGGGGAGATTCCGGTCTCTCCGGCTTCGGCATCGTGACGCTGGCCTCGCTGTTTCCGATCGTCGGCGTGCTGTTGCTGACCTTCTATGTGGCCGGGACCGTCACCCCCGCCGAGATCGTCGCGGCCGCGGCGACGGCGGCCTCCGAGACCGACCCCCTGGCCTGGTACGAGCGCAGCCCGGGCCTGGAAATCGTGATGGGCATCCGTGCCATCGTGCCGCTTGTGCTGTTCCTGTTTCTGATCCTGACGTTGGTGCTGAAGGAGCGTCTGCCGCGCCCGCGGGAGATGATGCTCGGAATCGCGCTGACGGTGATCGGCATGTGCATCTTTAATCTCGGCCTGACCTACGGGCTTTCCGAGCTCGGGGGCAGCGCCGGGTCGCTGGTGCCGGCCGCCTTTATGGAGATCCCCGGCGCGGACGGCTCGCCGCTTTACCGCTATGCGGTCGGCGTTACGATCGCACTGATCTTCGCCTGGGTGCTCGGATTCGGCGCCACCGTCGCAGAGCCGGCGCTGAATGCGTTGGGGGTCACCGCGGAGCAGCTTACGAACGGATTCTTCAAGAAGCGGACGCTGATCCTGGCCGTGTCGGTCGGAGTGGCCTGCGGCATCGCCCTCGGTATCACCAGGCTCGTCTTCGACCTGCCCCTGGTCTGGCTCATCGTTCCGCCCTATCTGGCGGCAGCCTTGCTGACGGCCGTCTCGTCGGAGGAATTCGTCAATGTCGCATGGGACAGCGCCGGCGTCACCACCGGGCCCATCACCGTACCGCTGGTGCTCGCGATGGGCCTGGGGCTCGGCAATGCGACAAACGCCGTGGAGGGTTTCGGCATCCTCTGTCTGGCATCCATCGGCCCGATCATCAGCGTACTGCTGACAGGGCTTTGGGCGCGTGTGAAGGCGGGCCGGCAGGAACGGGCCGCCCGTGCCGTACCGGACGTCCATCACGAGCAAGAGGTCCAATCACTGGTATGAAAGACGAAAAGATCACCTACCTGACCGACGTGGCGCTGATCACTTGCGTCGTCGCCGCCGGCCGCGGCGATGCGGTCATCGAGGCTGCCCGAACCATGGGGGCCACCGGGGCGCTTGTCCACCATGCCAGGGGCATCGGCCCGCGGGAACGGCTCGGACTTCTGGGTATCGCCATCGAGGCCGAGAAGGATGTGGTCGATATCCTGGTCGCCAGCGACTATCAAGACGTCGTCTTCGAGGCGGTCTATCGTGCCGCCGGGCTGCACGTGCCCGGCGCCGGCGTGGCCTACATCACGCCGGTCGAGCGGATGGCCACCTATGTTCCCCGCGACATCCTCGACCGGGTCCCGAACGGGGAGGAGGCGCAATGAGCCAGGCGCGGACGAGCCCGGAAGTCTCAGGGCGGGCGGCGAGCCTGATCTCCTGCATCCTGCCCGACGACGGCACCGAGCGGCGGCTGCTCGCCTGGCTTCGGCAGCAGGGAATCAGCCGCGCCGATAGCGTCTATTGCCGCGGTCATTCGGTGCTGCGGGAGGCTGTCACGCGGCGCGGCAAGCTCCCCGAGCCGAACCTGGTGCGTTTGGTCCGGATCGTTGTCGATGCGGACGAAGCAGACGCACTCTTCGATCGTATCTATGAACAAGCGGACATCCATCGCCCAGGCGGCGGCGCCCTCTTCATGACGCCGCTGCGCTACGCGACGCCCTTCCCGCTGCCCGAAGGCCTGGGCGACGAACCGGGCGAGATCTGAGATAACCGCTGTCTGTGGCGGATCAGGCGTCATCTGCGAAGACGTAGCGCAAGTCCCTTCGGATCTCGTCGCACGGGGCGCTATGGCGCCGGCCGGCTTGTATCATCCGACCTGTTCATGGTTGCGGACCGCGACAACGCGGCAAGCTCGAGCGCATACCAAAGCATCGAAGCCGCGGGCGCCATGATTTTGCCCCGCAGGATTTGGGCGATGGACAAACCAATTAGCAGCAGAAAGGTCAGGGTCTGCAAGTCCGCTTGGTGCGCGCTGATTCGGCGCAGATAAGTGTTCAGCTCCGCCACTGTCCCCGACAAGACTTCGAGAGGCGGTGGCCGCGCGGGATCCTCATACTCGAACGACCAAATATCGAGGTCGCGCAAGGCCGGTTCGACGTCCTCGGAAATCGGATGTCTGACCAGAAAACTGGCCGTGGAAACATTCATCTCGACGGCCAGGACGCCGGGAACTTCGGCGATGCGGCGGGCGGTCGCGCGCAGCCACGCGGCGTCTGCGCGCCGACTCGCCACCCGCAAACGCAGTCGCCCGGATGCCCTGTGGACGATCATGACGCCGGGCATCATGGGGCCGATTCCGAACCCGACGCCGTCTCGGTCGTGTGTCCGGTTTCGCTGGCCCCGGCCGCGGCGCGTCGCTCTTCGACCAGCTCATCACGCACTTCGGCGACCAGATCGTCCAACATCTCGCCGAGCTCGGTGGCAGCCTCGCGACCTTTCTCGAAAGCCACGAGCCCGGCCTTGATCGCGGAACGTGCCAAGGGCCGAGTAACCGGCGCCAGCGCCATGGCCGCAACCGGAAGCAGGACGGCAACGCCCAACCCGAAAGCGACACCTTTCGCAAAGCCGCTTCCGCCGGCCAGGTCATCGATCTGTGCCATGGTTTCGCCCTCCCGTGAAGCAAGTCAGTGCTGCAGACGCCCTAGAGAAGCTTAGGTCACCCGCACCGACCTGAGAAATCGGTAATCGCAATCGAAGCCAGAACCCCCCGCCCCGCACCGCCCGCCGCCGAGCGCCAGCGAGTATCGGCCCATGCGGACGCATGCTACGCTGAAATCAGGCATCAACTTCCCGGCCGCGCGCCGAGCGCACCATGACATCTAGCGCATCACCCCTTATTCGCGAGGACTTGCTCGCGCTGCAGTGGGCCGCCGACCACTTGGAGCACCCCAGTTTAGCCGCCCGCCTCTCCAGCGTCGTGGGCACACCGCTGGAGATGGCCACCAAGCTGCTGCCGCCCCGGCTCTATCGCGGCATGCAGGACGTCGCCGAGCGCGCGATCGAGCGCGCGGCGACCCTGGCGATCACGTCCCTGCACGAGTCTGCGCGCCATTCCACCAACAGCAACGCCTACTACACCGGTCTGGTCGCGACAACCGGTGCCTTGGGCGGCGGATTGGGGATCGGCGCCCTGCTGGTCGAGCTGCCGATCACGACCACGATCATGCTGCGGGCAATTGCGGACGAAGCCCGGCGGCAAGGCGAAGACCTGCGCCAGACGGAGACGCGGCTCGCCTGCATGGAGGTGTTCGCCTTGGGAGGGCATGCCCAAACCGATGACGCGGCGGAGACGGGCTATTACGGCATCCGCCTGGCTTTGTCGCTTTCGGTAAGCTCGGCGTTGACGCACGTTAGCGAGCATGGCCTGAAAGGGGCGAGCGCCCCGATGATCGTCGGCCTGGCTCGCGCTATCGCTGCCCGCTTCGGTATCACCGTTTCGCAGAAGGCGGCAGCTCAGGCAGTCCCGTTGATCGGCGCCGCCGGCGGTGCGGCGGTCAACACGATCTTCATGAGCCATTATCAGACGATGGCGCGCGGGCATTTCATCGTCAGGCGGCTGGAGCGCAAATACGGTGCCGACGTCGTTAAGGCCGAGTACGAACGTCTCGAAGAAGCCGATAACCGCGCCGGTGCGCACCCCGGCTCGGACCGCTCGCTTCCGCTGCTCGCGGGGGCGCCGGATCAAAGGGCCGCCGGGTGAAGTGACGCTGGCCGGGCCCGCTTGTCGGACGCGACCTTACGGGCTATCGCTGAAGCGCCGAGTGCATTGAATCGAGACCGAGGTACGAGATGCCGGGGCTTACGCAGGCTCCGAACGATGGTTACGGGTCCGGCGTACGCGTCGTGCACGATCGCGTCCGCGGGCGCATGCGCTTGCGGATCGAGGCCCTGTACCGAAACCCGCAACTGGGACGGTATTTGGCCGACCGGCTCGAAGGCGCCGCCGAGATCTACGAGGTGCGCGTCAGCGAGCTGAGCGCGACGCTCCTGCTTCGCTACTCGAAAGACGCCGACCGGGAGTCTCTGCTCGCCGCGCTGGCCGATCTGCTCGATGTCCCCGACATCGACGCCGTGTCCGAGGCGGCCCGCGCGACCGGCACACGCACCGCGGCAAAAGGCAGACCGCCTCCGCTGCCCGGTCTTCGGGCTATCCGGAGCCTGCTCCGCAACGACAAGGCGCGCACTTCAAGCCATCCGGTGGTCCACGCCGAAGCACCGAACGCCGCCGACAACTGGCACGCACTGCCGCCGCCGGCGGTGCTGAAAACGCTCGGCAGCAGCGAGCGCGGCCTCGAGGCGGCCGAAGCCCGACGACGGCTGCTGCGCTATGGCCTCAACACTCTCACCACCGTCGAGTCCCGCCCGCCGCTGACGATCGTGCTCGAGCAGTTCCTGACATTGCCGGTCGGACTGCTGGCGGTGTCTGCCGGTGTCTCGGTCGTCACCGGGGGCGCGGCCGATGCAGCGGTGATCGGCGTAGTGGTGCTCATCAACGCGACCATCGGCTACGTGACCGAGCGCAAGGCCGATCTGACCATCCAGGGACTCGCGGCGATGGCGCCGCAACACGCCCGCGTCGTGCGCGACAGCATAGACCTCGAGCTCGAAGTCTCGCAGCTGGTCCCCGGAGACGTTATGCACCTGGCGCCGGGAACCTATGTCGGCGCCGATATGCGGCTGCTCGAGAGCGTACATCTTACGCTGGACGAGTCGGCGTTGACCGGCGAGAGCCTGCCCGTCGCGAAGGATGCTGCCGTGGTGCTGCCGCCGGAACTGGCCCTCGCGGAGCGCCGCAACTTGGCTTATCGCGGCACCTTGGTCACCGGAGGCAGCGGCCGCGGCGTCGTGGTGGCGACAGCGGAGCACACACAGCTCGGGCGCATCCAGGCCCTGGCCGCGGGCGTCGCCACGCCCGACACCCCCATGCAGCGTCAGCTCGGGAAGCTCGGCGGTCAGCTCGGGGTGCTCAGCGCTGCTGTCTGCGGCGGCGTCTTCCTGGTCGGGATGCTGCGCGGCATCGGCGGGCTCGAGATGCTCAGGTCTGCCGTCTCGCTGGCCGTGGCGGCGGTTCCGGAGGGACTTCCCACGGTGGCCACCACGACGTTGGCGCTCGGCATCAAGCAGATGCGCCGCCACCAGGTCGCGGTGCGGCATCTGGATGCGATCGAGACCCTGGGATCCGTCCAGGTCTTCTGTCTCGACAAAACAGGCACGCTCACCCTGAATCGCATGTCTGCGGTGACTGCGGTGGTGGGCCGCACCCCCTTCGAGCTCGCCGAGCTGAGGTCGCGCGGATCGAACAGCGACTTGCCGGCCCGCGAGCGCGACGGACTCCGGCTCATGTTGACGGTGCTGGCTCTCTGTAACGAGCTTGAAGTGGATGGCGACGGTCGGCGCAGCGGGTCACCGACGGAGCAGGCACTGATCGAGCTGGTCGAGCGCTGCGGCTTGGATCCGGATCGGATACGCGGCGAGCATGCGCTCTTGGAGATGCATCAGCGGGCCGAGCAGCGGCCGCTTCTCAGCACGCTCCACGCTTGGCGCGACGGTAGGCAGCTGGTCGCCGTCAAAGGCAGCCCGGGAGCATTGCTCGATCGCTGCGATTGGCTGCTGGCGCCGGACGCTGCCTTGGCGGCCGCCGATCGCGATGCCGTCCTCGCTCTCAACGACGCACTTGCCTGCAAGGCGCAGCGAGTGCTGGGGGTTGCTTATAAGCTGATCCCGGCAGATGAGCCTTTCGAAGCGCGCGGGCTCATATGGCTCGGACTGATCGGGATGACGGACCCGTTGCGTCCGGACATGCGCCGGCTGATGGCCATGTATCACCGGGCCGGCATCAAGACCGTCATGATCACCGGCGATCAGAGCGCGACGGCCCAAGCCGTCGCCGAGCAGCTGGGGCTGGCCGGCGACCGGCCTTTGAAGATCCTGGACGCCGGCAGCCTGGACAAGCTCGATCCCCAGTTGCTGGCTGCCTTGGTGCCGGACGTGGACGTCTTCGCCCGCGTCAGCCCGGCGCACAAGCTACGCATCGTCCAGGCTTATCAGCGCGGCGGACGCGTGGTTGCCATGACCGGGGACGGCATCAACGACGGGCCGGCGCTGAAGGCCGCGGACATCGGTGTCGCCATGGGCGGCAGCGGGACCGATGTCGCGAGATCCGTGGCCGATGTCGTTCTCGAAGACGACAACCTGCACACCATGGAAGTAGCGGTAAGCCAGGGACGCAGCATCTACGCAAACATTCGAAAGACCATCCATTTTCTGCTCGCAACCAACTTCAGCGAGATCGCGCTCATGATGGCGGGTATCGGCCTGGGCACGCGCTTGCCATTGAGCCCGATGCAGCTGCTGTGGATCAATCTGCTCAGCGACATCGTGCCGGGGCTGGCCCTTGCGGTCGAGCCAGCGGAGCCGGACGTCATGGCGCGTCCGCCGCGCGATCCCGATGAGCCTATCGTGACGGGCCGGGCGCTGCTGCGCATGGGCCGCGAGTCCATGGTCATCACCGGCGGCGCGTTGGCGAGTCTGGGCTATGGGCTATGGCGCTACGGCCCCGGGGCCGTTTCCGGCACCCTCGCCTTTCAAACGCTGACCACGGCCCAGCTCCTGCACGCCCTGGGCTGCCGCTCGGAGGAGCGCGTCCTGTGGGGCGAGCGCCGGCCCGCGAACCCCTATTTGAGCGCCGCGGTAGGCGGAGCCTTGGGGCTGCAGATGTCGACGCTCGCCGTGCCGGCCCTACGTCGCTTGCTCGGCACCAGCCGCCTCGGACCGGTGGACCTGGGTGTCGTCGTCGTGACTGCCTGTGTGCCCCTGCTCGTCAACGAGGCGCTAAAGCCTGCCGAGGCCATGCGCCGCAACCCGAGCGAGAATCCCCCATGAGCACCGAATACGTCCTGACCTCCGAATCGGTCTGCGCCGGCCACCCGGACAAGCTTTGCGACCGAATCAGCGATGAAATCGTCGACCGCATGCTGCAGCAGGATCCCTCTTCGCGCGTCGTCGCCGAATGCGCCGTTTCCAGCGGCGTGATCTTCCTCGCCACGCGCGTCGCCTCGGCAGCACGTATCGATCTAGCCGAAACGGCACGTCAGGTCGTGCGCCAAACCGGCTATCGGCCGGACGACTTCGATGCCGAGGATTGCACCATCCTGACGAGCAATCTGGGGCTGCTCCCGGAGCACTATCCGGCCATCGACGTCGCGGATCTCGACGACGCGGCCATCGAGCGGATCCCGCCCGGCAACCAAGTCACCGTGTTCGGATTCGCCACCCGCCAGACAGCCAACCTCATGCCGCTCCCGCTGTTTCTTGCTCATCGCCTGGTCGAGCGTCTGGACGAGGTCACGCGAAAGCGCACGCTGAATTACCTGATCCCCGACGGTAAGAGCCAAGTCGCCGTTCGATACGCCGATCGCCGCCCGGTCGCGCTGCACAGCGTTACGCTCACGGCCTGTCAGTCGCGCGGCGCGGGAATCGCGCCCGCACAGCTGCGCGATGACTTGATCCAGTGCGTGATCGAGCCGGTGCTGGCCGAGCAGCGCGCGTCGCTGCGCGAAGGGGTCCAGTTCCATATCAACCCGGAAGGTCCATTTATCGGCGGCGGTCCCTCGATCCATGCCGGCCTGACCGGTCGCAAGACGGCCATCGACACGTATGGCGAGTGCGCGCGGCACAGCGGTGCCGCGCTGAGCGGTAAAGACCCATTGCGCATCGACCGAGCCGGCGCCTACGCCGCCCGCTATGCGGCCAAGCACGTCGTGGCCGCCGGGCTGGCCGACGACTGCGAGCTACAACTCAGCTACGCCGTCGGTCAGGCGCGGCCGATCAGCGTCTACGTCGATACCTTCAACACTGGCGCGATCGACGACGCCGAGATCAGCCGGCGCGTCTTGGCGAACTTCGAACTGCGTCCCGCCGGAATCACCCGCGCCTTGGGACTTCAATCCCTGCCGCGCCGGCACGGCGGCTTCTATCGGCACTTGGCCGCCTACGGACATATGGGTCGCGTCGACCTCGATGCGCCCTGGGAGCGCCTGGATCGCTTGGACTCCTTAACCACGGCATGAACAGCAGCGATCGGGGATCTCATGCGGGGCGGGCATCTTGCGATGCACCTGTCCGTCAAAACTTGAACCCGGTCGGAAAGGCCCGCCGCGTCTTCGGTCCGAAGGTCTGAAAGCTCGGATTGGAGCGCTGCGCATAGTCTAGCCACCGGCGCGCGAGCACATCGTCCCGCGAATCGGCTCGGCCGGCCTCGACGTCTATGCCATCGGCGTCCGCACTGCCCTGAAACCGGCTTAGCCCCCGATCGCACAAGCACAGCCCGACATCCTGCACCAAAGTTCCCGGGGTCAAATGCGATGGTTCGGCGGAAATCTATCGTGCAGTTGACCTCACCTACCAAACGCTTCAGGTCGATTCCGGACGTTCGGCTCCGATGCTCAAGCGTCCGCGAAGAACCGAGCGACGCAAGTATTAGCGGCCAACCCTTGGCCAACCTTCTCCGTCCGGGAGACGGTTTCGGCGAGGAAGCGCTGATCCTCGGTGGCACCCGAACCGCCACCGCGAAGATGGCCGCACACGGCGAGCTGCCGGGTTTGGAGAAAGACGACTTCCATGAATTGATCGCCGCCTCGCAGGCGGAGATGGCGAGCGCTGCGGTCGCGAATACCATGCTCGATGAAGGCTATCGACTCTTGGAGATCAGATACGAGGAGAAATCCGCGATCATCGGCGAGCTGATCGACGAGATCGGCAGAGGACGCAGATGTTTCCGCGTGAGCCGGTTGCGCGTGCGCAAATCCGTGCCCGGGTCGAATCGGTATCGGCTTGCCAGTCAAGCTTCGTCGCAATGATCCGTGCCGATGACGTGGCCTCCTGGACGGTGACGCCGCGGCCACCGCCCGGTTGCCTTCTAAAGCGAGAAATACAGCCACACCCAGTAGCCCCCCCACACCACTAGCCCCAGGCCGCTGACGGCACGTAGGACGGCGGGGGCGGGCAGGATCTTCTCGAGCACCACGAAGGCGGTGATGAGGAGCACCCACAGCATGTTCATCACGCCGACGCCGAACAGCACCAGCATCAGGGCCCAGCAGCAGCCCACGCAGTAGATGCCGTGGCGAATGCCCATCATCAGGGCCCCGCCCGTGCCCTCCCGCCACTCGGTCAGGAGGAAGCCCAGGGGACTGCGGCAGGAGGTCAGGCAGGCATTCTTCAGGGGTGTCCACTGGTAGATTCCGGCCACCATCAGCACCGCGCCACTCATGAGATAACTGCGGCTGTTCATCATCGGATTCAGCAGGCCGGCGGTATGCAGCGGCCACTGGGCCACGGTGGCGAGCACGCTGAACCCGCTCCAAGCCACCAGGTAGCCGACCACGAAGATGAAGGTGGGGGTGTAGGATTGGCGCCGCGCCCGCCGGTTGCGGTTCAGCGTGGCGAACATGGAAACCATCGGAAGGATGGACGGAGTCATCATGGCCACCATCATGATGGCCCACATCACGAACAGCATGATGAAGTCCCGGGCACTCCAGGCCACATCGCCCATGGGGGGCATCCACATGTCCACCTTGTCCATGTTGGCCATGGCCCACGCCATATAGGCCATGTAGGCCCAGCCGACGAGGGCGATGCCCGCCAGTCCGCCGCCCACCACCAGGTATTCCCGGGCGGTGAGCCGCCCGGGCGGCGTCATGGCGCTTGCCGGAGGAGGTGACTCGACCATGGTATGAATGCCTCCATTGACCCCAACGGAAAAATACACGCAATACTTCGAGCCGATGAACCCGGCAAAGTGCAGGCCGGGGATATTTCCGCTACAAGAACCCTGTTTTCGGGTGTTTATACGTATATGCGTCATCGGCGAGAGCTAATAGCCTGAAGGCGACACTCCCAGAATCCAGCGAGAATGTCACGCCCCCACCGGGCGACGTGCCGGCGCAGCCGACATCAGTGCCGCGGACAGCGAGTCCCGTAACCCGGGCCTGACAAGCAACATGACCGACCACAACGGAGGCAACTCCCATGGCCAATGAATCCGACTGGAAACTCAAGGGCAACTACTTCGAGTCCTGCAACTGCGACCTGGTATGCCCGTGCATCTTCCTGCGTCCCCCTACGGAGGGGTTCTGCGAGGCCTTCGTGGGCTGGCACGTGGAGGAGGGGCACATGGGGGACGTGAAGCTGGACGGCCTCAACATCGCGGCCTGGCTGCACTCCCCCGGCAGCCTCACGGACGGCAACTGGCGCTTGGCCCTGTATCTGGACGACCGCGCCAGCGATGAGCAGAGTGCCGCCCTCACCCGTATCTTCGGCGGCGAGGCGGGCGGCCACCCGGCGGTGCTCGCGGGCCTGGTGGGTGAGCTCTTGGGCGTGAAGTCCGCACCCATCGAGTTCAAGGAGGAGAACGGCGATCATTTCCTGGAGATACCCGGGGTGGGCAGGAACCTCACCCATGCCTTGGAGGGCGAGGATGGCGGCAAGGTGACGGTCGCCAACCATCCGCTACAGGTGTCGCCGGGCCATCCCGTGGAGGTCGGCTACTCCGAGGACGCCCACTACAAGGACTACGACGTGGAGTGGCGCCAGGACAATCGGGTCGGCCTCGCCGCCCCCTTCGTCTACGCACCCTAGCTTCCTCTGTCCAGGGTTCCGGGCGGCCCGCCGGTGACCACGCGGAACGCGCCGGCGGCGGCATAGGGTACTTGCCGTCGCCGGGTTCCGAACCGCCCTATTCAGCATCATCCCGCCCCGAATCCAGGCTTGAACCGCCGCGGCCCCGGCCTCTTCCTGGCCTGTATTTTCCACGCCGCCGCCGTGCCCCTTGGATTGCCGTCCTGCCCGAGCCACCCGACAATCCGCAGACCACCGAGAACATCGTACCCGGCGGGTGGTCCGCGCGCGGGCGTGATCGGCAGCGTCAGTGATAAGGACGACGATTCTCGCAGGGTCCGCTCTGCGCCCGCGAGGCGAGGCTGCTCAGGGCGAGCGTTCCCCGAGATGCGCCCGCGCCTTTGATGCAGTGCCGTCGGGACAGTCGCAGACCCGCGGCTTCCACCATTGCAACGAGCAACGGCGGGGTGCAACCACAAGGGACTAGGTGGCCACAGCTCTTGTCTTTATTGCTGTCTTCGGTCATCGCCAGTCAGTCCTTACGGTTGTAGGGGTCCGGCCGCGGGCCAAGTTGTGCCGGCTGCGCCAGGTGGAACTTGCCGTCGAGGTCACGGAACACCACGGTGTGCCACACCTCGCCGTTATCGAGCTCGAATTCGATTGCATAGTTGAGCCCGGCAACCACCTGGGTCCACACCCCACGGATACCCCGTAAGCCGGCCGCGGTGTTCATCTGCCCAAGCACCCAGTCCAAAGCCGCCTGGGCGTCTTCGCTCGCCGTGTCCTGACGTGTCCAGCCACCTACGCGTTTGTTACCGGTCATCGACTCTCCATCAGTATGCGTCGATTCCGCAGTCGGCCTCGTCCCGACCGACGGTGACGCGTGGTGTTCACGGAAATAGCCCCAGGCATCGACCTGTCGACCATCCTGCAGGACACAGATTCCGCGCTCGCCCTCCGCCTCCTGTACTACGCGATAAGCACCACCCTGCTCCTTGCAGAAGACGGCGGCCGGGTTGGGTATCTCCGCGGCGCGCGCAGCCATGGCAAACGTGATACATGCCATCGCCAGCAGGCGGGTAGTGGATGCAGAATTTGTCATAGGCCTATCCTTTCATGGGGAGTAGCGGCGCGCAGCCGATATTGATGCTTGGCAAGCAGGATAAAGGATAGCGCGGCTGACCCCGTTCTCTTGACCCTGCATTGCTTCAAGTGCAGGAGAAACGTCAACGCGGCTACCGCGTCAGGTCCGGCTGCTCCGCAGCGGCCGCAATCAGCTCTGGCGTATTCGCCGTGAGCTCGAATTGGATAGCGATGAGGCCATCCTGCGAACGTCTTGAGCTGACAAAGGAGCGCGCCGGGCGCCGCGCATCAATGAGCACGTGCAGCGGCTGATACACGGCTGAGGAACACCCGCGCGGTACGCGGACCCGCGCCGCGGCCACCCGCCAACACGGAGAGGTGTTCACGCCACAGACGCGGCCGGCCTGTGGGGATTCTTTCGATGACGCAGTCGAAAAGGCGGCTGGATTCTCCCTGCACGCGGGCGTTCCGGCCCAGGCGGATCAACGCCAGAAGCTCGAACGGCTATGCAGATACATCAGTCGACCGGCAATCGCCGAGCAGCGTCTGTCGCTCACGCCGAACGGCAACGCCCGTTACCAGCTGAAGACGCCGTACCGCGACGGCACGACGCACGTCATCTTTGAGTCGCTCGATTTCGTTGCCGGGGTAGCGATTCTGGTGCCGAAACCGCGGGTCAATTTTCACTCGTTTCCACGGTGTGTTCGTGCCGATGTGAGGTTATGGGCGTGCGCAGATAATCACCAATCAGCCACGCGGCAGATGGGTGCGGGAGTCCACTCCGGGTCGGGTACTGTCTCGCCCGCCCGGTGCGACGGGCCGCAAGTTTTCGACGCACAGCAGCCGTTCGCGTCCTACCTCGGAGAGACAGCAGTCGTTCTGAATCCGGTCACTACCGCTGCGGCTGTCAATGTCGCTTCTGGGTCGGGTACTGCCGCTCAGTGGGTTGCCAATGACCGGCAGGTTCTGGCTGCAAAGCAGCCGCCCGACGACGCAGCCGGTGATCACCGACGTGGATCGTCGGCAGGACGCCTCTCTAGTCAGGCACAGCGGGCCGCAAGCTTCGACTATTGCTTCACCTCTGCGCCGAAGGCGCAGGCATTCGATTCCGTTTTCGGCGGCCCGCCGGCCAGCATTTGCGCTGCGGCGCCCATGCGATCTCCCGCCGCGATCGAAGTGCCACTACATGGCCAACAGCCACACCCAACCCTCACTCCCCCAACATCCCCTCGATCTCCGACAACCGATCCCGAATCTCCCCGATCAGCCGCCGTATCCGCTCCTGCGGCCCCGCTTCCTCCTCGCCGCCGAGCATCACCGTCGCCAGCACCGGGCGGTGATCGGAGCCGAAGTAGAGCTCGCCCGAGAACGACGGCGTCCTCGCCCCCTCGAAAGCCTCCGCCATCGGCCCGGCGACCAGGATGTGATCGATCGCGCCGCCGGGGAACGATCGCGCGACGAATGTCTCGTCGAGCGCCGCCGACAGTAGCCGGGCGCCGGGGTCGACGGTCATCAGCCGGTGGATGCTGTCGTCGTAGCCGTCCGAGCCCCCTGGCCCGCAGACGCCCTCGCACGAGCCCGTCGGCGCGCAGTCCTCGCCGGCATCGGTACCGACCCGCAGCACGCGCCCCGGCGCCTGGATGTTGTAGTCGCCGGCGACGACCACGTTGCGCCCGGCCTGCAGCACCCGTGCCGCATCCAGCACCAGCCCGGCCGCCTGATCCTCGCGCTGGCGGGCGTTGGCGATGTCCGCCGCGTTGCAGGAGTCGCCGCGGGATGACTTCCAGTGCACGGAGTAGACGGACCATCCGCCTTCCAAATCGACCCGCAGGAAGCCCCGCGACGGACGGTTCTCGCCGAACGCGACGTCGAGTACCAGCAGCTCGGGCTCGACCCCTTCCGTCGAGAGGCGCGGCGCGAACGTGTCACCGAACGGCTCCCGCCCGGTCGTGTCCCACTCTGCCGCCCCCTCGATCGGCAGTCGGCTCAGCACCGCGACCTCCAGCGATTTGAACCAGGCGCCGCTGATCTCCGGCGGCGGCGAGAAATCGCTGATGGCGTAGTGTGCGAGCCCCATCGCCTCGGCAACCGCCGCCACCTGCGCCTCGGCAATGACCTCCTGCAGCAGCACCACATCCACCGGGCCAACCGACTCCATCGTCATCCGCGCACGATCCGCCAGCGCAGCGGCGTCGGCTTGCCCGCCGTTGATGTTCCACGTCATGAAGGTCACGGACTCGGCCGCGGCCGGGTTGCTCAAGGCAAGCGCAAGCGCGGCCGCGACGGCGGCCGGAACGGTTATTGGTCGCAACATGGTGATCTCCCACTTGAACGGCTGGGCCGGCCAGCGCTGCCGGCGTCGGCACTCCGCCGCGCCCCCGCACGGTGGATGCTTGGGTGGAGATGCTAGTCGCGCTGTATGAAACAGGCGTGACGGGATGGCGATTTGGCGCGCGTGCCGGGGAGAGCCGCCGCTCGGGCAGTGAAATCGCCCGAAATCAGCGATGCGCTCGGGCCGGATCCGGCTCCCAACCGGCTGCGGATCGCCGGTACTGCAGCCGCTCGCAGTCCCTGAAGCCGCCGTCGTCCAACCAACACCGGATGTCGATTCGGATCCGCTCCCGGTCGATCTCGATAGCGTTGAAGCTGTTTGCGTAGCCCGCCACCAGGCGATCCGACAGCGTGGTCGCCGCCTGGGCCGCCACGAGGGTGCGCCCGCCCGCCTCGGCGGCCATCGTCTCGCTATGGTGGATGTGCAGGTGCCCGGACAACATCAGATCGACCTGGCTCTGCCCGAAGCATTGCAGTGCCATCTCTTTGCGACCGATCACCCCGCGACCGATCACCAACTCGTGGGCGATGAATGGATGGTGCACCACAACCACCCGCGCCGCGTCGGGCTCGGCGCCGGAAAAGAAGCGCTCGACCTCGTCCATCTGCCGTGGCGAGAGCCGGCCTCGGGACCAGTCGGTGTGCGGGGACCAGCGCCTGGCCGAGTTGAGGCCCAGCACCGCAAGGGTCGGACTCGAATAGCTCGGATACATGTCCTCGGTGATATAGCGCCCGTAACGCCGCCACGGACGCAGCAGCCGCCGGATCACATCCCAGTCCGGCACGTCGTGGTTGCCCGGGACCACCAGCACGGGCGGCGTCAGTTGCGCGAGGAAGTCCCTGGTGGCGGCAAACTCACGTCGCCGGGCCGACTGGGTCAAGTCGCCGCTGACCGCCACCAGTTCCGGAGCGCTGTCGTTGATTTCCTCGATCAGGGCCCGCACCAGTGGCTGGCGCTCGCGCCCGAAGTGGAGGTCGGAGATGTGGTAGACCGTCGTCATATCCTATCGTCCCTATAGATCCGGGCCGCCGGCGGCGGCTGTTCAGTATCGACGGTATGGGCGAAGGATCGTCTTCCCAGTCGGTCCGCGTCACGCCGCTCGCCGCGACCACCGAGGGCGTGGATCGCGTCTTCAGCTACATCAGCGTCGATCAAGCGCCCCCGCCGACAACCGCTTGGCCGCAGCGCGTCGTCGGCAAAGCGGGCCTGCAGTGACCTATTGAAGGTCGAGGAAACGGATGCGTTTTCCCGGTGTCAGGTTATGGTATGCACACATTGCTTGGTCTCGGTCTGCGTCTGGCGCTTGGCTTCGGGCTCGGCGCGGCGAGCATCGTGTCGGCGGCAGGCGACGCCCCGCTCGACCAGCTTGCATCGCTGCGCTGGCAGCATCGCATCATCTTGGTCGATGCACGGATTCCGGATGCCGTCGAGCGCCTGCGCGGGGCAACGCAGGCCATTGATGAGCGGGACATTCTCTGGTTCGTCGGTCACGAGCGGCGTTTGCAGAGCAACTATCCGGGGCCGATCGGCGATGCGCTGGCCGCGGATTTGGCGCAGCGTTACTTCGGCCGATCCGATGCCGCCGTGTTCCTGATCGGTAAAGACGGCGGTCTCAAGGCCAGTGATCGGCACTTGGACCTACCTCGGCTATTCGAGCGCATCGATGCGATGCCCATGCGACAACGAGAGATGAAGGACGCTGAATGAGCGAGACGCAGCTTGACCTCACACGATCGGCGGCGGCGTGGGACAGCCCGGCGTTTCGCCCGACTCTGATCGCGGAGATCCAGGCGCTGGGACCACATCACCCCGGGCTTCGGCCGTTGCTGCAAGCGGGTCTAGTGCAAACGAGCGCGGTGGCCGAGGACCCTCTCGCAGTTCATCTCTTGAGCAGCCGCGAAGAGGACAGTCGCATCCGGGTGCATTTGGGGATCTTCTACGCCGGCATCATCGCCGGCTGCAACTGTGCCGACGACCCGTCAGCGGTCGATACGATCACGGAGCACTGCGAGCTGGTGCTAAATATCGATCCCGGCACGGGCCGGACGCGGGTGATCCCGGGCGAGCCGTGACGTAACCGCTGACGCACGCTGCCCGGGCGGACGCACGCCGAGGGCGAGGTCCGCGCCATCTTGGCCGAGGTGGCCGAGGCCCCGCGGATGCCGCCATGACCCGAGTCGCCATCATCCGCGCCCTGCTGCGCCGGGCTCGCGATCCGCCGCACGTTCAGTCCGGCCGGATGCCTGCAGATTCAGGTCGGCGCCGACAATGGGTTGGGCCAAGTCAATACGCCCCGGCCTGCTCGGCTCAGAAGAAAGTCTTACGTTTGGGTGTCCCGGACCCGACACCTTGGAGCAGTCGCGGACGGCGCGGCTCTGATGCAGGCAACATCTCCGGGCGATCCTGCTCCAAAGCGGGTGCAGGCGCATCGCTATCACGCATGGCGTTGTAGAGCTCGCTCCGAAGCTGCGGGATCAGCTTGCCCGTCAGTTCCTCGAGATGCTCGCGGTCGTCCCAACGCATCTTCTCGAACGACTGGAGGCCGCGCTTCTCGGCAATCTCGCGGGCGCGTGGGCTGACCTCTTCCCACATCATGCGCAGGTCCTCCGCCCTTTCGCGCAACAGCAACTCTCGATTATGCAGCTCCTCGAAGATCTGGTCGAAGCGAGCAATCAGGCGCCGTTTGGTCCGCGGGAGCGCTATGTACCCGATGAAAACGAAAGCCAGGACTGCGGCCAATGCAATCCCCGGCAACGCCACAACCATGCCCGTGGCAAATGCGGCCGCACTCAGCCCGCCCAAGAGTAGGATCGAGAAGCCTACCCAGCGCGCGCGGACCGATCTTAACCTGTCCGCAGCCTCGCCGATCACCATCGCATGCAGCCGCAGCCGCTCGGCATAGGCCTGAATCTGTGTAATCTGGTTGTCCATCCGCCGGGTGGGTGCACGGCGTAACTCACCGATCAGGTCGTTGCGCGCCTTCTCGAAGTCCTCCATCGGCAGGCGCGACTTCGGCTTGTCGGCCAGCGGTACAAAGGTGTTGTAGATCATCGGCAAGTCTTTGCGCGGAATCACCTTTCCCAGATTCCAGCAGAGCGCCCCATAGGCCCGCGCGAAGTCGTGCAAGCTCTGGAACTGATCCACCTTGTTCAAGACGATCAACATCTTATGGTCGATGCCCGCCAAGGACTCGCGGAAGACTTGAAGTGTTTCGCCCGTCGTCCCCGGCTTATCCGGATCGAAGAAGACCATCACGAGGTCGGCTCGTTCGGCGAACCAACGCACCACACCGGGGAAGTCAAAACCACGCCCGCTCTCGGCTTTGGCCGCATCGATCATGCCCGGGCTGTCGATCAGCGTCACCGTTTGCAAGAGCTCAGCGGGGCGCAGCTTCAGCTGCACATGCGAGACCAGTTGGCCACCAAACTGCCGCAGCCCCTCATAGGGCAAGTCCGGATTGCTGACGACAGCAGCGCCGTCTCGCTCGGTCGCGGTCGCGCCATAAGTGATGATCGTGAACCCGTCATCCGTGGGAGCAACCCCAGTGCTCTGCACATCCTCGCCTAGGAGATAGTTCACGAAAGTGGACTTCCCCGATGAGTGATTGCCCAAGAGCAAGACCTGCGGCGGCCGACGCAACTCGCCCATCGTGGGCGGACGTCGGAACATGAACTCTGTTGCCAGCGGGTCGAGAGTGTCCTCGTAGTAGCCGCGGATCCGGTTCGCGAATTTTTCCATCACATGTTGCAAGAGGGATAAGGGACAATCGCTAAGGTATAAGGGATAGGGATCGGAAATCCAAGCGACCCTGTGCGTACAAGTCGAGCTAGCTGGAGAGGCTGGCGAGGGCGGGAATGTCGGTCAGGACGCGGTGAGGCTGCTTGAGGGGCACTTGAGCAGCGCCGGCGCCAGGCTGTGCCCGCTCTTGGGAAGAGGGGAGGTACGGCGACATACAGGGCGACATCCCGGGCGGGAACACCATCGTTCGTCGCTGGTGGCGGTTACCATGAGATGCGCCGGTCGAGCGCGAAGTCAGGCTCGTCCTGGCCGAGGAGGTTTCGGTCCGGCGCCGGCCGGGAAGTCTCCTCCCCAGCAGGTCGGCCGCGGGCGGAGGCGATGGTCGACCGATGTTCAACTTGATGGCGGCGAACGGCTACCGGAAATGATCCAAAACGAAAAAAGGGCTTACGATTTCCCGTAAGCCCTTAATTTTTTGGCTCCCCGACGTGGACTCGAACCACGGACCCACTGATTAACAGTCAGTTGCTCTACCAACTGAGCTATCGGGGAATTGGTAAGCCGAGAATTCTAGGGGACGCGACTTACCCTCGTCAACCCCCCTTCGCACCCGCCGGCGCTGAACCGGCATTCGTGCATCGCCCGGATCGCCGTCGCTCGCAACTGCGAAGGTGCTTTCACGATGGCTCGCGCCTGCTATAAACTGGCGCGATGGCTAAGGGAAAGAAGAAGACCGGCAACAGCAACACCATCGCCTTGAACAAGAAGGCGACCCACGAGTACCACATCGAGCAGCGCATCGAGTGCGGGCTGGTGCTGGAGGGCTGGGAGGTGAAGAGCCTGCGCGCGGGGCGCGTGCAGTTGTCGGAGAGCTACGTCAAGATTTTGCACGGCGAGGCGTTTCTGATCGGCACGCATCTGTCGCCGCTCACGTCGGCGTCGACGCATGTCAATGCCGACCCGACGCGCACCCGCAAGCTGCTGCTCAAGCGCGGCGAGCTGAACCGGCTCATCGGCCAAACGGAGCGCGCCGGCTACACGCTGGTGCCGACGGCGATGTACTGGAAGCGCGGCCGCGCGAAGCTCGAGATCGGTCTCGCGAAGGGCAAGAAACTGCACGACAAGCGCGCGTCGGAGAAGGATCGCGACTGGCAGCGCGAGAAGGAGCGTCTGTTCAAGCAGCAGTGACGGCCGTCGCAAGGAACGGCCGCCACGGATTCTCGCGGCCGGGTCTTTTCGGACGGTAGCCGCACAGCATATCCCGACTGCGATGGCCCTGAGTCGGTATCAGGGGTGCCGGTATCAGGGGTGCCGGTATCAGGGGTGCCGGTATCAGGGGTGCCGGAATGAGGGGTGCCGGAATGAGGGGTGCCGGAATGAGCGGCGCCCGGATCACGGGCGCCGGCATCAGGAGCGCCGCGATCATCGGGGCAGTATCTACTTGCTGCGTCCCGCCCGCTTGCGCTCGTGCTCCTTCAGGAAGCGCTTGCGGATGCGAATGGCGGCGGGCGTGATCTCCACCAGCTCGTCGTCTTCGATGAACTCCAGCGCCTGCTCCAGAGAGAAGCGGATGGGGGGTGTCAGCAGGATGTTCTCGTCCGAGCCCGCGGCGCGGATGTTGGTCAACTGCTTGGCCTTCAGCGGGTTGACCGTCAGGTCGTTGTCGCGGGAGTGGATGCCGACCACTTGGCCCTCGTAGACCTCGTCTCCATGCCCCACCAGCATGCGGCCGCGATCCTGCAAATTGAATAGCGCGTAGCCAAGCGCTTTGCCCTGGGCGTTGGAGATCATCGCACCGTTGCGTCGCGGTGCAATGCCGGCGGCGTTGGCGGGTCCGTAGTGGTCGAAGACGTGATACTTCAGTCCGGTGCCCGAGGTCATCGACATGAACTCGGTCTGGAAGCCGATCAGGCCGCGGGAGGGGATCTCGTAGTCCAGGCGCACCCGGCCCTTGCCGTCCGGCACCATGTCCTTGAGATCGCCCCGGCGCTCGCCGAGGGCCTGCATGATGGCACCCTGGCTGGTTTCGTCGACGTCCACGGTCAACTGCTCGTAGGGCTCGCAAATGACCCCGTCGATCTCGCGGAAGATCACCTCGGGCCGCGACACCGCCAGCTCGTAGCCCTCGCGGCGCATGTTTTCGAGCAGGATGGACAGGTGCAGCTCGCCGCGGCCGGAGACGCGGAACTTCTCGGGGTCGTTGCCCTCTTCCACCCGCAGCGCGACGTTGTGGATCAGCTCGCGCTCGAGCCGGTCCTTGAGCTGGCGCGAGGTCAGATACTTGCCTTCGCGGCCGGCGAAAGGCGAGGTGTTCACCTGGAAGGTCATGGTCACCGTCGGCTCGTCCACATTGAGCGGCGGCAATGGCTCGACCATCTCCGGATCGCACAAGGTGTCCGACACGTTCGGTGCGTCGATGCCGGTCAGGGCGACGATATCGCCCGCGTTGGCGCTGGCTACTTCGCTGCGGACCAGACCCATGTAGCCGTAGACGAGCCCGATCTTGGCCTTATGCCGGTTACCGTCGCGCTTGAGCACGACCACCTGCTGGTTCGGCCTTACGCTGCCGCGCTGGATGCGGCCTACGGCGATGGCGCCGACGAAGGAGCTGTAATCCAGGGTCGAGACCTGCATCTGGAATGTGCCTTCCGGATCCACGTCGGGCGCCGGGCAGTGCTCGACGATGGCCTCGAACAGCGGTGTCATGTCGCCGTCGCGCACGTCGTCCTCGAGCCCGGCGTAGCCATTGATGGCGGAGGCGTAGACGATCGGGAAGTCGAGCTGCTCGTCGGTGGCACCCAGGCGGTCGAACAAGTCGAACACTTGGTCGATGACCCAGTCCGGACGCGCTCCGGGCTTGTCGATCTTGTTGACGACCACGATCGGGCGCAGCCCATGCGCGAAGGCCTTGCTGGTGACGAAGCGCGTCTGCGGCATGGGTCCTTCCTGGGCATCCACCAGCAGCAGCACCGAGTCGACCATCGAGAGCACGCGCTCCACCTCACCGCCGAAATCGGCATGGCCCGGGGTGTCGACGATGTTGATGCGGTAGTCCTGGTCGTTCAGCGTAAGGCGCAGGGCGGTATTCTTGGAGAGGATGGTGATACCCCGCTCCTTCTCCAGATCGTTGGAGTCCATGACCCGCTCGACGGGCCCGAACCGGTCCCCCAGCGTGCCCGACTGCTGCAGGAGTTTGTCGACCAAGGTCGTCTTGCCATGATCGACGTGGGCGATGATGGCGATATTGCGAAGGTTCTCGATCACGGCGGACATGACTCCATGGTGCCCGGCAGTCGATACCGTCGGGACGAAAAAAATCGGACGAAAAAGTTCGTGCGGATGACGGCGCGGTAGCGGATGCCGGCCGTCGAACAGGCCGCCCAGTATAGCCTACTCCGCGCGGCGCATCCCCCGGCACTTGCATCAATGGAGCGACAAAGGCGCCTCTGCCTCGAACCGGTGTGCCGGCGCATGCGGCGCCGGTCGTGCAAGCGATATTGCCGTCACCCGAAAGAAGCCCGCCGGTCGCGGCTTCGTAAAATGGATGCACAACTGCTGTGGATAACTTTGTTGAGAAGACTTTGAGAAGCGTCCTAACCTCCCGAAAAGACAGCCGCTGCAACAGATTGGCGCATTTTTAGCCAATGCGATAAGTGACTGTTTTTACAGCTCTTGACAGGAAAAGACTGCAAATACATGCACATCGGATAAGGTTACGGCGCCGGCCCGTGCAGCATGTTGAAAAGCGCGCACCGAGAATGTCCGAGGGCGCATTTGTCAACTGTCCGAAACGTCGGAGCGACCGACGGTTTGCAGCGCCGCCCAGCGGGCAATCGGGCGCGCCGCAAACCGGCCGGGGCATCCGCGACGCATGACTCGCCGCGCCGGTAGCCGGTAGCCGGTAGCCGGTAGCCGGTAGCCGGTAGCCGAAATCAGTATCCTGGCCAGACAGGAATCGGCGGCACCCACAAGACAGAGGCGCCGATGCCCGGCGGCAGTAAGCCGCGGGTCGATGACAGGAGATGGGGCGAGCGATAGCCAGCCCCGCAACAGGCCGCTCGGCTTTCGCCTCAGAAGCCCATTTTCTCGAAGAAGCTCTTCACCCCGTCGAGCCAACTGCTCGACTGCGGGCTGTGGTGCTTGCCGCCCGCGCTGACGCTGTCGTCGAACTCGCGCAGCAGCTCTTTTTGGCGCTCGGTCAGGTTCACCGGCGTTTCCACCAAGACGCGGCAGATCAGATCGCCCACCGGGCCTCCGCGTACCGGCTTCACGCCCTTGCCGCGCATGCGGAACATCTTGCCGGTCTGCGTGCCAGCGGGCACCTTCAGGACGACCTTGCCGCTGAGCGTAGGGACTTGGAGCTCGCCGCCGAGGGCCGCGGTAACGAAGCTGATCGGCACCTCGCAGAACAGGTTGCTGTCCTCGCGGGTAAAGATGGGGTGCGTCTGCACGTTGACCTGGACGTACAGATCGCCCGCGGGGCCGCCGTGCTCCCCGGCCTCGCCCTCGCCCGAAAGCCGAATGCGGTCGCCGGTATCGACGCCGGCCGGCACCTTGACCGACAATGTCTTCTCCTCGCGCAGCCGGCCGGCGCCGCGGCAGTGCGGACAGGCCTCTTCCACGACGGTGCCGGAGCCGCGGCACTGCGGGCAGGTCTGCTGGATCGAGAAGAAGCCTTGCTGCATCCGCACCTGACCCGCGCCGTGGCAGGTGGGACACTCTTTCGGTTTGGTGCCGGGCTTGGCGCCGCTGCCGCCGCAGTGATGGCACTCGACGGTGGTCGGAATCCGGATCTTGACGTCCTTGCCGGCAACCGCCTCTTCCAGCGACATGGACAGGTCGTAGCGCAAGTCGGCGCCCCGATGGGTGCGCCGGCCGCCGGCACGGCCGCCGAAGATGTCACCGAAGACGTCGCCGAAGATGTCGGAAAACCCGCCGGCGCCGAAGTCGCCGGGTCCGCCGCCGCCGAATCCGCCCTGACCACTGACGCCGGCATGGCCGAATTGATCATAGGCGGAGCGCTTGCGCGGATCGGACAGAATATCGTGCGCCTCTTTGGCTTCCTTGAACTTAGTCAGCGCCTCGGCATCGTTCGGATTCCGGTCGGGATGATGTTTCATCGCCAACCGGCGGAAGGCCTTTTTGATGTCCTGCTCGCTGGCGTTGCGGCTCAAGCCGAGGACTTCGTAGTAATCACGTTGGGACATGGTTCTTATCGAGCTTCCAGCTTTCAGCGGCCGGGCGCGTGGCACCGCGCGCCGGCTGCATCACAGGCCGCCGGTGAATGCGGGCAGCCGCGTGCAAGGCATCGGGATGATGGACGGCTAACGGGAGCCCGGCGGACGCCGGCCGCGCCCGCGCCGCCCCGAAAGCGCTCTCGGCGGCCGCGGGACGAGCGCGCCGCCAAACGCAACGCGCCGATCACCCCGGTCCGGGGTGATCAGCGCGGCAACCACGGCCGAACGGCGCCGCTGCCGCACGAGCGGCGGCGGCTCGTTGCGCAGCGGGCCCGCAGGCCCCGCCCGAGGGCCGGACTCACTTCTTGTCGTCCTTGACCTCTTCGAACTCGGCGTCGACGACATCGTCTTTGGTCTCGGCGCCACCGCCGGCCTCGGCGCCGCCGGCACCGGGGCCTGCACCGGAGCCTGCACCGGTACCGGCCTCCGGGCCGCCCTGCTGCTGCGAATACAGGCGCTCGGCCATCTTCGCGGAGGCATCGCCGAGGGTCTTGGTCAGCGTCTCGATACGGTCCTTATCCTCGCCCTTCATGGCCTCTTCGAGGTCCTTGATGGCGCTCTCGATGCTGTCCTTTTCGCCGGCCTCGAGCTTTTCGTCGCCGAGTTGCTCCAGCGACTTGCGCGTGGCGTGGATCATGGTATCCGCATGGTTGCGGGCCGACACCAACTCGTGGAACTTGCGGTCGTCGTCGGCATGCGCCTCCGCATCCTTGACCATCCGGTCGATCTCGTCGTCCGACAGTCCCGAGCTGGCCTTGATGACGATGGACTGCTCCTTGCCCGTCGCCTTGTCTTTGGCCGAGACGTTCAGGATACCGTTCGCATCGATATCGAACTTGACCTCGATCTGCGGCACGCCGCGCGGCGCCGGCGGGATGTCGGACAGGTCGAAGCGCCCGAGCGACTTATTGTCCCCTGCCCGCTCGCGCTCGCCCTGCAGCACATGCACCGTGACCGCGGTCTGGTTGTCGTCGGCGGTCGAGAACACCTGCTGCGCCGAGGTCGGGATGGTGGTGTTCTTCTCGATCAGCTTGGTCATGACGCCGCCCAGCGTCTCGATGCCGAGCGACAGCGGCGTGACGTCGAGCAGCAGCACGTCCTTGACGTGACCGCCGAGCACGCCGCCCTGGATCGCGGCACCGATGGCGACCGCCTCGTCCGGGTTGACGTCTTTGCGCGGCGACTTGCCGAAGAACTCCTCGACCTTCGCCTGCACCTTCGGCATGCGCGTCTGGCCACCGACGAGGATGACCTCGTCGATCTCGCTGGCGGTGACGCCCGCATCCTTCATCGCGACACGGCAGGGATCGATGGTACGGTCGACCAGTTCCTCGACCAGCGACTCGAGCTTGGCGCGGGTCAGCTTCACGCTCAAGTGCTTCGGGCCGTTCTGATCGGCGGTGATGTAAGGCAGATTGATGTCGGTCTGCTGGCTGGAGCTGAGCTCGATCTTGGCCTTCTCGGCGGCCTCCTTCAGGCGCTGCAGCGCGAGCGGATCGTTGTGTAGGTCAACGCCTTGCTCGCGCTTGAACTCGGCGGCCAGGAACTCGATGATCCGCAGGTCGAAATCTTCACCGCCCAGGAACGTGTCGCCGTTGGTCGAGAGCACCTCGAACTGGTGCTCGCCTTCGATTTCGGCGATCTCGATGATCGAGATGTCGAAGGTACCGCCGCCCAGATCGTAGACCGCGATTTTTTGATCGCCGCGGCGCTTGTCCATGCCGTAGGCCAGCGCGGCGGCGGTAGGCTCGTTGATGATGCGCTTGACCTCGAGACCGGCGATGCGCCCGGCGTCCTTGGTGGCCTGGCGCTGGGAGTCGTTGAAGTAAGCGGGCACCGTGATCACGGCCTCGGTCACGGTCTCGCCGAGGTAGTCCTCGGCGGTCTTCTTCATCTTCTGCAGCACCTTGGCCGAGATTTCCGGCGGCGCCATCTTCTTGCCGTTGACCGCCACCCAAGCGTCGCCGTTGTCGGCCTTGACGATCTCGTAGGGGACCATGTCCTTGTCCTTGGACACGACGTTGTCCTGGAACCGGCGCCCGATCAGGCGCTTGATCGCGAACAGCGTGTTCTTAGGATTCGTGACTGCCTGGCGCTTGGCGGACTGGCCCACCAGCACCTCGCCGTCGCCGGAGTAGGCGACGATGCTCGGCGTTGTCCGATCACCCTCGGCGTTCTCGATGACCTTGGCTTTGTCGCCCTCCATGACGGCGACGCAGGAGTTGGTCGTGCCGAGATCGATGCCGATGATCTTTCCCATATGCTTTCTCCACAGTAATTCGTCTTAAACCTTGTAAAACCGTGAATCCGGGCGGTTTTGCTAGGTCCCCGGTCGGGTCCTCAGTTGGGTTCCCAGTTGGGGCAAAACCTTGTGATTCTCAAGCCTACTGCGGGCTGCCCGGATCGATGCCCCTATGGGGCGGCGGCGCGGCCGTTCGGCCGTCGGCCGCGGGCCCGTCTCAGGCCTGACCGGAAACCATGACCAGCGCCGGACGCACCAGCCGCCCGTTCAGCACGTAACCGCTCTGGATCACCGCCGTGACGGTGTTCGGCGGCAGATCGGCGCGCGGCTGCACGGACATGGCCTGGTGGTATTCCGGATTGAACGGCTCGCCTTCGGGCGTGATCCGCTCGACGCCGAACTTCGCCATCACGTCGCCGAGCAGCTTCAGTGTCAGCTCGGTGCCTTCGCGCAGCTTGGCGATGTCGGCGTCATTTTCCTGCGATGCGGCATGGCCGAGCTCCAGGCTGTCGCGCACCTGCAGGAGCTCGCGCACGAATGACTCCAGCGCGAACTTATGCGCGTTCTCCAGCTCCTTGGCCTGGCGCCGGCTCATGTTCTCCATTTCGGCGCGGGTGCGCAGCAACTGGTCGTGGGTCTTGTCGGCCCGCGAGCGGGCGTCTTCCAGCAGCATGGTCAGCTCCGCGGGGTCGGCCGGCGCGGCGTCCGCGGCCTCGCCGGGGTTACCCTGCTCGCCCGACGCTTCGACGCCCGGCGCGCCATCGGCCTGCGCCTCGGACAGCTCGGTATCGGCTGCTTCCCCGGGCGTTTGATACTGGTCTTGGTCTTTGCTCTGGTCCTTGCTCATGGTGTCGATCTCCCCGGTGCCGACCGCAACGCAGCCCCGGGCCGCATGCGTATCGGCGCCTTGATACGCTTCGTTTGATTGTTAGGACGAGGTCATTGCCGGCGCGCGGCAGCTAAGGTTGCTGCCGCAACGCTGCCGCAAGCAGCTTGGCGGTAACATCCACCACCGGAATCACCCGCTGGTAATCCATGCGTGTCGGTCCGATGACGCCGAGCACGCCGAGCACCTCGTTCTCGACGCGGTACGTCGTGGTCACCAGGCTGCAGTCGTCCAGCAGTTCGTAGCCGGATTCGTAGCCGATGAAGATCTGCACGCCGTCCGCTTCGATGCAGCGGTCGAGCAGATCGAGTATCTGTCGTTTCTCCGTGAAGGCGTCGAACAGCGACTTCAACCGTTCCATGGTTGCCAGTTCCTCGAACTCCATTAAATTGGTCTGGCCGGCAATCAGCACGTCGTCGCGGTGCTCGGCGGTCTCCATGACACGTTGCGCCATCTCCATGGCGCGCGCCATGAGTTGATCCATGTGTCGGTGGGTGCGCTTGAGGTCATCCACCAGCCGCCGGCGCACGGTATTGATATCCTGGCCCGTGAACATCTCGGTGAGGAAGTTCGAGGCCTGCTGCAGTTGCGCCGGGCTGCACGCCTTATCGGTATAAATGACCCGGTTGTGCACTTCGCCCTCGCCGGTGACGAGGATCGCCAGCACGCGTGTGCCGGACAGCGAGACGAACTCGATCTGCCGAAACACGTCGCGCTCGTGGCGCGGCACCATCACCAGCCCGGCCATGTGCGTGACACCGGACAGCAGCCTCGACGCGGTCTCGATGAGCGCCTTCGGGTCGCCGTTGAATTCCAGCCCGGAGCGCAGGACGTTGACATCGTCCTGCTCCATGGGCGAGACGGTCAGCAGACTGTCGACGAACAACCGATAGCCGGAGACCGTGGGCACCCGCCCGGAGGACGTATGCGGCGAGGAGACCAGCCCCATGTCTTCGAGGTCGGCCATCACGTTGCGCACCGTGGCCGGGCTGAGGTCGAGCCCCGCATCTTTCGCGAGCGTGCGCGAGCCGACCGGTTGTCCGTCACGGATATGCCGCTCGATCAGCGCCTTCAAAAAGTGCAAGGCGCGCTCGTTGATCTCGCCGGCCTTGGTCGGGATCCGGCGGGAATCGTTTGCTCGCGTCTGTTCGCTCACGTCGATAAAGAGATGCCCGCACACGTCGCTGAAGAAGTGTTAGCACTCTCCTCGCGAGAGTGCTAAGCCTCGCAAATCTATGGCTAACGGGCCGGGCTGTCAAGCGCGCGACGGCCCCGTGCGTGCGCCAGTGCGCAGTTGGCGCGCAAAGGCGTGCATGCTAACGTTTCGCCCACACCGGCCGCTCAACCAAGGCCCACGATCCCGCCCATGTCCCGTTTCCGCACCGTCGGCATCATCGGCAAGCAGCTCGAAGACGCTCGCCTCGCGTCCACACTCGTGCGCCTCGCCCGGCATCTGCATCAATGCGGTGTCGAGGTACTGTACGAATCCCAGGCGGGCGCCATCGCCGGCGTCGGCGGCGGCGTCACGCTGACGGATCTGGGCCGTCGCTGCGATCTGATCGTCGTCGTGGGCGGCGACGGCACGCTGCTGCACGCGGCACGCGACACGGCGGAGCTCGATGTTCCCCTGGTCGGCATCAACCTCGGGCGGCTCGGTTTCCTGGTGGACGTCTCGCCCGACAATCTGGAACAGCGGCTCGATCAAATCCTCGGCGGCGAGTTCGACGCCGACGAGCGCACCGTCCTCGATGCGCGCATCGACGGCGCCTTCGGGCGCGCCGTCAACGACGTCGTGCTGCACAAATGGAACACCGTGCGCATGATCGAGTTCGAGACCTATATCGACGGTCAGTTCGTCAATGCGCAGCGCTCGGACGGCATGATCATCTCGACGCCGACCGGCTCCACCGCCTACGCCCTGTCCGGCGGCGGCCCGCTGATCCATCCGAGCCTCGACGCGCTGCTGCTGGTGCCGATCTGCCCGCATACCCTGAGTAACCGCCCACTGGTGGTCGCCGGCCACAGCAGCATACAGATCCGCATCTGCAACTACGAGCCGGACCAAGTCCGACTCACCTGCGACGGGCAGGTCGACCTGCCCATGGCGGACGGCGCCCCCATCGTCATCGAGCGCAGCGCCCATCGCGTTCAGCTCCTGCACCCGCGCGGGCACAATCACTACGGAATCCTCCGCGCCAAGCTTGGCTGGGGCGGACACAAGCGAGGGGACGAGCCGTGCTGACCCACATCGTCATCCGCGATCTGGTCATCGTCAGCGCGCTGGAGCTCGACTTCGCCGCCGGCATGACGGCGCTCACCGGCGAGACCGGCGCCGGCAAATCCATTCTCATCGACGCCCTCGGCCTCGCCCTCGGCGAGAAGGCCGACACGGGCATGATCCGCAGCGGCTGCGAGCGCGCGGAAGTCAGCGCCGGCTTCGACCTGGCCGGCTGTCCCGAGGCGCTTGCCTGGCTCAAAGAGCAGGCGCTGGACGACGGCGATGAGTGCCTGATCCGGCGCGTGTTGGTGCGCGGCGGGCGCGCGCGCGCCTTCATCAACGGTACCGCGGCCGGCAGCGCGCAGCTGCGCGAGCTGGGCGACTTGCTGGTCGACATCCATGGCCAGCACGCGCACCAGTCGCTGCTGCGCCCCGCCGCCCAGCGCGCCCTCCTCGACGGCTACGGCGGGCTTGCGGGCGCCACCGCCGAGGTCGCCGAGCACTATCGAAAATTCAAGGACTTGGACGAGCGCTGGCGCGCGCTCACCGCCGCCCGCGACGAGCGCGCCGCGCGCATCGATCTGCTGCGCTTTCAGGTGGACGAGCTCGACGGGCTGGCGCTGGCCGACGGCGAGCTCGACGAGCTCGACGCGGAGCAGCGCCGGCTCGCCAACCTCGGCAGCCTGCAGTCCACCGCCGCGGCCCTGGTCGACCTGCTCTACGAAGGCGATACCGCGCTGCGCGATCAGCTCGGCCATGCCGCCGGCGAGCTGGAAGGCCTCGCCGGCATCGATCCGCAGCTGGCCGAGACGCGCGAGCTGATCGACAGCGCCGTGGTGCAAGTGGGCGAGGCAGCCGCGAACCTGCGCCAGTACCTCGATGATCTCGATATGGACCCCGGGCGTCTCGCCGCCGTCGAAGAACGGCTGGGCCGGATCCACGACATGGCGCGCAAGTACCGCATACTGCCCGAGCAGCTGATGGAGACCTGCGCGGCGCTGCGCGAAGAGCTCGACGGACTGGAGCAGGCAGATCAGACGCTGGGCTCGCTCGGCGACGAGCGCGACACGGCGCTTGCCGCACTGCTGGAGCAAGCCCGCATGCTGAGCACGGCGCGGCGCGATGCCGCCGAACGGCTGTCGGCGACGGTCACCGCCGCCATGCAGGAACTGGGCATGGGCGGCGGGCGCTTCGCCGTCGAGGTACAGACGGGCGATGAGCACAAGGTGAGCGCATCGGGCCTCGACAACCTCACCTTCGTCGTCACCGCCAACCCGGGGCAGCCGCCGCAGCCGCTGGCCAAGGTCGCGTCCGGCGGCGAGCTGTCGCGCATCAGCCTGGCGATTCAGGTCGCCACCGCCGAGGTCGGGCGCATCCCGACGCTGGTCTTCGACGAAGTGGACGTCGGCATCGGCGGCGGCGTGGCCGAGATCGTCGGCCGGCTGCTGCGCCGTCTCGGCGGTGCCCGGCAAGTGCTCTGCGTGACCCACTTGCCGCAAGTCGCCGCCCAGGCGCATCATCAATTGAAGGTTCACAAACAGGCCGTCGACGGCCAAACCTTCACCGAGATCCAGCCGCTTGCGGCCGAGCGCCGTATCGACGAGATCGCACGCATGCTCGGCGGCACCGAGATCACCGACACCACCCGCGCCCACGCCGAGGAAATGCTGAACGGCGCCGGCTGAAGAGGCGCCGGCTGAAGGCGCGCCTGCCGACCGCCGCCCGCGGAGCATCGGCTTCAGATGAGCGCCTTCGGACCATCGGGGGTGGAGCGGCGAGACCGGACCCTGTTAGGCTGACGCTGCGATCCGCAGGAATCACAAGGCGCGAGCATGACCGCACACAACGGCACCCCTTATATCGTCCTCGTCAGCGTCCACGGCCTGATCCGCGGCCGCGACCTGGAGCTGGGGCGCGATGCGGATACCGGCGGGCAGACCCTGTATGTGGTCGAGCTGGCCCGTGCGCTGGCCGAGCGCGACGACGTGGCATGCGTCGACCTGTTCACGCGGCTGGTGGACGACCCCCACGTCAGCACCGACTATGCGCGCCCCATCGAAGAGATCGGCGACGGCGTGCGCATCGTGCGCATCGAGGCCGGCCCTGCCGAGTATCTGCCCAAGGAACAGCTCTGGGATCACCTCGACGCCTTCTCCGACAACATGTTGGGCTTCCTGCGCGAGCACGCGCCGCTACCGAGCCTGATCCACAGCCATTATGCGGACGCCGGCTACGTGGGCTTGCGCGTCGCCGCGCAGCTCGGCGTGCCACTGGTGCATACCGGGCACTCGCTCGGACGCGTGAAGCGGCGCAGGCTGCTGGCCTCGGGCGTGAAGCAGGAGCGCATCGACGAGCGCTACAACATGGACCGGCGCATCCACGCCGAGGAAGAGACCCTGGGCGCCGCGAGTCTGGTGGTGACCAGCACCACGCAAGAGATCGAAGAGCAATACGGCCTCTACGACCATTACCAGCCCGAGCGCATGTCGGTCATCCCCCCCGGCACCGACTTGACCCGCTTCCACCCGCCGGACGGCAGCGAGCAGAAGGCGCCGATCAAAAAGGAGCTGGAGCGTTTTCTGCGCGAGCCCGCCAAGCCCATCATCCTGGCCTTGTCGCGGCCCGACGAGCGCAAGAACATCGCCACGCTGGTGGAGGCCTACGGGGAGTCCGCGGAACTGCAGAAGGCGGCCAATCTGGTCATCGTCGCCGGCAACCGCGACGACATTCACGAGCTCGACAGCGGCGCCCAGCAGGTGCTCACCGACGTGCTGCTGCTGATCGACCTGTACGACCTCTACGGCCGTGCCGCCTATCCCAAGCACCACCGCGCCGACGAGGTGCCGGTGCTGTATCAGATCGCGACCGCGTCGCGCGGCGTGTTCATCAACCCGGCGCTCACCGAGCCCTTCGGCCTGACGCTGATCGAGGCCGCCGCCAGCGGTCTGCCCATCGTCGCCACAGAGGACGGCGGGCCCATCGACATCATCAAGCATTGCCAGAACGGTATCCTGATCGACCCGCTCGACAAACAGGACATCATCAAGGCGCTGCTCAAGGTCATCAGCGACCGCTCCCGCTGGCGGCGCCTGGCCAAAAACGGCATCGACGGCGTAACGGAGCACTACTCATGGCATGCGCACGCCGAGAGCTATATGGCGGCGGTCGCGCCGCTGCTCGCGGACGTGCAGCCGCCGCCGCGGGCGCCGGTCACGCGCCGGCCCATGCTCTACCACGACCGGGCCATTTTCACCGATTTGGACCAGAATCTGCTGGGCGACCCGGAATCCTTGGCCGACTTCGTGCGCATCATGCGCGAGAACCGAAGCTGCACCAGTTTCGGCATCGCCACGGGCCGGCGCCTCGACTCGGCGCTGAGCATCATGCGCCGCTACGGCATTCCCCGTCCTGACGTACTGATCACCGCGCTCGGCACCGAAATCTACTACGCACCGCAGCTCACCGCCGACCATGCCTGGATGCGCCATATCGACCATCTCTGGTACCCGCGCCGCGTGCGCGACGCGATGGCCGACCTGCCCGGCATCGAGCGCCAGCCGGGCAAGGAGCAGAGCCGCTTCAAAATCAGCTTCTATATCGATCCCGAGCACGCGCCCTGCCTGGAGGAGATCTCCAGCATCCTGCACCAGGCCGACCTCAGCGTGAACCTGTTCCTGTCGTTCGGCCAGTTCCTGGACGTGGTGCCCGCGCGCGCGTCGAAGGGCCTGGCACTGCGCTACGTGGCAGACCAATACGGCATCCCGCTCGAGCACTGCCTGGCCGCCGGCGGCTCGGGCTCCGACGAGGATATGATGCGGGGCAACACGCTGGCCGTCGTGGTCGCCAACCGCCACAACGAGGAGCTCTCGCAGCTGACCGACACCGAGAGCATTTACTTTGCCGAGAGGCCGTTCGCCGCCGGCATCCTGGAGGCCATCGCCCACTATCGGTTCTTCGATGCCTGCCAAGTGCCGGTGGACCCCGGCCATGCCCGCGACACCATGCCGCGACCCGCGAAATCCAGCCCCGGCGCGGCCTGAGGCGGAACCTGCAGCGCACCCCGGGCCGGGCCCCGACGCGCCGTAACCCGCCTGCCGCCAACAACCGGACGCCACTTTGGGAGACACCAAAATGTCCGAGCCGATACAACCCATTCTGATCTGCACGGATCTCGACCGCACGCTGCTGCCGAACGGCTCGCAGCCCGAATCACCGCTGGCGCGCCCGCGATTCCGCGCGCTGGCCGCCGCGCCCAACGTCAGCGTGGCCTACGTCACGGGCCGTCATCGCGAGCTGGTCATGGACGCCATTGCCGAATACGACATTCCGGTGCCGGAGTTCCTCATCGGCGATGTCGGCACCAGCATCTATCGCATCCAGGACGGCACTTGGACCCGCTGGCCCGAATGGGCGAAGCACATCGGCGAGAGCTGGGGCGGAAAGACGCCGGATGCCCTCGCCGCACTGATCGACGACGTCGACGGACTGCTGCTGCAGGAGCCTGCCAAGCAAGGGCCGTTCAAGCTCAGCTACTACACGCCGCAGGACTGGGACCGGCCCGCGCTGCTGGCCGAAATCGGGCAGCGCTTCGACGCGCAGGGCATCGACGCCAACCTGATCTGGAGCCTGGACGAGCACACCGGCACCGGACTGCTCGACGTGCTGCCGGCCGCCGCCAGCAAGCAGCACGCCATCGAGTTCCTGATGGCGCGCCAGGGCTTCAGCCACGAAGGCACGGTATGCGCCGGCGACAGCGGCAACGACCTGGCCATGCTCACCGGCCCGCTGCAGGCCGTGCTGGTGGCCAACGCCACGTCCGACGTCCGCGCCGACGCCACGGCGCTGGCCGAGACCGCCGGCCTCGGCCACCTGCTCTACCAGGCCCGCGGTGACTTCCACGGCATGAACGGCTGCTACTCCGCCGGCATCCTCGAAGGCGTCGCCCATTACCTGCCGGACACCGTCGGCCTCTGGTCGGATCCATCGTTGCTGCGGATCGAGCCCGATTGAGGACGCCCGATCGAGGACGATAAAGCACGCTTGAGACACCCGGCGGGCACGCGGCCGATGGACGACTACGACGCGCTGTTCTACGACAGCCTGTGCATCCCGGACACCGACCCGGAGCGCCTCGCGGTGCTCGGCCGGCTGTTCGGTCTGCAAACGGCGCAGCCCGCGGCTTGCCGGGTGCTGGAACTGGGCGCGGCGACAGGCGGCAACCTGATCCCCATGGCTTGGCGCACGCCGGACGCCGAGTTGGTGGGCATCGACCTCGCCGCCGAGCAGATAAAGGCCGGGCAGCGCATCGTCGACGGACTCGGGCTGCCCAACATCACACTGCGCCAAGGCGACATCGCCCACCTGCCGGACGACCTCGGCAGCTTCGACTACATCATCGCCCACGGCGTCTACTCCTGGGTGCCGCCCGACACCGCCGGTGCACTGTTGCGCGCGGGTCGGCAACTGCTGCGCCCGCACGGGCTGTTCTACGTCAGCTACAACACCCTGCCCGGCTGGCGCATGCGCGGCATGCTGCGGGACATTCTGCTGGATGCCGCGCGCGAGGCGGTATCTCCGCGGGATCGGCTCGCCGCCGCCGCCGGCGCACTGCAGCGACTCGAGTACGGCTTGACCGACGTCGGCGGGCTGGCCGCGGACTACCTGCGCGAAGAGCTTCGCCGTCTGCGCGACGCGCCGCCCAGCTACCTCTACCACGAGCTGCTGGCGCGCGAGCACCATCCGGTCGCGTTCCGCGAGTTCCTCGCGGGCGCCGAGGCTGCCGGCCTGCGCTACCTCTGCGACTGCGACCTGCAGACCCTGTTTCCGTCCCGCCTCGGCGACAGCGCCGAGCAGGCCCTGGCCGACCTCGCCGACGGCGCCGACGTCGAGCAATGGCTCGACTTTCTCGGCACCCGCAACTTCCGCCAGAGCATCTTGTTCCGCGACGACACCGACATCGAAGAGGCACTGAGCCTGGAGGCCTTCGCGACGCTGGCCCTGTGGGCGGACCTGCGGCAATCGCACCAGCCCATGGAATTGACTCTGCCCGGCGGCGAGCCGGTGACCGCCCGCCACCCGCTCACCCGCGCGGCCCTGCTCATACTCGCGGGCCGCTACCCCGAGGCCGTGCCGCTGCCGACACTGCTGCGCGACGCGGTCGAGCAGCTCGGCAGTTCCACGGCGGCGCCCGAGGACGCCATCGGCCCGGAGCAGATCCAAGCCAGTATCGAAGAGCTCTTCTCGCTGTTCATCGCCAACGCGATCGGCGCCCGACTTACCCCGCGGCCGGCCCCGCCGCCGCTGCCGATCATATCGCCGACGGGGCCATCGAAGCCGACCAAAGGGGGGCGAGCGAGTGGCCGCGGCAACGCACAATGGCGCCCCCGCGCCACCGCCCTCGCCCGCGCACAACTCACCGCCGGCGCCCGCGAAGTCGCCACCCTCGACCACCGCAACCTGGAGCTCGACCCGCTCGCCCTCCACCTGCTCGGCCGCCTAGACGGCACCCGCACCCTCGCCGACCTGGCACAAGACCTGGCGGCAGAGCTCGCCGGTGGCCGGCTGCAGGCGCCGCCGGAAGCTCTTGCGCATTTCAGCGGTTCGCTTGGCGAAGAGGCCGAAGTAGAGCCGCAACTCGAAGCAGCCGTCATCGGTTTGCTTGAGCTGTTCCGCCGCTATGGGCTCATTGGCCCGCGGCAAGAGCGATAGCTCTTCCGCCATCCCGTGGAATCGCGATTTGTTTTCAGAAACTTAGAGCTAGGCCAGACTGCAACTCCACGAAATTCCGCACTCCGGCCTTTCCAAGCGCCCTCTTAGGGCTTTAACCATCCGATTGTCTCCGGCTTGCGTACACGCGCCATTTGCGCGTAACGTCGTGCACGAATCGCACTAACAGGTGCAGTACTGCCGAATCCAGCGCCGACACGGCATCACCGTTTGAGTCAGCACATCCGCCATAATCTGCTGCTCTTGGCCGAGCTCATGGGGAAATCCCATACTCGCCCCGCGTACATTTTATGTGTTGCAATCGAGGTCAGGCAGGGAGAAAGATCGAGATGATGGGAAAGCAGTATTTCCGTTACTGGGGCAAAGCGGGCAATGACGGAGCGTTCCATCTGCTGCCCTATCATTCCCTTGATGTGGCGGCATGCGGCTGGATCTTCCTTGAGCGCCACACCGCGTTAAGGAAGGAGCTTGCGGCACGCCTAGGCCTCGACGAAACGACCCTTATGCGCTGGATAGCCTTCATGCTCGCACTGCATGACGGGGGCAAGTTCGGCCACCGATTCCAAAATCTGAGGCCGGATTTTCCGTTCCTGGCAAAGAGTCCCGCCGATGCCAAACGCTACCATCCGCGACACGACAGCCTTGGCTTGCTGCTCTGGTACGAGGTACTGGAAGAGTCCGTTCTGAAGAAGTTCGTGTCGGAGACGTCAACGAGCAGAGCGACGCGGCGGGCGCTGAGTGCATGGATCGGCACCGCCGTGGGGCATCATGGGCAGCCGCCAGCCACACCGAACGGGCGACCGATCACTGACCAGTTCACGCCCGACGATCAACACGCAGCCGCGGCGTTCTGCAATGACGCCGGGGAACTGATCCTCGACGGCGTTCAGCTGGAAATCAACGACGCCAAGGCACTAGAACATACGCTCAAGCGTCTGTCTTGGTGGCTGGCCGGCGTCGCGGTGTTATGCGATTGGCTCGGCTCGAATGCCGAGATATTCCGCCTCGTCTCCCACGATATGCCAATTGACGTCTACTGGCGCGACTACGCGCTGCCAGGGGCTCGGCGGGCTATCGAGATGAGCGGCGTGGTGCCGCTCGCGGCATCTCCGCGGAGTCAACGAGAGCTGTTCGGATACCTCAAAACACCAACGCCGTTGCAGAAACTTGCCGCGGACATCCCAGTCTCAAGTTCCCCGCAGCTCTTCATCCTCGAAGACATCACCGGCTCCGGCAAGACTGAGGCAGCCTTCACCTTGGCGCATCGTGTCCAGATGACCGGAGCAGCTGACGGCATCTACCTCGGACTGCCCACCATGGCGACGTCGAATGCAATGCACCGGCGTATCGTCGACCAGGGGTTACACGAGCGCTTATTTGCGGGCGAGCCCGCCGTTGTGCTGACCCATGCGGCGGCTCGGCTAATGAAGAAATCCGAAGCGCGAGAAGCAGTGCTTCCGCAAGCCCCGCGAGAGGGCGACTACACCGCCGGCGAGCCGAGCGCCGCCAACCTTCGCGCAGCTTGGCTCGGCGATCACAGAAAGAAGGCGCTGCTGGCGGACCTGGGCGTGGGCAATATCGACCAAGCCTTGCTGGGCGTTCTGCCCAGTCGGCACCAATCCCTGAGGCTGCTGGGGTTGGCGCGCAAGGTACTGATCGTCGACGAGGTGCACGCATACGATGCATATATGCAAACACTCCTCGCGACCTTGCTGCGCTTTCAGGCCTACATCGGCGGGCATGCAATTCTGCTCTCGGCGACCCTACCCAAGTCGATGCGCCAAGCGCTGATCAATGCGTTCCGCAATGGGCTTTCGGCCGAACCGTCTGCCGTAGCCAGCGATGCTTACCCGATGCTGACCCGGGTCCATAGCAACGGACTGGAAGAATGCCCGCTTACAGCCCGCCCGGAAATCGCTCGTTGCGTCGACGTCCAGCAAATCAGCGAGGAATCGGCAGCAATCGGCATCCTGCTGAATGCGCATCGACAGGGCCAATGCGCGTGCTGGGTCCGCAACACCGTCGACGATGCCATCACCGCATGGCGCGCGCTCCGAGCCGCCGACGTGCCGGTGGACAAGATCGACCTGTTTCATGCGCGCTTCGCCTTGGGCGACCGGCTACGAATCGAGGAACGCGTGCTGACCAATTTCGGACCGACCAGCGGCCTCGAACAACGGCAGGGTCGGCTTCTGATCGCAACTCAAGTGGTCGAGCAATCTCTCGATTTGGATTTCGATGTCATGGTCACCGACTTGGCGCCGATGGATCTAATCATCCAACGGGCCGGCAGGCTGCAGCGCCACCATCGGGACCGCTCCGGTGCGCGCCGAGACCAAGAGCGCCGCTCGCCCCCGTGCCTGCATGTGCTGACTCCGGACCCCACCGAGGACGCGGACGCAGACTGGCTCGGACCACTGCTGCCCAAGACCGGAAAGGTCTACCCGGACCTTCGCTGCCTCTGGCGGACGGCCCGACTACTCCGAGAGCACGGAGCGATTTGCATGCCCGAGGGTGCCCGTCCCTTGATCGAAGGCGTCTATGGCGACAGGGCGCAACCTGCACCGACCGACATCGAAATGGCCAGCACCGACGCCGATGCCGCTTCGATGAACGACAAGTCGATGGCGCGCTTCAATGCGCTGACATTGGAGCAGGGCTACGCCGCCGACATGGACTTTTGGGACGACATCCTCGCGCCAACGAGACTCGGCGATCCCAGCATACGGCTTCGTCTTGCGCGCTGGCAGGACGGCAAGTTGACCCCTTGGTGCTCAAAGGAAGATTTCGAATGGGCCATGAGCGAAGTCACGATCCGCGCGACGTGGTTCGCCACGGATGCGGAGCCCGCCGATCCGGCTCTCCGGCAAGCGATCTCCGACTACCTCGAAACCGTCTACGACAAGGGCCGCTGGAGTCGACTCTTGCCGCTACGGCCTGCGGAGGGCGATTCATGGGTCGGCGAAGGCATCGATGCTCGCGGCCGTGCGACATGCTTCTGCTACGACGCGATGACTGGACTAATGAGGATCCGCGAAGACTAGAGGGACTGCGGACGCTCCCTGTCGCGCCGTCCTGTTACCCCGCAGCAGCGGGGAACGTGTTAGCTGCGTTCCGCCGACTAGTGTCGAAAGCGGTTCATCCCGCAAGGCTGCAGGACGCTTGCAGTCTACCACTCGAAGGCAAATGCACCGTTCGAGCTGACCGGCCCCGGCAGGAATAGCAAAGCTTTCTACATCAGTCGGTGGCCACTTTCCCCACGCGCCGAACAGCGCTACCGTTGGCATACCGGTACAGCAACAGGCACAGCGTAATGCCGACACCGAAACGAACAGATCAAATTCTGCAGAAAATAGAATCCCTCCAAATAACCCTCAGCGAACTAACCGAGCTTCGCCGGGAGGAACGCAACGAGTTGGTCGCCCTCCGAGAACGTGTGAGGGAGTTGGAGATGCAAGCCGACCCGTTCCACGACGGATTGCCGCTAGGAGACACCCTTGACCATGGACAGGATCATGCCGCATAACCTTCTGACATCCCCATGGATCCCGATTCGGCGGTTATCGCCGGCCAAAGAGCAGCAAAACATCGCTCCCTGGCAAATAACCGACGCCATCGACACCAATCCAATCGTAGCGTTGGACGCGCCGCGACCTGACTTCAACGGCGCACTGGTGCAGTTCCTGATCGGTCTATTGCAGACCGCATTTGCTCCCCGCGACCCGGATGAATGGTTCGAGCGCTTTGCCACAGCGCCGACCCCGGAGGTGCTTCAAGACGCATTTTCAGCTTACGCGCACGCCTTCGACTTAGACGGCGACGGGCCACGGTTCATGCAAGATCAGGATCCGTTATCGGGCCAAGCCCCTCTGCCGATCACCGCGTTGCTCATCGATACCGCCGGCAGCGAGACGCATTTTGTGAAAGACCTTCCCGCTCAGGGCATGAGCCTAGCGGCGGCTGCCATGGCCCTCTACACCTTACAAACCAATGCACCGTCAGGCGGTGTCGGGCACCGGACTTCCCTGCGTGGCGGCGGACCGCTGACGACGCTCGTGATCGCAACACCCGAGGACGAGCGGCGGCCACCGACGCTCTGGCAAACGCTCTGGTTAAATGTCCTCGATGAAGAAACCCTAGAAACGCTGGGATTCCCCACCAAGCCATCCGATGCCGCACGCATCTTTCCATGGCTCGCTCCGACGCGGACCAGCGAGAAAGGCGCGAACCCTACGACGCCCGAAGCGGCGCACCCGCTGCAGATGTTCTGGGGCATGCCCCGCCGCATCCGGCTTGACCTAGACCAGTCCGAACCCGGTGGTGAATGCGCGATTACCGGCGCGCATTCATGCACATTGATCTCCCGTTATCGCACTAAAAACTATGGCATCAACTACACCGGCGCCTGGTCACACACGTTGAGCCCCTACACCCACGACGGAAAAGACTTAATCCCGATGCACCCTCGCGGTAGCATCAACTATCGCCATTGGTTAAGTCTCATGCAGGAAACGAGTGACAAAAAAGCCAAGCGCCTTCCAGCGGCCGTCGTCAAACGGTTTCATGCCCATCGGCTGAACCGAGAGGGCTTACGATATCGCCTGTGGGCGTTCGGCTACGACATGGACAATATGAAACCAAGGTGCTGGTTCGAGTCGACATTGCCGTTATTCAGCGTTTACAGCGATATTCACCGCACCACGCTGGAAAGCGCCGCCGAGGACATGGTGAACGCAGCAGGGTTATTTCTCTACAATCTACGCAGCGCCATTAAGGATGCTTGGTTCGCTACAAATGACCCGCGCCACAAGTCAGCGAAGCTGGAACACGTGAAAGACGCTTTCTGGCAGGAAACCGAAGCGGTATTTTACGAGCGAATAAACGCGATCGCGGGCGCCGCCGATACCACTGCAGCGAGTACCGCCGCGCGCCATCTATGGCACCGGTATCTGAACGAGCACACCCAGAAAGCCTACGACCGCTGGGTGGACTACAACCAAATTACCGAACAATCCAATCCTCGCCGCATCGCGCAAGCCAGACGCGCGCTGCTGCGATACAATTACAGCAAGAAGATCAAAGATTTACTAGAGATACCCGACAGGGCCATTTCTAGTCCTCCGGCGGCTGCGTAAATTTTCGAATCAAAGCGGCTTTCCGGTGAAGCAGATGACAGACCAATACGCTGATCCTACGATCAAGGAGCACCTGATGGAACCGCCCGCCTCTAACAAGAACCAACCAGACCACGTGGGGGAGACGTACAAATGGTGGAACAGATTGATCGCACCGCCGGAGCCCGGCAAGCCTAGCAACCGGGGAGAGCTCGCAGAGTTGCGACGTTGCAAAACTCTCGAAGAAGTCTTATTCGTGCCTGCCTACCATCGGCTTCATTATCGTCTTCGCCCCACCGGCTGGAGCGACCGCATCAGCATCGCTGCTGTTGCCGGCCTGTTGGCGCATGTCAAGGGCGACATCGAAGACCCCCGTTCCGTTGGCGCTTTTCTGGCCAAGCCGACAAAGCCCGGCTTCGGCCCCAGAGTCAGCGAATTGCGCTTTCAGCGTTTCGCGGAGATCCGAAAGCTCGATGACCTTTATCCAGCCTTGCTTCGGATCATTCATCTTGCCGGTGACCGTGTGCCGGTGCGAGACCTTATCGATAGCATCCGCAAATGGGACCACCCTTCGTGGGAGCATTTGCCGCGGCATCCTCGGCGGGAATGGACATTCCACTACTATAGCGCGCTGCTGGAACACGAGAACTTTGACAGAGCAAAAGGAGCCTGATCATGACCCGTTTTATCCAACTACACCTGTTGACATCCTATCCGCCAGCGAATCTTAATAGGGACGATCTCGGTCGGCCCAAGACCGCGGTTATGGGAGGCGAAAAGAGACTTCGGATCTCCTCTCAAAGCCTAAAAAGGGCTTGGCGCACATCCGACAGCTTCAAATCAGCACTCGACGGCCACATCGGCACACGTACCAAGGAGGAAGGCACACGAATTCAGCAACGTCTTCTGGCTGCCGGTGTCTCCGAGAAGCAGGCAGCAGAATGGGCCGGCGCCATTGCGAAGCGGTTCGGTAAGCTGAAATCCGGCTCAGTGGAGATCGAGCAACTCGCTCACTTCAGCCCGGAAGAACTGAGTGCGATCAATACCTTGGTAGACCAACTCATCGAGCGGAAATCAGCGCCGACGGAAGACGAGCTCAACCTGCTGCGCCACCAGCACCGCGCCGTGGACATCGCCCTGTTCGGGCGAATGCTAGCCGCAGCGCCCAGCTACAATACCGACGCTGCGGCCCAAGTGGCTCACGCCGTGACGGTGCACAAAGTTGCAGTCGAGGACGATTTCTTTACCGCCGTCGACGACCTGAACGAGGGCATCGAAGACGTCGGCGCAGGGCACATGGGCGAGACCGAGTTCGCTGCCGGACTCTTCTATCTCTACCTTTGTATAGACCGGGAATCCCTGGCGGACAATCTCGGCAACGATCTTTCCCTGCGGGACAAAGCGCTTGCAGCTCTTACCGAAGCCGCCGCTACCGTGGCCCCCACCGGCAAACAGAACAGCTTCGCCTCTCGCGCAAGGGCCTCGTACATCTTGGCCGAAAAGGGCGACCAGCAGCCGCGGTCACTGTCGGTTGCCTTTCTGAAGTCAGTCGACGGCCGGCACGGAATGCTGCCGGAAGCCATCGAGCGGCTCACCGACACCCGCTCTAAGATGGATGCAGCCTATGGCGCCTGCAGCGATGACCACTGCATCATGGATGCCGTCAACGGCTCCGGAACGTTGCGAAAGCTGATCGCATTCATTACGGATTGACGGCGATGGAACGATTTATCGTATTTAGACTCTACGGCCCGCTGGCGGCTTGGGGCGACATTGCCGTCGGCGAGCAACGGCCGACAGCGACGCATCCATCCAAATCCGCTGTATTGGGGTTGGTTGCTGCCGCATTAGGGATACGGCGGTCCGATGACGACGCTCATGAAGCGCTACGCGACAGCCTTGGGTTCGCCGTCCGAGTGCAGTCCGGCGGCGTACCGTTGCGGGACTATCACACGAGCCAGTACCCGAAGAGCGTTTCCCGGCTCAAGCACTTGCACACACGCAGAGACGAACTGCTTGATCCCCACAATCGTATAGCGTCGCTTTCAACTCGAGATTATCGCACTGACGGTCTGTACACTGTATGTCTGCATGAACGTATGCGCGACAGCAGGGCGACCGCGGAAACCATCGTCTCATCGCTGCTCAAACCGACCTTCGCCCCTTACCTCGGTCGTAGATCCTGCCCCACCGCATTCCCATTATCGCCACGCCTTATCGAGGCGCACACCGTCGTGGCCGCAATCGCCCACTACGATGAGACGGATGCAGGCAACGGACGCGCAGCTTTTTTAGATGAACTTGGTCTTGCTCGGCTAGCACGCGAACGAGGGATCTATTGGGAAGACGGCGTCCCGGCAGGATTGCGCCCCTCGCGGTCGATTCCTAGGCACGACCAGCCAATGTCCAGAACACGCCGGCAGTTTGCACCGCGAACCGAACACTATTCCGCCAGCGAAGGGGACTGAGTATGTGGTATTTGAGCAAGGTCGAGTTGGCCAGGGAACAACCACCGGCAATCCTCGCAAATGCGATTTTTCAGAACGCGTACGCTGAGCACCAAGCCATCTGGCGCTTAATGGCTTCGAACGCGGAGCAGCCTCGCGACTTCTTGTTTCGCCGCGAGCAACTTGGCCACTGGCCTGTGTTTTATTTGCTATCCCCGCGCGAACCGTCCACGTTGGACGGCGCTTGGACCGTGCAGACGAAGCCGTTTGCACCCAAGTTGGCGGAGGGGCAGCGACTAAGCTTCGTACTTCGGGCCAACCCTGTTCGCACACGCAAAGCAAGCGATGATCCGGATGATAAGCGTCGCTACCGCGACGACGTGATCATGCATGCGAAGCGTCAGGAGCAAGCGGCGGAGGCGAATCCCACAAAACGCTCCAGCCAGTCGCAGCTGGTACAGAACGCGGGGCCGCGTTGGCTTGAAGAGCGCGCAGCCACCAACGGTTTCGCTCTGGAGACACTCCAAGTGGACAACTATTGCCAACACCGGCTAGTTAAACGCGGGCAGCGCCAAGCGATCCAATTCAGCACGCTCGACTACCAGGGCGTACTAAGAGTAGTGGATGTGGAGCGCTTTGTCTCATCTCTTCATAACGGACTCGGCCATGCAAAGGGCTTCGGATGCGGATTGATGCTTATTAAGCGCGCCGGGTAAAGTACCGTTCGCAAGCGCAAGGCCCCCTACGCGACCCACCGCTTCTGTCGCCTTGGCTTTCAGCTATCGAGATGACCACTCGCAGTAACCAGCATTCAGGACCATTGCATTACCCAAGGAATACCGCAGATGCTGCCGCCTCTGAAGCCCATCGCCATGAAGGAACGCGTGTCGCTGATCTTTATCGAGCACGGTGAAATCGATGTGCTCGACGGGGCCTTCGTCGTCGTCGACAAGAACGGCGTTCGCACCCACATTCCTATCGGCAGTGTTGCGTGCATCATGCTGGAGCCGGGCACGCGCGTTTCCCATCGAGCCGCCGCGCTTGCCGCACGCGTCGGTACACTGCTGGTGTGGGTCGGGGAGGCAGGCGTGAGGTTGTATGCGTCCGGCCAACCCGGCGGGGCGCGCTCGGATCGGCTGCTCTATCAAGCGAAGCTCGCCCTCGACGACCAAGCCCGGCTCAATGTCGTACGGAAAATGTACGAGTTGCGCTTTGCGGAGAAGCCACCGGAGCGACGCAGCGTCGAGCAGTTACGCGGCATCGAAGGGGCTCGAGTCAGGAAACTCTATCAATCCCTGGCTCAGCGCTACGGCGTGAAGTGGCAGGGCCGGCGTTACGACCCAACTCAATGGGATGCGAGCGACCTGCCGAACCAGTGCCTTTCATCGGCAACTGCATGTCTCTACGGGATCACCGAGGCGGCGATTCTCGCGGCCGGATATGCCCCGGCAGTTGGCTTCATTCACACCGGCAAGCCCCTGTCGTTCGTCTACGACATCGCGGATATCGTAAAATTCGAGACAGTTGTTCCCATCGCCTTCAAAATCGCAGCGAAGTCGCCGAGTAACCCGGAGCGGGAAGTACGTCTTTCGTGCCGCGATGTCTTTCGCTCGTCGCACCTGCTAGGCAAACTTATCCCGATGATCGAAGACGTACTATCGGCCGGCGGCTTGGAGCCACCGAAGGCGCCGAAAGAATCCGTGCCGCCGGCCATCGTACAGGACGAAGGACTGGGTGATGCTGGTCATCGTCACTGAGAACGTTCCGCCCCGCCTCAGAGGCCGCCTTGCGGTGTGGCTGCTGGAGATTCGAGCGGGTGTTTATATCGGCACGCCGTCCAAGCGGCTACGAGAGTTCATCTGGCAACAGATTATCGACGGGGTCGAGGAAGGAAACGTAGTGATGGCATGGAGCACCAACACCGAATCCGGTTACGATTTCGTCACTGTTGGTCAGAACCGCCGCATCCCGGTAGATTTCGATGGTCTTAGATTGGTCAGTTTCCTCCCTCCGGAAGCCCCGGATAAGGCTCCTTAACAAATTGGTGAAGTCTGGCTGAAAAGATGCCGCCGAGTTGGTGGATTTCTTGTGGCCTTTTTTTGTTCCAAAATACAAGGAAGTAGAGGAAGAGTGTTCCCCGCGCCCGCGGGGATGAACCGATGGCTTCGCCGGCAGACGTGAAATCAGCGCCGTGTTCCCCGCGCCCGCGGGGATGAACCGATATTCCCGTCAACAGCGATCAAGTCGGCCCGGTGTTCCCCGCGCCCGCGGGGATGAACCGACGACGCCGTTTTCGCTGACGCTGCGTTATCAGTGTTCCCCGCGCCCGCGGGGATGAACCGTCATGGAGGATGGCACGCTTCGATGGTCGACGGTGTTCCCCGCGCCCGCGGGGATGAACCGTTCTGGGACGCGGGAGAATCAACGCTAGAAGTGTGTTCCCCGCGCCCGCGGGGATGAACCGGCCGCGAAATGGTGCTTGAATGGGTGGACGCGCGTGTTCCCCGCGCCCGCGGGGATGAACCGCAATTCTTGCACTCGCTGCCAATCTCGACAGCGTGTTCCCCGCGCCCGCGGGGATGAACCGGCGGGGCAAATCGTTTTCGTGCCGACGCACTAGTGTTCCCCGCGCCCGCGGGGATGAACCGCAATACAGATCCCGCCTCGGCGGAAATGCGCAGTGTTCCCCGCGCCCGCGGGGATGAACCGCGGACGCGGCATCATCGCTGTACGCGGCTACGGTGTTCCCCGCGCCCGCGGGGATGAACCGCCGGTTACGCCTGGGCGGCGCGGTGGCGGTGGGTGTTCCCCGCGCCCGCGGGGATGAACCGTCGGACAGCCCAGTAACGGCATCGAGCTTGCCGTGTTCCCCGCGCCCGCGGGGATGAACCGGCGTATACCGGGCTGCCCGGATCGGGCAAAAGGTGTTCCCCGCGCCCGCGGGGATGAACCGCGGACCGCAATCGAGCGGCACAACGCCTATTTGGTGTTCCCCGCGCCCGCGGGGATGAACCGTCGTCGTCACCGGGATGGCCGCGTCGATGGCGGTGTTCCCCGCGCCCGCGGGGATGAACCGGCTATTTCATCCCGCGCGCATGCCGCGATGGCGTGTTCCCCGCGCCCGCGGGGATGAACCGGCTGCGACAACAGCGCCCTCGGCAGCACCGACGTGTTCCCCGCGCCCGCGGGGATGAACCACCACGACGAATTGCGCGCCTCGGCGCAATTCTGTGTTCCCCGCGCCCGCGGGGATGAACCGAAAAACCCGGCCTGCGCTGCGGGTGTTAAATCGTGTTCCCCGCGCCCGCGGGGATGAACCGACGGCAACCATTCGCCCGTACCGCGCGCCACCGTGTTCCCCGCGCCCGCGGGGATGAACCGCACCTTCGCTTCCGCGAGTGCGGCCGCGGGCGGTGTTCCCCGCGCCCGCGGGGATGAACCGCAGCGGCAGCCGAAGGACAAGGACAGGTGATCGTGTTCCCCGCGCCCGCGGGGATGAACCGAAGCATTCGGCGGGGAGGTGCAAATCTGATGGGTGTTCCCCGCGCCCGCGGGGATGAACCGCCCGAGGACCAACGACTGACCGACAGGTAATCGTGTTCCCCGCGCCCGCGGGGATGAACCGGCATCCGAATATCTGGCCAGCGGAAAGACCGTGTGTTCCCCGCGCCCGCGGGGATGAACCGCACTTGGACCATTCGCCGAATTCCACGCGCCCGTGTTCCCCGCGCCCGCGGGGATGAACCGCCTGGGAGCAAGTGTTCCAGGCGCCGGGCGAGGTGTTCCCCGCGCCCGCGGGGATGAACCGGTGACTTGCTTCATGCCACGGCCCCGTCGCTCGTGTTCCCCGCGCCCGCGGGGATGAACCGCGGATGCATCCCGTGATATAGACGCCAGCGCAGTGTTCCCCGCGCCCGCGGGGATGAACCGGGATACCTGCATGCGTCGCGATGGCACCGAGAGTGTTCCCCGCGCCCGCGGGGATGAACCGGCATCATCGAACCGCACCATTCGATCGAAGGAGTGTTCCCCGCGCCCGCGGGGATGAACCGCCATTCCCCGGTTTCGCGAGACATCCAGCCGCGTGTTCCCCGCGCCCGCGGCGATGAACCGGCAAGAGGAACCAATTCGGCGGCTACGACTACGTGTTCCCCGCGCCCGCGGGGATGAACCGCCCCTCGATACTTGCCGCCGACTGCCACACATGTGTTCCCCGCGCCCGCGGGGATGAACCGACCGCGGCCGTTACCGCGCTCGCGGCCAAAGAGTGTTCCCCGCGCCCGCGGGGATGAACCGGTGGCCAAAACACTGCTGGCGCGCGCTGGCTCGTGTTCCCCGCGCCCGCGGGGATGAACCGATCGCGGAAGACAGCGACTCTTTTCTTGCGGCGTGTTCCCCGCGCCCGCGGGGATGAACCAGCTGCAAAGATGACTTCGGACCGGATTGGATTCGTGTTCCCCGCGCCCGCGGGGATGAACCGCATGGATTCTTAGGTGCGCGATCACGGGCGAAGTGTTCCCCGCGCCCGCGGGGATGAACCGCAGGCAACGCCCCCCGACACACTGGATGACAGGTGTTCCCCGCGCCCGCGGGGATGAACCGATACGTGAACATAGGCGGACATTGGTTCGTTTGTGTTCCCCGCGCCCGCGGGGATGAACCGGTTGCAAAACAAATCAAGGCTTACATGGGGGTGTGTTCCCCGCGCCCGCGGGGATGAACCGCAAGACGCAAGCGTGCAAACAGCGGAAAAAGGGTGTTCCCCGCGCCCGCGGGGATGAACCGCCGCGAGTCAGTCCGGATCGATCGCGATCACCGTGTTCCCCGCGCCCGCGGGGATGAACCGCAGCCGATCGGCTGTGACCTCGCCGGATTCCAGTGTTCCCCGCGCCCGCGGGGATGAACCGCGATCATTGAACAGTTGAAGGCGCAACGAGAGGTGTTCCCCGCGCCCGCGGGGATGAACCGGGCCGATCCCGGATCACTACGACGCGGACTACGTGTTCCCCGCGCCCGCGGGGATGAACCGGTTCACGCCACTTCATAGCTGCCGACCACCGCGTGTTCCCCGCGCCCGCGGGGATGAACCGCCACATCGACGGACCGAAAACGATGCTGTTGAGTGTTCCCCGCGCCCGCGGGGATGAACCGTGGACGATGACGAGGGCGGTATTTCGCGGTTTGTGTTCCCCGCGCCCGCGGGGATGAACCGCACGAGCGCCAAGAGCGCCAACGTCTTCAGGCGTGTTCCCCGCGCCCGCGGGGATGAACCGCAATCATCAACCTTACCCAGCACGCGGCCACGGTGTTCCCCGCGCCCGCGGGGATGAACCGACTGCAATCGGACGCGCTCGCTCGCCCTGACCGTGTTCCCCGCGCCCGCGGGGATGAACCGGGCACCGCACGACAGCAGCTCGCGGAGCACGTGTGTTCCCCGCGCCCGCGGGGATGAACCGTGTCGCAATACATACGCCGAGCGCCTTTCATCGTGTTCCCCGCGCCCGCGGGGATGAACCGCATCGAACCTCGAACGAAAATCAGCGATCGATGTGTTCCCCGCGCCCGCGGGAATGAACCGATTGCGCCACGCGATTGCGGCGGCTGAGCGTCGTGTTCCCCGCGCCCGCGGGGATGAACCGACAGTCCGCGCGCTATGACCGCAACCAAATCCGTGTTCCCCGCGCCCGCGGGGATGAACCGTTGGGGCGATCAGGGCTCGGAATGGACGGGCCGTGTTCCCCGCGCCCGCGGGGATGAACCGCGATGCGCAATGCGTATGCAGGAGGGTGGCGCGTGTTCCCCGCGCCCGCGGGGATGAACCGCAACAACAACAGACCCGGAGAAGGTCCGGTACGTGTTCCCCGCGCCCGCGGGGATGAACCGATACCCGCATAACGGCTAAGTTGGCGGAGATAGTGTTCCCCGCGCCCGCGGGGATGAACCGTCGGCGATGCCGCCGGAGAGCGACACCGGCGCGTGTTCCCCGCGCCCGCGGGGATGAACCGGCATGGAACAAGGCTGCGGTGGACCTGCTCGAGTGTTCCCCGCGCCCGCGGGGATGAACCGCGTATCTGACCGGGCCTATTTTGCCGTCTCTTGGTGTTCCCCGCGCCCGCGGGGATGAACCGCCGGATAGCTCGAGGGGGGTGCCGGCGCCGAGGTGTTCCCCGCGCCCGCGGGGATGAACCGCTATCCCGTCGCCGCGTCCGTCACGTGCTACGGTGTTCCCCGCGCCCGCGGGGATGAACCGTTGCAGGCGCGCGAGAACTGGCTGCTCGCTGCGTGTTCCCCGCGCCCGCGGGGATGAACCGGTACTGTCGACTGCAATCGGTCTTTACCAGGCGTGTTCCCCGCGCCCGCGGGGATGAACCGGAGGCGCACTATCATGGAACAGGTCTACGGCTGTGTTCCCCGCGCCCGCGGGGATGAACCGCAAAACAGTTACCGCCGCGGCGATACTCGGCCGTGTTCCCCGCGCCCGCGGGGATGAACCGGCATCGGAACGCGTTCCACCGAATCCTACGAGGTGTTCCCCGCGCCCGCGGGGATGAACCATCACAACGGCCTTTGTCGTCTGCATCGACGCGGTGTTCCCCGCGCATACGGCGATGAACCGAATGTGCAGAACTCCACGGTTCGCGCTGCGGGGGTGCTTCCCGCTTCGGCGGCATGAATCGGCGACTGTTTCGTACGACCGAGCCGTAGATGGCATAATCGTACGCCACCGCTCGGCGTTTCGGGCGTAAGGCCAGGGGCTCGCAAGAGCATCAGGCAGAGCGGCTTCGCATCTTTCGGCCGTTAGGGATAGTCATCGCAGAAGTTTGCTCCGGCGCGGACGAATCCGCGGAGCGGTCATTGACCTGCGGAGCAAAACGGCGTCGAGCCGGCGCTTGAACCGTCTCGCCTGCAAACCGCCGGCTAAGTCGGCCCATCCTGAACATCATTCTCAAAATTGCCCGAATCGTTTCGCCGAGCGCGCGTCGGGGGCGAAAATCACGGACGGAATACCAACCACGACCATACACGCCGCCAAAACGATCAAGAGCGCGAAAACACCCAGCCAAGCGGCAACTTGAAAGAAGGGTAAAGATACGCAAACGGAACCGCCGACGATGGCGATGGTAAGTGCTAGTCGCATAACGATGACGCGTTGAACATTAGCCAGCCCCGCGGTGGGCACCGATGCACGCCCCAGCGTATTCGGATCGAACGACTCAAAACAGCTTTCGGTTGCTCGGAATCGTTCCAAAGCGCTGCGCGCCGGCGCGGCGGATCGCCGAGAGTTCGGTGCCAGCGTTCCGCCCACGCCAATCTGCAAGTAACCTTAGAGACGCTGGCGGAAAAATAACCAGCGATAACCCACCAAAATCTTAGCACCCACCATCAAGTAGGCTCGACATGCATCGCACGCTTGGTTGGCTAGTTGTTGCCTTGTTGTTGCTCTCACCACCACTCGCGGCCCAGACCCAGCTCGATCTCAACGCCCGGGCGGGCGCGGAGTTTGCCGCGGCGGACGCCGAGCTGAATGGCGTCTACCAGCAGATACGCAAGCGTTACCGGGACGAGCCGCAGTTTTTGACCAAGCTGCGCGATGCGCAGCGGGCGTGGATCGCATTTCGAGATGCGGAGCTGGAGGCGCTTTACCCGCCGCCGGCATCGGGCTCGATGCAGCAGGCCTACGGGTCGATGTTGCCGATGTGCCTGGCAGAACAGAAGGCCCGGCTGACCCGCGAGCGCACGGCGCAGTTGCGCCGGTGGCTGGAAGGTGGCGCGGAGGGGGACGCCTGCGCGGGCTCGGCGCGGTGAGCGATCGTGCACAGGCTGCCGGAAACGGAACGCGCGCCGTTGTCGATGGCCTTAATATGGCGGGTTAGATCCCGACCACCGCATGGAGACCCACGCACGATGAGCGATCAGACCGATCAGACCGAAGCAATGCTCACCCCGATCGAGGCGCGCGTTCTCGGTTGTCTGATGGAGAAGCAGCGCACGACGCCGGATCAGTATCCGCTGACGCTGAATGCTTTGGTGACGGCCTGCAACCAGAAGACCAGCCGGCATCCGGTGATGAAGCTGACGCCGGGGGATGTGGGGCACACCGTCGGCCAGCTGCGCGACCGGGGGCTGATCCATGCCAGCTTCAGCGGGCGCACGGAGCGCTACGACCATAAGTTGGTAGGCACGTTCATGCTCGACCGCCGCGAGCAGGCCCTGCTGTGCGTGTTGATGCTGCGCGGGCCGCAGACGCCGGGCGAGCTGCGCACCCATGTCGGGCGCATGGCGGATTTCGACGAGCTCTCGCAGATCCATCAGACGCTCGATGCCCTCGCCCACCGTAACCCGCCGCTGGTGCGCGAGCTGCCGCGCCAGTCGGGCATGCGCGAGCAGCGCTTCGCGCATCTGCTGTGCGGGGAGCCGGACGTGGAGGACATCGCGCGCCCGGCGGCGAAGGCGACCGCGGCCGCTCCCGGCGTCGACGAGGACAGGATCGTGCGCCTGGAGGCGGAGGTGGCCGCACTGCGCGAGGAGTTGGATGCGCTGAAGGCGGAACTGGGCTAAGCGCGGACCGGCGCCGACGGTTGGCCGGTCCGCCCGCTACGCGTCGCCGCGCCCGTCAGTCGTAGCCGGTGATGCCGTCGCCGCCGTCGCCGCGGCGCTCGATGCTGAAGCCGTGGCCGCTCAGATCCGCGTCCAGCGTCGCGCGGCTGGCACCGTTGCGCCAGGTCATGCGCAGGCGATCGGGCTCGGTGTCCTCGATCTCGAGCTCGCCGAGGAATGCCGGCGAGGTGTTGCGCAGCCGGATCAGCTCGAGCTGCTGGCGTACGATGGGCCATGCCAGCCGCTCCTCGATGTCGTCCATGGACAGGTTGGTGCGGTTGATCTCCTTGTGTCCGGCTTCACCGCCGCTGTCGGCGGCGGCGTAGTCGTTCTTGCCGGCGAACAGATCCAGGTACCAGACCTGCGGGATGCCCGGCATGAACATCTGGATGGCTCGGGCCAGGCGCAGCTTGCGCTCGTCCTCTCCCAGCGCGCTGAAGAAGGTCGCATTGACCTGGTAGTAAGCGATCTTGCGCCCGTCGGGCCCGTACAGGTTCTTGACGCGGCCGCCGCGGGCGATGATGCGCTCGATCACGGCCTCGATCTGGGCATCGCTGAGCAGGCCCGGGCGATCGATGCCCTGTCCCTGCGAGCCGCGCAGGTCGAGCACCGGAATGCCGTCGTGGCAGCCGAGCATGTTGATGGTCTTGAGCTCTTTGCGGCGGATATCGTCGATCCAGCTCAGCAAGTGCGTGTTGACGCCGCGATCCAGCGCGTCGATGACCAGGCCGGGGAAGAAGAAGTCGTAGATCGGGAAGCCGCGGGCGGCCACCTCTTCGTGCAGTCCGGCGCCGTACTCGGCGTGCACCTCCGGAAAGATGACCAGGTCGTACTTGCGCGCGATGCCCTTGAGGCGCTCCAGATAGTCCCAGGTGCCGGGCTTGTTGAAGAAGTTCGCCTCGCCGGGCTCCTTGTGCAGATAGGCAAAGGCATCCAGCCGGATGATCTTGGCGCCGTAGCCGCGCAGCTTGGCCAGGGTCTCGTCGTAGAAGTGCCAGACCAGCTCGGACTTGGCGTTGAGATCCATTTGGCCCAGGTACCTGCGCTTGCGCTCCAGCGCTTTGATGATCTCGCCCCGGTAGTCGGCGTAACCGTCGAGGTCCATCGTCTGCAGATCGGACTCGGCGCGGATCTGCTCGTTGACCATCGCGGCAATGGCGACCGCGGTCTCGCCGCCGACGCTGCGGATACCGGACAGGTCGCCGGCGGAGAGCTCGCCGTAGCCGACGCGCTGGTAGAAGGTGTTCCAGTAGGGCCGCTCAGTGCCGTCGGGGAATCCCACCTTCAGGATCGGCAGGCCCGGCTTACGCATGAAGAGCTTATCGAGATAATCCTGCCGCGGGATCACGTAACCGTCTTCGCCGACGTCGCCATGGGCCTGCCAAAACGCGTTCCAATCGACGAAGAAGTCGCGGTACTCGGAGGCATCGCCCTTCTCCAGCAGATCGCGGAACTGGGGCGAGGCAACCGAGAGATGGTTCAGGATCAGGTCGAACTTGAACGTGATCTCGAGATTGGCCAGGTCTTCCAGATCCTGCTCGGAGACCAAGTCCTCGTTGATGTCGTAGTCGATGATCGAGAAGCCGCGGTCGAGATCGCTGTTGAAGAAGGTCGGCAGAATGTAGAACAGCGAAAAGGCGCCATCGAGCTCCGGGCGCTTGAGCAGATCCACCGTCTCGGTCAATCGACCCCCGATGCTGTCGGGATAGGCGTTCAGCATGACCCCGAACGGGATCTGTTGTTCGGTCGCGAGTCGCTCGGCGTTCATCGTGCCCCCTGGTGTGATGTTGGGTCATCCCCCGCGTACACGGGCAACGGTGCATAAGACTATATCTCCTCGCGGGGAGCATACAATGCGGAGGATTGACCTATCGCAGAACCGCTTCTCGTTTCGGTAATTTCCGACGTTCCGATTCGACGGAAGTTGCGCTCGCTCAATTGCCGATGACGGGGAAACGCGCCGGATGCGGGCGAGCGCGGCCGGACCCGCTGCGGCTTCGTCGGCGCGGATACCGGGGTGCGGGTGCCGTACGTCGAGCGCGCGCAGGCCGGGCGCGGAATCTATACAAACAGGATCGGGCAGGATCGGGCGCGGGATCGGGCGGTTTCACGACGGCGGCGGCCGCACGGACCGCCCCTCATCCGCCCAGGGCCTGCAGCGCGAGCGTCGCGGCGGAGGTGCGGTTATCCACCGCCAGCTTCTGGAAAACGAGCTCCAGATGCTTGTTGACGGTGCGCGGGCTGAGGTCGAGGATCAGCGCGATCTCCCGGTTGGACTTGCCGCGGGCGATCCAAAACAGGACTTCCGCCTCCCGCGGGGTGACGCCGAAGCGCTCCTGCAGGCGTGCCCGATCGCCGGCAAGACTGTGCTCCACCAGGCGCAGCAGGAACTCGTCGCGGCCGACCTCGCCGAAGTAGGTCACCACCAGCTTGGCGTCCTCGCCGGTAGCGATGGACCACTCGCGGCTCTCGCGCGGCCCGCCGTCGATGCAGCGCCGCAGCCAGATGCGCAACGCCACCGCCAGAGTCGCCCCGTCCGCCGACAGCTCCGGCGGTCCGCCTTCCACCAGCCGGGCTGCCTGCGGGGTGCCCCACAGAATGCGTCCGTCGCGGTCCACCGAGAGCAGGAAACGGCGCGCATCGTCGAGGGCCTCGTGGGCGCTGTGGGTCTGGCGCGCGTTGGCGAGGTGGACGCGCATGCGCACGATCACCTCATCCGGCACGATGGGCTTGGTCAGATAGTCGACGCCGCCGGCCTTGAAGCCCTCGACGATATGCCGGGTCTCGCTCAGGCCCGTCATGAAGATCACCGGGATATGCGCCAGCTCGCGCCTGAGCTTGATGCGCCGGGTGGTCTCGAAGCCGTCCATGCCGGGCATCAGCGCGTCCATCAGGATCACGTCGGGCGTGACCCGCTCCAGCAGCGTCATGGTGGTCTCGCCGTCGAGGGCGACAAGCACCGTCAGCCCCAGCGCCTCCAGGGAATCGGTCAGCAGGCCCAGGGTGTCCGGCGAGTCGTCCACCACCAGCACGGTCTCTCGGGTCAGTGCGCTAAGTGTCGTCATCGCAGCAAGGTCTCCAGCAGGGCGGACATCTGCTTCAGTTGGAATCCCTTCAGCATTTCATGCAGCTCGCCGATCAAATGGCGGCTGTGGGGATAACGCTGCCCCAGTGATTCGAGCTTCGAGGTCACGCCGCGGACATGGCCGATGCCGACCAGCCCGAGCAGATCCTCCAGCTCGCCGCGGGGCGGGATCTCCGCGTCGGTCCAGGCCGTCGGGGAGCCCGGAGCGACGGCCTTCGGCTCGACCGGCGCCGCGGCGTGAATCCAGCTCAGCCCCAAGCGGGCGCGGATCTGCTCCAGCAGCACCGAGACCAGAATCGGCTTGACCACGTAGCCGTCGTGAGCCCGCGCGTCCTCGGGGCCTTCCATGCCCTCGGCGACGTCGGCGGAGACCATGACGATGGGCGTCCGATCGAAGCCGCCGTCGCGCAACGCGTGGGCCAGCTCCCAACCGTTCATGCCGGGCATGGAGATGTCGAGCAGAAACAAGTCCGGCGGGTGCTTCTCGGCCAGCGCCAGGCAGTCCGGCCCGTCCGCCGCGCCGAGCACGACGAAGCCCAGCGGCGCGAGGATGTCTTCGATCAGGCCGCGGTGGTCGGGCTCGTCGTCGGCGACGATGACGGTGCGCCGCGAGCCCTCGTAGCCGATGATGGGGCGCGCCGGCTGCGGCAGTCCCAAGGGATTGGCGATCTCGGGCAAGAATAGCTTGACCCGGAACCTGCTGCCGCGGCCGGGCTCGCTGTCGACGCGGATCTCGCCGCCCATGACCTCGGTCAGCAGCCGGCAGATGGAGAGCCCCAGACCGGTGCCGCGGGCGGATTTCACCACCGGCGAGGCGGCTCGCTCGAAGGGCTCGAAGATTCGCTGCAGATCGTCGGCTGCAATACCGATGCCGGTGTCCTGAACCTCCAACTCCGCGACCTGGGCGTGGTAGTGCACACGCAGCACCACGTGCCCGGAGGCGGTGAACTTGATGGCGTTGGTCAGCAGATTGATCAGGATCTGGCGCAGGCGGTTCTCGTCGGTGCTGATGGTCCGCGGCAGCTTGCCGGACGACTCGAAGTGAAACTCGATGCCCTTGGCGGCGGCCTGCAGCCGGAACATGTCGACGATCTGACCGAGGAAACCCGGCAGGTCCACCTCGTCGCGGTGCAGGTGCAGACGCCCGGCCTCGATCTTGGCCACGTCGAGCAAACCGCTGATCAGCTCGGAAAGGTGGTCGGCGCTGCGCTTGATGACGCCGAGCGCCGGTGCGCACTGGCTCGGGATCGCCGTGTCGCGCTCCAGCAATTGCGTATAGCCGCTGATGACGTTGAGCGGTGTGCGGAACTCGTGGCTCAAGCCCACCACATAGCGGCTCTTGGCCTGATTGGCGGCCTCGGCGGTCTCTTTGGCCTGCTGCAGCAGCGCGTCGGTGCGCTCGTGGGCCTCGATCTCCTTGACCAGCATATGCGTATGCCGCCGGGCCTCGTCTTGGGCAAAGCGGCGGCTCTCGCTGACGAGCACGATCAGCCAGGCGACGACGCCGAAGCCGAGCATGGAGAGAAAAAATACCCGCCACAGCGTCTGCGCGACGACTTCCGCGGGGACGCCGGCGTCGAGCGTGGCCTGCAGATAGATCAGCCAGAGCGTTGCGCTCATCAGTCCGCCGAGCAGGATCAGCAGCCCCAGATAGTGCCCGAGCCTGGAGTTCAAGCTCGCCACCAGAGGCTCCGGCATCCACGCCCGCATCCAGGCCAGCATCTGCTCCGAGAGCCGCGAGCCCTGCTTGCACATGTCCCGGCAGCGCGTGTCCAGCGAACAGCATAGGGAGCAGATCGGCCCCGAGTAGGCCGGGCACGGCGCCATGTCCGGCCCGTCGAAATGGTTGTCGCAGACGCAGCAGCGCGTTGTCTTGTCGGCATCCGCGGCGGGCGGCTCGATGGGCCGCGCCAGGTAGTAACGCCCTTTGGTCAGCCAGGCGATCAGCGGCGCGGCCGCGAACGCGATGCCCAACGCGACGAACGAGGACAGCGCCCGCAGCAGCTCGCCGAAGATGCCGGCGTAGGCCAGCAGCGCCACGGCAATGGCGATGATCATCGCGCCGACGCCGACGGGATTGATGTCGTAGAGATAGGCCCGCTTGAACTCGATCCGCGGCGGACTCAGGCCAAGCGGCTTGTTCACCACCAGATCCGCCACCAGCGCCCCGACCCAGGCCACCGCCAGGATGGAATAGAGCCCCAGGATCTGCTCCAGCGCCTTGTAGATGCCGAGCTCCATCAGCATCAGCGCGATGACGACATTGAACACCAGCCACACCACCCGCCCGGGATGGCTGCGCGTCAGCCGCGAGAAGAAGTTCGACCAGGCGATGGAGCCGGCGTAGGCATTGGTGACGTTGATCTTGACCTGCGAGAGCACGACGAACAGCCCGGTCACCGCCAGCGCCAGCGCGGGGTGGCCGAAGACCTCGCCGTAGGCCAGCAGATACAGCGACGAGGGGTCGCGCGCACTCTCGGGCGAGGCCAGCAGACCGATGGCGAGATACGCCAAAAACGAGCCGGCCAGCATCTTGGCGGCGCCGATCACGATCCAGCCGGGGCCGCCGGACACCATCGACACCCACCATTGCAGCCGATTGCCGTCGCGCCGCGGCGGCAGAAAGCGCAGGAAGTCGACCTGCTCGCCGATCTGGGCCGTCAGCGAAAAGACCACGGCGGAGGCGGCGCCGAACAGCAGCAGATCGAAGCTGCCGTCGGAGGCGCCGGTAACGCCCGCAAACTCGGTCCAGCCCCGATACTGCTCCGGGCCCTGGAAGGCCATGAAGACGAACGGCAGCAGGTGCAGCCCGATCCACAGCGGCTGGGTCCAGAGCTGAAAACGGCTGATGAAGGTGATGCCGTGGGTCACCAGCGGAATGATCGCGAGCGAGCTCAGCACGTAGCCGATGGACAGCGGCAGGCCGAGCACCAGTTCCAGCGCCGTCGCCATGATGGCCGCTTCCAGTGCGAAAAAGACGAACGTGAACGAGGCATAGATCAGCGAGGTGACCGTCGAGCCCATGTAGCCGAAGCCGGCCCCGCGCGAGAGCAAGTCGATATCGACGCCGTCGCGGGCCGCGTAATAGCTGATGGGCAGCCCGGTGAGGAAGATCAGCAGGCCCACCGCCAGGATGGCCGCAACCGCGTTGGCGAAGCCGTAGCTCAGCGTGATGGCGGCACCGATCGCCTCCAACGCCAGGAAAGAGATCGAGCCGAGGGCGGTGTTGGCGACCCGCGCCGCGGACCACTTACGCGCGCGCTCGGCGGTAAAGCGCAGCGCGAAGTCTTCCAGGGTCTCGTTCGCGACCCATTGGTTGTAGGTGCGCCGGATGCGCTGAATCGGCTGCGGCTTCGCCATAGGGGCCTAATCGCGCCGAGCGGACGAGGTGCCGACGTGCGCGGGGTGATGGCGTCCGATCCTGATGCTGTGCGACGCCGTCCGCGGCGCCTTGCCGGCTTGGCCTGCGCGCCCTGCGGCAGCGCGGCCCGTTGTCGTGCAGCCTGCCTGCGCTGCGGGCGACGCTCGCCCGGCCGCGCGTCGCCGCCGCCGGCCTCGTACCGGTGTCGGTGATCTTGTCGAAGCCGATGCGTTTGTCGGCGAAAAGATGCCGGCAGGCGCCGCGGTTGCAAGAGCCGCGGACCGTCTGCGCGCCAAGCGTGTTCGGCGCGGCCGCCGGCAGCGCCACGCCAAGACGGCGCACTCGCGCTTGCGGATCTTGCGGAGCCGGTATCGGAAACTCGCTCGTCGCGCAGCGTAGGGCCGAGCGGCGATCCCTGCCATACGTCATTTGACGTATTCAGTGCGTTCCCGGCGCACCGCATCCTCTTCGCCAGGCCGCAAGGGTTCAGCCGGACCCTTCGGTCGCACTTCTCGTCCAACCGCAGCCGCGCCGCCGGCGGAGTCGCCGCGCTCCCCGGCCGCGCTCAACGACAGGTAAAGCGACATGCGATTCCCACGACCAACGATCCCGATCTTCGGGCACGCCACGCGCAGCAAGCCGACGGGCGTCCTGCTCGGCGCCGCACTCTGTCTTGCGCCGCTGCTCGCCCTGGCCGAGGCGCCGCCGACGGAAGAAGTCAGCACGACCGGACTCGCGGTCACCGACGACACCGTCACCGTCGGCATCCTGCACTCGACAACCGGGACCATGGCCATCAGCGAGACCGGCTCGGTCCAGGCCGAGAAGCTCGCCATCCAGCAGATCAACGACGCCGGCGGCGTGCTCGGACGCAAGATCGAGATCATCCAGGAGGACGGCGCCAGCGACTGGCCGACCTTCGCGGAAAAATCCAAGAAGTTGTTGGTCGAGGATAAGGTGGCCGCGGTGTTCGGCTGCTGGACGTCCGCCTCCAGAAAGGCGGTACTGCCGGTCTTCGAGCAGTACAACGGTATGCTCTATTACCCGACCTTCTACGAGGGCCTGGAGCAGTCGCCGAACGTGATCTACACGGGCCAGGAGGCGACGCAGCAGATCCTCGCCGGCATCGACTGGGTGGTCGACGAGAAGGACGCGAAGACCTTCTTCCTGCTCGGCTCCGACTACATTTGGCCGCGCACCTCCAACAAGATCGCCCGCAAGCACATCGAGAAGCTGGGCCTGAAGGTCGTCGGCGAGGAGTACTACCCCCTCGGCCACACCCAGTTCAACTCGGTCATCAACAAGATCAAGCTGAGAAAGCCGGACGTCATCTACGCCATCGTCGTCGGCGGCTCCAACGTCGCCTTCTACAAGCAGCTCAAGGCCGCCGGTCTCGACATCGACGAAGGCAAGACCACGCTGCTGACCATCTCCGTCACCGAGGACGAGATCCTCGGCATCGGCGGCGAGAACATCGAGGGCGCCTACGCCGCGATGAAGTACTTCCAGAGCCTCGACAACGAGAACAACAAGGCCTTCGTGGCCGCGTTCAAGGAGATGTGGGGCGAGGACAGCGTCATCGGCGACGTGACCCAGGCCGCCTATCTGGGTCCCTGGCTGTGGAAGGCCGCCGTCGAGAAGGCCGGCAGCTTCGACATCGACAAGGTGCGCGAGGCCTCCCCGGGCATCGAGCTGACGACCGCACCCGAGGGCTACGTGCGCATCCACGAGAACCATCACCTGTGGAGCAAGACCCGCGTCGGGTTGGCCCGCGCCGACGGTCAGTACGACGTCGTCTACGAGACCGAAGAGCTGATGGAGCCCGATCCCTTCCCCGAGGGCTACCAATAACCGCCGGCAGCCGCCGACGGCAACGCCGCCGCCCCCCGCACCCGCCTCGGCATCGGTGCGGGACGGGCGGCCCGGCTCCACACGCGTTATCCCGGGGGAGTGCCCACCATGTTCGACGGCTACACACTCGGCGAGCTCGGCTCGATCCTGGCAATGCAGGGCTTCGCCGGCCTGACTTTGTTCTCGGTGTTCGTGCTGATGGCCCTGGGTCTGGCCATCATTTTCGGCCAAATGGGCGTCATCAATATGGCCCACGGGGAGTTCATGATCCTCGGCGCCTACGTCACCTACGTGGTCTCGACGGTGTTCGCGGACTTCATGCCGGCCCTGTTCGGCAGCTACTTCTTTCTCGCGATGGCGCTGGCCTTCGTCACCGCGGGCGCCCTCGGCGCCTTGGTCGAGTGGGCCATGATCCGGCACCTCTATCACCGGCCGCTGGACACCCTGCTGGCGACCTGGGGCCTGAGCCTGATCATGCAGCAGGTCTTCCGCTCCGTCTTCGGCGCCCGCGAGGTGGGCGTGACGCTGCCGGACTGGCTGATGGGCTCGTTCCAGCTCACGGACCTGATCGAAGTGCCCATCAACGGACTGTTCGTGATGGCGCTGACGTTCCTGATCGCGCTGGGCGTCTACCTGATTCTGTTTCGCTCCCGCTGGGGCAACCAGAGCCGCGCCGTGGTGCAGAACCGGGCCATGGCCGGCGCCGTCGGTATCGATACCGGGCGCATGGACCGCATGACCTTCGCGCTCGGCTGCGGCATCGCCGGCGTCGCCGGCAGCGCCTTCACCATGATCGGCTCCACCGGCCCCACCGCCGGGCAGCTCTACATCGTCGACACCTTTCTGGTGGTGGTCTTCGGCGGCGCCCAAAGCCTGCTCGGCACCATTGCATCGGCGTTCGTGATCTCGCAGTCGCAGTCGACCATGGAGTTCTTCCTGAGCGGCTCGATGGCCAAGGTGCTCACGCTGCTGACCGTGGTCGTGATCCTGATGCTGCGCCCGCAGGGCCTGTTCTCGCTGAAGCTGCGCCGCTGAGGAGACCCAACCCATGAATGCTGCTCAATCGACCGCCGCGAGCCGTTCGTTCTGGCTCGGTTTCGCGCTGCTGGCAGGACTGATCCTGCTGGTGTTTCCGGTGCTGCTCGACAGCTTCCGGCTGAACCTCGTCGGGCGCTACTTGACCTACGCCTTCGTCGCCGTCGGCCTGGTACTGTGCTGGGGCTACGGCGGCATCCTGAGCCTGGGCCAAGGCGTGTTCTTCGGGCTCGGCGGCTACTGCCTGGCCATGTTCCTGAAGCTGGAATCGTCGACGCCCGAGGCCACCGCCATCCAGTCCACGCCGGGTATTCCGGACTTCATGGACTGGAACCAGATCACCGCCCTGCCCTGGTTCTGGGAACCCTTCAATTACTTACCGGTGGCACTGATCGCGGTCCTCGTCGTACCCGCGGTGTTCGCCTACGTTATCGGCGTGGCCATGTTCAAGCGGCGGGTCAGCGGCGTCTACTTCGCCATCATCACCCAGGCTATCGCTGCCATCATGACCATCCTGATCATCGGTCAGCAGGGCTACACCGGCGGCATCAACGGCATCACCGACCTGCGCACGCTGCTGGGCTGGGACATCCGCAGCGAAAGCGCGAAGACCATTCTGTATTTCGTCAACGCAGTGCTGCTGCTCGGCGCGCTGGTGCTGGCGCGCTGGATCCTGACGTCGAAGCTCGGGCGCATTTTGGTGGCCATGCGCGGCAAGGAGGACCGGGTGCGCTTCTCGGGCTACAGCGTGGCCAATTTCAAGATTTTCATCTTCTGCGTCGCCGCGGCCATGTCCGGCGTCGGCGGGGCCATGTTCACGCTGCAGTTCGGCTTCATGTCCCCGTCGTTCGTCGGCATCGTGCCGTCCATCGAGATGGTCATCTTCGCCGCCGTCGGCGGGCGGCTGTCCATCCTCGGCGCGGTCTACGGGGCGCTGATCGTCAACTGGGCCAAGAGCGCCTTATCCGAGGCCTTCCCGGAGCTGTGGCTGTTCGCGATGGGCGCCTTGTTCATCGCCGTGGTTATGGCCTTCCCGAACGGCCTCGCCGGACTCTACAGCGTCTACGTCGCGCCGATCTTCCCGCGCATTCGGGCCTGGGCGCAGCGCACGCGGGGCATGGCGCCCTCGGCGACGTCCGCATCGGCGCCGCCCCTGGCCGAACCGGAGGTGAGCAATGCCCGCTGACAACAAGTTCGTGCTCAGCATCGAGGGGCTGACCGTGTCCTTCGACGGCTTCAAGGCGGTCAACGACCTGTCGCTGTACGTTGACGAGAACGAGATCCGCGTGATCATCGGACCGAACGGCGCCGGCAAGACGACGGTGCTCGATCTGATCTGCGGGCGCACCAAGGCCGATGCCGGCTCCATCGTCTTCAAGGACAAGGAGCTGACCAAAATGAAGGAGAACCAGATCGTGCAGGCCGGCGTCGGGCGGTTTTTCCAGAACCCCTCCGTCTACGAGGAGCTGACGGTCTACGAGAACCTGGAGCTGTCGTACCCGCGCGGGCGCAGCGTCTTCGGCGCGCTGTTCTTCCGCCCCGATGCCGAGTTGGTTGAGCGGGTCGAGGAAGTGGCGGAGACCATCTTTTTGGCCGACCACCTGTACGACGTCGCCGGCGAGCTGAGCCACGGCCAGAAGCAGTGGCTCGAGATCGGCATGCTGCTGGTGCAGGACCCGGCGCTGATGATGCTCGACGAGCCGGTAGCGGGCATGAGCGTGACCGAGCGCCGTCAGACCGCCGAGCTACTGCACCGGATCATCCAGGACCGCTCGGTCATCGTCGTCGAGCACGACATGAACTTCGTCGCCGACATCGCCCACCGCGTCACCGTCATGCACCAGGGCAGCGTGCTCTCCGAGGGCTCGATGCAGCACGTGCAGTCGGACCCGCGCGTGAAAGAAGTCTACCTGGGCCACTGAGGCACGGAGGTCACCAATGCTTCGAGTCAACGACTACCACGTCGCCTACGGTCAGAGCGAGGTGCTGCACGGCCTCGACTTCGCCCTCGAATCCAACGAGATCCTGGCCATCATGGGCCGCAACGGCATGGGCAAGAGCACGCTGATGAAGGCGGTGATGGGCGTGATCCCGAGCCGCGCGGGCAGCATCAGCGTCGGCGAGACCGACATCAGCAACATGAAGAGCCACCAGCGCGTCGCCGCCGGGCTCGCCTACGTGCCCCAGGGCCGCTGGATCTTCTCGGCGCTGACCGTGGAGGAGAACATCCAGACCGGGCTCGCGATCTCGGGGCGCAAGCAGGTGCCGGACGACATCTACGAGCTGTTCCCGGTGCTGCGCGAGATGCGCCATCGGCGCGGCGGCAACCTCTCCGGCGGCCAGCAGCAGCAGCTGGCCATCGCCCGGGCGCTGGCCACCGACCCCAAGGTGCTGCTGCTCGACGAGCCCACCGAGGGCATCCAGCCGTCGATCATCCGCGACATGGCACGCGTGCTGAAGCGCATCCGCGACGAGCACGGGCTGGCCATCGTGGTCTCCGAGCAGGTGGTCAGCTTCGCGCTGGACGTGGCCGACCGGCTGCTGGTGCTGGAGAACGGCCACATTGTCCACGAGGAGCTGCGCGCTGCCGTCGACGAGGAAAAGATCGCCGGATACCTGACCGTTTGACCGACCCCGTTTGCTCGCGGAGCGCGCGGGGACGGCGTGCTTCCCACCGAGGCAGGGACCGAGCCGCCCCACCATCATGCGCAGCTGCGCCGGAGACCCCGATGACCGACACATTGATCAGCATCGATCTGAGCGAGTCGCCCTATTCCAACGACATGGTCCACAACCGCTGGCACCCGGACATCCCGATGGTGGCCACGGTGAAGCCCGGCGATGACTTCATCGTCGAGTGCTTCGACTGGACCGGCGGCCAGATCAAAAACGACGACAGCGCCGAAGACGTGCGCGACGTGGACCTGTCTCAGGTGCACTTCCTGAGCGGCCCCATCGGTGTCGACGGCGCCGAGCCGGGGGACCTGCTGGTGGTCGATATTCTCGACATCGGGGCCTTCGGCGACTGCGAATGGGGCTTCAACGGCTTCTTCTCGCGCAACAACGGCGGCGGCTTCCTGACCGACCATTTTCCCGAGGCGCAAAAGTCGATCTGGGACTTCAACGGCATGTTCACCAAGTCCCGCCATGTGCCGGGCGTGGAGTTCGCCGGCCTGATCCATCCGGGCCTGATCGGTTGCCTGCCGTCCAAGGAGATGCTCGACACCTGGAACACCCGCGAGGCCGAGCTGTTCAACACCGACCCGGAGCGGGTGCCGCCGCTGGCCGCCCTGCCCTATGCCGACACCGCTCACATGGGCCGGATGGCGCCGGATGCCGCCAAGGTCGCGGCCGCCGAGGCGGCGCGCACCGTGCCGCCGCGCGAGCACGGCGGCAACTGCGACATCAAGGACCTCTCGCGCGGCTCCAAGGTGTTCTTCCCGGTCTACGTGGACGGCGGCGGACTGTCCGTCGGTGATCTGCACTTCAGCCAGGGCGACGGCGAGATCACCTTCTGCGGCGCCATCGAGATGGCCGGCTGGATCCACATGCGGGTGAACCTGGTCAAGGGCGGCATGGCCAAGTACGGCATCAAGAACCCGATCTTCAAGCCGAGCCCCATCACGCCGAAGTACGACGACTATTTGATCTTCGAAGGCATCTCGGTGGACGAGGCCGGCAAGCAGCATTACCTGGACGTGCACATCGCCTACCGCCAGGCCTGCCTGAACGCCATCGAGTACCTGAAGAAGTTCGGCTACACCGGCGCCCAAGCCTACGCCATCCTCGGCACCGCGCCGGTGCAGGGTCACATCAGCGGCGTCGTCGATATCCCCAACGCCTGCGCCACGCTCTGGCTGCCGACGGACATCTTCGAGTTCGACGTGCAGCCCGGCGCCGACGGCCCCACCATCGCGCTGGACGGCAGCATCGACGTGCCGCTGGCCCCGGACCTGGGAGGCTGACGCCATGCCACTCTACGAATACGACTGCCCGAGCTGCGGCCCCTTCGACGCCCTCGGCAAGGTCGCCGCCAGCGCCGAGCCCCGGGACTGCCCGCGCTGCGGCACCGCCTCGCCGCGCGTCATCCTGACCATGCCCGCGGTGCTGGCCATGGACGCCGGGCTGCGCCGGGCGCATGCCACCAACGAGCGCAGCGCCCACGCCCCCGCGGTCTCCACGGCCGAGAGCCGCGCCCACAAGCACGGGCCCGGCTGCGCCTGCTGCGGCGGCGGCAAGGGCAAATCCCGCGCCGTCACCGCCGCCGACGGCAGCAAGACCTTCCCCGCCGACCGGCCCTGGATGATCAGCCACTAACCCCGCTTGCCGGCCGATCGGGCAGCCGGCCCGATCTGCCCCTCACCGAGCCCCGTTGCCTCCCGATGTGCCGCATGTGCGGTGCGTCGGGGGGCGTTTTCGCGTCAGCGAGTGGCATCCCAAAACCGCGACGACCACGATTCCGTCATCCTCGGCTAGGTAGTGAATGCCGAACGGGAAGCGTCGGATGAGCGCGCGACGCGGACCCCGCCCGACCAAAGGGTAAATGTCAGGCTGCCCGCGAACGGTATGGAGGGAGAGGACACCTCGTCGAGGAACTGCTGGCCCAGCCCGGTCTGCTGTCGCTCTTACCAGGTCGCCGCCTCCTCAGGATCCCGCTCGGCGTCGGTGCGGAAGAATACCCGCAGCGTCAAAGCCGCTTGCGGATAGCGGCGACCACCAGCTCCTCCGGCCGGCCACGTTGACCGTCGGCCTCATACGTATCAAGCCGACGATCGAGCTCCGCAGCCGGGCACGAGACCTTTGTTTCCAAGCCGCCTTGGCGTACAATAAATTGTACGCAGAAAAACCATTGGGTCGAAGATGGACACCATCAGCTATTCCGATGTCCGTGCACAACTGGCCAAAACGATGGACAAAGTGTGTGATGACCATGCCCCCGTTGTCATCACGCGCAGTCGGGCCCGCTCCGTGGTCATGATGTCCCTCGAGGACTACCAGGCTCTCGAAGAGACCGCGTATCTGCTGCGAAGCCCGAAAAATGCCCGCCGCCTGCTTGAGTCGGTGGCCGAGTTGGAAGCCGGAGGCGGTGTCCCGAGGGATCTCGCCGAGTGAGGCTGATCTTTTCGGAGCACGCTTGGGAGGACTACCTTCACTGGCAGCAGACGGACCGCAAACGCTTGAAGCGAATCAACCTGCTGATCCAAGACATCAAAAGGTCACCGTTCGACGGCATCGGCAAGCCCGAGCCGCTAAAGCACGGGCTCGCCGGATACTGGTCGCGGCGGATCAACGACGAGCATCGCCTGATCTACAAGGTCGAGGGTGACGCCGTCTTCCTCGCGCAGTGCCGATATCACTACTGAATCGCGGCCTTGGACGACCTCGCGCCGATCACCGCGCGAGGTCGTGTGACAACAGTCCGGCGGCACGCTTCGTGCGGATGGAGTGAGACCGCACCGGGCGTTAGCGTGCGGCCACCCCTGTGCCGATGTCCCCGACCCTGGAGCGTCGTCGACGGACGCTGCATTGAAAGACCTGACGACTTTCCCTCGGCGGTTGTTCTTTCCGCCTACTCGGTCGGCTCCAGAAACTCGGCGATGGCCCGATAGAACGCCTTGTTGTTCTTCTCGAACTGGATCATGTGGCCAGCCTGCTCGATCTCGACGTATTTTTTCTCGGTGCTGCCGAGATCGTTCAGGAGTTGTTGATTATCTTCCCGGCTGGCGAGCGAATCGGTCTCGCCCCGAATTACCAGTGTCGGCACCTTGATGCTGCCGGCGTCGAAATGCGGTTCCGGCCAGCCGATAAATCGCCCCCAAGGGGCACGCACTCGCCCGCCGAGCTCGGCTGATTTTGGATCGGACGCCAGATGGGCCTGCACATAAGCCTCGAAAGCCCCGGGGATCAGGTACTCTTCCTTGGTGCCCAACTTGACCCAGCGTTGTATGTCGGCGGGAGTACCGTAGCGATTTTTTTCGGCTTCGCGCTTGGCGTCTTGTTGCCGGCGCTCCTCCGCCGTCTTGCCTTTACCCTGGTATTTGCTCGCGTATAGGATGAGCTTGGCCACTTTGTCGGGGTATTGAATGGCGTAGCGCGGCGCTTCCACCATTGCGCCGCTCGACCAACCCAGCAGATGCACTTTGTCCACGCCGCGCAAATTACGAATGAAATCGACCGTGCGCTCGACATTGTCGACGGCGACGTCCACACCGATGGGCGCTTTACTGTCCGGGTACTCGTCCGGCTCATCCATGATCGGTGGCCGCGTCGATTGACCATAGCCTTCGAGATCCAGCGCGAAGGTATCCCAGCCAAGGCTGGCGAAGTGGCGCATCATCGAGACGTTTTCATAGTCTAAATCGAAAGCGACATAGCCGGGAAAGGTACCACCGTGGACAAACAGCAAGACCTTGTTGTCCTTGCCTGCCGTCCGCTCGGTGCCTGCTGCGACGACCTCGCGCACATGAAGGACGACATGCGGGTCGAGATTCTGTTCTCGATAGAACGGCTCCTTGCTCTCGTGACTGAGGAAGTAGTCTGTCGTTACCAGGTGGACGTCTTCTGCGCGGACGTCTTCTGTCGCCCGGGCAGTCTGGATTCCGGCCATCAGGCAGAGCAAGGGTAGAGCGAGTCGCAGATAAGGTGATTTGCAGTCAACGTGAGTGGTTGCCATCACAGCCCCCGTCGAGGTCGGTTGTTACGCAATCGTCGCTCGGCACCCCGGCGGCATCGCCCACCGGGGCCGCACCAGGAGCCTCGGCTATACTGCGTGTACTGTCTCGAACGAAAGGCGACCAAACAACGAAGGAAACCAGAAGGACGCCACAAGGCTTTGAAATGATGCGTTTTATGGCATGATAAGCAGCCGTCTCCTAAGGCGCCGAAACCCTGGAAACGCACATGAGCTCACCCGAAATTCAAGCAACCAGCGCAAGCTCCGCGTCGTTCCGGGTCGGCGACTGGCTGGTCGACCCGGCGGCGGGGCAGATCTCCAAGGCTGGTCGCGCCGTCAAACTCGAACCGAAGGTAATGGACGTGCTAGCTTACCTGGCCGTTCGGCAGGGCGAGTTGGTGACGCGCGAGGAGTTGGAACGGGATGTCTGGAAGGGCGCGGTGGTTGGATATGACTCGATCACGACCGCGATCATCAAGCTACGAAAGGCGCTGACCGACGACGCGCGGCAACCACGCTATATCGCCACGATTCCCAAGCGAGGCTACCGCCTCATCGCAGAAGTGCGAGAGCATGCCGCAGAGCCCGCGTCAGAGACCTCGGTTGGCGCCGCGGATTGGGCCTGGTCAAGGACGTCAGGATCCCGCTTATCGAGATGGATCCTGTGGGCACTTGTACTCACGCTGCTACTCGGCCTGGCATTTGTATTCTATAGGTCCAAGCAAGCACAGGACGCCAACGCCCCAGCATCATCACCTCCCTCGATTGTGGTACTTCCGTTCACGAACCTCACCGGTGATTCCGATCACGCGTCGTTTGTCGACGGGATGACGGATGACATGATTACGGATCTCTCCCGACTCTCCGGGCTGCAGGCCATCGCTGCCAATACCTCGTTTACTTACCAGGGCCGGCGCGTCGAACCGCAAGAACTGCGGGCGGAGCTCAATGTGGATTTCGTGCTGGACGGCAGTGTTCGACGACACGGCGATCTATTGCGGATCAACGCGCGACTGGTCGATGCCCGCACAGGGTTCCAGAAGTGGGCGGCGCGTTACGATCGACCGACCAGCCAAGTATTCGAGGTCCAGGACGAAGTCACCCAAAGCATCGTAGAAGCACTCGCGCTGCGGATATCGGATCAGGAGAAGCAACGCTTGGCTCAGCGCAGCACCGACAATCTCAAGGCCTATGATGCCTTTCTGGAGGGACAAGCCCTATCGAAGCTCGGCACCGACGAATCCAACCAGCGGGCGCAGCTTGCATACCTGCGTGCGATCGAGCTCGATCCCAGCTACGGGCGGGCCTATGGCGCCCTGGCGTTCACGATGGCGGTCGCCTTCCGCCGCGGATGGACAGATGCCCCGCTCGAGACCATGGCCCGTGCACTCGATCTGGCCAAGCGGGGGGTCGCTCTGGACGACTCCATTCCACAGACCTATTGGGCACTCGGGTACGTCTATCTGATGCGCAAGGAGCTCGAGCAGGCAGAGTCGGCCGCGATGCGATCGATCACAGTTGCACCCAACTACGCGGACGGCTACGGATTGCTCGCACTCATCAACAACAATCTCGGACGTCCGCAAAAGGCAATTGAGCAGATCAACAAAGGGGTTCAGCTGAATCCCTATTACACCTGGGATTATCCCTACAATCTCGGGCGCGCGTACTATACGTTAGGGCGCTACGCCGAGGCGATTTCGGCGTTGGAGAAGGCGCTGGAACGCAATGAGAACGCCGCCCCCATCCAGTTGTTTCTGATCGCCAGCTATGTGCAGGCCGGCCGTGTAGACGATGCCGAGTGGCAGGCGGAAGAGCTTCAAATGGTCAATCCGGAAGAGACGATTTCGCATACCGACAACGCGATTCCGATTGCCGATCCGGGCCTCAAGCAGGCCTTTTTGGACGATCTGCGAGCTGCGGGCGTGCCGGAATAAGGCGCACATCCGGCCGCAGGGCTTCCCGGGCAAGAAACAGGTTCTCCGGCGACGAAGCCCCCGGCTCGATGTACAGGTCCACGTCACCCCCGCGCGCATCGCCGTCGAGCCGCGACCCGAAGAGCGAAACGGCACTACCGGCGCGCAAGCGCGCCTGCACGGCCCTACGGATGGTGGCGACCTCGTCGTCGTTGAAGGCGCATGACTGCGGACCGACCCCGTTGGACCGTCCATAGTCCGGTACGGGCCGCGCGCAGGCGCACCGTTGGAAGGCGAAACGCGCCGACCCGTTGCATCGAGTCGAACAGGTCCCGGCCGCCCCTTGGCGTCACGGACGGGCCTCCTGTTACACTGACTTTCCACCTATCCGACGAGCCGCCAGTGCGGTGTGCAGCCTGATCCGCCGCGCCGTGCGCTCGCGCAACCGCAGGAGGGTCGCGCTCATGTTCAGCAAGATTTTGGTACCGGTGGACCTCGCCCACCTGGGTGCGCTGGAGAAGGCCCTGACCGTCGCGGCCGATCTGTCACGCCACTTCGGGGCGGCCCTGTGCTACGTCGGCGTGACCACATCCCAGCCGAACGAGATTGCTCCGACACCCGAGGTATACGAACGCAAGCTAAAGGCATTCGCCCACGAGCATGCGCCGGACAGTGGGCACGAACCCACTGCGTGCGTCTACCACAGCGCCGACCCGGTCGCCGACCTCGATGACATTCTGCTGCGGGCCATCGACGACGTCGGTGCGGACATCGTGGTCATGGCGACCCACCTGCCGACCCACCTGGACGCGATCATGCCCGCCAACGGCGCCGTGATCGCGAAGCACACCGCGGCGTCCGTGTTTCTCGTGCGTCCGGACGTGCCGAACGAATAACCACGCACCGAAAACCGCCGCTCGAGAGCCCGGCAACCGAGGAGGATTCTCTTGGCAAAAAAACCTGTACCACCCCCGGAGACACCGCCGGAGTCGGTCGGCATACCGGTCCCGGAGGGTGCGACCAACCTGATCGATACCGATTACCAAATCGGCCAGGACAATTACCAAGCCAGGCCCCTCGGCGTGAGTATCGACATCCACGGTGTCGTGTTCGCCATATCGTCGCTGGTCGTCCTCGGCTTCGTGGTACTGACGCTGGCCCTGCCCGAACAGGCCACCGCCGTCTTCGACGGCATGAAGAACTGGATCAACACCCATGCCACCTGGTTCTACCTGCTGTCGGCCAACGTCTTCGTGTTGCTGTGCCTAGGCCTGATCTTCTCGCCGCTGGGCCGGATACGCATCGGCGGCGCCGAGGCGACGCCGGACTTCTCGCGGGTCGCCTGGTTCTCCATGCTGTTCGCAGCCGGCATGGGCATCGGCCTGATGTTCTACGGCGTGGCCGAACCCCTGACCCACTTCGGCACCTCGCTGGCCGGCATCACCGTTGGCGAGGATGGCGTGCGTACCGACTGGGCCCCGCTCGGGGGCGCTGCCGGCGACCCGGAGGCTGCCGCCGATCTCGGCATGGCCGCGACCCTGCTTCATTGGAGCCTGCACCCCTGGGCCATGTACGCGATCGTGGCGTTGTCCCTGGCCATCTTCTCGTACAACAAGGGCCTGCCAATGACCGTGCGGTCCATCTTCTACCCGATTCTGGGTGAGCGCATCTGGGGCTGGCCGGGACACGTGATCGACATACTTGCGGTGTTCGCAACCCTGTTCGGACTGGCCACCTCCCTCGGCTACGGGGCCGAGCAGGCGACCTCGGGGCTGAGTCACCTGTTCGGAATCGGCGGTGGCGACACCACGCTGGTGCTGCTGATCGCCGGTATCACCGCCGTGGCCGTGGTCTCCATCGTGCTGGGCGTGGACAAGGGCGTGAGGCGCCTGTCCGAGATCAACATGGTGTTGGCCTTCGTGCTGCTGATCTTCGTCGTGTTCGTCGGGCCGACGCTGCTCATCTTCACCGGCTTCTTCCACAACATCGCCAACTACCTGGGCGAGCTGCCGTTCCTGTCCAATCCGTTCGCGCGGGAGGACGTCAACTACAGCCAGGGCTGGACCACCTTCTACTGGGGCTGGTGGATCAGCTGGTCGCCGTTCGTCGGCATGTTCATTGCCCGCGTCAGCCGGGGACGCTCGGTGCGGGAGTTCCTGATCTCGGTACTGCTCATCCCCTCCACGGTCTCCATCTTCTGGTTCACCGCCTTCGGCACCACGGCCATCGAGCAGGTGCAGGCGGGCTACGACGGTGCCGCCACGGCCGAGCTGCCATTGCAGCTCTTCATGATGCTGGGCCAACTGCCGCTGATGGAGATCACCTCGTTCATCGGCATCGTGCTGGTGATCGTGTTCTTCATCACCTCCTCGGACTCCGGGTCGCTGGTGATCGATACGATCACCGCGGGCGGCAAGATCGACGCCCCGAAGCCCCAGCGCGTGTTCTGGGGGATCATCGAGGGTGCCATCGCCATTGCCCTGCTGCTGGGCGGTGGCCTGGCGGCGCTGCAGGCCGTGGCGGTCTCCGCGGGTCTGCCCTTCACGCTGATACTGCTGGCGGGCTGCTATGCCATCCTCAGGGGTCTGCTGAGCGAGCCCCGGCCCGGCAAGGCATGAGGGCGCCCGGTCGGCCCGTGAGTCGGGCCAGGCGTGGCGGTATGGCTAGTCCCAGAGATCCGATACCGGCGTGTCGGGCGCGTAGTGCCGGGCCACCTGGGCCTGGAAGAGCTCGGCCGTCGCCATCGCATCGAGCTTGGCGTGATGGGAGGAGTAATGGGGCAGGCCGTAGCGCCTGCGGCTGTCGGCCAGGCGGATGGAAGTCGGGCGGATGCCGAAGAAGCGCTTGATGCGCTGCAATCGACCCTGGCGTTCCCAGCGCGCCTCCAGCGCCATGGTGTCGATCAACGGAAACAGACAGTGCTCGCCACGGGCGGCCATGAAGGCGGCATCGAGGAAAGGCCGCTCGATGTTGCGGTAGTGGACGACCACCAGGTGACCGGCAAGCTCGGCCAGCACATCGTCGAGTATCGCGGCGATGGGTGGCGCATGCTCCACCTGGGAGTGGGTGATGCGATGGAAGGCAATCGACTCCTCCCGTAGCGGTTTGGGCGGCTTGACGACCCAGTAGCGCCCGGCGGCCGGGCGGATGACGTGCAGGTCGAAGGGCACCATGCCGATACTGACGATGGCGTGCTCGACGGGATCCATGCCCGTGGTTTCGAAATCCAGCGCCATCAACGGGATATCCCCGATGGGTCTTTTGTCCCCGGGCACCCCGGCGGCGTAGAAGCTCGCGAGGGCGGGCGCCCTGCAGCTCCGGGCCTGGCGGGCGAAATAGTCCGCCCAGTCATTGGAGTCCCGCCCTTGTTGCTTCCCGGGGACCATCGCCGTCAGCGGCCCGGGGTCGGGTAGCGGAAGCGCAGGAACTTCTGGGCATTGCTCAGGACCTGGAATGCCTCCTTGAGATTGTATCGCTCGGTATCCGATACATGCTCGGGTTGGATGGCATTGTTCGGCTCATGATCGTTCCTGATTTCCTGGGCCTGATGACGCATACGCACGATGGACAGGAATTCCAGCGCATAGCTCAGCTTGTCCGTCTGCCCGGCAGGCAGGGCCCCGGCCTCACTGACCTCGTCGAGCCGCGTGAAGCCATTCTGGCCACGCGAACCGACCCCGAGGGCATGCACCCGGATGACGTCGTTCAGCGGCGCGATACCGCGGCGCTTGATATTGATGCTGTTGTTGTGCCGTCCGTCGTGCTCCAGGACGAAGGTCCGAAAGAAGCCCAGCGGAGGCGTACGGTTGAGCGCATTGCGCGCCAGGGCCGCGAGGAACCGCGGACTGGCCTTGGCCCGGGTAGCGATCAGGTCCTGCAGCTCCTCGACGAAAGACTCCTCGCCGTGCACGGCGTCCAGGTCGAAAAAGATGGAGCTATGCAGCAGCCGCTGCGGATCCGGACGGGCGATCCAGTCGCTGAAGTAACGTTTCCAGACGGCAAGCGGCTGGCGCCAGGCGTCGTTGGTGGCCATGACGTCCCCCTTGCAGTAGGCGTAGCCGCAGGCGTCCAGTCCGTCGCTGACGCTCTGGGCCAGCGCCTTGAAGTACTCATCATGGCGCTTCGGATCGAAGGAGTCATGGAGCACCATCGCGTTGTCTTGGTCGGTGGTGATGGACTGGTCGTTGCGGGCGAGAGAGCCGTGCACCATGAAGCAGTACGGGACGGGGGGTGGCCCCAGATCGGCCTCGGCAAGCTCCACCAGGCGACGCATCAGGCTGCGGCCGACACTCGACATGGCGGCGCCGATCGTCCGCGACGTGGCGCCCTCGTCCACCAGGCGTAAGAAGGAGGCCCGCACGTCGGGTGTGAGACGCGCCAGCGCCTTCACCGAGGTACGGCTGAAGATATTGTTGACGAGATAGACGCTGTTGTTCGTCTCGTAGCGCACGATGTCCGAAAGCTGCACCACCCCGACGGGACGACGACGATGGAGGACGGGCAGGCGTTGGATGTTGTTGCGCAGCATGGTCAACATCGCCTCGTTGACCGACTCGCTGGACTGGATGGTAATGAGCCCATCGTGGCTGATCATCGACAGGGGTGTCTGACCCGAGGCCCCTTCAGCGATGATACGTTGCCGCAGGTCCTTGTCCGCGATCATCCCCGTCAGCAGCCATTGTTGCCCGTCGGCGTCAGTGAACACGCGCTCCGAATCCTCGTCCTTCGCCGGTTCGAGCAACAGCAGCGAGGAGACGTCGTTCTCCGTCATGAGGCGTGCCGCCTCCTGCGCGGTGGCGCTCTCCTGGATCATGACCGGCAGGCGCGAGATGAGCCGCCTTACCGGCGTGGCGATCATGTCGTTGTCGCGCAGGCTGTTCTCCACCGTGCTCTTGAGGCGCGCCCCGGGAAGCTCGACGAAATCGGCGAAATTGTCGTCTGCGTCGCACAGTCGATCGAAAACGGGCTTCGGAATCAGGTAGAGCAGGGTGTCCTCGATGGCCTGCACCGGAAAGCGTATCAGGCGGTTCCGCAACAGGTCGAACTGGCCGAAGATATCGCCCTCGCCGAGGCGGTCATAGAGCTGGCCGTTGGGGCGATAGACCTCGACCGCGCCGCTGCGAATGTAGAACAGCGCCTGCACCGGCCCGCCCCGTTCGGCGATGGTGGTGCCGGCCTTGAAGTAGGCGATCTCCACCGCGCCGGCCACCTCGTCGAGGAGCTCGTCGGCCAACGCGTCGAAGGGCGGATTACCGCTGACATGATCGCGAATCTCGAGGACTTCCGCTTCCATGGTGCTCCCGTGCTGCGGATGCGCTGCTTCGTTACAGGGACTGTAGAAGCACCCTCGGGCGTGGGCAAGTCCCGGTCATTTACCCGGGTCACGGGCACGTGCACACGCCGGTTCCCGCGGAACGGGCAAGCGCTGAGTGAGCGCCGTCAGGGGGGAGATTCCGGTCGGCCGAGGCGCAGACCGCGGCCGTCGCGTAGCGCCGGGATCATGCAATAGCGCGAGCAGCGCCCCACGCCCCCGATTCAATTCCAGAGACCGGGAAGCTCCAGTTCCAAAGCCTCGAACGGGGCAGCGGCAATCGAGTCGTTGTCGGATGCCTGCGCGAGCAGGCGCCAACTCCCGCGGTCCAGGCCGAAGGCCTCGAGGGTGCGGCGATGGGGATCGACCAGCCAGGCATAGGCGACGCCGTATTTGGCGTAGATCGGCATCTTGACCTCGCGATCCTTGCTGGCGGTCGATGGAGACAGGATCTCGCAGATCCAGTCCGGCACGATCTCGAAACGATGGCCTTGGGGGATGGCCGGCATGCGTTCCTTCCTCCAGCCGGCGAGGTCGGGGACAACCACCTCCCGGTCGGTGACGAAGTGGGTCTCGGGCTCGACCAGAATCCACCAGCCGCCAGGGCCGCCGCGGCCTTTTCCGAAGGCGCTGCCGATCTCGATCTGGAGGTTCGACTCGGTGAGTGCGTGCGGACCGGTGGGACGCGGTTGAGTGTGCAGCTGGCCGTTGAGGATTTCGCCGGTCAAGCCCTCCGGCAGGGCTTCAAGCTGTTCGTAGAGCGACAGTTGATAGGCATGTTGCATGGCTGGTGCCTGATCGGGATGGCTTACCCTTCCTCGTTGTCCTCAAGCATACCGCGCTCTCGATTTGCTCGAACGTCGACGTCGCCGCATGACCCCGCCGGCCGCCCGGCACAAGCCTAGAGATGCCTGGCGGCGGGCCGCACCCCCCTGGGCATCGGTTCGGCACGTCAGCGGCGGCTGAGGAAGTATTCCAGCAGCGCGGACGTAGAGGCGTCGTGCTCGGCGGTGACCTTGCCGCCCTGCAGTTCGGCCAGGATGACGCGGGCCAGCTTCTTGCCCAGCTCGACGCCCCACTGGTCGAAGGAATTCACGCCCCAGATTACGCCTTGGCAGAAGATCTTGTGCTCGTAGAGCGCGGTCAATGCACCGAGCGCGTGCGGGGTCATCTGGTCCACCAGGATGGTGTTGGTGGGCCGGTTGCCGTCGAACTGGCGGTGCGGCGCCAGCCGATCGGCCTCTTCCTCCGACGCGCCGGCGGCGAGCATTTCCTGCTTCACTTCCTCCAGCGTCAGGCCGCGCATCAGCGCCTCGGTCTGGGCGATGCAGTTGGCGATGAGCTTGGCGTGGTGATCGCCGAGGGGGTTATGGCTGCGGATGGGTGCGATGAAATCGCAGGGAATCAGCTCCGTGCCCTGGTGGATGAGCTGATAGAAGGCGTGCTGGCCGTCGGTGCCGGGCTGCCCCCAGACCACCGGGCCGGTGGCATAGGTGACGCGGGTGCCGTCGAGGGTGACGTGCTTGCCGTTGCTCTCCATGTCGCCCTGCTGCAGGTACGCGGAGAAGTGCTCCAGGTATTGATCGTAGGGCAGGATGGCCTGGGTCTTGGCACCGGCGAAGTCGACGTACCAGACACCGAGCAGCGCCAGGATGACCGGCAGATTCTGCTCCAGAGGCGCGGTGCGAAAATGGGTGTCCATGTCGTAGGCGCCTGTCAGCAGCTCGACGAAACGGTCGTAGCCCACGGCCAGCGCGATGGGCAGCCCGATGGCCGACCACAGCGAGTAGCGCCCGCCGACCCAATCCCAAAAGCCGAACATGTGCGCGGTGTCGATGCCGAACTCGGTCACCTTCTGCGCATTGGTCGACACGGCCACGAAATGGTGGCGCACCGCGGCATCGTCGCCCAGGGACTCCACCAGCCAGCGCCGCGCGCTCTGGGCATTGGTCATGGTCTCCTGGGTGGTGAAGGTCTTTGAGGCCACGATGAACAGCGTTGTTTCCGGATCGAGGCGCTTGACCGTCTCCACCAGCTGGGTGCCGTCCACGTTGGAGACGAAGTGCGGGCGCAGCCGGTCGCTTTGGTAGGACTTGAGCGCATCGCAGACCATCTTCGGGCCCAGGTTGGAGCCGCCGATGCCGATGTTGACCACGTCGGTGATGGGCTTGCCGGTGTGGCCCTTCCATTCGCCGGAGCGCACGCGGTTGCTGAAATCCTTCACGCGGTTCAGCACGGCGTTGATGCCGGGCATCACGTCTTTGCCGTCCACGAGGATCGGCTGGTTGCCGCGATTGCGCAGCGCCACGTGCAGCACCGCCCGGTCTTCGGTGGTGTTGATGTGCTCGCCGGTGAACATGCGCTCGCGCTGCTGCTCGAGCTGCACCGAGCGCGCGAGGTCGAACAGCAGCGACAGGGTCTCGTCGGTGGCGAGGTTCTTGGAGTAATCCAGATGCAGGCCGGCCGCATCGCAGATCATGCGCGGGACTCTGCCCGGGTCCCGCGCGAACAATTCGCGCATGTGCACTTGCGACATCTGCTGCCAATGTCGGGTCAAAGCCTGCCAAGCGGGTGTGCTGTCGACGAGTGCCATGGGGATCAAGCTCCTGTGGTCTGTGCTGTACCGCGACCCGCGACGGCGGGCTCGGTCGTTGCCGTCGATTCTACCTTGCCGCCGGCGGGGCTGCGCCGCGCGGCGTCGCGAATGTCCGGCAATCGCACGGCGACACCGCGAAGACCTCGATGCGGCCGCGGGCGCGACAACCTGCTATGGAACGCCGCGCAAGGGCTCGGCGCTGCCGCGGCTACTCTTCCAGCCCATTGCGCCAGTCCTGGTCGTCCTTGTCGAACAGCCGGTTGGCATCGGCCGGCCCCCAACTGCCGGCGGGATAGGTATGGATATAGTCGCGCTCGGTGGCCCATAGCTTCAGCACCGGATCGACAACGCGCCAGGCGTAGTTGACTTCGTCGTAGCGCAGGAACAGCGAGTGGTCGCCCTGGAGTACGTCGAGGATCAAGGCCTCGTAGGCGTCGATCTGGTCGCGGCCCATGTTGCAGGTGCTCGCGTCCAGTCGCTCGGTCTGGGTGCGCATCATCAGCCCCGGCTGCTTCACCAGCAGTTCCAGGCGCATGCACTCGTTGGGCTGAATATTCAGCAACAGCCAATTGGGCTTCAGCTGTTCGATGGGCGTATCGCTGAACAGCTGCTGCGGCGGATGGCGGAAGCGGATACTGATCAGCGAGTTGGTGGCGCCGAGCCGCTTGCCCGTGCGCAGATAGAACGGCACGCCGCGCCAGCGCCAGTTGTCGATGTAGAGCTTCAGCGCGGCATAGGTCTCGGTGGCGCTGCGTGGATCGACGCCCGGCTCTTCCAAATACCCCGGCAGCTTGGTGCCGTCGGACTCGCCGGAGCGGTACTGGCCGCGGAAGGCGTGTGCATGCACGGCCTGGCGCGGGATCGGGCGGATCGAGCGCAGCACCTTCACTTTTTCGTCGCGCAGCGCTTCCGCGTCCAGGCTCGGCGGCGGCTCCATCGCCACCAGCGTCAGCATCTGCAGCAGGTGGCTCTGGATCATGTCGCGCATCGCGCCGACACCGTCGTAGAAGCCCGCCCGGCTGCCGATGCCCCTGGCCTCGGCATGCGTGATCTGGACGTGGTCGATGTAGTTGCGGTTCCAAAGCGGCTCGAGCATCAGGTTGGCGAATCGGAACACGAGCACGTTCTGCACGGTGCTCTTGCCAAGATAATGATCGATTCGGTAAATCTGACTCTCGCCGAAATGGCGTTGCAGATGCCCGTCCAGGATCTCGGCGCTTTCCAGGTCGTAGCCGAAGGGCTTTTCCACCACCAGCCGCGACCAGCCATGCTCCTCGGCGTTCAGGCCCTGCTCGGCCAGACGGTCCACCGTGACGCCGTAGAAATTCGGCGCGATGGCCAAATAGAACACCAGGTTGGGCGGAAAATCTTCCGAGCCGCGCAGCCGGTCGGCCAGGCGCCGGAAGCCCGCATCGTCCTCGAGATCGCCCTCGATGAAGTGGCAGCGCGCCAAAAGGCGCTCGAGCAGCGCAATGTCCAGGCGTTCGCCCAAGTGATCCGCCAGGGCTTCGCGGACCTCCCCGCGCCAATGCTCGTCGGACCAGTCGCGGCGCCCGAAGCCGATCACCCGCATCGACGGGGACAGATGACCGCCGCGCTCCAGGTGATACAGGGCCGGCAGCAGTTTGATCTTGGCAAGATTGCCGGTCGAGCCGAATATCACCAGCGTACATGATTCGATCATGCGGCTTTCTCCTATTGACTGCACTTTGTGCTAACGTGTCGGCAAAACTGTGCCGACGTCGGCCTGCATTCACCTACTTTGCGCGTCGTCCGCCATGGATTCCACACACGACCCCAGCCCATCCCCGCGACCTGGCTACAACGTACTCGTGGCCAGCAGCGAGGCCCATCCGCTGATCAAGACCGGCGGCCTTGCCGATGTCGCTTCGAGCCTGCCGGTCGCGCTGCGCGACCTCGGCCACGATGCGCGCCTGATTATCCCCGCCTATCCCGGCGCCCTGAAGCAGGTGCGCGAGCTCAAGCGCCTGTGCGACTTACGCCTGCCCGGCGTCGCCTTGCCGGTGCGGGTGCTGTCGGGCCTGCTGCCCGAGCGCGACTTGCCGGTCTATCTGGTGGACGCGCCCGAGCACTTCTGCCGCGAGGGCAACCCCTACACCGACGTCAGCGGCCGCGACTGGGGCGACAATCCCGAGCGCTTCCTGCTCTTTTGCCGCGCCATCTGCGCCATTGCGCTGGGCCAATCGGCGCTCAACTGGCGGCCGGACGTGCTGCATTGTAATGACTGGCAGACCGGCCTCGCCCCGGCCTTTCTTCACGAGCACGAATCCCGGCCCGCCATCGTTTTCACGATACACAATCTCGCCTACCAGGGGCTCTTCGATCGCGCCACTTACGACCGGCTGCAACTGCCCGCGTCGCTGTGGTCGGTTGCCGGCTTGGAGTTCCACCAGCGGATGTCGTTCATCAAGGGCGGCATCGTGTTCGCCGACCGCGTCAACACCGTCAGCCCCACCTACGCCGAAGAAGTGAAAACGCCGCGCTTCGGCTGCGGGCTGGACGGCTTGCTGCGCCAACTCGGCGGGCGCTTCCGCGGCATCCTCAACGGCATCGACTACCGTGTCTGGAATCCGGCCAAGGATCCGTCGCTGCTGCAGAACTACAGCGTCGACACCATCCCGCTGAAGGTCGAGAACAAGCTGGAGCTGCAGCGCTCGTTCGACTTGCCGCGCAACGAGCAGGTCTTGGTACTGGGGCATGTGGGCAGACTGGTGGAGCAAAAGGGCGTCGACCTGATCGTCGACATCCTGCCCCGGCTGATCGCCGAGACCGATGTCCAACTGGTGATGCAGGGGGCCGGCGACCGGGAGCTCGAGCGCGTGCTGACCGAGGCCGCGGCGCGCAACCCGGATCGGGTCAGCGTGAACGTCGGCTACGACGAGGATCGCGCGCATCTCATCGAGGCGGGCAGCGACATCTTCCTGATGCCGTCGCGCTTCGAGCCCTGCGGGCTGAACCAAATGTACAGCCTGCGCTACGGCACCGTGCCCATCGTGCACAACACCGGCGGGCTTGCCGACACCATCATCGACGCCGATGACCATACCCTCGGCAACGGCACCGCGACCGGCTTTCTGTTCAACGACCCGAATGCGGACGGACTCTGGTACGCGCTGCAGAAGGCCTTGCATATCTCCCGCGAGCGCCCGGAGCAGTGGCGCGGCATGATGGTCGCCGGCATGCGACAGGATCTGAGCTGGGAGGCCAGCGCTCGCCAGTACGAGCTGTTCTACGCCGAGGCCCTGGAGGCCAGGCAGTCGCACGCCACCGCCGTCTCGGCATAATGCCGTCGCGCCCCGCGTCGTTGCGTGGCGCGCGCTCCGCCCGCGAGGTCTCCGCGGCGCCACGGCGCCGCGGCGTCTA
>JAIPFF010000017.1 GCA_021736785.1 Thiohalocapsa sp. | reverse complement strand
CCCCCCGCCGGGGCGGCTGCGCATCAGCAACATCGGAAGCCGCTGCTTGGACAGCGGCTCGGGGAGATCGAGTCCGCTGGAGGAAAGCCAGCGGTCGATCTCGGGCCAGACACGGACTGCCGGAAAGTAAAAGCCCCGGGCGCCGGCGGCGAAGTAGCGAAGCCGAGTCACCATCGCGACAAAGCTGCGGCAGACCAGCTCGTCGTCCCAGATCGGCAGCGTCACGCCGTCGCGATCCAGGACGTCGCGGATCTCGGCGAACGCATGCTCTCCCACCAGATCGAGCAGCGCGGCCGCGCCGTAGGAAGCGGCATCCTGGTTGTCGTCGCGGGACATTTGCCAGGCCCGGGCGACTTCGGCCTCGAAGCTGCGGGCCCAATAGTCGCGGCGCAGCCGCGCGAAGCTGTGCTCGTCGAGCCCCTGATCGGACGGACTCGGCAGCAAAATCACGTAATTGGGCAGCCGCAATCCCTCGATCACCGACAACGCCTCCGCGTTCTCGGTTTCCAGCCCTTCGAGGAAATGCTGCTTGTCCATCAGGTAATACGGCAGGTCGGGAATCGACACGCCGCGCAAGCGCTCGCCGAGCTGCTCTTCGATCAAGCGCTCGATGGCCCTGGCGTGAAAAAGGAACAATCCCTCGGCAGGCTTAAGAATTTCCTGTCGGAAGGCCTTGGCGGTGACGGTGGACATGGTACCGGGGAGATAGGTCCTTACGACGGACGCGGGACGGTTGCGGATTTTCCGGCGGCAGGCGCGGCAGCGCCCGCACGGTTGGTGTGCGGCGAGGCGACGGCGGCTCGCCCGCGCGGCGGGCGGCTTGCAGTCGACCGTCGACGAGAGGCCGGCCGCGTCCAAGCAGCATCGGGTACGTCCGGCGTCATGTTACAGGTCCGTCAAGTCCGAGTGGAGCATGATTATGGGCCATCTCTGCCCACAACCGGCATAGGGGCGCGAAAACAGTCAGCGGCCGGCGTCCACGGGCAACAATGGGGACGAAATGTTACCGTATCGCGCTTTCACGTCCCCGGGGAGCCCTGCATGGCTGATTCTACCTCTGCCGTCGGCATGACTTTTTTCGTTTATCTGGTCTTGATGCTCGGCATCGGCATTTGGGCTTACCGCAGCACCAAGAGCTCTTCGGGCTATTTCCTCGGCGGCCGCAGCCTCGGCCCCTGGCCGGCGGCCCTGTCCGCCGGCGCATCGGACATGAGCGGCTGGCTGCTGCTCGGCCTGCCCGGTTTCGCCTTCGCCTCCGGGGTGGAGGCCTTTTGGCTCGCCGGCGGTCTGCTCGCCGGCACTTGGCTGAACTGGCTGCTGGTCGCAAAGCGGCTTCGCACCTACAGCTACAGCGCCAACGACTCGCTGACCATCCCGGAGTTCTTCGCCAACCGCTTCGGCGACCGCCGCCATCTGCTGCAGGCGATCTCGGCCTTCTTTATCCTCTTGTTCTTCCTGTTCTATACCAGTGCCGGGCTGGTCGCCGGCGGCAAGCTGTTCGAAACGGTGTTCGGCCTCGACTACGAGACCGCAGTCATCGTCGGGACTGTCTTCGTCGTCTCGTATACCCTGTTCGGCGGCTTTCTCGCCGTCTCCTGGACCGACTTGGTGCAGGGGCTGCTCATGGCGGCGGCGCTGTTGGTGGTGCCGGTGGTGGCGATCCAGAGCGATGGCGGCATCGGCGCCATGATGACGACGATCCGCGAGACCCGGCCCGAGCTATTGACGCTGTGGAGCGACAACGCCGGCAAACCACTGACCGTCATCGCGATCATATCGCTCGCGGCCTGGGGTCTGGGTTATTTCGGTCAACCCCATATCCTGGCTCGCTTCGCAGGGATCCGCAGCAACCGGGACGTGCCGACGGCACGCCGGATCGCGGTGAGTTGGACGGCGCTCAGTATGGGCGGTGCCATTCTGGTGGGCCTCGCCGGCTACGCGTATATCGAAACCAACGCCGGCGGCGAATTGGCGGACGCGGAAACGATCTTCATGGTGCTGGTGGATGCGCTGTTCCACCCGGTGATCGCCGGCATTTTGCTGGCTGCCATCCTGGCCGCCATCATGTCCACCGCCGACTCGCAACTGCTGGTGTCCTCCTCCGCGCTGGCAGAGGATTTTTATCGGCAATTGTTGCGCAAGCAGGCCAGCCAGGGCGAAGTGGTCCTGATCGGACGTCTGGCCGTGGTCTTGCTGGCGGTGGTCGCCCTGATGCTGGCCTTCGACCCGGACAGCTCGGTGCTCGGACTGGTGTCCTATGCATGGGCCGGATTCGGCGCCGCCTTCGGGCCCGTGCTGCTGATGAGCCTGTACTGGCGGCGGATGAACTGGGCGGGCGCCTTGGCCGGCGTGCTGACCGGGGGCGTCGTGGTGGTTATCTGGAAACAGCTCGAGGGCGGCCTGTTCGACCTATACGAGATCGTACCGGGCTTCCTCCTGGGTCTGGCGGCAGTCGTGGTCGCGAGCCTGGTGAGCGCCCCGCCGTCGATGGACATCCGCAAGGGCTTCGACCGATTCCGCGAGCAACTCGCCCCCGCGGCCGACAAGCACGCGCTTCGCGGAAATCAGACATAGCGGGGTCTGCCGGCGCGTCGGTCGAGCCCTGCACGCGCGCCGAGGAGAGACTGATTGATTGGCCGTTCCGGTTGATTGGCCATTGCGGCCAAACATCAGACGGAACCCGAGCACGCGGTTTCCGGGGTCCGTCATTTTCGAGCGCTCAGTCGCTGGAAAATGGCGGATCGCCCTGCCCCGCACCGGAAGCGTTGAATAGTCCGGCGCTTCCCGACCCGGCGCGCCGGGCAGCGTCGCACAACAGCCGCCCGGCGATGGCCTCGCCGCTCAGCCATGCACCCTCGATGCGCGCGCCGTTGCACCAATCGCCGCAGGCGCCGATGCCGAGCTCCGCGTCCCAGAGACAGCCGTCCGCCAGCGGGTCCTGCACCAGCGCGTACAGCCAGCGGTGGGCATGGGTCCAACGGGGTGTCGGCAGGGCGCCGCCGGCGAGATCCGCAAACGCGGCGCACAGGGCCGCGATCACCGCTTCGGGCGCGGCGTCGAGATGCTCCGCGGTCCACTGCGGATGCGCGTGGAGTACCCAGCGACAGCCGTCGCGATCGGGCTTGGTAGCGTCGTTGGCGATCCAGCGCAGCGGCCCCGCATTGACGAACAGGCCATCGAAGGCAATCCGCGGCGGCTGGTCGAAGCCGAGCATCACGCTCCAGCAGGGGGCGTAGGCGACGCCTGCCGCGCGCGCGGCGAGCGCCGGCGCGGCCTGCAGCAGCACGGCCGCCTGCGGCGCCGGCGCCGAGATCACGACCCGGTCGAAAAGTCCCGCGTCCGCACCGCCATCGTCGACGAGCCGCCACTGCGCCCCGACGCGCAGTGGCGGACCCAGACGCACGCCGAGTCGCAGGTCGAGCCCGTCGGCCAAGTCGCGGCCGATGGCGCTCATGCCCGGCACGCCGACCCAGCGCTCATGGTCGCCGCCGACGGCCTCGAAGTGCTGCCCGTCAAAGGCGCCGAAGCGCCCCTCCCATTGCGCGACGATCCCGCGCTCGGCCCAGCTCAGCACGCGGCGGCGAAAGCGCGGATCGCGGGCGGTGAAGTATTGCGCGCCGTGATCGACGCCGAGCTGGCCGCCGACGCCGTCGATGCGGCGGGTCGCGGCGCGGCCGCCGCGCCCGCGGGACTTCTCGAATACGACGACATCGTGGCATTGGTCGGACAGCGTGCGCGCCGCGGCCAGGCCGGAGAGACCGGCACCGACCACGGCAATGCGCAGGCGCCGGCCCGAGGCGGATCGATCGACCATGCGCGCCAACCGAGACGTGTCGAGCCGATTCGCATGTTCTTGCGTGGCACGGGTGCGAAGCCGGCCGGTCACGGGACGCTCGGGCGCGAATGGCCGGTCGAACAGCCCCAGCGCCCAAAGCAGCCCGCCGTAGGAGTTGGGATCGGAGCCGTCCAGCGCATGACGGTGATTCAAATCCACCAGCCGGCTCAGGGCGGCCCGGGGCGTCGCAGCCCAGAAGGGCAATGCTTTGGCCCAGGTCATGCGCAGATTGTTGTGCAACTCGCCGTGCACCAGCAGCGAGCGCTGTGCCGAATCCCAGAGCGTGTCTCCGGTGCGCCCGCGCTGCAGCGTCTCGGCGTCGATCAGCCGGGGGCGCGCATCGCCGGCGTGGTCGGCGAGGGTTTGACGGGCCCACTGGGGCAGGCCCTCGATCGCCGCGGGATCACGACCGGCGCGCTGCGCGAAAAAGCAGTGGTTATGCGCCAGCTCCCGCCAAACCGACAGCTCGTCGAGGAACTTCTCCGCACCCTCTCCGCCGTGCGCCGCCGCCTCGCGGGCAATGCGCAGCGCCGAGACATGCCCGTGGTGCAGGTAGGGCGAGAGGCGGCTGACACCCGCCGGATCAGCCGCGTCGTTGCGCCGGCGGTGATACTGGCCAAGACGCTCGCGCTTGAAGGCGTCCCAGCGTGCATAGCCCGCGGCGGAGCCTCCCGGGGTACCGGGCACCGGCGGCAGCGTGTGGTCGATGTCGCATTCCGCGCAGAGCGCCCGAACGTCCGCCCGGTCGAGTTCTTGGGGCGTAAACGCCAAGTCACCGTCGTAGGCCGCCGGGCAGAGATCGGTCTCCGGCCACGGCAGGCGCATGCGCTCCCCGTAAGCGGCGGCATTGTGTCGGCGAAGGTCGAAGGCGCGCGCAAAGGCCCTCGGCTGCAACTGCATGGGCACGATACAGGCGCAGTCGACAGCCCATACCGGCGCCCGAGTGCGCCCGGCAAGCCGCCGGAGCCAGCCCGGAAACGGCGGCGCCGGAAATTCTTCGGTCACCACCAGCGCCGCGCGCGCGGCCAGTGCCGGCAGCGGCGACGGCGCGCGCGGATCCCGAGGCAGATGGAACACCGCACGCACGCCGCGGGCGGCCAATGCCGCGTGGGCATCCGCGGCGCCTTCCAGAATAAAGGCGTGATGACGGTCGGAATCGAAGCGATGTCCGCCGCCGAGGCCTTGGTAGACCAACAGCGGGATCTCCAACGCGCAGGCGACGTGCAGGGCCGTATCCAGGGCCGGATTCTCGTGCGCGCGGACCGCATGATGCATCCAGTAAATCAGCATCGCACCGTCGGGGTCCGGCGCCCGCTCGGCGAGCGGGCGTATGCGCTCGCGCAGATGCTCGGGCAGGCACTCGCGTATGGTCGCCGGCATGTCACCTCCTTCGCGTGGCCGATTCGAGAGGCATCCAGCCCGGAGAGGGCGACGCCAGGCCAATCGGACCCGCACCGGGGCCGCTTCGTTCCCGACGCCGCCGCAGCGGCTTTCCACCGACAATTCGAAGGCTCAGAGAGCCCCGCGCGCAGGCAACGGGATTCGACGCCTTACCGTTATCTTGATCCAGTGCCGCCGCCGCGGCGACATCACAGGCTAGAATCGGGAGCGATGAGCAAAGATTCGCGCCACGTTATGGACCCGAGCCGCCTGTACGATGCCGATACGGCCCATGCCGTCGAAATTGCGGAGCGTGTCTGGTGGGTCGGGCATTTGCTCGACGACGAAACCTTCCAGTGCCATGTCTACCTGCTCGAGCAGGGCGATCAGTCGGTGCTGTTCGACCCCGGCTCGGTCCTGACCTTTGCGCAGACGAAGCGCAAGATCGAGGAGGTGGTCCCGTTCGACGCGATCCGCTATTTCGTCTGCCAACATCAGGATCCCGATATCGCCGCCGCGATGCCGCAGATCGACGCCCTCGTCACACGCGACGACGCGGCGCTGATTACCCATTCACGCACGCAGGTGCTGCTGAAGCACTACGGGCTGCGGCTGCCGTTCTGGCTCGTGGACGAGCACCACTGGCGGATCGCGCTGGAAGACCGATCGCTGTCGTTCGTGTTCACCCCGTACGCGCACTTTCCCGGCGCGATCTGCAGCTACGACGAGAAGACCGGAGTATTGTTCTCGAGCGATTTGTACGGCGGCTTTACCGAAACGCCGGCGCTCGTCGCCCGCGACGAATCCCATTTCGAGGCCCTGCGCCCGTTTCACGAGCACTACATGCCGAGCCGCGACGTGCTCAACTTCGCCCTGAACCGGATCGCCCGGCATGACATCGAGATGATCGCGCCGCAGCACGGGTCCATCATACCGCGTCATCTGGTGGCGCCCATCACCGAGCAGCTGCGCAGGCTCGAATGCGGTATCTACCTGTTCGCCGAGGAGCATACGGATATCGATCGGCTCTCGCGCCTCAATGCGACGCTGCACGAGATCACCGAGACGATGCTGCACATCCGAGACTTCGCCGATATCGCCGCGCGTTTGCTCGAAGTCGTGCAGCACAACCTTCCGGCCGAGCGGATGGATTACTACGCGCTGGTCGAGGGAGACCGGTTGCTGACGCTCTCCCACGAGCACCACGATACATGTCCGGCGGCCGAGGCCCCCGCGGACATCGCCGCGATCCTCGGCAAGACCCAAGCCGAATGGGAGCAGATGCACCGTGAGTGCGGCTGCATGCGTGAGCACACGCTGCACCCGGGACCGTTCTGCAGCCGTCCCGACGGTCACGGCGGCCTGATCCTGACGCTGCCGCTGTTCTCGTCGGCGAGAATGGATGCGGCGGCGACGATCCGGCTGAATGCCACGACCCACCTGCCCCATGATCTGGCGCTGGTGATACGCCGGCTCGCGATGCCGCTGCAGGTCGCGCTCCAGCGCGAGGTGTTCTATCGAGGCATCGAGCAACAGCGCCAGGACGCCTATCAGCGCTCCATCCGCGACCCGCTGACGGGCCTTTTCAGCCGCCTCTACATGGACGACGTGGTCGGGCGCTACTGTGCCGGCGACAGCAGCCGAGAGCGTACCCGCGTCGGCGCCGTCATGGTCGACCTCGACCGCTTCAAGCGCATCAACGACCGCTTCGGCCACACCGCCGGCGATCTGGTGCTTCGCCAATTCGCCGAGCGCCTGCAGTGCGTCGTCGGCAAGCACGACATCGCAGTGCGTTTCGGCGGCGAGGAATTCATCGTGTTCTCGATCGGCGCGTGCAAAGACGAAACCGCGCGCCTGGCCGAGCACCTTCGCGACAGCATCGCGGCCCGGCCCTTCGACATCGGCGCCGAGCGCCGTCTGCAGGTAACGGCGAGCATCGGTATCGCTTGTCGCCTGAGCGGCGAATCCCTGGATGGGCTCATTCAGCGCGCCGATGCCGCGCTCTATCTCGCCAAGCGAGGCGGGCGCAACCAGGTCCGCGTTGCCGCCGACACACCGGTATCGCAGGTCGACCCGCGGGAGCATCCGCCATGCGCATAAATCCGGCGCCATCGTCCACCCGGCGCGCCCATCGCATGCCGTTCGGCGCCGAGCGCGACGCGGACGGCTTCCGCTTCGCTCTCTGGGCGCCCGCGGCGGAGCGCGTCGAGCTGGTGCTGACCGACGCCGACGGGCGCACGCATGCCCGAGCGCTGCAACGCCGCGACCAAGGCTGGCACGGGCTCGACGGCGTCCAAGCGAGCCCCGGCGCGCGCTACGCCTATCGCATCGACGGCGGCCTGCTGGTGCCCGACCCCGCGTCCAGATGGCAACCGGACGACGTGCACGGCGCCAGCGAGCTGATCGACCCGCTGGCGTTCGAGTGGCGGGATGCCGGCTGGCGCGGCCGGCCCTGGCACGAAGCGGTGATCTACGAGCTGCATGTCGGCACGTTCTGCGCCGCCCGCAGCTATGCCGGCGTCGAGGCGCGCTTGGATCACCTCGTCGCGCTGGGCGTCACCGCCCTCGAGCTGATGCCGCTTGCGGATTTTCCGGGGCGGCGCAACTGGGGCTACGACGGCGCGCTGCTGTTTGCACCGGACGCCGCCTACGGCCGCCCGGAGACATTGAAACGACTGGTACAGTCTGCCCACCGCCGGGGGCTCATGGTGTTCCTGGACGTGGTCTACAACCACTTGGGCCCGGAAGGCAACTACCTGCATGTCTATGCCCCGCAATGCTTTCACCGGGATCGGCACACCCCTTGGGGCCCGGCGATCGATTTCGACGGTCCGGATGCGCGATGGGTGCGTGAATTGTTCATTCACAACGCCCTCTATTGGATCGAGGAGTATCACCTGGACGGCCTGCGCCTGGACGCCGTCGACCGCATCGTCGATACGCGAGCGCCCGATCTCCTCGACGAGTTGGCCGCATGCGTGCGCGAGGGACCGGGGGCCGAGCGCGCCGTCCACCTGGTGCTCGAGAATGACGACAACGACGCGCGGCGTTATCGGCGCGACGCCGCCGGCCGCCCGCAGAGCTTCACCGCCCAATGGAACGACGACTTTCATCACGCCTGCCATGCGCTGCTGACCGGTGAGCGCGACGGGCCCTATATGGACTTCGGGTCGGGCGCCGACACCGATGAGCAGACGGGCGCGGGCCCGCTCGAGTACCTGGCACGCGCGCTGGCGGAGGGCTTCTCCTACCAGGGTGAGCCGTCGCGGTTTCGCGACGGGCGCCGGCGCGGCTCGTCGAGCGGCGCCTTGCCGCCGGCGGCCTTCGTCAACTTCCTGCAGAATCACGACCAGGCCGGAAACCGCGCCTTCGGCGAGCGGCTGCATCACCTGATCGACGACGAAGCCATGGATGCGGCGCTCGCCGTGCTGCTGCTCGCGCCGGCACCGCCGCTGCTGTTTATGGGGCAGGAATTCGCAGCAGCGCAACCGTTTCTGTTCTTCTGCGATTTCGGGCCGGAACTGGCGCAGGCGGTGCGCACCGGCCGCCGCAAAGAATTCGAGCGCTCGGCGCGGTTCGCGGACCCATCGGCGCTGCAGCGCATACCGGATCCGAATGACCCTGCGACCTTCGCGCGCTCGACACTCGACTGGAACTGCCTGGAGCAGCCGGCGCATCGCCGCGTTTTGGAACTGCACCGCGATCTGATCGCCCTGCGCCGGCGACTCATCGTGCCGCTGATCGAGCGGATCGGCGCCGGCGGTCAGGCCAGAACCTTCGCGCAAGCCGGGCTTACCGTGCAGTGGCGAAGCAACGACGACAGATCCCTCGTACTCGTCGCGAACCTGGGACCGAGCCCGGCCGCGCTGCCCGCGGACATCCGCATGCCGCCGCCGGAAACGCACATCCTGCTGCGCACGCCGGGCGAGCCCGCGCGCGCCGACTGGCTGCCCCGGCGAACTGTTTGCTGGGCCATCACGCGGCCCTGACTCCGGCATTCCCGATTCGGGATTCCCGACTCGGGGCTCCCGGGCTACAGCCGCGCTCGCGCCGTAGCGCGACAGCGACGCTGCACGGAAATCGCAAAGCCTGTTTCGGTGTCGCCGCCGAAACGGGCCGGCGATGATTGCGGTCTCACCCGAATCGCCATCGGCGGCCGTCCATGGCCCGAGTCAGTACGCGACTCGTGCCCTGCGCCATAGCGGGGGCGGTCGAATCGCTTCCGGTCGAATCTCTTCGGGTCGACGGCTCCCGCACCGGTGCATGCGACGGGAAGCTTGCGCCCGCGGCAGCCGCCGATCGACCGGTGCGCTTTATTCGATGCGCTGCGGCGCCTCTTCCTCGGCAGCCTCGACTTCGCCTTCGGCGGACTCGGCGGCAGCCTCGGCTTCGCCTTCGGCAGATTCCTCGGCGGCGGCGGCGGCCTCATCCGCGTCTGCGGCGGCGTCGTCCATACCCATCGCGCTCTTGGCCTGATCTTTAGCCATTCCGGCCCCGCTATCGATCGCCTTGTCGATCGCCTTTTCCTTCGCACTATCCATCGCCGCGTCCATGCCCATGCCGCCGAGATCCTGCGCAAGGACGGCGCCGGAGCACAGCGAAATCGCCAAAACGAGGGTTACCGAACCAAGGGCTTTGCTCTGATACATGCGGAGATCTCCTATCGGATTGTGGTTGAGTCGCTGCTTCGAGCGCACCGAATCGGTTGACTCGAGACGGCAGCGCCGGTTGTCCATATCGGCCGCATCGGCACCGGACGCCGAAACCATACAGGGCTTGCATTTTTTTGCAATGGTCGGCTGGCGAAAGATCACGCCGAGACACGCCGCCGACGCAACGCGGGCAAGCCCCCGGTGCGCTCAGAAGCCGCCGCCCGTGCGAAAGCCGCCGCCACCACCGCCGCCGCCGAATCCACCACCGAGACCGCCGCGGCCCCGGCTGCCGAATACGTTGCCGCCGCCCCAAGGCGTCCCGCGCCCGAACCCCCCCGAACCGAAGGTCGGATCGGCGCGGCGCGGCTGGTAGCGCTGTTGTTCTTCGAGCACGCGCATCAGGGCATCCCGGTCGAGCATGCCGTTGACGAAGTTGGAGACCAGCATTGCGATCATGGCGCCGTCGGAAAAGCTCGAGCCGCTGCGATCCATACGCCGGCGCTTGAAGTCGCGCTGCAGCCGTGCCAGTTCCTCGAGCTTCTGGCGATGCTTGTCACGGGTCTGCTTCAAGCTCTCGGTGGTGAAGCTGAGCCGGCGCTGCTCCTGCTCCGCATCGAGCAGCCGATCGACGATCAAGTCGTCTTCCGGGAACGGTGTGGCCAAGGCGGCACGCTTGAGCGCCGCCAAATCATCGCGCTCGAATTCCGCCGCCAGATAGTCGATGGCTTTGACGCTGTACTCGTCCTCGCCGGCGGCGTAGCGGGCCTTCGCCGCGAGCAGATCCTCGATGCGCGTCTCGGCCTCTGCGATACGGGCATCCATGTCGTCGAGCTCATCCTGATGCGCGTCGCGCTCTCGCTCCAGGGTAGGGATGCCGTCGACGTCACGGGCGGCGTCGTCGAGCGCGCGCAGTTCGGCAAAGGCGGCTTCCGCCGCCTCGCGCTCCGCGTCGGCATGCTCACGCAGGCGCAGCGGTATCTCGAGCAGGCGGGAGAAATTCAGACGCGCGTCCTCGAAGCCGACCAGCCGCGCGACCTTGCCGTCGAGCCACCGGAACAGTCCGCCGGCGTTGTAGCGCGCCGTACCGTAGCCGCGCTTCCACAGGTACATGAAGAGCGAATCGGCATGATAGGCGGCAGCCTTCTGCTCTTTCTCGCGCTCGCTCTCGGATGCCTTTTCTTCGGCGTGCATCGCAACGCGCTCGGCCTCGTGGGCCCGGTCGCGCCGCGCCTGATAAGTCGATTGGGCGTCCAGGCGTGCCTGTGTGGCCGCCTCGGCGTCGTCGATGCGCGCATTGGCCAGCTCGAGTCGTTCGGCGCGGGACGCGCGCTCCTGATCCAGTGCTTCGCGCGCCGCGCGGGCATGGCGCAATTCCTGCTCCAGCGTCCGCTCGGCCCGCGCGCGCTGCTCCAGCACGGAGGCGACCTGGTGCTCGGCAGTGTCGAGGCCGCCGGTCAACCGGCCCTCGTCCACCATGTCCACGCGCACCCGTGCGAGTTGTCGGAAATACTCCGCCCTGCGCTGTTGCAGAGCAACGAGTTGCCGGCCGAGCTCCTGCAGCTTGTCGTCGATGCCATCGAGGGCGTTGTGCTCGCCGTGCTCCGCACCGACGATCTGCATGAGGGCCTGTTGGCCGCTGATCATGTCGTCCCCTCCATGCGCCGTAAGCAGCAGCGACGATTGACGGGTGCCCTCTCGAGCGCCGCAGGGGGCGCCGCAACCAAGTGCCGGCGACGGGACAAGCGCGCGCAGGACCGATTCACGCGGGTCACCACTTCGTGATCGCCGCGCCGGCCGTCGGCACGCTATATTCGGGCTCGCGCACGCCGGTCTTCTTGCGGCCGAGAATGTCGTTCTGGACGATGCCGTCGTCGAGCTTGTCGGCGGAGACGCGGTCATAGACGGCTTTGTCGACGCGCACGCCCCATCGCTCGACGCGCTCGACCTTGCCGGTCTCCTCGTTCTCCACCGGCACCTCCAATATGCGCCCGCCGCTGCCGACGGCCTCGACGATCACGTAGTAGTTGCGTGCGGCCTGATTGACGTCGGGGATGCGGAAGACACCGCTGCGCTCGCCGGGACGGTTGACGACCCGAATCACGTAGCTGGCTTCGAGCTGATCGCGCAGCTGGCCGAGCTCGGCGGCCGCCTGCGCGGCGAGCGCGCTGTCGCCGTCGCGCAAAGCCCGGCGACCCTCCTCCAGCAGCCGGTCGGCAAGTGCGTCGGTCGTTGCCTCGTCCGCCAGCTCCGTGACTTGCGCGTGCAGCGCCTGCAGTTCCCCCGGCAGCGCGTCGCGGGGGGCGACAATCAGGAAATACCAGGCACCGACAGCCAAGGCCAGCGCCGCCAGCGCGCCGAGCACCCATTTACCCCAGCTGCCGCGGCTGACGTAGAGCCGCGCAAGACGAACCGCGAAGGAGTCGGGCGGCGGCCGGTAGAGGAAGCGATCCTCCTTCAGTGCGCGCACCCCTTCGTCGAGGACCGCATCGCTGACCTCGATGCCTTGGGCCGTGTAAATCTTGCGCAGGCGCTCCTTCAGGTCCGCCTCGCGGCCGCCTTCGGAGAGCTCGCGCTCGACCAAACTGTGCTTGCGCCGCAGGGTATCGACGACGTCCATGGCCAGCATGACGTCGTCCAAGGGCGGCCTTGCGGCCGATGCCGCGGCGCCGGAGCCCGAGCCGGAGCCGGAGCCGGAGCCGGAGCCGGAGCCGGCATCGCTCATTGCTGCTGAGTACCGGCTAGGCCCTGGCCTTGCTGCGCGAGGCGTGCCATGCGCTGCTTACCGTCCTCGACCGCCTCGCGGATCTCCTCGGCATTGCGGGTCGACGCCTTGCGCATCTCCTCGATGATCTCCCGCGAGTGGGTCTGATAGCTGACCACCGATTCCACGAGCTTCTTGACCGAGTCGGCGCGGATGGTGGGACCGTAGCCGGCCTTCACTGCCGCCTCCTGCACTTTGCCGCCGATATCCGCGAGCACTTCCAGCGAATCACTGATGCCGTCTTTCATCGCATTGACGGTCTCGGTGGTCTCGGCGAGGCCGAACATGCCGGTGAACGAGGCCGACAGTGCCGTCAGCACGGTCTCGTTGGTGGTGAAGAAGCTCACCGCCTGCTGGTACAGCCGCTCTTTGGCGTTCGTGGTCTGCAGCAGCCGCGCCATTACGACTTCCGATGTGTTGTAGGACACCGTCAGGTTGTCCGACAAGTCTTTGGCGATCTGGTAGCGCTTCTCGGTGTTCTGCAGGTCGCGCACGCGCTCGTCGCGCGCCATCTCGAGCCGGGCACGCTCGGCGGCATTGTCGCTCGCGAATGCATCCACCGCTCGCATCGCCGCGTCGACTTCCCCGCGCGCAGCGTCGAGTGCCGCCGAAGCCTTCTCGAGCACTTCGAGGGCGAGCACTTCCGACTGCTTCATGGCACTGCGAAAGTCCCGGTAGGCGTCGAGGATCCGCTGCTCGCGGGTAATCTGGTCCTGCGTGCTGGCGGTGACGTCCAGATAGGTTTCCTTGATGCCGTCGAAGCGGGTGGCGATGTCGCCTCGGGTGACCTTCATCCAAACGTTCGCGACCCGCTCGAAGCTGTCGATCTTGCCGTCTTCGAGCTGGTCGACCATTTTCTTCGCGTCGTCGCGGATGCTGTTGAAGGCTCCGGTGATCTGCTCGTAGCGATCGCTGACGTCCATGGCCCCGACTTGCTCGCGGACCACCTCGTTGAACGTGGACGCTTGCGCAAGCGTGCGCGCGATCGCGGTCACCCGCAGCTCGTCCAACGCGGCGATCTGGTTCAGCAACGGCACCATCGGGTTGTCGGCGCCGGAGGTCTCGGTCGGTGCGAGACCGAGGTCGTGGAGCGTGCTCATTGCCTTATCGAGCGACTGCATCGGCATGGTGGCTTCGGTCATCTTCTATCCCCTTCGGGCAGCACCCGATCGGCAGCAAGGCATTGATGGGCAGGCCGGGCAGACCCCGGGAGCGAGGCGCGACACCGGCGCAATGCCGGCACCGAGTGCCTCAATCGCCGTAGAATGCTTCCTCGACCTCGGAGGCAGGCACTTCCGGATCTTCGTCGGCGTGAATGCGGACCAGCTTCGCCACGGGACGTCCGCCCGCGCTCAACACGACTGTTTCGCCCTGCTCGACCAGGTCCAGCAGTTGGCTCAGATGCTCGGCGGCATATTCAGCGGTGACGGTCTTCATCTGCGTTCTTCGTTTCGGTCAAAGGCGCCGCGTGGATCGCGCCCGAGTCGTCGGCGCTTGGCGTACCGGGCACAACGGCCGATCGCTCTTGCGTCACGGCGTTCAACGCGACGGCGCGGGAAAAGCCGGCCGTCCTTCTCGCAAACGGGCGCTGCCGTTGCCGATTCCAGCCTGCTCGGCTGCTTCATCGGCGCGCCAATAGTACCCGTAAATGGCAGCTGGCTGCGCTTTTCGAGTCGGCCGTGCACCGACTTGCACGCCGCAAGCGCCGATCGGCGCCGCGGCTTGGTGTCTGTAACGGCGATAGCCGGCTCAAGCACGACCGCCGGCAGGCGCGGTGTCCGCGAGCGCCCGCAGCAGCACCCGGAGCAGGTCCGGGCCGCCGTAGATCAGACCCGTATAGAGTTGGATCAGGTCGGCGCCGGCGTCGAGCTTAGCCGCTGCGCCGGACGCATCCATGATGCCGCCGACGCCGATCAGCACCGGCTCCGGACCCAGCGCCTCGCGCACCGCGCGCAATAACGCGTTGCTGCGCGAGAGCACCGGCCGCCCGGAGAGGCCGCCGCTCATGCCGGCGGTGTCGGTGCGCAGGCCTTCGAAACAGATGCTGGTGTTGGTCAGCACCAAACCGGCGCAGCCGGCGGACATCGCCGCGCCCGCGCAGGCAATCGCATCGGCGTCGGCCAGGTCCGGCGCCAGCTTCACCAGTAGCGGGCGCGGCCGCGGCAAGAGTTGATTGGATTCCTGCAGCGCATCGACGATGACCTTGACCTGCTCCACCGACTGAAGGTCACGCAGCCCGGGCGTATTCGGGCTCGAGATGTTGACGACCACGTAGTCGGCCAACTCACTCAGTAACTCGAAGCTGCGCCGATAATCGGAGGCGGCCTGCTCCGGCGGCGTCACCTTCGACTTGCCGATATTGACGCCGAGCGGAATGCGCACGGCCCCGCCCTCGCGCAGCCGCGTCAGGCGCACGGCCATGGCCTCGGCGCCTTCATTGTTGAAGCCCATGCGGTTGATGATGGCCTCGTCCGCCGGCAGGCGGAACATGCGCGGCCTCGGGTTGCCGGGCTGCGGCAGCGCGGTGACCGTGCCGACCTCGACGAAGCCGAAGCCCATGGCTTCCCAGGCCGGCACGGCCCGGGCGTCCTTGTCGAGACCGGCGGCGAGACCGACCGGGTTCGGGAAGTCGATGCCCATGCGCCGCAGCTGCAAACGCTCGGCCGGCGGCCGGTCCCCGCGCGCCAGCGTGCCGACGAGGGCCGGCATGCGGGCGGCAGCGCCGATCGCGATCCGGTGGGCTAGTTCGGGATCGAGCCGGAACAGCAGCGGGCGGAGCCACTTCCAGGGGCCATGGGCGGCGCTCTTCATCATCGATTCCAGATAGATTTGATCTCGGTCTTCAACTGCCGCGGCGAGGTAAAACTTCCCTCTGCCGCCCCGGGTCGGCCGCCCGCTTCGAGCTCGGGAGCGCGACCTTGCCTGATCCCGGTCTATTCTGCCATCGGGAGCAAGCTGGCAAACTACCGAGCCACGCGCCGCGCGGCAGCGGCGCGGGCGCCAGCCACCGAGACGGCACCACGGCGGCCCCCGGCGCAGACTGTCATCGGTCTGGCGCCAAACCGGCCCGCCGACGCCGCATACAAACGATACGACCGGAGCCAACCAGACGAACATGAGCGACAGCGTCAAATACCTGCTCGATGAAGAGCACATGCCAACGGCCTGGTACAACATCAACGCCGACCTGCCCGAACCGCTAGCGCCGGTGCTTCATCCGGGAACAAAGCAGCCGATCACGCCGGACGACTTGGCGCCGATCTTCCCGCGCGCCGTGATCGAGCAGGAAATGAGCACCGAGCGCGAGATCGAGATACCGGGCCCGGTGCGCGATGTCTACCGCCAGTGGCGCCCGTCGCCGCTGTTCCGTGCCCGCCGCCTCGAGAAGGCCCTCGATACGCCGGCGAGAATCTACTACAAGTACGAGGGTGTCAGCCCCGCCGGCAGCCATAAGCCGAACACCGCGATCCCGCAGGCGTTCTACAACAAAGAAGAAGGCGTCAAGCGCATCACCACCGAGACCGGGGCGGGCCAGTGGGGCTCGTCGCTGGCGCTCGCGGGCACCTTCTTCGGCTTGGAGATCGTCGTCTTCATGGTCCGCGTCAGCTTCGATCACAAGCCCTACCGGCGCGCGTTCATGGAAACCTTCGGCGCCCGCTGCATCGCCAGCCCGAGCGAGGAAACCGAATCCGGCCGCGCCATCCTGGCGGAGCATCCCGACAGCACGGGCAGCCTCGGCATCGCGATCAGCGAGGCGGTAGAGATGGCCGTGCAGCGCGACGACACCCGCTACGCGCTGGGCAGCGTGCTGAACCATGTGCTTCTGCATCAGACCGTCACCGGGCTCGAGGCGCAGAAGCAGTTGGAAATGGCCGACGATTATCCCGATTTGGTCATCGGCTGCACCGGCGGCGGCAGCAACTTCGCGGGGCTCGCCTTCCCGTTCCTGCACGAGAAGCTGCGCGACGGGCTGAGCACCGAATTCATCGCGGTGGAGCCGTCTGCCTGCCCGACGCTGACCAAGGGCGCCTTTGCCTACGACTTCGGCGACACCGCACACCTGACCCCGCTGGTGAAGATGTACACGCTGGGGTCGGGCTTCGTGCCGCCGGGCTTCCACGCCGGCGGCCTGCGTTACCACGGGATGGCACCTCAGATCAGCCATCTCGCCAAGCTGGGGCTGATCGCACCGCGCTCCTACAACCAGTTGGAGTGCTTCGCCGCCGGCATCGAATTCGCCAAAGCAGAGGGCATCCTGCCGGCACCGGAGGCCAACCACGCCGTGCGTGCGGCGATTCACGAAGCGGAGAAGTGCCGCGAATCCGGCGAATCGAAGGCAATCCTGTTCAACCTTTGCGGTCACGGCCATTTCGACATGCAGGCCTACATCGATTACACCGAGGGCAAGCTCAAGGATTTGGTCTACGACGATACCGAGGTTGCCATGGCACTGGCCGGACTGCCTTCCGGCTGCTGAGGCACTCGCCGAGCGGCATCGGCGCGCCCGCGCGGCGGGCGCGCACCATCCCGGCAGTATCAATGGCCGCTGCCGGGCAAGACGCCGCGCAGCAGGCCGAAAAGGCGCCCGAAGACGCCGGACCGAGGACACTACCATGACAGATCTACTTCGCGGACCCACGCGCTGCATCGCCGCGCCGCCGAGACTGCTCGTCTGCGCTCCGCTGCTGATCGCATCGGCGATACTGCCGGCCGTCGCGTCGGCAGAGTCGGACGTGCCTGCGCCGGACGCGCAGGCTGCGCCGGCGCAGGCAGAGCGCTTGCGCGAAGAAAACGCGGCGCTTCGCGGTCGGATCGACGCGCTGGAGCAGGAGATCGCTTCGCTGCGTGGCCGCCTCGAGGAGCGCAGCGACAGCGAAGCGCGGTTGGCACGGCATATCGACTCGCTGCGCGCGCGCTTGCCCGCGCCCGAGGGCGGCAGCATCACCGCCGAGGAGGCGCGCGCGAGCGCCGAAGCGAGCGCCGCGGAGCTCGGCGAGCTGCTCGGCGCCGGGCGGGGAATCAACAACCCGCAGCTCTGGCGCCGGATCCGCGAGGCCGAGAACGCGCTGCACCGAACGCAGTTCCTGGTTGCCCGCGCCGAGAGCGCACGCACGGTGTATCGGGTGCGTCCCGGCGACACGCTGGAGTTGATCGGCAGGATGTTTTACGGCGAAGAGGATCGCTGGTCCGAGATCTACGAGACCAACCGGCACGTGGTCGAAGATCCCGCGGCCCTCCTGCCCGGCATCACGCTGGTCATCCCTTGACCTGTCCGGCCCGCCGCGCCTTCCCGGTCGGGCAGCGCTAGGCGCCGGTATCCTTCGTGCGCTTGCGGGTGCTGCGCGGCGCGTCCGACTGCGCCTCGAGTGCCGGCAGCGGCTCGCCGGTGAGCACCAGCTTCTCGGTTTGCTTGAGCTCGCGTGCCCGCAGCATCTTCTCTTGCCGCGAGCGCACGCCGTAGCCGAGGGCCGCGCCGCCGGCGGCGGAAATGGTGAGCAGGCCCAGCGTCATGAACTGGGCCAGCATCATCGCCACGCCGACGCCGACGACACCGCCCACCGCGGCACCGGTCTTCAGTGTCGCGCCGCTGGAGCCGCGCTTGCGCTGACGGGCCATTTTCACTTTTTCGCGCTCGGCCTGAATGCGCAGCTTCTCGCGCTCGCGGGAGTGGCGCTTTTGCTGCCGCGCCATCGCGTGCTCTTTGACGCTACCGATGACCGAATCGAACCAGAGTGCGACCAGGAAACCGAGGGTCACCGCCAGGGCGCCGAACAGCCACATGGTCTGCGTCAAGTCGGTCTGCAGGGCAGTGTAGGTCAGCAGCGCCGTCGCGCCCTGCAGCAACAGGATGCCGATCAGGAATTTGAATAAACCGCCGATTCGCGCGCCGATCATTGTGGCATCACCGCAGAGGCTCTCGCCGCCGTCCTGTTGAGTGAGTGTATCCGGTGCCCGGAGTCCGGAGCCAAGCCGGCGCCGGCGAGCAACGCCGGACGCGTCGACGACCATGCCGCCCGGCGCCCGTCGAACAGATAGATCCATCCGGCTGCAGGGGCCGGCGCGGCAGCGGCATCGATATGCCGGCTCGGGAAGACGTCGAGCAGGCGCTCGCGGATGGCGGCCAGGCTCTCGGCGGTTCCGGCGGCATCCGGCTGGATGCGGCGGTCGTAAGCATCGACCACGGAATACATATACTCCGGCCCGACTTCGCTCAGATCCACCAGCAGCCGAGGTGAGTCGGGATCCGCAGGCACCAGCCCGGGCTCCAGGGCCGACACCAGGAAGGGCCCCGGCGCCTCGTTCAGGCGGGCGGCGAGTGCCTCGTCGCCCGCCGCGCGGAGATAGCTGGCCAACTGGCGCCGCAGCGGTCCGGCCAGCGCTGGCCTGGTCTGCTCCTCCAGCGGGCGGCCGCTGCGACCCGCCTGCACGGGCACCAAAAAGGTGTGCGTCTGCGGGTCGGCGGCGTGGGCGCCGCCGTCGGCCGAGGTCGCGTAGGTCTCGATCACGCGCAGAAGCTCGCTGTCGCGCTGCACCGGCAGCAAGTCGGCGCCCGAAGGCTCGCCGAACAAAATATACGTATAAATGCCGTACCGCGGTGTCACCGCACCGCCCGGCGCCGCGTCGAGGCCGCCGTCGCCGGCGCGGTTGATCGGGAAATAGATCATCGAGTAGCCAAGGTTCGCGCCGGCCAGCGGCCCGGCGCCGCTGGCGGCCAGGGATTCACGGCCCGACCGATGGTACGCCAAGCCCTCCCCCGCCGCGCGCTCGATCACATTCCGCGACGCGGGACCATTCAACAGGATCGCGCGCTCGACCACCGGCTCGACCACCTGTTGGCCGCCCTGGGCCACCAGTTCGCGGACGATCGCCGCGGTCTCGCCGCAGCCGCCCAGCATCAGCGCCTCGGCGCTCAGCGCGGGACCGACGTCCCGGGCGTAAAGGTCCGCGACCACCTCGCGCAGAAAGCCGTTCCCGCCGGTCACGCGCCCGCGTTCCGCGCAGCGCTGAGCGACGTCGCGAAACAGGGCGTCGGCGAACTGCTGCTGGTCGGCGGTAAGCGCCTCGCCGCCGGCCGGAGCGGTGAGCAGTTCGTCCGTGGGGCGCCAGCGCGGCGGCGGGTCCAGCGCCGCCATCTCGGCCGCAAGCTCGCCGCCTTCGGTCGCGCCGGCGCCGCGTCCCTGCGACGCCGCGGGCAACTGGGCGCAGCCCGCGAGGGCCGATGCCGTGATCAGCATGATGCCTGCGACGGAGTGCTGCATAGTGGATGAGTACGCTTTGGCGCGAACGGCGAAACGGGAAATCGGTCGACAGACCCCGATGATAGCGGATTCCGAGGGCCGCGATCATGGCCGCCGCCGCCCGCGGCCTTCTCGGGGGGGCCGCAAAAGGTGCTTGCGTTGCGGCTGCGCGGGCCCAAGCTTGCGCTCACCGGAACCAGACAGAGAGCCGTGCCGAAGCGGCGCCGAGAACCACCCGCAATGTATGCGCACAAACCCTTTTCACCCGCCTGCGAAGAGAATAAGCAGCCGATCCTGTCCGTGCTGGCGCCACTGTTGACCGACGCCCGCAGCGTGCTCGAGATCGGCAGCGGTACCGGCCAGCATGCCGTGCATTTCGCCGCGGCGATGCCGCTCCTACGTTGGCAGTGCAGCGACGTGCCGGCCCACCTGCAAGGTATTTCCGCCTGGCTCGACGAGGCCGCTTTGCCCAATACCCCGCCCGCAATCGCCCTCGACGTCGACGGCGACTGGCCAGCGGGCCCGTTCGATGCCGTCTACAGTGCCAATACCGCACATATCATGTCGCTGATCCAGGTGGAGACGATGTTCCGCGGCGTCGGCGCTCTGCTGGCGCCGGGGAAGCTATTTGCACTGTACGGTCCGTTCAGCGATCACGGACGCCACAGCAGCGACAGCAATGCGCGCTTCGACGCCTATTTGCGCCAAAACGATCCGAACAGCGGCGTTCGCGATCTGGTGGACCTCAAGCGCTTTGCCGGCGAAGCGGGGCTTTCGCTGGTCGACGACATCGCGATGCCGGTCAACAATCGGACCCTGATCTGGCGCCGAGATCCCGCACCCGGCTGACGGCGCCGGCGCATCCATCGAGCGGAGGTAACAGATGAGCATCGGTAAAGACGCAATCGAGCGGGCCCGCGCCGCCTGGTCCTTTCGCGGCCAGCGACGCCCGGAGTTCGCCGCCGAGCCCGGTGAGGGGCAGGAGTCGGTTTGGGACTATCCGCGCCCGCCGGCGCTGGTGCACGACAAGCGCCGGGTCGAGGTCTACGCCGGCGATACGCTGCTGGCGCGCGCGGACAACTCCATCAAGGTCTGCGAAACCGGGAGTCCGCCGACCTTCTATCTGCCTCCCGAAAGCATCGACGGCTCGCTGCTGGTGCCCTCCGACAGGCGCAGCTTCTGCGAGTGGAAGGGCGAAGCCAGGTACTTTCATGTGCAGGGCAGCGCCGGGCGAATCGACAACGCAGTCTGGTGCTATCCCGACGCGCTCGACGACTCGGCGGAACTGGCCGGCTGGTATGCCTGCTATCCGTCGCTGCTGCGCTGCTTCGTCGATGGCGAGCCGGTGCGCGCCCAAGCCGGTGGCTACTATGGCGGCTGGATTACCGACGATGTGGTGGGCCCGTTCAAAGGCGAGCCCGGCACCGCCCACTGGTAGCGCGAGCGCTCGGCCATGGCAGCGAGAAAGGAACCGGTCACACAGGCCATTCGCGCACTGCGCGCCGCCGGCGTCGCCTTCGAGGGTCACCCCTACACTTACGCCGGCGGCGGAACGGCCGAGTTCGCGCAGCAGTCGGGTGTCGACGAGCACCTGGTGATCAAGACACTGATCATGGAGGATGAGCAGCGCCGGCCCGGTGTGGTGCTGATGCACGGCGACCGCGAGGTTGCTACCGGGCGGCTCGCGAAGGCCATCGGCGTCAAGCGCATGGCCATCTGCGAGCCGCGCATCGCCGACAAGCACTCCGGTTATCAGGTGGGAGGCACCTCCCCGTTCGGCACCCGCACGCCCATGCCGGTTTACTGCCAGCGCACCATCGCGGAGCTCGAGCGGCTCTACATCAACGGCGGCAAGCGGGGCTACATCATTTCGCTGGCGACGGCGGAACTGCTGCGCGTGCTGCAACCGACGCTCGTGGATGCCATGCATTAGCGGCTCCCCGGCCCGGCGGGCGGGCGCTCAACCGAGATCGATCTGCCGGACGAGGGCTTTAGGGCGACGCCACAAACGGCGCAGCGCGGCGCGTGTCGCGCGCCGAGACGAACCGTCGCACGGGTCGAGCACCAGCGCGGCGATACGCCCGGCTCTGAGATTCGCCAGCAGCGGCGCCAGCCATCGGTCCAGTCGCTCGACGGCGCCGACCCAGCCCTCCTGATCGCTGTCGAGCACGCAGCGCTGCAGCGACCGCCAGTGGACGAGCGTCACTCCGGCGGCGGGCGTCGGGGCGCCGCCCAACGGGACGATCGACGCCCCGACCGCCTCCGCGAGCCCGCGCGCCAGCGGGTCGTCGGCCACCACGTGCAGCGGTGAGCCGACGCTCGAGAGCGCTTGCCATTGCCCCCCGCCCCAAGTCCAGAGTCCGTTCACGGCCGGTCGGCCCTCGCGCTCCCGGCGCTCGTTGACCTGCGACTGAAACAGCAGCATCTGGACTTCGTTCATCAGGCTCGCCCAGCGCAGGGCGTCCGGTCCCTGCGGCAGCGCGCCGTCCACGGATCGGCCGATGACCCGCTCCAGCGGCCGCGTGACCAGGTCGGGCGGCTCCTGCACGTGCAGATACCAGCGCGACGCTGCCGGCGCCACGACGCGCAGGCCGTCGGCGGAAAAATGGGCATTCAGCTCGGCGACCAAGGCGTCGGCTTCGTCCCGGCTGATGCCGAGATTGGCGGCATCGAACAGCCGCAACTGGTCGCGGTCCGGGCGCAGGTGAACAGGATCGGCGTGCATCCAGTAGCCGCCGCGGTCCCAACCGGGGTCGTCGGCGGCCAGGGCATAGGGCGCACTGGCCGCGGCGCCGAAGCGGGCGCACAGGGCGCCGGCGGCATCCGCCCCGAATCCGGCGACGGAGTCGGCGCGGGCGAGCAGCAGGTCCAGCGTCGGCGTGACGGGCCCGACATCCACCGGCGCCGGAACAGGGCCCAACAACCCCGGCACCAACAGCTCGACGGCGACGGGCGCTGCGCTCACCGGCGGATAACGGACGCCGAGCGGCTGCGATAGCGGGCCACGCGTCGGCGCGGACCGCCGCGCGAAGGCCGGGGCCCGGCCAGCGGCGTTGGGCTTGCCTCGCGCCGGCTCATAGGTCGCGCGTCGACAGGAAGCGCACTTCCGGCCAGCGCTCCTCGGTCAGCTGCAGGTTCACCCGCGTCGGCGCCAGGTAGACGAGTTGATCATCTCCGTCCAGGGCCAGGTTCTCGTAGGCCTTTTCCTTGAAGCGGGCGAGCATTTTCGGGTCGTCGCAAGCCACCCAGCGGGCGGTCTGCACGCTGACGGGCTCTACCACCGCCTCGACACCGTATTCGCCCTTCAGGCGGTAGGCCGCGACATCGAACTGCAGGATGCCGACCGCGCCGAGGATCATGTCGTTGTTCTTCAAGGGCCGAAAGACCTGGGTCGCACCCTCTTCGCACAGCTGCAGGACGCCCTTCTGCAATGCCTTCGTCTTCAGCGGATCCTTCAGCACCACACGGCGGAACAGCTCGGGGGCGAAGTAGGGCACGCCCTCGTAGCGCAGTTCTTCACCCTCCGTGAAGGTGTCGCCGATCTGGATGGTGCCGTGGTTGTGCAGGCCGATGATATCGCCGGGCCAGGCCTCCTCCACGTGGCGGCGCTCGTCGGCCTGGAAGGTGATGGCGTTGGCCACCTGCACCGTCTTGCCGATGCGCGTATGGCGCATCTTCATGCCCTTCTTGTAGCTGCCCGAGCAGACCCGCAAAAACGCGACGCGGTCGCGGTGGGCCGGATCCATATTTGCCTGAATCTTGAACACGAAGCCGCTGAACTTGGGCTCGGAGGGCTCGACGGTGCGCTCTCGGGTCGGCCGAGGCCGCGGCGCCGGGGCATAGTCGACGAAGGCGTCGAGCAGTTCCTTCACGCCGAAGTTGTTGATCGCCGAACCGAAAAAGACCGGCGTCTGGCGCCCGGCCCGGTAGGCGTCGAGATCGAGCGGATGGCTCGCACCCTGCACCAGTTCCATTTCCTCGCGCAGCTCCGCGGCCTGATCGCCGAGCAGCTCGTCCATGCGCGGATTGTCGATGCCTTCGATGATCTCGCCGGTCTGGATCTTGCCGCCGTGGGTGGCGCTGAACAGATGCGTGCGATCGTGGCGCAGATCGTAGACACCCTTGAAACGTTTGCCCATGCCGATGGGCCAGGTCACCGGCGCGCACTGGATGCCGAGCACGTCCTCGACCTCGTCGAGGATCTCGACGGCATCGCGACCTTCCCGGTCGAGCTTGTTGACGAAGGTGAGGATCGGCGTGTCGCGCAGCCGGCAGACATCCATCAGCTTGATGGTGCGCTCCTCGACGCCCTTCGCCGCATCGATGACCATCAGGGCCGAATCCACGGCGGTCAGCGTGCGGTAGGTGTCTTCGGAGAAGTCCTGGTGGCCCGGGGTGTCGAGCAGGTTGACGATGGCATCGTCGTAGGGGAACTGCATGACCGACGAGGTCACCGAGATGCCGCGCTGCTTCTCGAGCTCCATCCAGTCGGAGGTGGCGTGGCGCGCAGCCTTGCGCCCTTTGACGGTGCCCGCCATTTGGATCGCGCCGCCGAACAGCAGCAGCTTCTCCGTCAGCGTGGTCTTGCCGGCGTCGGGGTGCGAGATGATGGCGAACGTGCGCCGCCTGGCGAGCTGTTCTTCAAGCTGAGACATGGAGCTGAGACACGGGTCTGATTCGGCCGAGGAACCGGCACTGGCGAACCCGATATTGTAGAACGTGCGCGCATCCATGCGCTACCTCGCAACGCCGGGGCCGGCGCTGCGATGCCGCCCTCAGCCGGCCATGTGCGACTTCTGCTGCGCGATCACCCTTGCGTCGGCGATGGCCTCGCGCGGGGGCGTCGGCCACAGCCCGTCGCGGGACAGGGTATTCGCGCCGAAGCCGGGCTTGTCTCCGGCAGGCTCGAGCGAGCCGTCCTGCTTGACCAGGAACAGCCCCTCGGTGCCGGCGGCATCCGAGCGCACGATGACCCGCGCGACCGACGCCTCCTCGCCGTAATCGACTTGGTAAATGTAAGTATGACCCTTGCGGCGCAGCATATAAGCCATGTCACTCCTCCGTTATGCGTTTGTCATTTTTTCGTCACGAAGAGCATAGCAGAGCGGGCCGCCTGAACTGTATCGCCATGGTCTCGCTCGCCGTCCGGCCAGGAATGCGCCTTTGCGTCGCCGGCAAATCGCCGCCGGTACGCGCCTCCCACTTGACCAAGAAATATCCGCATATTCGAATATTTAGTAAAAACCCTTAACTTCGCTAAGGCTTGCACCGCCATCGCAAAAGCATCAGGATAGCCGACGCTCCGCTCGGTCGCCGCGGGCCGCGCGGACCGGGTCAACCCGACGAAGTCACCAAAAACGCCGAGCAGTATCGAGCATGACACCCGCAGACCTGAATCCAGTGCGCGAGCACATCGCGTCACGCATCATCGGCCAGCAAAAATTTATCGACAGCATGCTCGTTTGCCTGTTGAGCGATGGCCACTTGCTGGTGGAGGGCATGCCCGGTCTGGCCAAGACCACGGCCGTCAAGGCCTTGGCGGATGCCATCGAAGGCGATTTTCACCGCATCCAGTTCACGCCGGACCTGCTGCCGTCGGACTTGATCGGCACGGACATTTACCGCCACGAAAAGGGCGAGTTCGAGTTTCGTCAGGGCCCGCTGTTCCACAACGTGCTGCTCGCCGACGAGGTGAACCGAGCCCCCGCGAAGGTACAGTCGGCGCTGCTCGAGGCCATGGCCGAGCATCAGATCACCGTCGGCCAGCGTACCTATCCGCTGCCGCAGTTGTTCATGGTGCTGGCCACCCAGAACCCGGTGGAGCAGGAGGGCACGTATCACCTGCCCGAAGCGCAGCTCGACCGCTTCCTGATGCAGGCCGTGGTGACCTATCCGACCCGCGACGAGGAGCTCCGAATCCTGGCCCTCGACGGCGAGCAGCAGCAGCACACCCAGCAGGCGCCGACCGCCTGCCTGAGCCAAGGCGACCTGTTCGCCATGCGCCGAGACGTCGCCAAGCTCTACATCGACCCGAAGCTGCACAGCTACATCGTCGATTTGGTCCAGGCGACCCGCCATCCGAAGCTCTACGACGCGGATCTCGATCGCTGGTGCCGTTTCGGCGCCTCGCCGCGTGCCAGCATCGCCCTGGCGCGCTGCGCCCGCGCTCGTGCGTGGCTGGACGGCGACGACTTCGTCGCACCGCACCACATCCAGTTGGTGGCACCGGAGATCCTCCGGCACCGGCTGCTGCTGACCTTCGAGGCCGAGGCCGAAGGCATCACGACCGATGAATTCGTCAACCGGCTGCTGAATCTGGTCGCCATTCCCTGAGCGGGGGCTCGCCATGAGTCTCTACCCGCGTCTCGACGATCTGCTGGAACTGCGCCATCAGGCCCATACCCTGGGCGTACCCTCGCATCATCTGGTCAATTCCACCTTCGCCGGACTCTATGCGTCGGTGTTCCGGGGCGCGGGCGTCAACTTCGAGGAGGTGCGCGAGTACCGCGAAGGCGACGACATCCGCTACATGGACTGGAAAGTCACCGCCCGCATCAACGAACCGCACCTGAAGGTGTTCCGCGAAGAGCGTGAGCGCAGCGTCGTGCTCTGCATCGACCGCGGCCCGCACATGGCCTTCGGCACCCGCGGCACCTTCAAATCGGTGCAGGCCGCACGCGCCGCGGCGCTGATCGGATGGGCCGCGAGCCGCCTCAACGACCGCGTCGGCGGGATGGCATTCGGCGACCCCGCGGCCGGCCTGCAGCACTTCCGACCGGCCCGGGGCCGGCGCGCGCTTTGGCAATTGCTGCGCACGCTGACGCTCTCGGGTGCGGAGCAGGAAGCCTCCATCGACTGTTTGGCGGGCGCCCTGCAGCGTGCAACCCGCGGACTGCCGACCGGCTCGCTGGTGTTCGTCATCGCCGATTTGAACCGCGAGGTGCGCGATCTCGAGCGCGTGCTCGGGAACCTCACGCAGCGCAACTCCGTGGTGCTGCTGCCGGTGGACGACCCGGCGGACTGGGACATCCCGGCAATGGGCGCGGTGACCTTCACCGCCACCGACGGCGCGCTGATCGAGATCGACACCGACGACGATGCTGCCCGGCAGGCCTATCGCGCCGCCTGGGAACGCCGGCGCGAAACGCTGACGGCCATCGCGCACCGCTTGGGGCTGATCCTGATGCCGGTGCGCACCGACCGCGAGATCCATTTAAGTCTGATCCACGGTCTCGAGCAACGGGCTCGATCACGAGCGGTCTGATCACCAATGACACCGAGCAAGCTCGACAAGACACGCAGCGAAGCGGCAGATTGCGGCCGCCGGTCCGGCCATGTTTCCTGAAGCATCGCAGCTACGCGATATCCATGATGCGCTGGGAACGCCTTGGTGGCCGTTGGCACCGGGCTGGTGGCTGTTGCTCGGCGCGGCCGCGCTGCTGTCGCTGCTGATCTGGCGTTTCCGCCCCAATTGGCGGCTGCATCTACCGATCCCCTTCGTCACCCTCGGCGACTGGCGTTGGGATGCCGCTCGTGCACTGCGACGGCTGCGCCGCGAGAGCGCCGGAGCGCCGCTCAAAGAGCGGGTTTCGGCGTTGTCCGAATTGCTGCGGCGGATCGCGATGGCCCGCCAAGGCCGCGCGGCCTGCGCCGGGCTGCACGGTAACGACTGGCTGGACTGGCTGACACGCCACGATCCGCGGGGCTTCGACTGGCGCAACGAGGGGCGCCTGCTGCTCGATGCCCCGTACGCACCCGCAGCGCCCGGCGGCGCGGACGAAGACAAGCTGCGCCGCTTGCTCGACGCCGTGGAGCCATGGATCACGGTACGTGCGCCGCGCACCGACCGCCCGGAATCGCGCCTGCGCCGGCTGCTGCCCGCACGCCGGCGCACCGGCGCCGGCGCTGGCGTCGCCGAGACCGGGCGACCCGAGCGCGGCGGCACCACGGAGCCTTCCGCATGACGGCCTTCGAATTTCACTGGCCCTGGCTCGCGTTGCTGCTGCCGCTGCCGTTCCTTTTGCCCTGGCTATGGCCCGACCGCCGTCCGGCCGCCGAAGAGCAGTCCGGCGGCCAACGCGTGACCCTGCGCCACCCGCGCATCGAGGCACTGAAGGATGCCTACCAGGTCCGGCGCCCGCGCCGACAACTCGCGGGGTGGCTGCACAAAGCGCTCCTCTACCTGCTGTGGGCCGCGCTGGTGCTCGCGCTGATGCGCCCGCAATGCCTGGTGCCGCACACGGAGGTCAGCACGCCGGGTTACGACATCATGCTGGCGGTGGACGCTTCCCACTCCATGGATGCCCTCGATTTCACCCAGGACGGCTCGCAGGTGAGCCGCATGCAGGTGGTCAAGGGCGTCATGGGCCGCTTCATCGACGAGCGCGCCGGCGACCGTATCGGGCTGGTGCTGTTCGGTACCGGCGCCTACGTGCTCGCGCCGCTGACCCTGGACCGCTTCGCCGTGCATCAATTGCTCGAGGGCGTGGTGCCCAGCATCGCCGGCGGCAGCACCGCGCTCGGCGATGCCATCGCCCTCGGCGTCAAGAAGCTCCGCGACCGCCCGGAAGGCTCGCGGGTCATGATCCTGATCGCCGACGGCGACAACACCGCCGGCAATTTTCAACCGCTGGAGGCCGCGGCGCTGGCGCGGATGGCCGATATCCGGATCTACGTGATCGGCGTCGGCAGCAAGCGCGAGCGCATTCCGATCCTGCACGAGGGCAAGATCGAGTACTGGGACGACCTGACCATGGACGAAGACACATTGCAGCGTATCGCCGACATCACCGGCGGCGCCTATTTCCGCGCCACCGACACCAGTGCGCTGGAAGAGATCTCCCGGCGCGTCGGCGAGTTGGAGAAGACCGAGACCGAAACGCGTACCGCCTATCTGCCCGAGCCGCTGTACCGCTGGCCACTGGGCCTTGCGCTGCTGGCACTGCTCGGTCTCGGTGTGTTCCCGGAAGGCCGGCGCCGCTTCGTGCGGAGGGAAGCAAGTGCCTGAGGCCGGCCTTCATTTCGCTCAGCCGCTCTGGTTCTCGGGGCTGCTTGCACTGCCGCCGGTCGCCTGGTGGCTCTGGCGCAGCGCCGCACGGGCGGCGAAGGGCCCGATTCATCGCTATGCGGACGCCCACTTGATGCCGCATCTGAGCGGCACCCGCGAGTTGAAGACATCGGAGCGCTGGAGCCGCTTCTTCGCTTGGTCCGGGCTCTGGCTGCTGCTGCTCACGGCAATGGCCGGCCCGCGCTGGGACTACGAGGACGTGCGCCTCTTCCATCCGGGCGATAATCTGCTGATCCTGCTCGATATCTCACGATCCATGGACGCATCGGACGTGGCCCCGACCCGGCTCGCCCGCGCGCGCCAGGAGATTCAGGATCTCATCCTTCAAAACCGCGGATTACGACTCGGACTGATCGCCTTCGCGTCGGTACCGCATGTGGTCTCGCCGGTGACCGAAGACACCCGCACCATCATGCTGGCGCTGCCGGCGCTGTCCACCGACCTCTCGCGGCTGCAGGGCAGCCGGCTGCATCAGGCGTTGGACCGGGCCATGGTGCTGCTCGATGCGCTGCCGCAGGAGAGCTCCCGCGCGCTGCTGCTGATCTCCGACGGCGATTTCGACGAGCCGGATCTGCTGGCGCGCATCCAAGCCCTGGCCGATCAAGGCATTCGGCTGCATGTGCTGGCGGTGGGAACGGAAAGCGGCGCCGACGTTCCGGGCCAGCGCGGCGGCGCACTGATCGGGCCCGATGGCGAGCCGGTGCGCACCGCACTGAACAGTGCCGAGCTGCAGGCCCTCGCCGAAGCCGGCCAAGGCATCTACCGTCTTGCCGACTACCGCGACGACGATACGCGCGCCCTGCTCGCCGCGACCGCCGTGAGCAAAATGCCGCTGGAAGCCGGACGCGAGCGCACCCGCGTCTGGAACGAGCGCTTCTACATTCCGGTGCTCGTGCTGCTCGTACTGCTGTTGCCGCAGTTTCGCAGTTGGCTCGGCAGAGGGCGTGCAGCGAGGACGCGCGGATGAGCGCTCGACTCGTCGTGCTCACGGCACTGCTCGGTCTTGTCTCGGCCGCGGCGGCGCAAGCGGGCTGGTTTCGCTCCGCCGAGCAGGATGGCGTCGCGCTCTACGAGCAGGGAGAGTACGAAGCCGCAGCCGATACACTCTCGGATCCGTTCAGGCGCGGCGCCGCCCTGTACCGGGCCGGGCGTTTCGCCGAAGCCGAACGAGCGTTCCTCGCCTCGTCGCATGAAGACGCGCGTTATAACCTCGGCAACGCCCGCTTCATGCAGGCCGACTTCGCCGGCGCCGTGACTGCCTACGAGGAGGTGCTGGAGCGCCGACCCGATCACGACGACGCCCACCACAATCTTGCCCTCGCGCGCGGGATGCTGGCCCGCCAAGAGCAGGAGGCCTTCGAGCAGCGCGAGCAGACCGAGCAGGAGGAAACGCGGGCCGAGACGGAATCAGACCAGGCCCGGGAAGAACCCTCGGAAGACGAGGACCGCCTGCAGCAGCCGCGCGAGCGCCGCGACGTTGAACAGCAGCAGGAGCAGCGGGAACAGCAGGAACAGCAGGAACAGCAGGAACAGCAGGAACAGCAGGAACAGCAGGAGCAGCGGGAGCAGCAGGAACAGCAGGAACAGCAGGAACAGCAGGAGCAGCGGGAGCAGCAGCAGCAATCGGAGCAGCAACAGCAGTCCGAACAGCAGCAGCAGTCCGAGCAGCAACAGCAGTCCGAACAGCAGCAGCAGTCCGAGCAGCAACAGCAGTCCGAGCAACAACAGCAGTCCGAGCAACAACAGCAGTCCGAACAGCAGCAGCAGTCCGAGCAGCAACAGCAGTCCGAGCAACAGCAGTCCGAGCAACAGCAGGGATCGGAGCAGCAGGAGACGGAGGACGGTCAGGGCAACGAAGGGCAGGAGTCCGAAGACGGGAAAGGCACCGACACGGACAGCGAAGCGTCCGGCGAAACGGGCGAAACGGGCGAAACGGGCGAAACGGGCGACGAGCAGCGCGACAGCGAAGACGCCGCCGGCACATCGTCGGAGGACAGGGAGCAGGATCCAGGCGACGCGGACAGCGAGCGGGACGACAACGAGTCCGGCAAGCGCGACGCAGCGCAAGAGACCGCGGGCGACAGCGGCGAACGACCGGAAGAGACCCCCGACAAAGGCACCCGCGAGGACGAAGAACAAACCGAGCGCGACGAGACGCGGGGCGAGCGCGACGCAGAGCAGCAAACCGAAGACCGAAGCGGGAGCGACGAGCCGGACGAAGACCGCGACGGCGAGGCCGACGCAGACGATGGCCGCCGCGACGAGCGCGGCGCCGGCGGCGAAGAGCCGGGGGAGCGCACGGGTACCCTCGAGTCCGAAGAAGAGCCGAAGGGCGAGCGCGGCAGCGAGCCGCCGACAGAGCCGGACCAGGCCGGCGTCGGCGAGGAGCGCGAGGCCCGCGAAGACGAGGCCGGCGGTGGCGAGCGTGAAGACCGCGAGCGCCCGCGGGGCGCTCGGAAGCCCGACCGGGCCTCCGATCTCGACAGCGCGGGTGGCCCCTCCGAGGCCGTCGATCGCTTCGATCAGCAGGGCAACCTGCCCTGGGAGAACCTGGACCGCGACGATCCCGCCAGCGATGCGATGGCCTTCGGCGGCGAGCGTGTAGTCGGCCCCGGCATGGCGATCATCGAGCAGCGTCTGGATCAGGTGGAGGGCGATCCGTCGATGTTGATGCAAAACCAATTCCGTCTCGAAGAACTGCGCATCATGCGCGAGACCGGCGGAGCGTTGCGCGAGAGCAGGCCATGGTGAATCCCGCAAGCCGCAGCAAAGGCACCCGGCACGCCTTACGGGCGGCAGCTTTGCTGCTGCTCGGCTCCATCGCCGGCGGCCAGGCGCTTGGCTGGTCGGCGCCCCACGGCATTTCAAAATCTGCCCCCCAGTCGGTCGGCGATGCGCAGCGCCCCGCCGACCGACGCCTCGCGCAGAATTACAACCGCCAGAGCTACAACCCATGGCAGTTCCGCCCGGTCGAGCCCAACAATGCCCGCGGCCAGCCGCCGGCGCCGCGCCAGCCAATGCAGGGCGCGCCGGCAGCCCAAGTCCCGCCCGCCGGCCCGCCGGGCTCGATGCAATACCCGCAGGCCGGCTACCCGGGCGGGCAGCCGGCCGCGACGCCCTACGCCCCGCGCCAGTTCTCGCCGCAGCAGTTCCCTCAGGGTCAATATCCGCCGGGCCAATATGGCGCTCCGCGATATCCGGGCGGCGGTTATCCCGGCTACGCGGGTCGGTCCGGGAGCATGCAGCCACGGCTCGAGGTCGAGCTGAGCGACGACACGCCCTATGTGCAGGAGAACGTACTGGTGCGGCTGCGGGTGGTCAGCAGCGGCAACCTCGCCACGGCGTCGCCCGAAGTCGCCGGCTTCGACGAGGTATTGGTGGAGCAGGTCTCGGGGCCCGACACCAGCAGCCGCAGCGGCGAGTCCGGGCGCGAGATCGTCAACGAGTTCGTACTTGCGGTCACGCCGCTGCGGCACGGTGAGATCGAGGTCGGACCGATGGCGGTCGAGGGCACGCTCGCCGGCGGCGCCCCGTTCACGGCCAAGGCCGCGCAGCCGCTGCGGCTGCGCGTCCGCCCGGCGACGGCGGGCGTGCTGCCGTGGCTGCCGCTGGAGTCGTTGACGCTGAATTTATCTTTGGACGAGGGCGGCGTAATCGAAGAAGGGCGTCCGGTGACGCTGACGCTGCTGATGCAGGCCCACGGCGCGCTCGGCGAGCAGCTGCCGTCACTGGAGCGGATGCTGAGCTCGGAGGATTTCCGCGTCTATCGGGAGCAGACGTTGGTGGACACGACGCTAGTCGACGGCGGCCGTCGGCTGCTCGGAAAGCGCACGGACTACTACACGCTGGTACCCCATTCCGGCGGACGCCTGCATCTGCCGGAGCTTCGTGTGAACTGGTGGAACGTGCAAACGGCCTCCCGCGAGACCTCGAGCGAGCCGATTCGTACCTTCTCCGTTGCCGGGGAATCCGGACCGTTTGGCTTCGGGCGCTCGGTCGAGCGCACCGACAGCGGCGACTGGCGCTGGGTCTGGATGCCGCTGGCGGGCCTGGCCCTGGTGCTGGCGGGCTATTGGGGCGGGGTTTGGTGGCGAAGCCGTCCGGGCTCGGACAAGCGCGGGAAGGCGGGTGCGGCGCCGGGGCCGCGGGTTCGCACCCGTTTGCGCGAAGCCGCTTCCGCCATCGCAGGCTCGCTCGCGATGGCGGGCAGCCGACTGGATCCGCGTCCCCTGCTGAGCCGGGGGCTCGCCCTCTACGAACGGCTGACACCCAAGAGCACCCGAGTCTACCGCTGTGCGGTCGCCGCCGAAACGGCGCCCGATCCGGCCACTTGGGCGACGGCCTTTCAGACGCAGGCGTGCCGCCAACTGCGCACGCCCGAGCGCGAGCCGTTGCCGAAGATCGCAGACCGACTGCTTCAGCTTCGCCCCGGCGCCGACGGCGAGCGCATCCGGACGCTGATGCAGGAGCTCGACAACGCCCTTTACAACGGGCGCGACATCGACTTCAAGCGCTGGAAAAAGAACTTCAGGCGAGCACTGAGACCGGGCACCGGCACACTGCGCAGCATGGCAGCCACGCGGATGCGCAGAGGCCGCCTGCCTGCACTCAATCCGCGCCCTAGGCCATCATAAGTAACGGCTTGTCGGCGCGCGCCCGACGCTTCGGACGAAATAGCCTCGACGATCCGCCGTTTTGCGGCACGGCATGCGCCTTCGTGCAGCCGGCCGCGAGCGCCGGCGCCTCAGCTCGTCGCGGCGCTGTATTCGCTCTTGGAGCCCGTCAGATCCCAGGCGAAGGTGCAGTCGAGGTGAGACAGCACCGAGATCAGACCGGTCTCGCCGTCCTGCACCATGACGGCGATGGGCGAGCGCTTGCCGAACTGCTTATTGCCCCGCTTGACCCACATGCCGCGCATTTCGGGGTTGCGCGGGAAATAGGTATGCAGCGCCTCTTCGATGCGCAGCAGATAGGAGACGCGGCGATCCACATTCACGTCCGCCGGCAGCGGCTCTTCCTCGCGGAAGCGGGCGATATTGCGCGCCTTGACGCTCGACGGGAGCTGCAGCAGCTCGATCATGTCCTGCGCGCCCAGATTCCAGCTCTCCAGCAGGCTCATGACACGTCTGGTCATCAATAGACGTTCTTCTTGCGTAAGTTCAGACATCGTAACAACCACTTGTCTGCGCCGGCGCAGGAATGCGCCTTTGGCCACGTCCCCTTACTGTGCAGGCGAATAACCCAGTATGCAACCCGGAAAACATCGGACGTCGGCGCAAACGCTGCGTTACCGGGGTTCAGGGAGCAGGCTCGGCTCGGGTGGATTCAAGCTGCACGCCGATAGGTCCGCGCGGCAGCCATAGCTCCAGCAGCTCGCCGCCGCGGCGCACCGCTACCGGCACCAGCTCGCCGCGTTGTCCATCGCTGGTGGCGCTGCGCAAGTCGTCGTAGTCGAGGACGCGGGCATCGGCGTAACGCTCGATGATGTCGCCCGGCAAAATCCCGCTGTCGTCGCCGGCAGAGCCCGGAATCACGGCGTCGACCTGTACGCGATTGTTGCTCCCGCTTTCGAACAGGTAGCGGTCGTAAGCGTCGGCGCCGAGGCTGTCGCGCCAAGAGACCTGCTCCTGGTTGATTCGGCGCAGCTCCTGGCGATAGCGCTCGGTCCCGAACCAGCCGTCGCGCATTGCCTCGTCGCGCAGCTCCAACCGCTGCAGCGACAATTGCGAGGTACGCCAAAGCAGGTCGTCGGCCAGGTCGCCGGCAACGCCGGCTCGCACCAAGGCCTCGCGCCGGGACTCGGGGGTCGTTGCGCCGGCCGGCGCCTGTTCCGGCTGCGTCCCGGATACGGTCGTCGAATCGCGCCGCTCCAGCACCGCGACGCGCTGGCGCAGCGTTGCGAGCTCGGCCTCCATGCGACCCCAGCCGGAGGCCAGTTCTTCGATCCGCCGGCGCAGCTCGCTCCCGGCTTCGGCCTCCCGCGGGGCGGCATCCGACGGCAAGGCGTCGGCATCATCGGAGATCGACGTGACGCTGGCGGCGCTTTTTGCCGCTGAGTCGCCCGCGTCGGTAGCAGCACTCGGCGTCGACGCCGGCATCTGCGGTTGGCTATCCGGCGCTTCTCCCGACGCATCCGGCACGCGGGGACTGGAAAACGCCACCGCGCCTACCAAAAGCCCGGCGACGAAAGTAATGCTGGGGATAACCGCTGCGCGGTAACGCTTCATCATGACCGACTCCTGAATCATTCTCTGGGAATCACCCGCCCGATCCGGGAATCTCCCGCCCGGCGAAGCGCTGAAATAGTCCGCGCTTCGCCGTGTGGGGCTGGACGCCCCGCCAGTTTCAAGCGCCCAAGCGCTTGAACAGCAGGGGACCCGGAAACCGCGTTTTCGGGCACCGTCTGCTTTTTGGCCAGGATGGGCAATCAGTGTCTCCCCAGGCAAGTGAAGATGCCGCAAGCGCATGGCGAGCGGTGAAAGACGCGCCCGCAAACATCCGGATGCCGCCATGGATCGGACGCCCGACGCGGGCCCACCGAAATCGCGGCCGACGCGGACTCGCGGTCCCGCGGGGCATCTGCCGGTGCGCCGGCGCATCATCCCGGCGCCGGACACGGCGGCATCCGCATTCGTGCTTTGCCGCAGATTAGTCCGCAATAACCCGGCGGCGTTCCGCCGACAAGCGCAGGCAACTGCGCGGCGCTCGGGCGGGGCGCAGGCGCCCTTGCCCCTCAGCCCGGCTCGCTGGAGGCGCTCGCCGACAGCGGCGCATGCCGAAAACAGTCGGCGACATGGTCATTGACCAGCCCCGCCGACTGCATCAGCGCATAACAGATCGTGGAGCCGACGAATTTGAACCCGAGCCGCTTCAGCTCCCGGCTCATGGCATCCGATTCCGGCGTCGTCGCCGGCACCTCCGCCAGGTTTGCCCGAAATGGCTGTCGCGGCTCGCCGTCCACGTGCCGCCACAGGGTATCCGACAAGGTGCGCCCGGCCTCGTGCAGCGAAAGCAGCGCCCGTGCATTGCCGATGGCCGCCTCGATCTTCAGGCGGTTGCGCACGATGCCTGCATCGGCACGCAGCCGGGCGATATCGGCCTCGCCGTAGCGGGCCACGCGTCCGGCATCGAAGCCGTCAAAGGCGCGTCGATAGCCCTCGCGCTTGCACAGGATCGTGATCCAGCTCAGGCCGGCTTGGGCGCCTTCGAGGATCAATAATTCGAACAAGCGTCGCTCGTCGCACAACGGCACGCCCCATTCATCGTCGTGATAGGCGACGTAGAGCGGATCGCTGCCGCACCAGGCGCAGCGCCCGGGCGCATCCGACGCGGCCTGCACCATGCCGGTCACTCGGACAGCCGGTCCAGCAGCGTCGCCAGCGTCGCGTGCATGGCCGCGTGACGCGCGGGCTCGGCGGCACGCATCTGCTCGGCCGTCTGCACGTAAGGCCCGGGGAACAACTCGTCGGCGCAGTGCTCGCAGAGCGCGTCGACACTTTCGGGGGTGGATTCCAGGTGGAACTGCAGCCCCAGCAATCGGTTCTCGTACAGGAACGCCTGCTGCTCGCAGGCCTCGCTGCTCGCCAGGTGCACGGCGCCGTCAGGCAGCTCGAAGGTGTCGCCGTGCCACTGAAACACCTGCTGCGTCATCGGAAGATCGGCGCACAGCGGATGTGCGCGGGCCGCCTCGGTCAGCGTCACCGGCAGCCAGCCGATCTCCTTGTGCGGATTGCGGCTGACGCGGGCACCGAGGGCCTCGGCCAGCAACTGCGCGCCGAGGCAGATACCCACCACGGACTTGCCGCTGTGGATCGACTCCTCGATCCGCGCCTTCTCGTGCTCCAGCCAGCTATGCTCGGCCTCGTCGACCACGCTCATCGGCCCGCCCATGATGACGAGTCGGTCGAAGCTGTCCAGATCGGGCGGCGGATCGCCGGCGTAGAGATGGCTGACGGCCAACGAATGACCGCGTGCTTCGGCCCAGTGCGCAATCGCCGCGGGGCCTTCGAAGGGGACATGCTGCAGGACATGGATTCGCATGGCTGGCGATCTACCTAGTCGTCGCGCGGCACCTGCCGCGCCCGGTTTGCATCGTGTCCATTCCCGGTGATTCTTCCCGAGCGCACATCCCGGTGCGCCCGAGCGCAACGCGGCCTTGGCCGCGGCTGCCGGCTCGGCCTAGGCCGCCGCCAGGGCCTGCTCCAAGTCGGCGATGATGTCGTCCACATGCTCGATGCCGATCGACAGCCGTACCAGATCCTCGGAGACGCCGGCGGCCGCAAGCTCGTCCGGCGACAGCTGCCGGTGCGTCGTCGTCGCGGGATGGCAGGCCAGGGTCTTCGCGTCGCCGATGTTGACCAGACGCACCGCGAGCTTCAGCGCATCGATAAAGCGCGCGCCGCCCTCTCTACCCCCTTTGATACCGAAGGACAGGATCGAGCTCGCCTTGCCGCCGTCCATGTAGCGCTGTACCAGCGAATAGTCGGGGCTGTCCGGTAGGCCGGCGTAGCGCACCCATTCCACCTTGGCGTGGTCCTTCAGGTAGTTCGCGACGGCCACGGCGTTCTCGCAGTGGCGGTCCATACGCACGGGCAGCGTCTCGATACCCTGCAGAATCAAGAAGCTGTTGAACGGCGAGATGGCGCTGCCCATGTTGCGCAGCGGCACGACCCGGGCGCGCCCGATGTAAGCGGCAGGGCCCAGCGCCTCGGTATAGACGACGCCGTGATAGGACACGTCGGGCTCGTTCAGCATCGGGAAGCGGTCCGCGTGCTCGGCCCACGGAAATTTGCCCGAGTCCACCAGCACACCGCCGATGGTCGTGCCATGGCCGCCCATGTACTTGGTCAGCGCGTGCACGACGATATCGCAGCCGTGCTCGAAGGGGCGGCACAGGTAGGGGGTCGGCACGGTATTGTCGACGATGACCGGCACGCCGTGGCCATGCGCCATGTCCGAGATGGCCTTCAGGTCGGCGACATTGCCGGCCGGATTGCCGATGGACTCGCAGAAAACGGCGCGGGTCTTGGCGTCGATGCGCGCGGCCATGGCTTCGATATCGTTCGGCGCGACCAGGCGCACCTCGATACCGAGCCGCGGCAGCGTGTGGGCAAATAAGTTATAGGTGCCGCCGTAGAGCGTCGAGGCCGAGACAATATTGTCTCCGGCCTGCGCGATGGTCAGTATCGAGTAGGTGACCGCCGACATGCCCGAGGCCAGCGCGAGGCCGGCGACGCCGCCCTCCATCGCCGCGGCGCGCTTCTCGAGCACGTCGCTGGTGGGGTTCATGATGCGGGTGTAGATATTGCCCGGCACCTTGAGGTCGAACAGGTCTGCACCGTGCTGCGTGTCGTCGAAGGCGTAGCTGGTGGTCTGGTAGATCGGCGTCGCGACCGCCTTGGTGGTCGGGTCCGGCTCGAAGCCGGCATGAATCGCAAGAGTCTCGATCTTCATTGTTGTCTCCTTCGAGTGGTGTGGTCGCGGTGCCCGATCTTGGCCGGGCCGTTAGCATAGCCGATCGGCGCAAGCGCGCACGCGCCGTCGGGACATCGCCCGCGCATGGTCCGGCAGATGTCGATCCGCCGTACGAACGACCGGGGCATCGCCGCGACGTGGCTGTTTCAGCACGCCGCCGACACGCAGAACGTCCGGTTCCGGGCGATTCCGATCGCCGCGGCCGGTGATCCGCGCGCTGGATGAAGCTCGCTGTGGCGGCTGTCGACCGTGGATCAACCCCGTCGCCCCTTAATCCCGGGAGTAGCCGACGAAGCGGTAGCCGACTCCCGGCTCCGTCCTGATGTAGCGCGGCGCGCTCGCGTTATCGCCGAGGCTCAGCCGGAGCTTGCCGATGAGGACGCGCAAATAGTGAGTATCCTCGAGATGGCTTGGTCCCCAAACCTCCCGCAATAGCTGAGATCGGGTGACGACTCGTCCGCCCCGGGCAACCAGAATCCGCAGCACGGCATACTCCTTCCGGGTCAAGTGGACCTCGCTCCCGTCGATGCTCACCAAGCGCAGCAGGGTGTCGACACGCAGGTGGCCGTCGTCGAACGGGATTTCCGATGCCGGCTGATGCGCCGTACGCAGCAAGTTGCGCACCCGCGCCAGGAATTCCTGAATGCCGAAGGGCTTGGTGACATAGTCGTTGGCGCCGCCGTCGAGCGTGAGAACCTTTTCCGTTTCACTGTCACGGACCGACAGCACGATGACGGGCACGGACGAGCGCTCGCGCAGTTCGGCAAGGAGCTGTTTGCCGTCCGCGTCGGGCAGTCCGAGATCGAGCACGACCAGGTCCGGCTCGCAATCGGCGGCGCAGGCGGCACCTTGCTTCGCCGTGGCTGCTTCCGTGACCTCGTAGCCCTGGCTCTTGAGGCTGATCCGCAGAAGCCGCCTGATCTGCACTTCGTCATCGACAATCAGGATGTGCTGCCCCGCCGCGGGCTCACTCGTGCTCACGTATCGCTCTCCGAAGCCGCCGAAATATCCATCAGCGGCAGATAGATCGTACAGGCCGTGCCGCGGCCGCCGGGACCATCGGTGATCTCGATACGTCCCCCGTGCGCCGTGATCATGCCGTCGGCGATGGCAAGCCCCAGTCCGGTGCCCTGCCCGCCGCGGTCGCCCGCTGCAGTGGTGTAAAACATATCGAGCACCCGCTCGCGCTCGGCGGCGACGATCCCGGGGCCTTGGTCGACGACGCTCAGCATCACGTCAGGACCGCTCAGGCTGGCCGCGAGACGAATCGTGGTGCCCTCGGGCGAGAATTTTGCCGCGTTCTCGACGACATTGATCAGCGCTTGCTCGATCAATGCGGGATGGACGTACAGCAGGGGCATGTCCGGCGCCGCGTGCAGGCTGATGCGATGCGCGCGCAACGGCTCGCGCAGCCGGCTCAGCACCACACCGAACAGGTCGTCGACGCCGACCCAGTCGCGCTCGAGCTTCAGCCCGCCGTGGCCGAGGCGGGTCATGTCGAGCAGATTCTGGATGTAACGGTCGAGGCGACCGCCTTCGCCGAGGATGGTGTCGAGCAACTCCTCGCGATCGGTTGCGGATATCTGGCGGTCCAGCGTGCGCAGGCCGCTCGCGGCGCCGATGATGGCTGCCAGCGGGGTACGTAGATCGTGAGAGATCGACGACAACAGTGCGGCGCGCAGGCGCTCGGTCTCCTCGCCGATGCGTGCCCGGCGCAGCCGGTCGGCCAAGCGGGTACGGACCATCGCCAAGGCCGCGTGGGCGATCAAGGCCTCGGTGGCGACGGGCTGGGCAGTGAGTGTAGTCGCCGGCGAGATCTCGCGGAGCGCAATGACACCCAGGCAGTCCTGCTCCGCGCCGAGCGGCCACAACTGCCATTGCTCGAGGGCGCCGCCGCAGCGCACGGGACCGTCCGCCCGACGCTGACCGCAGGCCCGATACGCGGCGGCCAGCAGCGCCGTGTCCGGGGCGGGCGTCCGTTCGGCACCGGCCACGGGGGTCAGTTTGCCGTCGTCGGACAGCGCGAACAGCACCACGTCCCTTCCCGACTGTGCGGCCAAAACCGCACTCGTCTCTTTCTGTACCTCGCCGAGATCCGTCAACCCACTCAGGCGCTCGCTTAGATCGAGCAACAACCGCGCTTGGTCGTTGGCGGTCTGCAGCGCGAGCAGCTGGCGGCGCAGCCGCTCGGCGATCCGGCCGCCGAACAGGCTCACAATCAGGAAAAACACGACGGTGACCAGTTCATCGGTGTGCTGAATGACCAGGCTGTGATAAGGCTCCGTCAGAAAATAGTTGTAGGCAAGGGCGCTGAGCAGGGCCGCGAACAGCGCCGGGCGCGGACCCGTTCGCACTGCCAGCCACAGCAGTGCAACAAGGAAAACGAGCGAAAGGTTGGCCAGCGGCAGCCAGGGCCGCAGCACAAGCGCGGTTGCCAGCGCCGCGGCGACGCCGACGAGCGCCAGCAGATAGGCTTGCAGACGACTGTCCCGGCCACCGGCACTGTTTCGGCCTCCCGCAGCGGGACCGACGATACGGTCGAGCCGCAGCGCCATCAGTTCCTCCAGTAAGCGGGAAAGAACAGGATCAGCAGCGTGAAGATCTCGAGGCGGCCCGCCAGCATGCTGAAAACGGCAAGCCATTTCACCACCGGGTCGACGCTGGCGAAGTTTGCGGCAACCTCGCCCAGTCCGGGACCGAGCAGGTTGAGCGTCGCGACCACCGCACCGAACGCCGATTCGAGATCCAAGCCCGCCGCCATCATGCCCGTGGTCAGCAGGAGCGCCGTCATGACATACAGTACGTAAAAGCCCCAAACCGAGAACAAGACCTGATCGCTCACCGGCCGCTTGCCGACTTTAACGGGCGTCATCGCATGGGGATGCACGAGCTGAAAGAGCTCCCGAATGCCCAGTTTGGCCAACAACATCACGCGCAGGACTTTGATTCCGCCGGCCGTCGATCCGCCGCAACCGCCGATAAAGGAGACGACGACCAGCACCATCGGGATGTGCAGGGGCCACTGCGCGAATGTGGCGGTGCCGAAGCCGGTGCTGGTCAAGATCGATGCGACTTGGAAGGCCGAATAGCGCAGCGCCTCGATCCCGTCGGCGTAAACCTGTGCCCAGAGCAGGCTAGCGGCGACGAACAGCGATGCAGCGATGAAGATCAGCCAGTAGGCGCGAACCTCCGAATCCGTGACGTACGCCCGAGGATCGAGTTTGCGCCAGGCGATGAAATGGATGGCGAAGTTCACGCCACCGGCGAGCATGAAGACAATGGCGATCAGCTCGATGACCCAGCTGTCGTAGTAGCCGATGCTGGCATCGTGGGTCGAGAAGCCGCCCGTGGCGATGGTCGTGAATGCATGGCCGACGGCATCGAAAACGGTCATGCCCGCTGCCCAGAACGCCAGCGAGCAGGCCGCCGTCAGCCCGAAGTAGAGCAGCCACAAGGCTTGCGCCGTCTCGGCGATGCGTGGGGTCGGCTTCTCGTGCTTTGCCACACCGGAGGTCTCTGCGCGGTAAAGCTGCATCCCGCCGACGCCCATCAGAGGCAGAATGGCGACGGCCAGCACGATGATGCCCATGCCGCCGAGCCATTGAATCTGCTGTCGGTGGTAGAGAATCGATGGCGGCAGTTGATCCAGGCCGATGATGACGGTCGCGCCGGTCGTCGTGAATCCGGAAATGGACTCGAACAGGGCATCGATGAAAGACAAGTGCAGTCCGAGCACGAACGGAAGCCCGCCGAAGACCCCGAGCACGAACCAGAACAGGGCAACGACCAAAAAGCCATCGCGGACCGAGAGCTCACTGCGTTCTTTGCGGTTCGGCAGCCATATCAGCACGCCCGAAAGCAGCGTCAGCAGCAGTGAATACGCGAATATGTGCCACTGTCCATCCTCGTAGATCAGGGACAGACACAAGGACGGCAGGAAGCTGATGCCGTAGATCAGAAGCAATATGCCGAACAAACGTGAGATTGCGCGCCAATGCATAGGGAGAAGCGAAGTCTGCAGCGGATCTCGCCGGTCCGGCGATACCTTGAGCGGGCTGACAAAGGGACAACTGCGGCCGTGGAGGGCCAACCTGCGTACATTATCCCCCTTGCCGCGTTTTCGCCGCGTAAAGCCTGCGTAAATTCCCGATCGGAATCGCCCCCCGCTGAACTTCGTTTCGGCGCACGCGGCTGCTCCGGACGCCGATTGGCTCACTCACGAAGCCATGACCCGGCTGCGCCACCGACTTGTTTGCACCGAGCGGCGGCAGGGTGTCGCGTTTCTGACTAGATTTGTGAGTAGGGAGAAGAACAACAGCGGAGCGGCACCATGGTCGACATCAAGCACAAAGACAGCGGCGAGATCCTTGCCAGCATCGACGCCGATTCGTTGGCGGGGGCGGACTTGCGGGACATGCGCCTCAACGGCGCCGATCTGCGGCGGGCGGATTTGACCGGCGCCGACCTGGAGTTCAGCGACCTCGTCGACGCCGACCTGACCGGCGCCGTGCTGCGCGGCGCCAGACTGTTGAGCGCCCATTTCAATGGCGCCGGTCTTGCCGGCGCCGACTTATCTCATGTACGCGCCGGCTCGGAGCGTGCCGCAAGCGCCGCCGTCTTCAGCGGCGCCGACTTGAGCGGAGCGAATCTCGAGGGCGCGGATCTGCGCCACGCGGAGATTCGCGGCGCAAAGCTGCAGCAGGCGAACCTGAGCCGCGCCGATGTGCGCGGCACCGATTTCAGCGCCAGCAACCTGTGTCATGTGAGCGCGCAGAAGGCCCTGTTCATTCAGGCCAATCTACGCGAGACCAACCTCTGCAGCGCGGACCTGCGGGACTGCCACCTCAATGACGCGAATCTGGTCAAGGCGAGCATGCACGACGCCGACCTGACCAGCGCCGAGCGCGACGGCTTCACGGTGATCAACCTGGCCAATTTCGAGGGCGCGGATCTGCGCGGGGCGAAGCTGCGGGGCGTGTCGGCGCAGGACGCCAACTTCCGCAACGCCGACCTCGGCGGCGTCGATTTCACCGGCGCGGTGCTCGGCGGCGCGATCCTGCGCGGCGCCAACGTGGCAGGCGCAGACTTCGCCGATGTGGAGTTGGCGAGCGTGACCATGGAGTTCGCAAACTTCTCGAAGGCAAAGAACGCAAAAGTGCCGAGTTACAAAAAGAACCTGCGCTGAGCAACGGCGGCAGCGTGCGCGGCCGCGCCGCCGCCGACGTCCTCGCCCGGCGAGGCAGGCGTCAGTCGCTCTCGACAGGGTCTTGGCGGGTGCGCTTGAACGCGTCGGCGGGAAAGCCCTTTTCCTCGAACTCGCCGAGCCATCCGCGGATCTCCTCTTCCGCCGGCCGAGGATCGCGCGACAGGACCCAGCCGCGCCGACGCGTAGGCTGGCCGACCAGCGCGTATTCGTAGTCCTCGCCCAGGCCAATGATCCAGTAGTCGTCCCAGAGCACGTGAACGCCGTAGAGCGTGCGGAAGCTGATTTCGAACCGGGCATTGCTGGCGCGGTCGACAACGCGCGCGACGGCCTTGGCGACGCCGATGCCGCCGTCCTTGTGCTCGCAGCTGTTGGTCACGTAGACCATGCCGTCGTCGCCGAGGGCGTATTCCGCCTTCACGTTCTTCACGCAGCGCCGCTGGGTGAAATAGGGAAGCCGGGCAATCTCGTACCATCGCCCCATGTAGCGCGACAGATCGACCTTGCGCGCCGTTGCCGGTGCCGTCAGATGGACTTTCGGCTTGCGCATGCGCGTACTGACGGTGACGCGCGCATCGACGGCATCGGAGACATCGCGCTCGCCGGGCGGCGCCGCGTAGATTTCGGTGGCCCATGACGCGAGATCCCGCGCCTGGCGCTTTGCTCGTTTCGCGGCACGGCCTGCGGGCGCCGGTTTCGGCGTCCCGGGCTCATCCGTCTCCCGGGGCGGCGTCGGCCGCTCGGGGCGTTTGTTTTTCATAGCTTGTTTCGAAGGCGGGTGTTGATACAGAACATGCGCGGATGCGGCACGCGGACGGCGCGGACCGGCGGGAGTCGAGGTCCGCGCCCGGCCGATCGTTCGACGCAGGTGCGGGCGGATGTCGGCAAGATACCGTGTATTCCCGTCAATAGGCCGAGGTTGCCGTCGCAAAAGCACGATTTTAACCGGTGGGCCGCCGCGGGCGCCAAGGAAAACGCAACATTTGCTGCAGTGGGCGCAGGCCGGTGCTGCAATGGCCGCCGGCCGGCACGCGGAGGCAGTGACCGGGTACGCCAATTGGTTATACTGCATGGTCTTGCGAACGAAGTACGACCCGACCCATGCCTTACGAAACAGACGACCTGCGCATCCGCGATATCAAGCAGGTGATCGCACCGAAAGACCTGCACCGGGAATTTCCGATTACCGACGCCGCGGCGGAGACGGTCCACAACGCCCGGCAGGAGATCCAGCGCATCCTGCACGGCGAGGACGACCGCCTGCTGGTGGTGGTCGGCCCCTGCTCCGTGCACGACCCGGTCGCGGCGATGGAGTACGCACACCGACTGGCGGAAATGCGCCCGACGCTGAGCGACCGGCTGATGTTGGTGATGCGGGTCTACTTCGAAAAGCCGCGCACCACCGTCGGCTGGAAGGGTCTGATCAACGACCCGAACCTGGACGGCAGCTTCGAGATCAACAAGGGCCTGGGACTGGCGCGCAAGCTTCTGCTGGATCTCAACGAGCTCGGCGTGCCCGCCGGTACCGAGTTCCTCGACCTGATCAGCCCGCAGTACATCGCGGACTTGGTGAGCTGGGGCGCGATCGGCGCACGGACGACCGAAAGCCAAGGCCACCGCGAGCTGGCATCGGGCCTGTCTTGTCCCGTGGGATTCAAAAATGCCACCGACGGCAGCGTCAAGGTCGCCATCGACGCCATGCACGCCGCCGCACGCCCCCACGTTTTCATGTCGCTGACCAAAGACGGCAACTCGGCCATCTTCAGCACCAGCGGCAACGAAGATACGCACGTCATCCTGCGCGGCGGCAGCCGTCCGAATTACGATACGGAAAGCGTCAATATCGCCGCGGAGGAGATCGAGAAGTCCGGCTTGGTGCCGAAAATCATGATCGATTTCAGCCACGCGAACAGCCGCAAGCAACACGACAAGCAGTTGCGGGTATGCGAGGACGTGGCCGGCCAGTTGGAACGCGGCGACGGGCGCATCATCGGGGTCATGATCGAGAGCCACTTGGTCGGCGGCCGCCAGGATCTGATCACGCCGGAAGACCTGGTCTACGGCCAAAGCGTCACCGACGCCTGTATCGGCTGGAACGATACGCTGCCCATGCTCGAAGTGCTTGCGGAGGCCATCGAGTGCCGCCGCCGGCCCCGGCGACCGCGCTGAAGCGCATCCACCCCGCTCCCCGTACGCCGAGGCACGAGCCGGATCCCGGTCCGGACTCCGAGCAGAATTCCGGGCCAAGCTCCGGACCGCCAACAAGCCGACACCGGGCGCCGCTCGGGCCGGCCTACTTCTCGTCGAAGCCCGCCATGTGGTACCACTTGCGGGCCTCTTCCACGTCCTTTTCCACGCCCCGTCCCTCCTCGTACATCATCGCGAGCGTCGTCTGAGAACCGGCCAAGCCCTGCTCGGCGGCCTTACGGAACCATTGCACCGCGCGCTCCGGGCTCTTTTCCGTGCATTCGCCTTCCATGTACATGAAGCCCAGGCCGTGCTGCGCGAGCCCGAGCCCGGCTTCGGCCGCCGCCTTCATATACTTGAAGGCCAACAACGGATTCTCGACCATGCCGAGCCCGTTCTGCGCCATGATCGCCATGCGGTACTGGGCTTCCGCGTCGCCCATTTCGGCCAGCGGCGACAACAGCCCGGTCGCGCGCGAAAACTGTTTCGCCTCGAAAGCAGCGATCCCGCTGCTCAGGTCCATATCTTGATTGGTGATATTTTCGGTCATCGGTTCTCTCCCGGTCGTTCGCGCGCAGCGCACACCGCCCCGCCGCTGGACCGGGAATTGAGGGTCGACGGGCCGAATTAACAGCCCGCGGCCCGTCGCGGACAAAGGACGCCCGCCGAAAACGCCGCCGCGGGCCGGCCGCGGGAGCGCGCGCGGCAGACGGCCAGGCCTCAGGATGCGCGCCTCAGCGGCAGGTCGACGAAGTCGAGCCACGCTTCGTAGAGGCCGCGTGTGGCCGCGGCAACGGCGACCCGCTTGTCGAGGCCGATGCCGTGCAGCGGCACCGCCCCGTCGGGCGCGAAGAGCGCGGAGACCACCCCCGCCTCGTCGGCGATCAAGCGGCCGGCGGCATAGTCCCAAAGCTTCTGGCCGCCGTGCAGGTAGAGCTGAAAGCGCCCCGAGGCGATCCAGCACCACTCCAGCGCCACCGCGCCGACGTTGCGCTGGGAGCGAAACGAGCCGGGGCCGAACAAGGCCGGCACGCGCTGCGGCGGCAGGCGCTTGAAATCGACCACGGCCAGGCAGTCGCCCAGCGCCTCGCCGGGCGCATAGGGCGCCAGCGGCCTGCCGTTCAGCCAGGCGCCGGAGCCGATCGCGGCGGTGAAGCACTCGTCGCGAACCGGATCGAGGATCACGGCGAGCTCGGCGCGGCCATTGCGCACCAGCGCCAGCGAGATCGCGAAACCGGGAAAGCCGCAGGCATAGTTGCTGGTGCCGTCGAGTGGATCGAGGCACCAGAAGGCGGTGCCGTCATCCACCGCCAGGCGCTCCTGCTCCTGCTGCGACATCTCCTCGCCGAGCAGCGCTATGTCCGGATAGCGCTCGGCGAAGACCCCCTGCAGGCGGTTCTGGACCGCCGTGTCGGCCTCGGTCACGAGGCTGCCGTCGGCCTTCGAGGATGTTTTCGCGCGCCTGAAGCGCGGCTTGATTTCTTCACGCGCCACTTCGCGCAGCAATGCAGTCAAGTAGCTGAGCTCGGTGACGTCGGGCTTCGCGGTCATTACGCCTGCTCCAAGGCTTACGAATCGTAGGGGACATGATCGGGCAAAGGGTGTTTTGCTTCCAGTCCGGCGCGGCCCGCGGCCAGCGACGGCCGAGGGACCGGGCTTGCCCCTCGCCACGGCGAATCCTATGCTCGCGCCGGTGATCATCCGTTCCCCTACTTGGCTCACCATGCCGGCACCGTTACTCGACGGCGCCCGGCGCGCCCTGTTGCACGCCTGCGCACTGGCAGCGGGCCTAGTCTGCGCGGCGGCCGCAGCCGACAGCGGCACTGCGCTGCCGGCACAGCGCAGCGCATTCCTCGAAGCCGAGCGGGGGCTGCGCGCCGGCGCCGATGTGGACCTCGACGCCCTGCGCAGGGTGCTGGGCGACTATCCGCTGCTGCCCTATCTGCAGGCCGAGGCACTGCTGAATCGGCTCGACGTCACCGCGGATGCGGAAGTCACGGAATTTATCGAGCGCCACCGCGGCAGCGCACCCGGCGAGCGCGTCCGCCGTAAGTGGCTGGCGCTTCTCTCGCGCGAGAAGCGCTGGCAAGCCTACGTCGACAGCTACCTGGACAATGGCTCGGAGACCCGCGCCTGCCGCTACCGCCGCGCACTCCTGGAAACCGGCCGCACCGACGCCGCTTTCGAGGGTCTCGCCGTCGTCTACCTCACCGGCGGCTCTCTACCCGATGACTGCGACCCGGTGTTCTCCGCCTGGGCCAGTGCGGGCGGGCTCGATGCGGCAACGGTCTGGCAGCGCGTCGACCTGGCGCTGGCGGCGGGCAATGCCGGCGTCGCTGCTTATCAGCGACGCTACTTGCCTGCCGGGCAGCGCACCTGGCTCGACCGAACCCTGGCCGTTTATCGCAACCCCGAGACACTGACGGACGCGGACGCGGCGCTGCCCGCGGACCCGGCGCGCCGTGCCGAGGCGCTGACCCATGCGCTCGAGCGCCTGGCCCGGCGCGCCCCGCGCGAGGCAGCCCGAATCTTCAGCACCCTCGCCACCCGCGAGCCCTGGCCGCCGGCATCCCGCAACCGCGTCAATGCAGCCATCGGCGGCCGTCTCGCGCGCGCCGGCGAGCGGGACGCCCTGTTCTTCCTGGCCGCGATCGAGCCCCTGGCCGACCAAACGCCGCTGCAGCGCGAGCGCCTGCGCGCGGCACTACATCTTCGCGCCCGGGACTGGCTACCGGGCTGGATCGAGGTGCTGCCCGCCAAGGAGCGCGGCAAAGGCGAATGGCAATATTGGCGAGCGCGGGCCGCGGCCGAAACCGGCGACCTGAAGACCGCCGCCCATGCGTTCGCCGAAGCCGCCGGCGAGCGCAGTCTGTGGGGTTTTCGCGCGGCAGAGCTGCTGGGGCGCGCACCGGCGCTCGGCGACCGGCCCGCGCCGGCGCAAGACAGCCGCGTGGCGCAGTTCATCGACTCCGAAACCGTCTCGCGCATCCGCGAGCTCGGACGCCTGGGTCGCGGCGCGGACATCAGCCGCGAATGGCGCGCAATGACGTCGGGCTTGTCGCAGGCCGATCTGATCGCGGCCGCGGTCGCGGCGTCCTCACTGGGACTGCATTCCGAAGCTATTTTCACACTCGCGGACGCCGGCTTTTGGGATGACCTGTCGCTGCGCTTCCCGCTGGCCCACCGCCCGCTGGTAAGCGCGGCGGCGTCGGAGAACCGCCTGCCGCAGGCATGGCTGTACGCCGTGATCCGCCAGGAGAGCGCCTTCGACGCCGATGTGGCCTCCCATGCCGGCGCCACCGGTCTGATGCAGTTGATGCCGGCGACAGCCCGCGAGGTCGCGGCGCGCGTCGGCCGGCCGGCGCCCACGACGCTGGACCTGATCGACCCGCGACTGAATATCGCCCTCGGCAGCCATTATCTGTCGGCCATGGCCGCACGCTTCGACGGGCATCCGGTGGTCGCCACCGCGGCCTACAATGCCGGCCCCGGCGCCGTCGCCCGCTGGCTGCCGGACGCACCGATGCCGGCGGATCTCTGGATCGCCGCCATCCCTTATCCCGAGACGCGCGACTATGTGCGGCGTGTGTTGGGCTACTGGGTCATCTATGCCGAGCGCCTCGGCGCTCAAAGGCCGCGCGTCGGTGCGTTGCTGCGCCCGGTTCAGCCGCGCCGGCCGCGCCAGGCCGCGACCGGCGAGCGCTAGCCGACGGCCGCAAGCCGGCGCCGCCGATAGGCGACGGCGTAATCCGCTCAAGCGCCGCGCACATCGGGCACGTGTCCGGAGCCCCGTCCCTACCCCTGCGATGCCTCCGGCGCGCCGAAACTTCGGCATTGCCGGGACGACCGACCGCCGGGCGATCGTGCACCGATCTGCGGCCCGAGCTCGGCCCGCGTGCGGCGCGATCCCGACATAGGCCATGCCCGCCGCCCGAACGTCTTTCGCGTGGCGTACCATTGGCGCCATGTGCATGAGAACACCCGGACAACGCGGCCACCCGCGCGACTGTGCCACCCTTCGCCATTCCGCTCGCCGATCGCTTCGCGCGACGGCCGCCGTGCTGTTGCTCGTGCTCTGCTGCGCGGCAGCGCCGGTGCACGCGGCCGACATCGGCAGCACCCGCGACGCCATGGCCAACGCCATGGCTCGCATGATGGAGGCCATGGGCTTCCTCGACGACGACGGCCCGGCGAAGAGCTCGCCGTTCGATCCCCGCGCCTACGGCATGCCCGGTATGGGCTACGGCATGATGCCGGGCATGCCTCCGGGCGTCGGCGGCGGTCAGCTGCCCTGGCCATCCGGCGTACCGGGCCCCGCAGACGACTTCGGCATGGGCCGTATGATGGAACAGATGCCGGGCATGCCGGGCTGGCGCGGGACCACGCTCGACGGCGTCTGGGAGGGCCAAAACGGCGGACTACTCATCGTCGGGGGGCATCGCTTCCGACTCTATGCGCCCACCGGCGGGTTCATCGAAGGGTTGATCCAACAGCGCGGCGAGCGCATCGCGCTCTACGACCCGGAGCACCAGAACGCCCAGCCCTATGAATTCGCTCAGTTCGAGGGCCGGCTGGTGCTGCGCGACGCGGCCGGCCAGGTCTACCTGTATCGGCGCCTGTGGCTGGGCGCCGACAGCGGCATCGGGCGCTGAGCAGACCGGGCGCCGGACGCCGCGGGCTCAGCCCGCCAGCAGCTCGATGCCGACCACCGCCAGCAGCGCCCCGAAGACGCGCTTCAGCGTCCGTGTAGGCAGGCCATGCGCGAGCCGAGCACCGAGCACGGCCATGGGTACGCTGGCCAGTACGATCGCCAGGACGCCGGGCCAGTAGACGAAGCCCGCACTGTGCGCCAGGAGTCCTTCCCGCCCCCAGCCGCCGAGCACGAAGCCGACGCTGCCGACCAACGCCAACGGAACGCCACAGGCGCTCGAGGTGGCCACGGCACGGCGCATGCCCGGACCGCGGCGCGCAAGAAACGGAACAACCAGGATGCCGCCGCCGATTCCGAGCAGTGCCGACAAAGCACCGACCAGCGTACCGAAACCGGCGAGCCCGGCAGCGCCGGGCAGCGGCCGAGGCGTCGCCGGCGGTGCGCCGATCAGCATGCGCGCGCTACTGAACAGCAGAAACAGGCCGAACAGCCGCTGCAGCACATCGCCGGGCATCCAGCCGGCCGCGTACGCGCCGCACCAGGCGCCGACGAGCAAGCCCGGCACCAAGCGCAGAAACAGCGGCCAATCGACGGCACCGCGGCGGTGGTGGACCCAGGCGGACGTTGCGCCGGTGGCCACCACACTCGCCAGCGACGTCGCCACCGCCTGGTGCGCAATCACACCCTGCTCGGCACCCATATGCGCGTAGATCAGCAACAGGGCGGGTACGATGACGGCGCCGCCGCCGATGCCGAGGAGCCCGGCCAGCAGGCCGGCAACGGCTCCGGTCAGCACGAGAGCGATCAAGTCGAACAGCGGCAAAAGGCTCAAAAGAACTCAGACCGGTAAAATACACGCCTGCGCCGCCGTGGAAGGGCGCAAATCGGGACCGCCGGCGGCGCGCCGGGCAAACTCGCCGCGGAACGGGTGGATGATTAAGGCATAATAGCGCGCCCGCCGGCCGGGTTTCCCGCGCAAGCGCACACCGATTGCGCCGCGCGTGCGCTCCGAGGCCGGTACGACAGCCGGACAACGGCGGCCGCCAGCCAACGCCGCGACAGCGCCGGGCTGCCCGGAACAAACACGTTGACGATCGGAAACAATGAAACAACACCAAGCCTGCATTCTCGGCGGCACCGGCTTCGTCGGCCGGCATCTGGTCCGGCGGCTTGCCAAAGCCGGTTACCGGTGCGTCCTGCCCACACGCCGGGCACACCGCCACCGCGACCTGAACCTCTATCCGAATGTCGAGCTGCGCCCGGTGCAGCGCCTCGACCAGGAAACTCTGACCGACTGCCTGCGCGGCAGCGACTTGGTCGTGAACCTGATCGGTATCCTGAACGAGGACGGCGACACCACATTCGAGCGCGTGCACGTGGAACTGGTGCAGCGCATCGTGACCGCGGCTGCTGCGGCGGGCGTCGGCCGTCTGCTGCACATGAGCGCGCTGCAGGCCGATGCGACGCAGGGCAGCAGCGCCTATCTGCGCTCCAAGGGCGCCGGCGAGGACGCGGCCCATGCCGCCGAGGGACTGTCGGTAACCAGCTTCCGGCCCTCGGTGATCTTCGGGCGCGGCGACAGCTTCTTCAACCGCTTCGCCGCGCTGCTTGAAGTGACGCCGCTGGTCTTCCCGCTGGCCTGTCCGGATGCACGCTTCGCGCCGGTCTGGGTCGGCGACGTCGCCGAGGCGATGGCGCGCAGCATCGACGACCCGCAGAGCATCGGCCGGCGCTACGACCTGTGCGGCCCGCGCGTGCTGGAGCTGGAGAAAATCGTGGAATACACCGCCGAGCGCATCGGGCGAAAGATCCTGCTGGCGGGCCTGAACGATTTCGGCTCGCGGTTGCAGGCGCGGGTGTTCGAGTACCTGCCCGGCAAGCCGTTCACCCGGGATAACTACTTGTCGCTGCAAACGCCGAGCGTCTGCGGCGAGCACAACGGGCTGCTCGAGCTCGGCATCCATCCGACCGATATCGAGGCCGTGGTGCCCACCTACTTAGGCGCACCGGCCCACCCTTAGGCTCCTTCCGGCCGCCCCGGACCTGAGCGCCCCGAAGCGCCACTGGGTAATCCGGAACGCCCCGCCGCGAAGGCGGGCGCGGCGGCCGGGGCCCGGTCCGCCGGAATGGCCTGCCCGAACCATCCGCCCGAACCGTTCGCCAAAACCGTCAGCTAAAGCCGTCCGCTGAGATCGCGCACCGAAAAGCCGCGCCAGACACCGTCCGGCGGCGAGAGGTCACGGGCGAGGCCCAGCACTTGGAAGCGCTCGCCCATGGCCGACGGCAGCAGCAGTTGCTTGGCGCCGGCGGCGAGGCTCAGCATGGTCTGCACATCGTCGGCGGCCTCCGCGACCAGGGCATCGAGACCGCAGCCAAGCAGGAAATTCGCCTGGGTGGTGTACCCGGCCAGCGAAAAGCCGGCGTCGGCGCCGGCCTCGGCGAGGGCGGAGAAGTCCACATGCGCGGTGATGTCCTGCAGGCCGAGGTGGATAAACGGATCGGCGTGCGCCCGGTGGCGGTAATGGCACATCAGCGTGCCGGCGCCGCGCTGCGGCAGGTAATACTCCCCGCGCGGGTAGCCGTAGTCGATCAACAGCACCAGACCCGCCTCGATGCGCTCGGCCAAAAGCCGCAGCCAGGCATCGGCGCGCAGGTTGATCTCGGAGCGATAACCGGGGATTCGAGCCAAGCCGACCGCCTGCAACCGGCGCACGGCCTCGGTCAGTCCCGGCGAGACGGGCGGGCGCAGGCGCTCGACCGGCGCGTCGCCGTCGAGAGCGACGCAGATCTCCAGGATCTCGCCGTGCGCACCGATCGCGAAGCGATGCACCGGCATTGCGTCCACGACCTCGTTGGCCAGCACCACGCCGCGAAAGCCCGCGGGCGGCTCGGCGACCCAGCGCACACGCTGCACCAGCGCCGGCAGCCGTGCAGTCAGCAACGCCCGCTGACGCTCGGCCAAGTCCGGACTGGGCTCGAGGATCAGATAGCAGCCCGGCAGGGCGTCTGCGCCGGCAAGGGCCTCGAGCACATCCGCCGCCAGCGCGCCGGAGCCGGCGCCGAGCTCGAGGATATCGCCACCGCCGACGGCCGCGAGGGCCTCTCGGCATTGCGCCGCAATGCAGCGGCCGAACAGCGGCGAGATTTCCGGGGCCGTGACAAAGTCGCCGCCCGGCCCCAATTTCTTTGCACCGGCAACGTAATAGCCGAGCCCCGGCTCGTAGAGGGCCGTCTCCATGAAGCGGTCGAACGACAAACAGCCGTCGGCCTCGGCAATGCGCGCACGGAGCAACGCGGCCAGCCGCGCACCGTGAGCCGCTGCGGCGTCGTCTGCGGTGCGGCTCACGTGCCGCTCCGGGTCCGGTTTTCGATCGGGTGCTTCAACGAGAACATCGGTGCGCTCCGGCTACTGCGCTCGGCGGATTGCGCAGTCTACAACCCTGCCGCTGACAACCTGAAGGAGATGACGATTTGACCCCCACGGACAACGAGTCGACGCCGCCCGACCTGCGCGGAAAAGTCGCCCTGATTACCGGCGCCGCGGCGCGAATAGGCGCGCGCATCGCGCGTACGCTGCATGCCGAGGGCGTGGATCTGGTGCTGCACTATCGAAGCTCCGCCGACGCCGCCGAGAAGCTGCAGGCGGAGCTGGAGCGCGCGCGGGGCGAGTCGGTGCATTTGGTCAAGGCGGATTTGCTCGATGCGCAGGCGCCGGCGTTGCTGATGCAGTCCTGCAGCGCATTTCGCGGCCGCCTGGATATCCTGATCAACAACGCCTCCAGCTTCTACCCGACACCGCTCGGCGAGGCCACCGAGGCACACTGGCAGGAGCTGATGGGCACCAACCTGAAGGCGCCGTTCTTTCTCGCGCAGGCGGCGGCACCGTTGCTGCGCGCGAGCCGCGGCTGCATCGTGAACCTGGTGGACATCCATGCCGAGCGCCCGCTGGCCGATCACCCGATCTATTCGATGGCGAAGGCCGGAAATGCGATGATGGTGCAAACGCTCGCCCGCGAGCTCGGCCCCGAGGTCCGTGTCAACGGTGTCGCGCCCGGCGCGATTCTGTGGCCCGAGCAGGGCCTTTCCGACGACGCCAAGCGCCGGATTCTCGAGCGCACGGCGCTGGCCCGGCCGGGCACGCCCGGCGACATTGCCCGCACGCTGCTGTTTCTGGTTCGCGATGCGGGATATATCACCGGGCAGATCATCTCCGTCGACGGCGGGCGCACCATTCAGCAGTAACAGCCAAACGACCAGCAGCCGACATGAGCGACGACGACAAACCGATCATCCATCGCGGCGACGCCCGCAGCTCCCCCTACCCGACCAGCCGCCTGGCGCCCGCGTTCCATGCCCCGGAGTTGGCCGAAGAGGTTGCCCGCGCGGAAAATATGCTGAACGCGCGCACATCGGCGAAGCTGCGCGTCATCGCCGACCAGATCAAAATGCTGCAAGCGGAGGCGCGCAAGGTACTGACCGACGCGCGCGACGAGCAGGCGCTAACCCGTGCGCAATGCGCCTTCAAGCGCATCCCGGGGAAGATCTACCACCTGTACCGCAAGCCCGACGGCAGCACCTACTTCTCGATGCTGTCGCCGCAGGACTGGAACGGCAAGCCGCCCGATGCGTTCGCGGGCTCGTACCGCCTGGAGGCGGACTATGCCTGGACGCCGTTCGAGCAGCTGCACGAGCGCGACGACACCGGCGAACTGGTGCAGCAGCTGCTGCAGATCGGCGGACTCTCCGGCGACAGCGAGCAGAGCGGCTGAGCGGTAGTCGGATTGCACGGTTTCGCCGCGCAAGCGCCGGCGCCCGCGGATTCCGCTTCAGTCCAGCGGCAGATCGACGCACCGTAAGGGCCCGCTGTCGCAGGCCATCGCGCGCCACAAATCTCCGTAGCTGCGCCCGTCTTCGGGATGGCGCTCCCGCGGCGCGACATCCGCCAACGGCGCCAGCACGAACGGATATTTCAAGATCTCGTCGCGGGGCAAAACGCAGCCGTCGACCTCACCGGCGGTCCGGCCATAGGTGAGCAGATCCAAGTCGAGCGTGCGCGGCGCGAATTTGTTCGGCCCGCGCACGCGCCCGCGAGCGTCTTCGATCTCGCGCAAGCGGCGGTTGATGGCACCGACGGAGGTCTCGGTCTCGATGCCGATCACCAGGTTCAGGAACGGCGCTCCTTCGAAGCCCACGGCATCGGTCTCGTACACAGGCGAGATGACCAGCTCGCCGTAGGCGGCCCGCAAATCCTCCACGGCGCCGCGGATGGAACGCTCGCGGTCCACATTGCTGCCGACGCTGATCCAGCAGCGCCGCCGGGCCGGGCCGGAGTCCTCGCCCACGCGCGTGCGGGAATCGGTCGCGGCGGCGGACCGGCTCACCGGCGCTCGCCGCGCTCGATGATGACGCCGACACCGTCGGCGTCGCTGACGGCGCCTGTCTTGTTCAGCGTCAGACGCACCCAGGGCACGCCGAACTCCTCTCTGATGATCTGTGCGCACCGCTCCGCCAGCGTTTCGACCAGTTCGAACTTGGCGTCGCCGACGAACTGCTTCAGCCGCTTGGAGACCGCCTTGTAGTCCAGCGCATCCTCGATGCGGTCGGTGGCCGCCCCCTTGGCAATGTCGCTGGCCATCTCGATGTCGAGTACGACCGGCTGCTTGATCTGCTTCTCCCAGTCATAGATGCCGATCACGGTCTCGATGCGCAGGCTGCGCAGGAAAACGATATCCACGTCGTCTTCGCCTCTCGCTGTTGGTTGCGCGCCCGATTCGGCGCCGAGCACGGTTGGTTTTGGCATGGTGGCGGCGGGCGGCGGCAATACAAGCCGGCCGGGCTTGACCGCGGGCCGCGCAAACAGTCCAATGGCGCGCCATGGACATGCCTTCCCTGATCGACATCGGCCTCATCGTCGGCGCCTACCTGCTCGGCTCGATCTCCAGCGCGATCATCGTCTGCCGGCTGATGGGCCTGCCCGATCCGCGCACGCTGGGCTCGAACAATCCCGGCGCGACCAACGTATTGCGCATCGGCGGCAGCAAAGCCAAGCCCGCTGCCGGCATCACGCTATTCGGCGACAGCGTCAAGGGTCTGCTGCCGATGATCGCGGCCCATCTGCTCGGCGCCGGCCCGCTCGTGCTCGCACTGACCGGACTGGCCGCATTCCTCGGCCACCTATACCCGGTGTTCTTCGGCTTTCGCGGCGGCAAGGGCGTGGCAACCGCTTTGGGCGTGCAGTTCGGGCTCTACTGGCCCATCGGCCTGGCCGTCGCGGTCATCTGGCTATTCGTTGCAAAAGTGCTGAAGATCTCGTCGTTATCGGCGCTGATCTCGATGGCGCTGGCTCCGCTGATCGTCTGGCTGTTTTGGCCCGAGCCGCAGTTGATCGGCATGCAGCTGATCATCACCGCGCTGCTGTTCATGCGCCACCGCAGCAATATCCGCAACCTGCTCACCGGCGCCGAAGGCAAGATCGAGGTCGAGCGCAAAGAGCCGGACGCATCGGGCTCCGACGCCTAGCCGGCCTCCGGTTAAGTCGCCGCCACCCGCGGCCCGGCGGCAAGCCTTCCCGCTGCGGCCAGCCGGCGCTCAGGCCGACGCGATCGCGGGCAGGGTCTCCATCGGCCAGCGCGGGCGCGCCGAGAACGCAAGCCCTTCGTGCTGGCCCGCCGCCAGGCGCTGATGGCCGGCGAAAGCGATCATGGCCCCGTTGTCGGTGCAAAGCGCCGGACGCGGATAGAACGCCCGCCCGCCCTCTGCGGCCATCATCTCGTCCATGCGCGCGCGCAAACGTTTGTTGGCGCTGACGCCGCCGGCCAGCACCAGGGTCTTGACGCCGGCCTCGCGCACCGCCCGGCGGCACTTGATCAGCAGCGTATCCACAACCGCCTCCTCGAAGGCGCGCGCAATGTCGGCGCGGGTTTGATCCTGGTCGTCTCGGGCGGCGAGCTCGTCGCGCAGCGCATTCAGCGTGTAGGTTTTCAGGCCGCTGAAACTGAAGTCGAGACCGGGCCTGTCGGTCATCGGGCGCGGGAAACGATAGCGCGCCGGATCTCCGCTTTCGGCCAGTTGCGCAAGCGCGGGACCTCCGGGATAGGGCAGCCCCAAGATCTTCGCCGTTTTGTCGAAGGCCTCGCCAGCGGCATCGTCGACGGATTCGCCGAGCAGTCGATAGACGCCGACGCCGCCGACCTCCACCAGCTGCGTGTGCCCGCCGGATACCAGCAGCGCGACGAACGGAAACGCCGGCGCCGGATCTTCGAGCATCGGCGCCAATAAGTGACCCTCCATGTGATGCACGCCGAGGGCAGGCACGCCCCAAGTCCAGGCAAGGCTGCGTCCCAGCCCTGCGCCCACCAATAACGCACCGATCAACCCCGGGCCAGCGGTATAGGCAACGCCGTGGATGTCGTCGCGCGTCAGGCCCGCCTCGTCCATGACCTGATGCAGCAGCGGCAATAATTTGCGCACATGGTCACGGGAAGCCAGCTCAGGGACCACGCCGCCATAAGCGGCGTGCAGGTTTACCTGACTGTAAACGGCATGCGCAAGCAGGCCGCGCTCACCATCGTAGATGGCGACGCCGGTTTCGTCGCAAGAGGTTTCGATCCCGAGCACGCGCATTGCGTCTTCCCCTGGGTCTCTTCGGAATAAGTTAGCGTTCGCAGCGTTGGCCCGATGCCCTCGGCGCACGCGTTTTGGATGCGGCTTTGACCGGAGCGGAGCCAATTGATTCGATGCCCGCGCACGCGGAGCCCGCCGCTCGCGGCGGATATCGGCGGCATCCGGCCAGCATCGCGAAGCCGCACGCCGTTCGGCCAAGACCAAGACCGGCACCGAAGGCAGGAGCCCAAGCTCATGACTTGCACCCCGCGCAACACCCACACTATAATACGAGATTACCGTTAGACACACCGCTCATCCCCCGGGGAGACCGCCAGGGGAGATAACCAAAGGATCTTTCATGCCAAGCGTTCGCGTCAAAGAGAACGAGCCTTTCGAGGTCGCCCTGCGTCGTTTCAAGCGCTCCTGCGAGAAGGCGGGCGTCCTTGCCGAGGTTCGCCGCCGTGAGTTCTACGAGAAGCCCACCGCCGAGCGCAAGCGCAAGAAAGCCGCGGCCGTGAAGCGCCATCACAAAAAGGTCTCGCGCGAATCGCGTCGGTGGGAACGGCCGTTCTAGCGGCCGATCGGTACTCCGGGCGAAAGCGCCCGAGCCACACGGCCGCGGAGCTTGGAACCGGGCCCCGAGCCCACACCCGAATCCAGACCCGAGCCGAATCCGAAGCCGTCCGGACAACGTCGACGAACTAGCCCTGTCCGTCGCTGCCGACGAGTCATCGAAATGCTCACGGCAAGGCGCTGCAAACAAGCCGGTGCGCTATCCGAACATCCCGGGCTGCCTACCCCAGTCGCGGGTGCGCGGTTCGACCGGTCGGCGCGATGGCACCGAGCTTCGGATCGTTTGGCTGCTTGCTCGGACCTGGCAACTCGTTTGTGAAGCCCGCCGCGTTCCCGCTCCTTGCGGAACCGCGGATCGCAGCATCGAACCGCGTGCAGCCGCGTGTCCAAGGCGGACGTCGAATCACACCCAACCGCCACCGGCGGAGCAGACCCATGCTCAAGCAACGCCTGCAACAAGACATGAAGACGGCCATGAAGGCCGGCCAGAAAGACCGCCTCGGCGTCATTCGCCTGATCAACGCCGCGATCAAGCAGCGTGAGGTCGACGAGCGCATTGAGCTCGACGATACCGAGGTGCTGGCAGTGCTGGACAAAATGCTGAAGCAGCGCCGCGACTCCATCACCCAATACGAGCAGGCCGGCCGCGAAGACTTGGCCGCGATAGAGCGCTTCGAGGTGGGGGTTTGCAAGGAATACATGCCGGCTGCGCTGACCGACGCCGAGATCGATGCCATGGTGAGCGAAGCCATCGCCTCGGCCGGAGCCGGCGACGTCAAGGATATGGGCAAGGTCATGGGCATCTTGAAGCCGCAAATGCAGGGGCGCGCGGACATGGGCGCGGTGAGCAAACTGGTCAAGTCCCGCCTGGCCGGCGGCTGACGGTCCCGCGCATCGCCTTGTCGGCGAAACCCAACACCCGGCGGCGCCGCGATGGTCGGACGCATAACTCCGGAGATCAAGGATCAGCTGCTCTCGCGCGTCGATATCGTCGATGTGGTCGGGACGCGGGTGCAATTGAAGAAGGCCGGCAAAGAGTTTACCGCTTGCTGCCCGTTTCATGGCGAGAAGACCCCGTCGTTCTACGTCAGCCCGGCCAAACAGTTTTACCACTGCTTCGGCTGCGGCGCGCACGGTAACGCGATCGATTTCCTGATCGAATACGACCGTCTGGGTTTCATCGAGGCGGTCGAGGAGCTGGCCCACCAGGCCGGCATGGAACTGCCGCAGGACGAACAGACTGTCGTGCGCGGCCCGGACCCGGCGCCGATCTACGCGCTGCTCGAGCAGGCCGCGGCCTTGTTCCGGGAGCAACTGCGCCGGCACCCGGACGCCGGCCGCGCCGTCGATTATCTGAAGCGGCGCGGGCTGTCCGGCGAGATCGTGCAGCGCTACGGCCTGGGATTCGCGCCGGCGCAGTGGGATCTGGTGCTGCGCACCTTCGGCGGCGACCCCGAGACCCGCGCCCGATTGGTCACCGCCGGGCTCGTGATCGAGCGCGACGACGGCAAATGCTACGACCGTTTTCGCGACCGCGTCATGTTTCCGATCCACGACCGCCGCGGCCGCGTGGTCGGCTTCGGCGGGCGCGTGCTCGGCGACGGCGAGCCGAAGTATCTGAATTCGCCCGAGACACCGGTGTTCTACAAGGGGCGCGAGCTCTATGGTCTGCGCGAATCCCAGCAGGCCGAGCGCCGCCCGCCGCGCATGCTGGTGGTCGAGGGCTACATGGACGTCATCGCGCTGGCGCAGTTCGGCATCAACTACGCCGTCGCGACTCTGGGCACGGCAACGACCGCCGAGCATGTCAAACGTCTGCTGCGCAGCGCCCCGGAGCTGGTGTTTTGCTTCGACGGCGACCGAGCCGGCCGTGACGCCGCGTGGAAGGCGCTGCAGACCGCCCTGCCACTGAGTGACGGACAGCAACCGATGCGGTTTCTGTTCCTGCCCGACGGCGAGGATCCGGACACGCTGATCCGCAAGGAAGGCAGCGCCGCCTTCGAGGAGCGCTTGAAGGGGGCAATGCTGTTGTCGGACTTTCTGTTCGAGCACCTCAGCAAAGGACTCGATTTGGGCAGCTCCGAAGGCCAGGCAAAGCTGGATAACGACGCAAAGGCGCTGCTCGCGCAGATGCCGGCCGGCACCTTCCGGCAACTGCTCGAAGAGCGGCTCGCCGGCCTGGTCGGGGTCGGCACGCGTGCGCCGGCGCGACCGGGTCTCGGGCGCGGCGCTCCCCGACGTCCGCGGGCAACGGCCGGCGCCGCGCCGGCGCGTCTGACGACGCTGCGGCTTGCCATTGCACTGCTGCTCGACGACCCGTCGCTCGCGCGCGACGTCGACGCTCGGCGGCAGGACTGGCAGGATCTCGACAACCCGGGGATTGCGTTGCTGCGACAGATTATCGACATCACCGGCGCCAACCCCGATATCACCGCGGCGGCACTCTGTGAGCGTTGGCGCGACACCGAGCACGAAAAAACCATCAGGCGGCTATCGGATTCCGGCCTGATCGCCCATATCCCCACGGAAGGGAGGGAAAGCGAGCTGGCCGGTGCGCTGGACGCGCTGGCGAGGGAAGCCGCGCGGGACCGGCGTTGGCGCATGCTCACCGCCCGCCGGCCAGAGCCAGAGCCAGAGCCAGAGCCAGAGCCAGAGCCGGGCGCCGATGAAGACCAGACTTGAACCATGGATAACGATAGCTGTCCATAGCAGTATTATGCATATACGCGGCAGCATCCAGCTGTTATACTGGAAAGTTGCCCGAGCCTCCCCAGACACCAATCCGCCGACTTGGCCGTACAGGTACCCCGCATGGATCAAGAACAGCAGCAGGCCTCACAGCTTAAGCAGTTGATCGCCAAGGGCAAAGAGCAAGGTTTCTTGACCTATACCGAGGTCAACGACCATTTGCCCGATGGCATCATCGAGCCGGAGCAGATCGAAGACATCGTCAGAATGATCAACGACATGGGCATCACTGTCCATGAGTCCGCTCCGGCCGAGATCGACTCGTTGAGCAACGACTCCGCCGTCGCGGACGACGAGGCTGCCGAGGCCGCTGCCGCAGCGCTGGCATCGGTCGACAGCGAGTTCGGCCGCACCACCGACCCCGTGCGTATGTACATGCGCGAGATGGGCACGGTCGAGTTGCTGACGCGCGAGGGCGAGCTTCGCATCGCCAAGCGCATCGAGGACGGCCTGAATCAGGTGCTGTCGGCGCTTTCCGTCTATCCGCGCACTGTCGAGGAATTGCTGGCCATCTTCGAGCAGGTCGAGCGCGAGGAGCGCCGCCTGAGCGACGTCATTTCGGGCTTCACCGATGCCGATGCCGAAGTGGAGCAACCGGTGGTCAAAACGCCGCAGAGCGTGGAGGCCTCGGCCCAGAACACCGAAGGCAGCGACGACGACGATGACGAAGAGGAAGCGGCCGTGGATACCGGCCCGGACCCGGAAGAGGTCGCGCGCCGCGTTCAGAGCCTGCGCCAGCACTTTGCCGAATTCGTCGGCCTTTTGAAGGAATACGGCCGCGACGACGAGCGCTCCCGCACCGCGATGGCCAATGTTTCCGAAGACTTCCTGCAGTTCAAACTGGTGGCGAATGTCTTCAACGAGCTGGTCGAGGTACTGCGTCAGACCATCGAGCGCATTCGGACCCACGAGCGCATGATCATGGGCCTTTGTATCGATCAGGCGGGCATGCCGCGCAAGGAGTTCATCAACTCCTTCCCGGACAACGAGACCAACCCCGACTGGATCCGCGAGCAGATCGACGCCGGCAAGCCCTACTCCGCGGCACTGGCCGAGGTCGAGAGCGAGGTCCGTCGCGCCCAGCGCCGCCTGCAGGATCTCGAGCGCGAGAATGTGCTGACCATCGGCGAGATCAAGGAGATCAACCGCAAGATGTCCATCGGCGAGGCCAAGGCCCGCCGCGCGAAGAAGGAAATGGTCGAGGCCAACTTGCGTCTGGTGATCTCCATCGCGAAGAAGTACACCAACCGAGGCCTGCAGTTCCTCGACCTGATCCAGGAGGGCAACATCGGTCTGATGAAGGCCGTGGACAAGTTCGAATACCGGCGCGGCTACAAGTTCTCGACCTACGCCACCTGGTGGATCCGGCAGGCCATCACCCGCTCCATCGCGGACCAGGCCCGCACCATCCGCATCCCGGTGCACATGATCGAGACCATCAACAAGCTCAACCGCATCTCCCGGCAGATGATCCAGGAGATGGGCCGCGAGGCCACGCCGGAAGAACTGGCCGAGCGCATGGAGATGCCCGAGGAGAAGGTCCGCAAGGTGCTGAAGATCGCCAAGGAGCCAATCTCGATGGAAACGCCCATCGGCGACGACGAGGACTCCCACCTCGGCGACTTCATCGAAGATGCCGGCGTGATCTCCCCGGTCGAGTCCGCCACCGCGGCCGGCCTGCACGAGGCCACGCAGAACATGCTTGCCAGCCTGACCTCCCGCGAGGCCAAGGTGCTGCGCATGCGCTTCGGCATCGACATGAACACCGACCACACGCTGGAAGAGGTCGGCAAGCAGTTCGACGTCACCCGCGAGCGCATCCGCCAGATCGAGGCCAAGGCCCTGCGTAAGCTGCGCCACCCGACCCGCTCGGAGAAACTGCGCAGCTTCCTCGACACCGACTGATCGCACTATCCGCCAGGGACGGCGAGCTCGATCCCTCATGGAAACGCCGCGCAGGGAAGCCCCGCGGCGCGAACGCCCCGCCGGACTGCCACCGACAGACCGCTCCCGGTCCAGCCGACAGGGACCCGCCCTCCTCCGGGCCGTTAGCTCAGCGGTTAGAGCAGGGGACTCATAATCCCTTGGTCCTAGGTTCGAATCCTAGACGGCCCACCAAAAAACAAGACCCTACCGGCGACGTGCTCGACGCCTTTTCGGCCGGGCCCTTTCAGCCGCAGGATTCGACGTTGCTGCGCCGCCAACCAACGCCGACATGGATTCGCGACGACCCGCGAGCCCGGGTTTCAAACCGAGTGGCGGCCAAAACCTGTCCCGTCGATTGCTCCGGGGCTCACGATGGCGAGTCCTTGCAAGGCATTCTTCGCCGCAAGGTTTCGCCCGGCCGCGCGGTCCATTTCCCCTCGGGGATTGTCGCCGGCGCGCGACTCGGCCGCGCGGGCCAACGCCTCCACGCCGCCGATCCGGCCGACACGCCCCTTGTCGTCGCGGCAACGGTGGCGACCCTCTCGCTCGAGGTCATCAACCAATCGGCCCGGGGGCGGCATCCCTTGCCGGCCCGGGCCTTTTCGTTGGTCACCGTGATCCCCGGTGACGGTTCAGGGCAGGATCAAAGACTATGGGCGAACAACACGTCGATATCGTCGAGGTAGATGATGCCGGAGAAGTTGTCGAAGTACTTCTCGGCGACCTGCTTGGCGATCGCCCGGGCGATGTCGTCGCTTGCGGTGATGACCTCGATCTTGATGTTCGAGAAGGTGTCCGAGACGGCCGGCTGACCCGAAGAGCGGGTATTGCGGCTACCGACGCCACCGGCGGCCATCACGGTGTAGCCGGTGGCTCCGGCCGCTTGGATGATCTTGGTGACCTTACTCAGCAGCACCTTCTCGGTGATGATGACGAGCTTCGTGGCCTTTCCTGTCATGACTTGATACCTCTTGGCGTTGATCGACGGGGCCGGGCGCATCCTTGCACACGACTGGCCGGCTCCGACTCTTCACAATGATCGCTGCTCGCTTCCCGAACAGTCCCCGATACAACCAAGTCGTCGTTTCGGATGACGCCGTGATCCGTGTCTGTTATGGCTCGAGCACGGCGTCCCTGCCGTCGACGACCCGTAAAGCGACGCCGCTTGTCCCGGAGCCGTTCTTCGACAAGCAGTGCTTTCGGACCCTGTCGGGCGCCGCGTCAGGCTCCGAAGACCACCTGTGCCAGGCCGATGTAGAGCGGGATGCCGATGGCGATCGCGACCGGGGTACCGATACTCGTCGACGAGCCGATATAGGACGACGGGTTGGCGGTCGGTATGCCGGCACGCAATGTCGGCGGCCCGGAGATGTCGGAGCTCGAGCCCGCGATGATGGCCAACAGCACGACGCCGCCCGGGCTGAAGCCGACCAGCACATGGGCGACCCATCCGAGCCCGAACGCGACCAGTCCGTGCACGATCGGCATGACCGCGGCGTAGACGGCAAACCAATGAGCCACGCGCCGGAGCTCGTTCAAGCGAGCATACGCCTCGATGCCCATGATCAGCATCAACACCGACAGCAGGCCACGGAAAAGCGGCTCGTAGAAGGTGTCGAAGACCTGGTCGGGATTCGTGAACAGCCCGAGGGCAATCCCGAGCAACAACGCCGAAAGCGCCGGGCCCTGCAGGCTTTCCTTCACGATCGGCCAGATCTGTACCTTTTCGCCGGAACCATCCTTCTTTTTCAAGTAGACACTGGCGAGCACGATGGCGAGGACCAGCGCCGGGATGTCCATGAACGGGTACAGCGCAACGGCCCAGGGTTCGTAGGTGATGCCCTCGGATTCCAACACGACCGTCCCGGCGGCGAGCGTCGACCCGCTGACGGCCCCGAACAGGCCCGCGGTCGCGATCCCGTCCTCGGTGCGGATACCGGGCAGCATGGCCAGTGTATAACGGCCGATGACGACGATGAGACAGCCCACGACCACCGCGATCACCGCGGGGAGCAACATCGCCGCGAGGTCCGCCTCGCCGATTGCCATGCCGCCCTTCAGACCGACCTTCAACAGCAGCATGAAAACGATGAATTTGTAGATGGCGTCGGGGATCGTCAGCCGTGAGCCGAGCGCGGCGATCAGGATGCCCCCCAACAGGAAAGCCAACGTTGGCGACTGCAGTTGCAGCAAGAACCGCGCGCCGAAGTCCAGCAATACTTCCACGTTCTTCACTCCTCGTTGTTTGTACTCCTCGCAGCGTGGCGTCGTCCCGGCGACGGCGCCTCTGCTGCGGCGTTTAGGCGGCCCCTGGATGCGACGCGCCTCGCCGCCGGCCGGCGAAGTGGCTCGCTTACAAGGACATGGGAGGGAGTCACACGGTATTGCGCTTCAAGCGCTTGGCCGACCGCCGCACATGCCCTCCCGAGTCCCTTCGGGCGACCTGGACCAGGCCTAGCAGGCCCTGAGGCGGATCATGTGGTCGTTTCGTCCCGACTGCGAATCGGACTTTGAGGCATCAGTCATAGAGAAAACTAGATGCTTTCGCAAAAACGGATAGAGAGATAAGAGAAATTCGAATGAAGATCCACGGTCGGTCCGAATCCAAACGGGGTACGGTCGAACCCCGTCGCTACGCCGCACGAGGCCGCGTTCGGATTCGATGTCGGAGGATTTTGCATGACAGCGAAGAAAACACGAGTCGGACCACTGGTCTGCGGCATCGCCGCCCCGGTGCTGCTCGTGCCCGGCACTGCGCTCCCGGTGGCGCCGATACGCTCTTCAGCCTGAAAACCATCCCCGACGCCACAAGGTGCGAGGCACCGGGACGGCTCGGGGTCTTCAGCCGCGCTTCCAGTTGCTCTCTTGCGGGTCGTCGACGTCCCCGTCGGCGTTTTCGTCCCAGAACCGACGGCCTAGATGGTCGAGCTCGAGGATGCCGTCGTCAGCCTGTTGCCCTTCGGGGACCGGGATAGCGCGGAGCCGAAAGCGGTGCGCGTCCACTTCACCGACGAATTCGACCCGATAGTGCTCGCTCTTGGTTGCGATGGCGGGCGGGGAGCCGGTGCCGGCGGTGCATTCGTTGTCCGCACCCGGGTTGTAGCAGCCGGTTTCGGTGTGCAGGCGCTCCATGAACTGTGCCAGCCGCATCAGGTCGGCCTGCATCTCGGTCCGATGCGCCCGCACCACTTGGCTGCGATAGGCGGGGTAGGCCACCGAAGCAAGGACGGCGACGATGGTGACGGAGATCAGCAGCTCGATCAGTGTGAAGCCGAACGCATGCGATCGGCGCGAGCGCCGCGCTGGCGGCGTCCACGGCCACCGGGGAACGCCGCGCGCGCATCTGTTCGGTATCGGTATCGGTCCCGGCCCCCGGCCCGCAAAACGGGCGCTGCGGCCAAGGCAGGCCGGATCAGGAATCGCTTGGCGGTCACGGCAGCACATGGCGTCTCCCCGACAGAGTGGATTCGCTCAGCGCAGCTGCCGCCAGTTGCGCCAATCGACTGAGCCGGTCTCTTCCAAGAGCCGCATCGCCTCGCCGTCGGCGCCGGTCAGCAGCATCTGCACGACACCGTTGCCGAGCGACGTCACCGCGGGCGGTGCAAAGGCACCGGGGCCTTGCTCTCCCGACAGGCCAATGCTGCTGACGAGAACGCCGGTGCGGGCTTCTGCGCCAGCGGGGTTTTGCAGCGGCGACGTCGTCGGCCGAGAACCGTCGGTCGCGTCCAGCACCGTCAGCCAGCCGCCGGCGCCTCCCGCGCAGCAAGACCCGGGCACGATCGAGGAAAATACGACGCGGCCGTTCAGCTCCCGCGGGGCGGCGACCACGCGCTCGCCGTCGGGCCGGGCAGCGTCGGTCACCAGATCGATCCGCCAACCCCTGTGGCCGCTCGAGCGCCAGTCGGCCTTCTCATCGCTGCTGATGCGGTACTGGCTTGCGCGCCGCGCCGCGCCGCCGCCTGGCGCGGCCGCGTCCGAACCGCCGGCTCCCATGCGTATAAACGACTGCCTCAGAAGCTCCGTGCGCGACGGCGGACTGTCGTGGCCGGCAGTGCCGTGGACCTCGCCGTTGTCGTCCCAGATTCCGTAGAAGCTCTGAACGCTGCGATCGCTGTTGTCGGCCGAGGCGAGGTATTGACCGGTGCCGAACAACAACAGCGCGCCGATGCCGGTGGGATGGCGGAGGTAGGCGATGCGGCTGGTAATGGGCTGCGGCTTGCCGTCGTCGTCGCGGGCCTCGAACATCAGCGACGGCGGCTCGGAAAGATCGGTGAGGTCGAAGCGCCAGAGATTGCCGAAAAGATCGCCCGCATAGGCCTGGTCGGCGATCAAATCCCCGTCGACGTCCACCGCCGTCACCGGGCCCAGCGCGTTGCTGCGCCCGAGGCTCGCCGGATGACCGGCGCCGGCACCGGTGTCCATCGCGGCACGGATGCGGGTGTCGTCGCCGCCGCCGATGTCGAGCACATAGAGGACCGCGGCGCCGGTCTCGCTGACGGTGCAGGCCGTGGCGGGATCGTCATCGGAGCAGTGTCCGGCAATATCCCGATGCAGGTCGGTGCGTGTGCTGTTGTAGCCGTTCGCCACCAGCGCCACCCAGTGCGGCGGATTGCCGTCGGCGGGATTGTCGTCGATGCGCACGATGGCGGGCGGCGATGTCGCGAATCCCATCTCGCGGCCGTCCAGGCCGGCACGGCCGACGCTCGCGTCGGTGAATTCCCAGAGCACGACGTCTTCGGCATCGGTCTCGCGCAAACCGGACGAGCGTGTGATGTCGAGCGCGAACACCCCCTGGGCGCCGAGCCCCATGCTTGCGATCAACACCGTGCGCCAGGCCGTGCGTCCGCGCCGGTCGGTGATCCGCACGTCGGCGGTGGCGATACCGCCGTCGACAAATGCGCGCTTGGGGATGCTGTCGCCGTAGCCCGGCTCGGTGAGGTCTGCCAGCCGCGCATATATCGCCTCGGGAACATAGGCGAAGGTCTCGACGCCGCTTGTGGCCGAGAACGCATGCAGCATGCCGTCGTTGGCCCCTGCATAGACCACCTCGGGCCGTTCCTCGTGTCGGGCGCGAAAGGCGGCATAGTCCGGGTCGGCATAGCATCCTTTCGGCGGCCCCACAACCACCGGGGTGCTGTTGACCATATCGCCGAGCAGGCCGCGGCGGACCCGGAAGCTCGCAACGGGATCTGCGCCGGCACTCGGAGCGCTCGAGTCGGCCTTTGGCGCACCGTCGCCGGCGGACCGCTCGCCGCGCAAATAGGCGATCCGCGCTTCCGCCGTCACTCGCCGCGGATCGCCCGCGGGCAGCGGGCGGTCGAGCCGGCAGAAAGCGAAATCGCCGATCGCGGGTCGGTTCGGCGCGCAGCCGAGCAGGCCGCGCTGCTGCGACTTCGACAGCACGCTGAAAATACCCGGGCGAAATACGGCGGGCTCGCCGTCGGCGGAGGTAAAGATCACCCGCGCGCCCGGCGCCGGCAGCTGCTCGGATGCTCGCCAAAGCGGGTGCTCGGGAAAGCCGCACGGGCTGCCGAGCTCACGCCCCGGGCAAGGCGGGCTGCCGCTGCCCCGCGAGACGCGGAACGCCAGCAGATCGCCGCTCCAACCATCGCTGTCGAGCCGCGTCTGAAGCAGCAGCGTCTGCTCGTCGACGCGCGCACGGCTCACCACGAGCGGCGCGCTCGTCGCCTGCCGGACATCGGCGGTACGCACGGTGTCGAGCACGTCGGTCAGTTCGCCGATCAAGTGCCCGGCCCGTGCCGAATCCGCATAGCGGCCGCGAGCATTCAGCACGGCGTGATACAGGTCGTCCGCGCGCGCCGCCGGGCCCGGCGCCGCGGCATCGCCAGTGCCGGTGCCTATGCCAGCGCCGGTGCCGGAAGCTCCCGCGGCATCCGCGCCGCCGCCGGCATCGCCCACCGCCGCGTCGTTGTCGTAAACAGCCGCATCGACCGACGGAAAACCGTCCTCGGCGAGCGTATGCTTCGCAACGCCTTCGCCGTCGGCGCCGTAGCGCCCGAATGGCCAGGCCTCCAACGGCTCCACGGCCCCGCCGCCGAAGCCGATTGCATACAGGTTCAGGTGCTGCCAAGTTGCGGGATCATTGCCCGGGTGCCAGAACGCGGTGTCGGTATCGTCCCCTTCGCCGAAAAAGGGCATCCGCGGCGGCAGCAGATTCGGCGCGTCGGGATCGAGGTCGCCGCGCCAGAAGCGGAAGGAAAGGTCCGCCAGCATGCCGACATTGTCGTCGGCGTAGGGGAGGGCGCCCTCGCCGCTAGGGTGATAGCGGCCGATACCGAATGGGTTCCCGGGCAGCGGCGCGCCGCGGCCGTCGTCGTCGGGCGCATAGCCGCAGCCGGCGGCGGAGGCGGGACAGGGCCAAGGCTCGCCACCACCGGCCCAGACGTCGCGCCATTCACCGTCGGAGACAACGAGGTGCAGATTCCGCCTGCAGCCGGCGCCGCAGCTGCGCCTTTCCGACAGCCTTGGCTGCAAGCGGTGCAGCGCAATGTCGTCTGCTTGCGCGATCCCGCCGGCCACGAACACGCCGGCCCGCGCATGCGCGGCCTGCAGCAGACCCGGCCCCTCGGCCCGCAGCGCGAACAGCCAGTCGAAGATCTCGGTCTTCGATCGTCCCGGCGTCGAGAAGCGCGGCGCCAGCGGGCCCCCGTCGTCGGTGGCGAGCGTACTCGTCGCGTCCGTGGTTTGGTAGGCAAGCCGGGTGGCGGGACTCAATGCGTGCAGCAGGTGCGACAGCAGGGTCTTGGCACGCAGCAGCCGAGAGCGATGGTAAACGAGCCAGTTGGCGAAGTTGGTCTCGGCGTCCGCGGCCGCGGGGGCGGCGTCGCCGGACAGCGCGCGAGGCACGCAGTCGACGCCGGCGAGACGCCCCCGCAGCTTCAAGCCGGTGGGGTTGTCCGCCGAGCGCGCGACGTCAGCGCAACGGCTTATCGCCAAGTCCGCCGCGCTGCCGACGACGATACGGTCGAAGCATTGATCGGGGGTACCGGGTGCCGGCGAGGCGAAGTCGTCGCCGCAGCGCCGGCAGCCGAAGCCTGCACCTGCGCCGGAACTGGAACCGGAGCCGGAAACGGCGCCGGTCACTGCAGAACCGAAGCCTGCCGGACCGCAGTCCCGCGGCGGTATCGTCCCGGACGGATCGTAGCGGTTGCTCGGGTCGTAGAGGTGGTAGTAGGCGGGGCCGGGAGGCGCGTAGGGAGGCGCGTGGGAAGGCGCGTCGGCGGCCTCGCCCCCGGCCGGCCCTTCCCCGCCGCGGCTGCAGCGCGTCGGCGGCGGATCGTCGTAAACGACGCGGTAGGCGATGCGCAAGTCGATCGGCGCGGGGGTGCGGCAGCCTTCACCGAGATAGGGGTACAAGACCGCGGCAGCGAAGTCGGCATCGCCGAGAGATAGCCCGTCGGCGTCGAGACCGGGCCGGTATAGCCGCGACGGATCGTAGTAGAGCCGGTTGACATCCGGCGACGTAAAAGCGGCGCCGGACGCGTACCCGGCGAGCGCGCTCGGACTGAACGCACGGGCCATGGAGGCCGCGTTGTCGACGGTGAGGATCAGGTTCGGCGGCGCATCGCGCAGCAGGCCGGGCGGCACCGGCGATACGTCGATGTCGGCGGCAGTCGACGGCAATGCCCACGGATAAGCAAGCACCGCGGCGAGGGTGATCGCCGCAACGCGAGCGCTCCGGGTGCGCGAGGCGGGGTTATCGGCTCGGCGAAGCATTGCGACCGCTCAGCGAGCAAAATTCCGATCAACGGTCGATTGCACCACGGCGCGGGCCCTGGCATTTCGACCGAAACCGACAGCGGTGACCGTCACGTAGTACGACCCGGCTCCGTTCGCCGCGGCTTGCGCATCGAGCGGCGGCACATGGCGTAATTCCAGATAGGCGCGCGGCTGGCGGTAGACATCGGGCAGCGCCGCGTCGCTAAAGGCCTCGTAAGGGATCCCGGCGCTCGAATCCGGCTCCTCGCCCTCCCATAGCGCCAGCACCTCCGGCAGCCGCGAGCAGCCCGCGGCGCGAAAGCCGGTCCGCGCCGGCACCAGCGCCCGCGCGCAGCGCATCGTCGCATCGGTGGTATCGGCCGCCGGCGGCTCGTCGAGCGCTTCGATCCCGCTCAGCGCCGCCTGCAGCGCGGCCTCGGCCGCCTGCAGCGCGAGTCCGCTCTCGCGCAGATTGCCGGCGATACGCTCCTGCAGCACCGTCGTCTGCACGGCGCCGACACCGAAGATCGTCATCACCAACAACAGCACCAAGCCCGAGATCAAGACCACACCGGCCTGAGGACAGCGGCGCGCCGGCGTCGTCGCCCGGCAACGGTGCTCGACGGAATCAAGCGCATCGATAGACATAGGAAAAAATCCTCGAGTCAGGGTCGGGCCGACCAAGGGGTTCGCGCACGCATGACCACGGTCATCCGAAAGCGCTTGTGCAGACGGCGTTCGGGGGCCAGTCCCGCGCCGAGGGTGTCCGGGTGCAGGCCTCCGCTGCCGGCGCCGTTGGGTGGCCAGTGCTGCCTTGCCGCGGGCGCAGGCTCGAGGACACCGGTCGCGCGCGGCGACGCCGCGAGCACCTCCACGTCGGCGCTTTGCACGGCCGCCCAGGCACGCTGGCGATGGACCCAGCCCGCGGTCGGATTGAGGGACTGGTCGTGAGCAAAGAAGTCGAGGCGGCCGTCGCCGTCGCGGTCGCCGCTATAGGTGATCCGCAGGTCGGCGATATCGGTCACCAGCGGCTGCGAGCGCGCGGTTCGAAGATTCCAACCGCACAAGGACGGCCGAAAGCGGTCGGTGTCGGCGTTGCGCCCGCCGGCCTCGCAGCGGCGCACATCGGCACCGCTCTGCAGGCGACCGGTATCCAGGTCGGCGCAGCAAACGAAATAGACGTCGTAGTCGAGCGCATGCACCCGCGCAGGTACACCCGGTGCCGCGATTCGACGCCCGGCCGCCGACCGCGAGGGTCGCCAGTCATAAGCCCTGGCGAGATACTCGGAGGCGTTGCCGGCACCGAGCCTCGGCGCCGCCCGTCCGTGGGTCAGGTAGGGCCGGGCACTACTTTGCCGGGCGTCGTCCGGACCGGTGATCTCGAAAACGTCGGCATGCTGGCAGTCCGTGATCAGCACAGGGGCGCGCTGCGACATGCGCGGATGCAGGGCGTCGAGCTGCAACGGCCCGTCCCTGCTCGCTCCCACCGGCTGGCGCAGCCCGACCCCGTCATCGGCGACGCCCCAGATCACCAGCACATCACCGCGCAACCAGCGCTCGGCCACATTCGCCCGGCCGGCCGCCGGCAGATCCTCCAGCCACCAAGTGCTGCCTGCATCGGCGGCGTCGTAGCCAAGCGCGCGCTCCGGCGCCAGCAGATGGCCACCGGGGCGCAGCACGGCATCCGTGTCGCAGGGCTCGCCGGCCTCGAGATCCAGCAGGGCGCAGGCCTTCACCGAGAGTGTGCCGAGCGCCGCATGGGCGCCGAGACTCCGGCAAGCCATGGAGCGATTACGGCGCAGTTGACGGGCGACGGCCAGCGCCGCGACCCGTCCGCTCTCCTGCAGGCGGGCGAACTGCTCCTCGCGCTCGTAGGCGGTCTTGCTGTCGATCATCACATCGGTGAGGCCAAGCAGCAGGATCGCGCCGACGGCCGTTGCAACCATCAACTCGACCAGCGAGAAACCGCGCAATCGGGCTGCCGCCAGGGTCGGACCGGCCGCGGTAGCCGCGGCCGCGACAGTCCCGGAACGCCCTCCAAGCTCGATTGCGTTGACGTCGCGCACGCGCATCTACCGAGCCGGCAAAGGCAGCCGCGTACAGACATGAAAAGCAAGCTCGGAAACGTCACGGGACGCTTCCGCGGGCGGAGTGACGACCGGAGGCGGCGCCTCGGCACGCGAGTCGTCCCATCGCACGGCGACGGCGCAGTGCCCCGACCCGCAGCGATTACCGGCTGTGCAGTCCAACTCGCCCAAGCGGCGGTCTCGCGACGGTTCACCGAGACCAAGCCGCAGCAGTTCGTCGCGCCAAGCGTCGAAGACGGCATGGCCGGTCGCCGACGCGGTGTCGAGCCGGCGGCCGCGAAACAGCTCCGGGGCGCCTTGAACGCGGTCGACCAGGTCGTTGACGGCCAATGTCGCCTGTGTACGCTGAAAGGCGCTGTAATTGCTGCGCATGCCCGTGAGTTGCAGCGCCGCGAGTCCGAATGCACCGATCGCGACCACAACCAGGGTCACCAAGACCTCGATCAGCGTGAACCCGCGCTGCTGCACCCTCCCGAGCGGCAAGTCTTTCGCATGCATAAAAGCCCTCCGCAAAGCGACACTGGCTGGATTGTGCACGGCGACTCTGATTCTCGGGCCACGGGAGCCAGCCGAGCCGATCGCGCCGGACACGTATCGATTCCAGTTGTGAAAACTATATGTCTACGATCGAGAAAAGTCGAGCACGTTTCGTATAAATCGCTAACGGCGTGGATCCGGTGGCCGGAAACTCGCTCTGAAGCGCTCCCTGCAACCGATGACAGCCGTGCAACGTCGACAGGCGGCGAAGGCGAAGGCGAAGGCGAAGGCGAAGGCGAAGGCGAAGGCGAAGGCGAAGGCGGGACAGCGTGGCGAAGACAGGACAGCATGGCGAACGCCGCCATCACGGAGCAGCCGGCGAGCCTGCATGATCGATCACAGCGTCGGGACGACGCCGGTACGATGCGGGGATCAAGACGGGACGGGCCGGCCAGGACGGGGCGACCGGACAGAAAAGGACCGTTGGGTGCGCGCGGGCAGACAGAAACCGCGACCGGCCATCGGCCGGCCGCGGCAGAGGGGCTCACTCGTCGGCGTGGGGCTCTTTCAGCGTCACCAGTTCCTCGGCGCTGACCGGATGAATCGCAACGGTGTTGTCGAAGTCGGCCTTGGTTGCGCCCATCTTCACGGCGACCGCGAAACCCTGCAGCATCTCGTCGATGCCGTCGCCGACCATGTGGATGCCGACGACCCGCTCTTCCTCGCCGACGCAGACCAGTTTCATCGCGGTACGCGGACCCTGGCGGTTCAACGCATAGCGCATTGGCTGGAAGTCGGTCTGGTAGATGGTCACGGGTGCTTTGCCGGTGGCTCGGGCCTCGGCCTCGGTCATGCCGACGCTGCCCACCGGCGGGTGCGCGAACACGACCGTCGGGATATTTTCATAGTCCAGGCGCCGGTCGGGCTGATCGTTGAACAAACGGTCCGCCAGGCGGCGCCCGGCAGCGATCGCTACGGGCGTCAGCGGAGCGCGGCCGGTGATGTCGCCGATGGCGTAGATGCCGGAGACGCCGGTGTTCTGGTAGGCATCCGTGGGCACGATGCCATTCGGCAGCAGCTCGATGCCGGCGGCCTCCAGGTTCAGCTGATCGGTATTGGGCCGCCGCCCGACCGCCCAGATGACCGTATCGAAACCGGACAACACTTCGCCGTCGCGGGCAAACACCGCGATACTCTCGCCCTGGCGCTCGAGCGATGCGACCGCGAACGGCAGGTGCATCTCGATGCCATCGTGCGCCATGTTGTGGGCGACCGTCTCGCTGACGATCGGATCGAAGGTCTCGAGTACCCGGCTTTCGAGCGCCACCACGGTGACGTCCGAGCCCAGCGCCTTCAGCACACCGGCAAGCTCGACGCCGATGTAGCCGCCGCCGACGACGCAGACGCGCTTGGGCTGCTGCTCCAGCGCAAAGAAGCCGTCGGAGGTGATCCCGAGCTCGGACCCCGGAACCGGCGGCACGATGGGACGCCCGCCGGTGGCGACGACGATATGGTCGGCCGTGTACTGGGTGCCGTCGACTTCCACCGTGCGTGCGTCGACGAAGCGCGCAAAACCCTCGATCCGGGTAATGCCTTCACCGGCGACATAGCCGGTCCAGTAATCGAGGATGCCTTGTATAAAGCCCTCGCGGCCGTCGACCAGAGTCTTCCAGTCGATACCGCGCAGTTCCGCCTGCACACCGTAATCCGGCGCGCCACGCACGGCCTCGGCCAAGTTGGCGGCATACCACATGACCTTCTTGGGCACACAGCCGACATTCACGCAGGTGCCGCCGAGCTTGGCGGCCTCGATGATGGCGACACGCTTGCCGTATTGGGCGGCCTTCTCCGCGACCGCGAGGCCGCCGCTACCGCCGCCGATGGCGATGAGATCGAAATGCTTGTCCACTGGTTGACTCCAAAGGCGATCGTGAATCGTGGGTCGCGGCCGCATTGCAGCGGCGATCGCGCCGGATGGTACCGGGCGACCGAGCCCCGAAACGCAGCGTGCTCGGCAAAATATAACCGGTTGCACTGGACAACCGGCGTCTGAAACAGGGGCCGCCTCCCGCAGGCGGCGGCGGTTGCGATCGGGCATGTCGACCCGCCGGGACGGCCGGGACATGCGAACGCCTGTGCGCGAGCGCGAATCGGCACGCAACGGCGCCTCCATGCGCCGTTTTGCGTCGTGCCTTTTGACTCTCGTTCGGCGTTAGGCCTTGCGGCTGGCCATCCAGGCTTCGAGGTCGTCGGAGCCGCCGATCTTCTCGCCGTTGATGAACACCTGCGGCACACTGGTGGCGTTGGCCACGGCCCGCAGCGTCTCTTCAGTGTAATCGCGGTTCAGTACCAGCTCCTCGTAGTCGTAGCCGGCCTCCTTCAGCATGGTCTTGGCCTTGGCGCAGAACGGGCAGCCGCGACGGGTGAAGACGGTCACATCCACGGGCTTGGCCGCCTCGGGCGCGACATAGGCCAGCATGGTGTCGGCATCGGACACGCCGTAGGGGTCGCCCGCCTCTTCCGGCTCGATGAACATCTTGTCGACGACGCCGTCCTTGACCAGCATGGAGTAACGCCAGGAGCGCTTGCCGAAGCCCAGGTCGTCCTTGTCCACCAGCAGGCCCATGCCCTCCGTGAATTCGCCGTTACCGTCGGGGATGAAGCGGATGTTGTCGGCGTTCTGCTCTTCCTTCCACGCGTTCATGACGAAGGCGTCGTTGACGGACATGCAGATGATGTCGTCCACGCCGTGCTGCTTGAACAGCGGCGCCAACTGGTTGTAACGCGGCACGTGCGACGACGAGCAGGTCGGCGTAAAGGCGCCCGGCAACGAAAAGACGACGACGGTCTTGCCCTTGAACAGTTCGTCGGTGGTGACGTCCACCCAGTCGTGATCCGAGCGGGTGCGGAAGGTGACTTGGGGGACAGACTGGCCAGTGCGATCTTCGAACATAGCGTAAAGCTCCGTTTGGGGTTGATTGAATGGGTTGAAATCGGGCGGGGCATCGTTTGCCCTGCGTACGGTGCATAAGGTAAAGCACCGGAGATCATCTTCAAAATGGATTGATATGATCGTATCGATCGGTACAGCCGATGAAAGAGCAACGTCATGCGAGCCCATATCGCCCCATGGTCGGGGGGACGTGTCGTTGCGGTCGATGACAAGCATCATCCGCGCGGCCGCGGCCATGCGTTCTTGTGACGGAGCTCACCGATTTCGCCATCACACGCGGCCCGCAGACGCTGCCCGTGTGGCTCTCGGACGCGGGTGGTCCGCCTCCCCTCGGCGTTCAGACCTCGCCCTTCGAGACCCGGCGCCGGAAGTCGACGTCAGTCGAAGACAGCCCCGGGGCGAACCATCTCCGGATACCCCGTCAAATCAAAAACCCCGTCCAAGCGAGCTGGGCGGGGTTTTTGGCGTGCTGCCGAATGAATCGGCGGCTGGCTGGCACGAGCGCGGCCGTGCGGCCGCTTCGCGTGGGCTTTAGGCGGCGGGCAGCTGCTGCACGACGGTCGCCGCCGTGTCGCCCTTCTTCTTGCCGTCGCAGCTCTTGCCGTCGCCGGCGGTCGCGGTGCCGACGACGGAGAAGCTGAACAGAAGGCCGAGCAGGCCGGCAGTGAGAGCAGTCTTGGTGCGCTTGGTCATGATTTCCACCATTTGGGTTGTTCAAAATCGCGACAGCGGGTGCATTTCGATGAACAGCGTCGCGTATGTCGGAAGTTAAGCCGTTGGCGCCGGATTACAACCTGAAAATGCGCGTGGATTCAAATGCGCATCCGCCGGCGCCTCCACTACGGCCCGACAAAGGGCGCGAGAAACGGCCCGGCAGGCGGTGGTCTGGCGACGCGTCAAGTGACGACGTCGGGCTCCGCACGTCCGGTGCGTGCCTCGATCTGCGCCAGTTCGCGGGCAATCAGGATCAGCGGCGCCAAGGCGTCCTGCACCGGCCGATCGTGCTTGTCGGCATCCGGCTCATAGCGTTCGATATAGACCCGCAGCGTGGCTCCCTGAGTGCCGGTCCCCGACAGCCGCATGACGATGCGCGAACCGTCCTCGAAGCCGATGCGTATGCCTTGTTTCGCGGAGACGCTGCCATCGACCGGATCGGTGTAGCTGAAATCATCGGCATAGGCGACAGTGAAGTCACCGAAGCGCTTTCCCGGCAACTCCGGCAGCATGATGCGCAGATGATCCACCAGGCCATTGGCGGCGTCGCTGTCGACGCCCTCGTAGTCGTGGCGGGTGTAATAGTTACGCCCGAACCTCCGCCAGTGCTCGGTGACGATGTCCGCCACCGACTGCCGGCGCGCCGCCAGCAGATTGAGCCAGAACAGCACCGCCCACAAGCCGTCCTTCTCGCGCACGTGGTCCGAGCCGGTGCCGAAGCTTTCCTCGCCGCAGAGCGTGATGCGCCCGGCATCGAGCAGGTTGCCGAAGAACTTCCAGCCCGTGGGCGTCTCGTAGCACTCCACGCCCAATTCCTCGGCGACCCTGTCGGGTGCCTGGCTGGTGGGCATCGAGCGGGCGACGCCGGCGATGCCGTGCTTGTAGCCCGGCGTCAGATGGGCGTTGGCAGCCAACACCGCGAGGCTGTCGCTCGGCGTGACAAAGAAGTTCTTACCCAGAATCATGTTGCGATCGCCGTCGCCGTCCGAGGCCGCGCCGAAATCGAGTCCATTGGCGCCGGTGGTCAGCTCGACCAGCTCGTGCGCGTGCACCAGGTTCGGGTCCGGATGGCCGCCGCCGAAATCTTCGAGCGGCTCGCCGTTCATCACGGTTCCCGGCGCGGCGCCGAGGCGATTCTCGAGGATCTCCTTGGCATACGGACCGGTGACCGCGTGCATCGCGTCGAAGCGCATCGAGAAATTGCCGGAATTGAACAGCTGATGGATGGCATTGAAGTCGAACAGCGACTCCATGAGCTCCGCGTAGTCGCTCACCGGGTCGAGAACCTCGACGGTCATGTCACCCAGGCGGCTCTCGCCGACGCGGTCCAAATCGATGGGGGCTGACTCGATAGTCAGATAACGATCGATGGTCTTCGTGCGCTCGAAGATCGCATCGGTCACCGACTCCGATGCCGGGCCGCCGGCGTCGATATTGAACTTGATGCCGAAGTCCTCGTCCGGACCGCCGGGGTTGTGGCTGGCCGACAGCACGATACCGCCGCCGCACTTGTACTTGCGAATGATGCAGGAGGCCGCGGGGGTCGATAAGATGGCGCCTCTGCCGACCAAAACCCGGGCGACGCCGTTCGCGGCGGCCATGCGCAGGATGACCTGCACGGCCTCACGGTTGTAGAAGCGCCCGTCGCCGCCCACCACCAGCGACCCGCCGGCGAGCTTTTTCTGGGTGTCGAAGATGGCCTGGACGAAATTTTCCAGGTAGTGGGGCTGCTGAAAGACCTTCACTTTCTTCCGCAGGCCGGACGTCCCCGGTTTCTGGCCCTCGAAGGGCGTTGTACTGACGACAATTGATTCCATCTTCATAACCCTTGAATACGAAGTGATTTGCCTCTATCGAGTGCGGCGCCCGCAACGCCGGCGTGCGTCGATTGTAGCGGTTGCGCCGCGCCGGCGAGTCACGGATTCGCGACACTCCCATTGCAACAGACCAAGAGCCAAAGACAGGTAATCGAATCCCATGACCGTTGATGCCCATAAGGAAACCCTGGAGTTCAAGGCCGAAGTTAGTCAGGTTCTCGACCTGGTGATCCGCTCCCTGTACTCCAACAAAGAGATCTTCCTGCGCGAGTTGGTCTCCAACGCCTCCGACGCCGCGGAAAAGCTGCGCTTCGAGGCGCTCACAGACGAGCAACTGTTCGAGGACGACCCCGAGCTGCGCGTGCGCGTGCTGGTCGACAAGGACGCCGGCACCGTGACCGTATCGGACAACGGCATCGGCCTGGGCCGCCAGGAAGTCATCGACACCATCGGCAGCATCGCGAGCTCCGGCACGCGGCGCTTCCTGGAAGCGATGAGCGCCGGCGGCGAAGGCGGCGAGCAGGCCGTCGACAACGCGCTGATCGGCCAGTTCGGTGTCGGCTTCTACTCCGCCTTTATCGTCGCCGACAAGGTCACGCTGATCTCGCGCCGGGCCGGGCTCACCAGCGAGCACGGCGTGCGCTGGGAGTCGGACGGGCGCGGCAGCTTCACGCTGGAGAACATCGACAAGCCCGCCCGCGGCACCGACGTGATCCTGCACCTGAAGGACGACGAAAAGGAATTCCTCGACCCCTGGCGGCTGCGCAGCATCATCGGCAAGTTCTCCGACCACATCGCCATCCCGGTCGAGATGCAGAAAGAGGACTACGGCGACGAAGAGAAAGCGGAAGACGCGGCCGAGGACAAGGGGCCGGAATTCGAGCAGGTCAACCGCGGCACGGCGCTGTGGATGCGCAGCAAGTCGGACCTGTCCGAAGACGACTACAAGGAGTTCTACAAGCACATCTCCCACGACTTCGACGAGCCGCTGGCTTGGGCGCACAACCGCGTCGAGGGTACCAACGAGTACACCGCGCTGCTGTACGTGCCCAAGCGCGCGCCCTGGGATCTGTGGGACCGCGACCAGAAGCACGGCGTGAAGCTCTACGTGCGCCGCGTCTTCATCATGGACGAGGCGGACAAGCTCATGCCGCACTATCTGCGCTTCGTCAAGGGCGTCGTCGACTCGGACGACCTGCCGCTGAACGTCTCGCGCGAAATCCTGCAGCACAACCGCAAGATCGACACCATCCGCGGCGCCAACGTCAAGCGCGTGCTGGGGCTGCTGGAGTCGATGGCCAAGGACGAACCGGCAAAGTACAAGGAATTCTGGCAGGAGTTCGGCCGCGTACTGAAGGAGGGCCCGGCCGAGGATTACGCCAACCGCGAGCGCATCGGCGGCCTGCTGCGCTTCGCGACCACGGCCAGCGACAGCAACGAGCAGGCGGTCTCCCTCGATGAGTACATCGAGCGGATGAAAGAGGGCCAGGACAAGATCTACTACATCACCGCCGACAGCCCGGCGGCGGCGCGGCACAGCCCGCACCTGGAAGTCTTCCGCAAGAAGGGCGTCGAAGTGCTGCTGCTGTCGGACCGCGTCGACGAGTGGCTTGTCTCGAACCTGCACGAGCTCAAGGGCAAGCATCTGCAGTCCGTCACCAAAGGCGCGCTCGACCTCGGCGAGCTCGAAGACAAGGAAGAGAAAGAGAAGGTCGAGCAGGCGGCGAAGGAGCACGGCGATCTGCTCAAGCGCCTGCAGGACTCGCTCGGCGAGCGGGTGCGCGAGGTGCGCGCCTCCACGCGGCTGGTGGACTCGCCCGCCTGCATCGTCGTCGGCGAGCACGACATGAGCGCCAACCTGGCCCGGGTGCTGAAGTCGGTCGGCCAAGAGGCCCCGGACATGAAGCCGATTCTGGAACTGAATCTGGACCATCCGATGGTCCGGCGCCTGGAATCGGAGACGGACGAGACCCGCTTCGACGATCTCGGCATGATTCTGTTCGACCAAGCCCAGTTGGCCGAGGGCGGGCAGCTCGACGACCCGGCCGCCTTCGTCGCAAGACTGAATAAACTGATGCTGGGTATGTTCATGAGCGGCGCCTGAGGCGGCGAGCCGCAACCCCGATCGCGCGCCGGGCGGCGGCGCGCGGGGCTTCGCCCCGCGGCAGCGCCGCCGATACGGTTGCGCCGGACATCGAATGCGGCCGCCGGCACCATCTTCGCGACGCGTGCATCACGAAGAAGCAACGTCAGAGCGCCTCGGCGGGCGGCCGCAGCTTCAGCGACGATGCTTCGGGACGCTGCCGCCCGCGTCGCAGGCGACGAAGAAGTCATTGCTCATCGCCTCGACGCACTGGCGCCCGATACTGCTCGGCGCACTCGGGTCGTCGTTCTCCAGGCGCACCTCGGTCTCCATGCGCAAGAGTTGCTCCGCGGCATCGCAGGCGCCGGCCCCGGCGCACCTCCGCTCGGCTCCGCACACGTGATCGACCAAGTCGCGACAGCGGCTGTCCCCGAGGCTCGATTCCAGGCTGGCGCAGGTCATGAAGGCCGGATCCCGCAAGGCCGTTCGGCAGCGCTCGCCGGCCTCGGTTTGCGGATGGACACCAGCGGATGCCGGTAGGCTCTGCTGCGCGCGGGCTTCGTCCGACAGCATGCTGCGCGCGCGCAGACAAGACGCGCTGTTGTTGCAGCCCAGGTCGAAACCGCAAGTCTTGCGCACCAGTTGGTTGCAGAAGCGTGCCTCGAACGCCGGCCGCGGGCGTACCTCGCCCTTCCAGGCCCGGTACATTTGCTCGGTCGGGATCGCGATGCCGTCGCGGACGATGATGGTGGAGCCGTCTTCGAGTCGGTGCACGCCGTCCCACATGGGCCGCGCATTGCCACCGTCGTCGCGCAGGACGCGATGCGTCTGCGGATCGACGCTGATTCCGGCGCCGGACTGCAGTCGGCCCTGCCAGTTGTCGGCAGCGAGCGGGGCGCAGCAGGCGCCGAAAATCAGCAAGACACCCGCGGCGCACAACCGGCGCGGGCGCGGCGCAGACCGGACGATCCGCAACAGCATCGCCGTCATGGGCCAATCCCGTTCTGCGGGACCTCATGTGGTGGAACCTGACTTAAGAATATCAGCCAAACTCGATGTTTGACGGCACGGCCCGGCCGGCCCATGCTGCCTGGAACGATCGCAAGCGGCGGCCTCCGCCGGCGTCGCGCTTGGCGCTCGGGCGCATTGAGCCCTTGCTGGCCGCGCAGGGGCGAACGGTTGCGCTCGGAGCCGGTCAAAAGCCCGTTAATCCGGCAAAACAGGATCCCGAGCGATCCGCCCAGGAGCAGAGCCATGAAGCCGATTACATCGATCCTGCTGGCGCTGTCGTTGACGGCATGCGCGGCCACCAGCACGACCAGCGAGCACGTGGACACGACAACCGGCCCCACCGTCTACGGACAGATATCGGCCTCCGTCGACCACGTCAGCGTCGACTGAGCGAGACCGATGACGGGCGCCGCAGTTTGCCGCCCGCCGCCCTATTGCCCCGGAGCCCTATTGCTCCGGAGCATTGCCGGCCTCGATGCGCTGCGCAACCGAGACGCCGCGGTAGAAGGTCGTGACGAAGGTTCCGATGAGCAGATCGTCGCTGTCTGCACGCCAACGCAGCGCGCCGCGCCCGGCGCGCTCGCCGTTGCGCTCGAACACCCAGGCGATGATGCTGCCGCGCCGTTGCATCCCGTCGATGACCTGTAGCGTCGTCCTCTCCCCGTCGCGTGGCGCCCGCCCGTTGACGGCCACGGTCTTGCCGGTTCCGCGCAGGCGGCCGCCGTCCTCTTCGATATGCAGCCTGTAGTCGAATGTCCAGCCCTTGAACGGCCCGCGACGCACCTGATGCGACAACGTCCAGTCGCCCGCAACGTCCAGAGTGCGCTCCTCTGCGAAGCGCGTCTGCAGCGCCGCGATGGAGGCCAAGACGAGGACGACGGCGGCGAGGGCAGCGAGAAAAGTCGTAGCTGATCGCATGGAAATAGGCAGGCTGTTTGCTCGAACCGGATCGTTGCCGCGACGCCGGCGGAGCGCGGGGACCGACACACCGATGTCCGGATTCGCTGCCGCCGACGTCCAGGGAAGCGCTGAAACATTCGGCGCTTCCCGTTCGGGGCCGGACGCCCCGCCATGTCCAAGCGCCCAAGCGCTTGGACATGGAGGAATCCGGAAACCGCGTTTTCTGGTCCCTCTCCCTAGTGAGCTAAACATAGCCCGCCGCGCCCGATGCGGCGAGACCGGATGCCGGCACCGCGCGCTTGGGCAGGATCAGTCGCCCGGCTTGCCCCCGCAGGTACGCACGCACTCATCCAAGCTCGCGAACGGCACGCGGCCGCCGCAGCCGCCGCTCAGAAAGCGCTTGCAGCTATCGGTCTGGTAATCGTAGTAGAAGCCCGGTTGCGCAGAGCGACAGGCCCCGGCCACAGGCTCCGACAGGCAGCGAACGTGCATCCGGTCATCCGCGGGCACCGGCGCACCACCGCAACCCCCGAGCACGGATAGGGACACGGCGATGAGCAGGACCGATGCCGGCCGAGCGAGGCATTGAAGCATAGCGGCTCCCTTGATTGACGGTATCCTCCGCGGCCCTCGCTCGGCGGCATTCATGCGCGACCGCCAGCGACGACCCGCTTACGCGGATGCCGATTCCCGCACGCCGCGCTGCAGCCGCACGACATGCCCGCGCGGCGCATGCCGCCACCAATCGCGATGGCGGAATTCTCCGGCGTCGCGCGCCATGGCCCGATAGGCTCGCCCTTGCAGAAAGCCCCAGCCCTTGACCCGCGGGCCGTGCAAAAACAGCGTCCAAGCCGGCCGACCGCCGCGCAGCACCACCCGATGATAGTCCTCGCCGCGCAGCATATTCAGCCTGCCGGGGCGAATGGTGCGCGTGCAGGTCGATTGTTGCCGCCCGTCGGCGAATCGGATCTCGTCGTAGCCGCCGCTCAGCACCAGGCTCAGCGCACGCCCCCAGGGATGATCGTGCAGGCCGCGGTCGGGATCGGAGTCGACGAAGCGGTGCAGGTAGGCATGCCAGCCGAAGAGCCCGAACAGATAATAGCGCTCCAGATAAGGCTCGCCCTGCTCGCCGTCGATGATGCGGCAGGGTAAACGGTCCGAAAGGCGAAACAGCAGGCTCTCGATCAGACGCAAGGTCGGCTCCCGGCAAACGGATGGCGATAACGACAGCCTATGCCGTCGGGGGCTCATCCGCCGAGTCCGCGACATCGCCGCCGGCTGCGGATTCTAGCGCATTGTCGCCGGACGCGGCGCCGGGCGGCGCCGTCTGGCGCACCAGCCACAGCACTTGGTAGGGCGCGAGCACCAGCTTGTCGGCACCGCCGTCGCCCGCGTAGTGGCGCCCCTCGATCAGTTCGGTCCAGCGCGACTGCTTCCAGCGCCGGTCGATACGCCCGAAGGCGACGGTCACGGTCCGCGCGGTCAGGTTCGCCAGCATCCAAAGACGCTGGGGCTGGATGCCCTCGTGCTGGATGCCCTCGTGCTGGATGCCCTCGTGCTGGATGCTCTGGGGCTGGCTCGCGTCCGGCGCATCGCGGCAGACACCGAACAGACCCGCCGGCAGGCTCAGGACATGCTGCGGACCGTCCGGATGAAAAGCCGGCTGCGCACCGCGCAGACGCAGCCGGCGCAGGTATTCGGGGAACACGCCGCCGGCCTGATGACCCGAATCGCCGGCGAGCAGCATCAGCAATTCCGGCTCGACCCATTTTTGCCGGTTGATGCTGCGCGCGCGCCCGCTCTCCTCGACGCCGAAAACATCGTTGGATGCCCCGAGCAAAGAATTGAAATAAATGCCGGGAACACCCTGCAGGCTCATGGCGATGGTCTGCGAGCACAAGAAGCGGGCGATGGACGCGAGCGGGTCGTCCGGCACCCGCAAGGCGTCGAAATAGGTCGTGTTCAGCTCGTAGGGCGTCGTCGAGCCGTCCGCATTGCTGCGCCGGGAGACCAGGCCGCCGCCGGCCTCCACCGCGCTCACCAGCGCATCGAATTCCTCTTGCGGCAGGAGGCCCTCCAGCGGGCGTACGCCGATCCCGTCGTGCGAGGCGGTGAAGTTGAAGAAGGTACATCCGAGGGGCGGGGGCTCGAGCCGCGCGGCCCAGTCGGTCAGGTAGCGGGCGTTGCCGGTATGCAGCGCATGCAGCAGCAGCGGCGGCAGGCTGAACTGGTAGACCATGTGCGCCTCGTCGCCGGCGCCGAAGTAGGCGACGTTCTCGGCGTGGGGTACGTTGGTCTCGGTCAACAGCAAGATGCTCGGGTCCAGCATGTCGAGCACGTCGCGCAGCAGCTTCACCACCTCGTGAGTCTGCGGCAGGTGGATGCAGTCGGTGCCGATCTGTTTCCAAAGATAGGCGATGGCGTCGAGCCGAATGATCTGTGCGCCGTTGTGGACGTAGTAGAGCAGGATGTCCAGGTACTCGAACAACACGTCCGGGTTGGAGAAATCGACGTCGATCTGATCGTGGCTGAAGGTGGCCCAAACGTGGCGCAGACCGGCGGGCGTGTGCACGGCCCGCAGCAGCGGCGAGGTGCGCGGGCGCACGACGGCACTCAAATCGGCCTCCGGGTCGACCTCGACGAAGTAGTGCCGCTCCGGCGCCATGCCGTTGCAGTAGGCGCGAAACCAGCGGCTTTGCCCGGAGACGTGGTTGATGACCAGGTCCACCATCAGCCGATAGTCGTTGGCCAGTGCCTGGATCTCGTCCCAACCACCGAGCGCCGGATCCACGGCCCGATAGTCGATGACGGAGAAGCCATCGTCCGAGCTGTACGGAAAGAACGGCAGCACGTGCACGGCGGAGAAGGCGTCGCCGACCTGCTCCGCCAGAAACCGGCGCAGCGTGGTCAAGGGCGGCTCGCCGTTGGCGCTGACCATGTCGCCGTAGGTGATCAGCACGGCGTCGCGCTGATCCCAGCGCCGGCAGGGTTTGTCTTCCGGGCAAGAGACGCCGACCCCGTAACGACCGACGATGAGGTCCAGGCGCTGCATCAAACGATCCAGCAAGGCATCGCCGTAGAGGGTGCGCAGGCGCTCGCGGATGCGCTCGAAGACGCTGCGTTCGACGACGCGCATGGGCGATTACTCCGTCAGGTTGCGGACGTTGTTGATCAGGCTGTGCAGGCTGTCGCGCAGGACCCGGTAGCCGAAGAAGCGCTCGGCGATGCGGTAATTGTGCTCCACCAGTTCCTCGCGGTAGGCCGGATTTTCCATGATGTGGCGCGTCTCCTCGACCACGCGCTTGTCCACGACACCGTCGATGGCGGGTAGCCGAAAGCCCTTGGGCTCGATATCGCGCTGATAGACCGAGTAGCGCCCGGTGACCAGTGGCCGGCGGAAGTAGATGGCCTCGAGCAGCGCGTTGCCGAAGCCCTCGTAGATGCTCGGGAAGGTGACCAAGTCCGCATGGGGATAAAGGTCGCTCAGCACATAGATCTTCTGTCCGTCCTGATTGAACTGGCGCCGGTCGGCCATGCGATCACCGAATAACTTCAGCGCCACGCCCTCTTCGTGCGCCAGGTGCTGGATCTGGCGCGAGTACTCGAAGCCCTCGTCGCCGCCGTCGTGGGAGATCACGAGATGGCAGCGCGGCAGCCGCAGCCGGCGGATCAAGTGGATGGTGTTCTCGATGCCCTTACGCGGGACGATCCGCGTCGGCTGCAGGATCAACAGATCGTCGTCGAGCAGACCCAGCGCGTGGCGCACATCGGCCGCGTACGCGTCCACTTCGCCCGGCGGGCTTTCGAAGTTGAAGACGTTCGGCACCAGAATGCTGGGCAGTCCCTTGCGCCAGGCGATCTCCTCGCGCGCGGCCTGATTGATGACCACGTGCTGCAGGTGCGGCACGCGCGGCGGAAAGGCCATTTCCAGATAGTCATCGACGGCGGAGATCTGAAACCGCTGCCGCTCCCACTGAAAGTCGTGGTGGTGAGCGATCGCGGGCATGCCTGTCTCGAGCAGGAACTCGGTGATGGCGACCCCGAGCGGAATGTGCATCGGGATCGTCAGCGCGTTCTCGATGATCAGGATGTCGAGCTCGAATCGCGCGCGGAATTCGTACAGGGTTGTCTTCAGGTATTCCGTCAGCTCGCGGATGCGGCGGCTGGCCTCGGCGCAGCGGCGGGTGCGGCCCCAGAGCTGGGAGTTGATCCACTGGTTCTCGGCGTGGTCGAAAAAGGCCTCGGGGATGCACAGGCTGACGCCGGGATCGCGGTCGAGGACTCCGGCATACCAGTGGCTGACGTGGCCGCTCTCCCACAGGACCTCGGCCCATTTCGCCGCCTCCAGCGACACGCCGTCGGTGCCGGCGAAGCGGGTGGAGACGAATCCGATATTTTCAGGCTGTTTCATCGTCGAGAGGCTTCATCGAAGAGACTTGCCGGCGCCGGCGCTTGCGGATCGCCATGCGGCGGCCCGCGCTCGTCGCGGATGTAAAACTTCGTCGTTTCCCGACGTGCCCGGTCGGCGAATGCCCGAGCGTGCGCGCCTGCGACAAACGGCGGGCCGATCGCGCACCGCCGCGACAATCGGGCAGGCATGAAACATACCATCGCGAGTCCCCCGGCTCGACCCGCGTGCACGGGGGGCACGGTATGCGATCAGCAGATCGCCATCGCCAGCGCAATCGTCATGCAGGGCTCGACCTGCGCGCGGGTGGTACCATTCGCTCAACGAACAGCGAGCGCCGGTCGACTATCCGGCACCCGAACGCGCACCGGCGCCGAGCCCCGAGACCCATGCCCGCCTCCCTCGACAGCACGGATGCAGCGCCGTTGCGCATCGTCATCGTTCACTACCACCTGCAGACCGGCGGCGTCACGCGCGTCATTCAGCACGCCTGCGAGACGCTGTCGGCGGCTGGCCACAGGGTGTCGGTGCTGACCGGCGAGCCGCCGCAGCAGCCGCTCGGCGCGGGCGCGGCGGTCGAGATCGTGCCGGGCCTGGCCTACGAGGAGCGCCGCGCGCCGCAAGCGCCCGCGGCGCTGGCAGAAGAAATGCTGTCCCGTGCCCGTGCGCGTCTCGGCGGGCCGCCGGATCTCTGGCACATCCACAATCACTGCCTCGGGAAAAATCTCGCGCTGCCGGGCGCGGTCCGGGCGCTCGCCGCCGCCGGTCAGCGCCTCTTGCTGCAGCCCCACGACTTCGCCGAAGACGGCCGCCCGCATCTTTACGCGCGCTTGCGAGACCGCCTTGCCGACGGCGACGGCCGGCGCCTGGCCGCCCTCCTCTACCCGCAAGCGCCTCAGATCCACTACGCGGTGCTGAACGCCCGCGACCTGCGCTTTCTCGCCGCCGCCGGCATCGAGGCCGCGCGGCTGCACCTGCTGCCGAACGCCGTGACGGCCGACGCGCCCGTTGACGGCGCAGCAGCGCGGTCGGCCGCACCGCAACAGGGCGTCGACAGCCAGCGCCTGTGGCTGTATCCAACGCGGGCAATCCGCCGCAAGAATCTCGGCGAACTGCTGCTGTGGGCCGCGCTGGCCGACGAAGGGAACCGGTTTGCAACGACGCAGGCGCCGCAGAACCCGCATGAGCAGGCGCGCTATCGGCGCTGGACGGGGCTCGCGCACTCGCTCCGCCTGCCGGTGGAGTTCGCGCTGGGCAGCCGAGTCGACAGCTTTCCGGCCTTGCTGGCATCCGCCCATGCGCTGGTGACCACCAGTGTCGGCGAAGGCTTCGGACTCGCGTTTCTGGAGCCTTGGCTGATCGGCCGGCCGCTGGCCGGCCGCGACCTGCCCGAGATCACGGACGACTTCCGCGCCAACGGTATCGACCTGAGCAACCTATACCGCACCCTGCGTGTCCCGGTCGACTGGATCGATGCCGCGCGCCTGCAGGGGGCGTTCGCCGATGCCATCGCGGCGCGGGCGGCAGCCTACGGCCGCCCCGCGCCGGCGGACGACGCAGAGCGCGCTTGGCAAAGCGCCGTCGACGACGGGCACATCGACTCCGGCCGCTTGGACGAGCCGGCGCAGGAGAGCGTGATCGCGCG
>JAIPFF010000016.1 GCA_021736785.1 Thiohalocapsa sp. | reverse complement strand
CTTCGCCGTCAGACTCAGCGGCAGCATCGGCGATGCCGACCTGAGCGGCGCCGTGCTTGGTCGGTTGCCCGCTGCCGGCGCCGACGGCGAGGCGGATGCGCTGTCTCCGGCGGTGCCCGACAGTGCGCGCGACATGGGGCCGGCACACCGCACCGAGCCCGGCAAGATCGACAATGTCTTTTACTGCGCCCGCGGCTACAGCTGGGCCTCCTTGCATTTCATGCGTGCCGTCGCCATCGACTTCGCGCCGGTGCTTGCGAGCAAAAATGCAGAGGTGGCGGTGCAGCAGATGGTGCGCGACCTGGAGGGCGCCAACAAGCCCATGCGCAGCCCGATCGTCCTGAACGGGCAAGGCTACGGCCTGGTGGCCAATCACTCGCTGGTGGTCGCTTCCTACATTTCCCGCGTCAACGCGGCGGTGATCGATTTGAAGATCTTACTGCAGCAGGGGTGAGTCGCTCGGGCCCCCGGGCGGGGCGCTCGGCCGCTGGGGTGGCAGTGATTTTGCTTGGTCCCCGGCAAGCATCGAGTGCCGGCCCGGCGCGGGCGGCGCCTCGATTTCCCGCAGACACCGCTGCAACCGGGAGACTTCGAAATGACCCGACCCGTCGAGACCGTCATCGCCGCCGCCGCAGAGCCATTCGAAGCGCCGGAGACCGCGGATATCGAGCCGCTGCTGAGGCGCATCGGCGACGCACGCGTTGTCCTCCTCGGAGAGGCGACCCACGGCACTTCGGAATTCTATCGGATGCGGGCGCGGATCACGCGGGCGCTGATCGAGCGCAAAGGGTTCGACCTAGTGGCGGTGGAGGCCGACTGGCCCGATGCCCAACGTATCGACACCTATGTCCGCGCTCTGCAGGTACCTAAGCCGTCATGGCGGTCCTTCGCACGCTTCCCGACCTGGATGTGGCGCAACCGCGACGTCGATGATTTCGTTGAATGGCTGCGCACCCACAATGACGAGCGCCCTGCCGAGCAGCGCGTCGGCTTTCACGGGCTGGATCTCTACAGCATGTTCACCTCGATGGGCGCCGTGCTGGACTACCTCGACCGCGTCGATCCCGAAACCGCCGAAGATGCGCGCCGGCGCTACGGCTGCCTCAGCCCTTGGGGGCAAGAGCCGGCCGAGTATGGCGCGGCGGTGCTAGCCGGGCATTGGCAGAGTTGCGAGCGCGACGTGCTCGCGATGCTGAGCGAACTGCTCGAAAACCGGCTCGATTACCAGGCCCGAGACGGTTTGCGCTTCCTGGACGCGGTGCAGAATGCACGTGTCGTCGCCCATGCGGAGCGCTACTACCGCGCGATGTACTACGGCCACGCGGAGTCCTGGAATCTGCGCGACACGCACATGTTCGAGACGCTCAAGGCGGTGTTGGAGTTCCGCGGCAGCGGCAGCAAGGCCGTTGTCTGGGAGCATAACTCCCATATCGGAAATGCCGCCGCCACCGAGATGAGCGCCCATGGTGAAACCAACATCGGAGAGCTCTGCCGCCGCGAGTTCGGCGATGCCGCGGTGCTGATCGGATTCGGCACGGATCACGGCACCGTCGCGGCGTCCGACGACTGGGGCAGTCCGATGCGGGTGAAACAGGTTCGCCCGGCCTTGGAGGGTAGTTACGAGAGGCTCTGCCACGACACCGGTATCGGCGCCTTCGTGCTGCCGTTGCGCGGGGACGCGGCCGCGCCCCGTCCCGGCGAGGACGAGGGCGTGCGCGAGGTGCTGTCGGCGCCGCGACTAGAGCGCGCGATCGGCGTGATTTACAGGCCGCAGAGCGAGCGGCACAGCCACTACTTTCACGCGACGCTGCCGCGGCAGTTCGACGAGTACGTCTGGATCGACGAGACCACCGCCGTGCAGCCGCTGCCGACGGTGCTGCAGCCGGGACTGCCGGATACCTATCCGTTCGGCGTTTGAGCGGGCGTAGGCCGCCGTGGTTGAAATCAGCCGCCGCGGTGCAGGCGAACCGCTGCCGGCGGCGTCCCCGGCATCATGCCGGCGGGGCTTGCGCGTCCGTGCCGAGCTCGCCCCGGACAGGCGCCGCAAAGGCGTGCCGCTGCCGGCCGCGGGGTGCTTGGAAGAAGCGCGGCGATGGACATCCTGTCCCCGGCCGTGCGGTGCCGGAATCCGCGAGCACGAGGGTGCGACTGCCCGGACCGACTCGCTAGCAGGCGGCGCCGAAGACATCGCGCTCGGGCTCGAACCGCCGCACACCTATTCTGCCTGTTCTCGCCGCCGACAGCCTCGACGGTGGAGCCTCGGCCGTGTAGGGGGATCCCCGATTGTACACGCGAGATATTGCGAAATGTCATCGGATAGCGGATATTCGTCCTTCGTACAATCTTCGTGTCCGCTCGGTGCGACGGCCGCGAGACCGCAGTGACCGGATGGTGCTCGCCTTCGCGGCGGGAAGCATCCAACTCCGCCTTGCTCAGTGATCATGGTGATGCCGCAGAAGTCCACCCAACGGGCGGCTTGCCTGTGGCTAAAGGACAACAGCCGGGGATCGAGTAATGAACAGGAACGATGGATCGCGGCGGCTTGGCCCGAGCCGCATGGATGCCCGCGTATGCGGCGCTCGGGAGCGCAGCTATCGAGGAGCTCTGTTGTGGCTGGTGCTTTTGAGCGCTTCCCAATTCGGTGCGGGACAGGCGGGGGCGGCGGTTGTCTGCGGTGCGCCCGACTACGACGCGACGGCGGAGGCCGCGGCCTATTTATGGCGCAATTGCGCGAGCGATCTCTGGGAACTGAGCGTCACCGGAGGACCGAGCGGAAGTACCATTCGCTATACCGGCGGCGTCACATCCGGCGATCCGCTGACGGATGTCTCCGGCGTCAGGCTCGAGCGTAACGACAGCCTCGAGCAGGACAGCCCCGGGGCTTTGAGCTTCGCCCTCAGTGTGCGCGGAGCGGGCCAAGACGGCGTGCTCTTCGGCGTGTCCGAGTCCGCCGATGCGCGCTTCGACCTCGCGGGACCGGCCGGCGCCGTTGTCTACGTCGGACCCGACAAAGAGCCCGTCGGAACCGGGCTCGACCTCGTAACGACGACGCCCCCACCTGTGGATCCTGCCGACTGCGGCCAACCCGACTACGACGCCCGGGCCGAGGCCGCGGTGTACCTGTGGCGCGACTGCGCGAGCGGGGCTTGGCAGTTGAATATCACCGGCGGCCCCAGCGGCAGCACGGTCGCATACTCGGGTTCTATCTCGTCGACGGAGCCTCTGTTCGACGTCGCGGGTGACCGGCTCGAGAGAAACGACACGCTCGATCTGAGTGACCCGACGCAGCTGAGCTTCCAATTCAACGCCCGCGGCGCCGGGCAGGACGGCGTCCTATTCGGCGTCCCGGCCAGCGCCTATGCCGAGCTCGTCATGACGGCGCCGGACGCTGTGCCCGTCTACTCGGGGCCCGACAAGGCGCCCGTGGGCTCGCCCTACGTCCTTGCGGGCGAACCGCCCACGCCGCCAGATCCGCCGGAGCCCCCGGTCTGCGGAGAGCCGGCCTATGCGGCGGGACGCGAAGCCGGGCTGTTTCTTTGGCGGGACTGCGACAGCGGTTTGTGGCGGCTGCGGGCCACGGCCGGCGGCGGCGATTTGACCTACGCCGGCAGTCTGGTCGCGAGCGAGCCGTTCGGCGAGCGGACCGGCTTCAGTCTCGAGGCGGCGGACGACTTCATCGTCGACGATCCGGCGCGGATCGACTTCGTGCTCAAGGTTCGCAATTGGGGGCAGGACGGCTTCGACTTCGCGCTCGATCCGACCGCATCCGCGGAGCTGAGCGTCGAACGTCCGACTTCGGCTGCATTGTTTGCGGGGCCCGAGAAAGCGGCGGCTCCTCTGCCCTACAGCATCGTCCCCCCGGCCTCCGACGACAATCCCCCCGACGACACGCCGCCGATCGTATGCATCCCGGACGGTTACGATCCGTTGGTGAACGCGGGCGTGTACCTTTGGAGGAGTTGCGACGACGCCGCTTGGCGCCTGCGCTTCGCCGGCGGCGCGCAGCCGCAAGTCTATGCGGGACGCATCGTCGGCGATGCGCCGCTCGAGGTTGCCGCGGTGGGTCTCGAGACTGCGGATCAGTGGTCGCAGGCGACGCCGAGCATGCTCGAATTCGCCATCGACGCGGCCGCCGCAGACGAGGACGGCTTCGACCTCGTCTTCGACTGGAACGCGGCCGTGAGGCTGGAACTGGATAGCCCCGCGGACATGCGCGTGGCGCTCGGACTCGACGGCGAAACACGGCAGGCTCCGCTGGTGCTGAGCGAACGGGTGCCGGACGCGCTCGCGGCCTGCGCGGACATCGGCGCGAGCCTGGTGTCGGCGGGTTATCGCGCGCCGGTCAGTGACTACACGCGCGCCCCGATCGTGTCGCCGGTGGGCGACGGCATCGCGCTCGAGGTGCCGGATCTCGGTCTGGAGCAGCCGTTCATGCGCTGCGGCATGGTCGATGTCAGCCGCCCGCCCTTCAACGCCGATCGCAGTGGCGTGCGCGATGCCACCGAGGCGCTGAATGCGGCGCTCGCCTACGCCCGCGATCTGCAGATGGTTGCCTACTTCCCGGTCGGTACCTATCGCATCTCCGATACCCTGGAGTGCGCGCAAGGGCTCTATCAGCGCGTCGCCGGGCGCGTGGTCAGCCATCGTTTCGGTCCATGCGTGCTGGTCGGCTCACGCGCCGGCCCGGAACGTGCCAAGATCCTGCTGGCGCCGGATGCCCCCGGGTTCGGCGATCCGAGCGCGCCGAAGTATGCCGTTCGCTTGTGGACCCGCGATGTCGCCGATCCCACCGAGGATAAGTCGGCGCTCAATATGAACCAGGCGATCATCAACCTGGACATTGAAGTCGGCGCCGGAAATAGCGGCGCGATTGCCCTGAAGATGAGCGGCGCTCAAGGCACGACATTGCAGGAATCCACCCTCGACGTCGGTGACGGCCTGATCGGCATCGACGGCCCGCCCGGCGGCGGCGGCAGTATCGTCGACGTGACTGTCATCGGCGGCGCGATCGGAATCGACAGCAACGACCGCACCATACCCACGCTGACCGCGGTCACGCTGCTGGACCAGCGCCGACATGCAATCGTGCACGAGCGCAGCGAATCGCTGACGGCGGTCGGCCTGAGCGTTCGCGTGCCGACGGGTAACCGAGGTCCGGCGGTAAAAGGAAGCGGCAGCGGTCGGCCTACGAATGGTGCGCTGACACTGGTCGACAGCGAGATCGTATTCGATGCCCCCGATCCGGCGAACATCGCCGTCGAAACCTCGCATGCGCTGTATCTGCGTAACGTCTACGTCCGTCGGGCGCAAACGGCCGCTCGTTTCGCCGACGGCGTGACGCTGCCGGGCAATGCCGACGATTGGAGCCGGATCGAGGAGTATGCGTACGGCCCTCCGCTCGGCGCGTGGACGCTGAGCGACGGTACACGGGTGAATTATGCCGCGCCCGTCTACCTGGACGGCAACCGCGAGGAGGCGCCGCTGCTGCTGCCCGGCAGCACTGGGTCGGAGCCGCCGTCCGATCTGCAGTCGCGGCATCTATGGAGCACGGCGCAAGCGTTTCCGAGCGCGGAGTCGACGGCGGCCGTCAATGTCAAAGCGCCGCCCTATTCCGCCGCAGGGGACGGGGTATCCGACGACACCGCGGCGATTCAGCGCGCGCTCGACGAAAACGGCATCGTCTTCCTACCGAAGGGCTACTACCGGATCTCCCGTCCCATCGACATCCCGGCCAACGGGGCGCTGGTCGGCGTTGCGGCCCATCTGTCGGTACTGCTGCCCGTCGACGGCGGTGAGTTCGCCGACCCGGCGAGCCCGCAACCGGTGGTCAGGACCGCGGATGACCCGGCCGCCACCAGCACATTGGCGTTCGTGCATCTGCACGTCCCCTACGATGTGCCTGGTGCGCATGCGGTCCACTGGCGCTCCGGGGCTGACTCGATCTATCGCGGCATCTGGATTCACCGGCAATCGGTGCGCTCGAATGCATTCGCGCTGGATGCGGATCACCCGATGGTGGTGATCTCCGACAACGGCGGCGGGCGCTGGTACAACTTCGAGCATATCGACTACTTCTTCCAGGCGCCCGGCTACCGCCACATCCTCGTCGACGGCATCGACGGACCGCTGCGCTTCTATCAGCTGAACCCGGAGCGGGTCCTGAGCGAGGCCAATATGGAGATCCGCAACGCGCGCGATGTGCGGATTTTCGGCCTCAAGAGCGAGGGTAACTATCCCGCACTGTGGATTCGGGATTCGGACGAGATCGAAGTGCTGGGCTTCGGCGGCTTGGTCTCCGCGTTCGAGGCCGACGCGTCCTATCCGCTGGGCTTCGAGCCGTTTACACCGACGCTGTTCCGCGTCGAGCGCACGGCCAATTTCCGCCTGGTCAATTTATGGGAGCGTGCCGAGAAAAATCTGTCCGGCGGCTGGGCCAACGGTGTTTACACTCGCCGCTCTCCGGACAGCTGGCACATGGTCTACGACGCGCCGAGCGGCGCCGCCCCCCGGCTGACCGAGACGATGGATCGGCCTGTCTTGTATCGCCGCGGCTATGCGGTCAACTCGCCGCCGCAGCTGCAGACGAGTGCGCTGACGGTACCGGAGGGCACTATCGATGCGGGCACGGTGCTGGCCGACGACGCCGATGGCGATCCGCTGGCGTTTCGATTGACCGGCAACGGTGCGGACGATGCGCTGCTGACCATCGACGCCGCAAGCGGGGCGCTGCGCTTCGCCGCCGCACCGGTGCACGCGACCCCGGCAGACGCCGACGGCGACAACGTCTACGAGGTGGAAGTCGAGGTCGGCGACGGCACGGACACCGCCGTCGGCTTCGTCGCCGTGACCGTCACGGAGGTGTTCATCAATACGCCGCCGCAGCTGCAGACGAGCGCGCTGACGGTACCGGAGGGCACTATCGATGCGGGCACGGTGCTGGCCGACGACGCCGACGGCGATCCGCTGGCGTTTCGATTGACCGGCAACGGTGCGGACGATGCGCTGCTGACCATCGACGCCGCAAGCGGGGCGCTGCGCTTCGCCGCCGCGCCGGTGCACGCGACCCCGGCAGACGCCGACGGCGACAACGTCTACGAGGTGGAAGTCGAGGTCGGCGACGGCACGGACACCGCCGTCGGCTTCGTCGCGGTGACCGTTACTCCGCTGTAGTCGACGCCGGGGCCCTCTCGGCCCCGGCTCAACTGGCCAGGTGCTCAAGTCTGGCCAGGTGCTCAAGTCTGGCCAGGGGCTCAGCCGGCCCCGGGCTCAGCCGGCCTGGGCCAGCACCGGCTCCGCCTGAACATGGCGGGTGTCCTCGTGCCCGGTCAGGAGCTCGCGCTCGAAGGCTTCCCAATCGACACGGGCGCCCAAATGCTCGGCGACCAGACGCATGTCCTGCTCCGCATTGCCGAGGCAACTGGTGCCGCCCGGGGACGGCGTCATGTTGAAGACGATGCCGTGGCCGTCGATGATCTTGACCTCGCCCATCTTGAGCTCACGGGTACGGCGGTCGATGAGCTGCGGGCGGATTCCCCCGAAGCCCTCGGCATATTCGATGTCGCCGGCGTTGATGTCCGGGACGATCTTGCGGATTTCCTTGACGAACAGACGCCGGTTCAGTCCCGGCACCTCGTATAGGAAGTTGCGCAGGATATAGTTGCGGATATCGGCCACCTTCATCAGATTCCACAGCGTTGCCGCGACGTTGTGGTCCATGCGCAGCACTCGAAAGAAGTCCCGCACGGTGGCCCGGTTGTAGCGCTCGAGCATCGGCAGCATCAGGGCCGTGGGCCCGAAGCGGGTCTTTCCTCGCTCCTTGATGTCGTGGTCGCCGTGAACCGCCGCGAAGGGCAGATTCGGGTTCTGCACCGTATAGACTTTGCCGTTCAGGGCCTCCGGCGCGAAGTAGAACGAGCCGGCCACCGGCAGGCAGGAGTACTCCATGCCGAAGCCCATGCGCTGGGCCATCAACAGCGAATGGCCGCCGGCGCAGACGACGACCGAGCGCGCCAACATCGGGCCGCGGCTGGTCGCGACCATATAGCGGCTGCCATCCTTGCGGATGTCGGTCACCTCCGTGCCGTAGAGCTGGCTCACGTGCTTCTCGCCGGTGCGGTCCATGCGCACGCACTGGGCGGAGAAAGACTCGGACAGAGCCTGGAAATCCACGCCGCAGTAGTCATCCGGGGTTCCGGTCGCGACAATCCGATCCTTGCGCCAGGCGCCGTCGACCAGCGCCACATTGGGCTCCAGGTCGGCGATGTCTTCGCGCTCGAGCAGTTGCATGCGCGGATAGGCGTCTTTGAATGTCTCGTAACGGGTGCGGATGGCGCTGCATTCTTCGGCGCCGACGCCCAGCACCATTTTCGGCATGCGATGGATGATGCGGTCGCGGTCGCGCGGCGGCAGCTTGACGGCGTAATTGATGATCATCGACGCCGTGCGCTTCACCTTCAGCGCCTTCTCGAGCGTGTAATTGGTCTCGATATCGCCGCAGTGGATCGTTTGGCTGTTGTTGTGTGCGTGAGAATTGACCTGCGCGGGGCGATCATACTTCTCCACCAGCAGCAGGCGCTTCAAATCGGTGAAGCGTGCAAGCTCGTAGAGCAGCGCGGTGCCGGTCACGCCGCCGCCGACGATGATGCAGTCGTAGTGCGTAGAAGCTGTCATGGGCCGTGCTCCTTGGGACAACGTTCCCAATGGTGTAGGGCGCACTTCGGCAAAACCGCTCGGATCGGGCGGGTTTGCACGATCGTTCCTGGAAGCAGCGGTCCGGCCTTTTTGTGCGCCGCAGCATTTCCGCTAATTTAACTCAGGCATAACGCCAAGAAAATACAATCAATCGACATTTATCTATTTAATTTCTCTATTCTGTGACGACGATCTTTCCGATGCCGTCGTCCCGGCCCGGTTTCCGGGGCCTTCGATCGGCGAGTGCCGCATGCGTTGCCGAGGCGTCGCGGTCGCCGCTCGCGGCGACCCCCGCGATCGCTCCACCACGGTGCCGCCGACTTTGGTAATCTGCTGATTTTCCGTCGCGGTCCACCGCGTGCCGGTCGCGCTCCATCGCTTCGTCGAGGGCCGGCCGCGGACGTCCGCCGACGCATCCGCCGGCGGTCCGTCCCGGGCGCCGACGCCGCTTCCCCTGGAATCCAAGCAGTGACCGATTACAAGCACACCCTCAACCTGCCGAAGACCGGCTTTCCGATGAAGGCGAACCTGGCCCAGCGTGAGCCGGAGATGCTCAAGCGCTGGGAGGCGGCGGAGCTCTATACACGGATCCGCGCCGCCCGCGCCGGTGCCCGGACCTTCGTTCTGCACGACGGCCCGCCCTACGCCAATGGCGACATCCACATCGGCCACGCGGTCAACAAGGTGCTCAAGGACATCATCGTCAAGTCGCGCACGCTGGATGGCTTCGACGCGCCCTACGTGCCGGGCTGGGACTGCCATGGGCTGCCGATCGAGCTGCAGGTGGAAAAGAAGAAGGGCAAGCCGGGGCAGAAGATTACGGCGACCCAGTTCCGCCATGCGTGCCGGGAATATGCCGGGCGCCAGGTCGACGGCCAGCGCCGCGACTTCAAGCGCCTGGGCGTGCTCGGCGACTGGGAGCGCCCGTACCTGACCATGGACTTCGCGTTCGAGGCGAATATCGTGCGCGCCCTGGGGCGTATCATCGACCGAGGCCACGTGCAAAAGGGCTCAAAGCCCGTGCACTGGTGCATCGACTGCGGTTCCGCGCTTGCCGAGGCCGAGGTCGAGTACGCCGACAAGGAATCCATGGCCATCGACGTGCGCTTCGCCGTGCTCGACGAGGAAGCCCTGTTCGCCCGCTGTCACTCCGTCCCCGATGGTCACGGGGACGGTCCGGTGTCGGTCGTCATCTGGACAACGACACCCTGGACCCTGCCCGCGAACCGGGCTGTCGCGCTGAATCCGGAGCTGGAATACGCGGTGGTGCAGGCCAACGGGGCCCACGGGCGCGAACGGCTGCTGGTGGCCGACGGCCTGCTCAAGGACACCATGTCGCGCTGGGATATCGATGATTATCGCGTCATCGCCTACGGCCGCGGCGACGCCTTCGAAGGGCTGAAGCTGCAGCACCCGTTCTACGACCGCGAGGTGCCGGTCATTCTCGGCGAGCACGTCACGCTGGAGGCCGGCACCGGTGCCGTGCATACCGCCCCCGGCCACGGCTTGGAAGACTATGTCGTCGGCAGCCGCTACAAGCTCGAGGTCGACAATCCGGTCGGCGGCGACGGGCGTTTTCTTGCGGGCACGCCGCTATTTGCCGGCGAGAACGTCTTCGACGCCAACGAGCAGGTTGTGGAGACGCTGAAGGCCCGCGGCGCGCTGCTGCTCGGCTCGCGCTTTCGCCACAGCTATCCCCATTGCTGGCGGCACAAGACGCCGATCATCTTCCGCGCGACGCCGCAGTGGTTTATCGGTATGGACCGACACGGCCTGCGCGAGGCGGCGCTGCGCGAGATCGGCCGAGTCCATTGGATGCCGGACTGGGGCGAGTCGCGCATCGACGGCATGGTCCGCAACCGACCGGACTGGTGCATCTCGCGCCAGCGCACCTGGGGCGTGCCGATCACGCTGTTCGTGCACAAACAGACCGGCGATCTGCATCCCCGTACGCCGGAGCTGATCGAGCAGGTGGCGCGGCGGATCGAGCAAAAAGGCGTCGACGCCTGGTTCGAGCTGCATCCGGCGGACCTGCTCGGCGAGGCCGACGGCGCCGACTACGACAAGGTGCACGATACCCTGGACGTCTGGTTCGACTCCGGCGTCACCCACGCCTGCGTGCTGGAGCACCGCGACGGCCTGTCGTCGCCGGCGGACCTGTACCTGGAGGGCTCCGACCAGCACCGCGGCTGGTTCCAGTCGAGCCTGCTGACGTCGGTGGCGATGAACGACCGCGCGCCCTACAAGCAAGTCCTGACCCACGGCTTCACCGTCGACCAGCAGGGCCGCAAGATGTCGAAGTCCCTGGGCAATGTGGTGAGCCCCCAAGACGTCATGAAGACGCTGGGCGCCGACATTATCCGGCTCTGGGTCGCGGCGACCGACTACCGCGGCGAGATGGCCGTCTCCGAGGAGATCCTGACGCGCACCGCCGATGCCTACCGGCGTATCCGCAATACCGCGCGTTTCCTGCTCGCGAACCTGAACGGCTTCGAGCCGGGCGCGCACGCCGTCGCCTCCGGCGACATGATCGAGCTCGACCGCTGGGCCGTCGACCGGGCGCTGCAGCTGCAGCAGGACATCGCCGCCGCCTACCGGGACTACGAGTTCCATCGCATCTATCACCGCATCCACAACTTCTGCGTCGTGGACATGGGCGGCTTTTATCTCGACGTCATCAAGGATCGCCAATACACCACGCCCGCGGATAGTCTGGCCCGGCGCTCCTGCCAGACGGCGATGTATCACATCGTCGAGGCCATGAGCCGCTGGCTTGCGCCGATCCTGAGCTTTACCGCGGACGAGATCTGGCAGCACATCCCGGGCGAGCGCGACGCGTCCGTGTTCACCGCGCTCTGGTACGACGGGCTGTTCGCGCTGGACGCGGGCGACCCGTTCGATCGCGACTTCTGGGCCCGGATGCTCGCCGTGCGCACCGCCGTCGGCAAGCAGCTGGAGGCGGCGCGCAAGGCCGAGCGCATCGGCGCCGGTCTGGATGCGGACATCGATCTGTACTGCGCGCCCGAGCTGGCCGAGAACCTGTCGCGGCTCGGCGAAGAGCTGCGCTTCGTGCTGATCACGTCCGATGCGCGGGTCCATGCCCTCGGCGAGAAGCCAGCCGATGCGCTCGACACCGAGCTCGACGGCCTCGCCGTGCGCGTCACGCCGAGCGCCCACCCGAAATGCGTGCGCTGTTGGCACCACCGGGCGGACGTCGGCGCTCACTCGGAGCATCCCGAGCTGTGCGGGCGCTGTGTCGAGAACATCGCCGGCGCCGGCGAGACGCGCCGCTTTGCCTGACGTGAGCAGGATGTCGGAACTGTATTCGGGCCATATGCGCCGCTGGCTGTGGCTGTCCTTCGCGGTGCTCGCGTTGGATCAGGCCACCAAGTGGCTTGTCATGGCCAGCCTCTCGCCCTACGAGGTGATCGAGGTTTTGCCCCACTTCAATCTGACCCTGATGTTCAACCCGGGCGCCGCGTTCAGCTTCCTGTCCGATGCCGGCGGCTGGCAGCGCTGGGCTTTCGCCGGTTTCGCGGTTTTGGTCACGCTGGTGCTCGTCGTCTGGCTGCTGAGGCTCAGGCAGGACGAGCGGCTGCTGGCCGCGGCACTGTCGTTGATCATCGGCGGCGCCGTCGGTAACCTGATCGACCGTATCCTGCTCGGGCATGTGATCGACTTCATTCAGGTCTATCTGCCGTTTATCCCGCTGGCAGTGTTCAATCCCTGGCCGTCGTTCAATATTGCCGACAGTGCCATCAGCGTCGGCGTCGTCCTGCTGCTGTTGGAGACGCTGCGCTCCGAACGGCCGTCGCACTCCTCGGCAACGGGATGAGCCGCGGGCGGCACGGGCGTTGACCCCGTGTCGCCCGCGTGCCGGGCCCTCCCGCATGTCACGACCCAGCTACACCGGTTCAGCACGATGAAGATTGCCATCCTGTCCAGAAACCCCGGACTCTATTCCACCCGCCGCCTGGTGGAGGCGGCGCGCCTGCGCGGTCACGAGGCGCGCGTCATCGACGTCCTGCGCTGCTACATGAACATCACTTCCCACGCGCCGTCGATCCACTATAAGGGCGACGATCTGATCGGTTTCGACGCCGTGATCCCGCGCATCGGCGCCTCCGTCACCTTCTACGGTACCGCGGTGCTGCGCCAGTTCGAGATGATGGGTGTCTATCCGCTCAACGAGTCGGTGGCCATTACCCGCTCGCGCGATAAATTGCGCTCGCTGCAGCTGCTGTCACGCAAGGGCATCGGCCTGCCCATCACCGGTTTTGCGCATGCCCCGGACGATATCGAGGATCTGATCGAAATGGTCGGCGGCGCGCCGCTGGTGATCAAGCTGCTCGAGGGCACCCAGGGGATCGGCGTGGTGTTGGCCGAGACGCGCCAGGCCGCCGAGAGCGTGGTCGAGGCCTTCATGGGGCTGCAGGTCAATATTCTGATTCAAGAGTACATTCAAGAAGCGAAGGGCTCGGATATCCGCTGTTTCGTTGTCGGCGAGAAGGTGGTCGCGGCCATGAAGCGCCAGGCGAAAGAGGGTGAGTTCCGCTCGAATCTGCATCGCGGCGGCACCGCCAACCTGATCCGCATCACGCCGGAAGAGCGCTCCACCGCGGTCCGCGCGGCCCGGATCATGGGGCTCAATGTCGCCGGCGTCGATATCCTGCGCTCGAACCACGGCCCGGTGGTCATGGAGGTCAACTCCTCGCCGGGCCTTGAGGGTATCGAGGCCGCCACCGGCAAGGACATCGCCGGCATGGTGATCGACTTTATCGAGAAGAACGCGGTCGCCGGAAAGACGCGCACCCGTGGCAAAGGCTGACGCCCTCGCCCGGCCGGTGGAGATCGGCGGGCGCGTCATCCAGCCCGGACAGCGCGTGCGGGTGGACGTACCGCTGCCCAGCCTGTTTACCCAAACCCAAGTCTATCTGCCCGTGCATGTGCTGCACGGCCGCCGCCCGGGGCCGCGTCTGTTTCTGACCGCCGCGGTGCACGGCGACGAGATCAACGGAATCGGCATTATTCGCCGGCTGTTGACCAGCGCGGCGCTGAGAAACCTGCGCGGCACATTGCTGGCGGTGCCGGTGGTCAATGTCTACGGCTTCGTGCGCCACTCGCGTTACCTGCCGGACCGCCGCGATCTGAACCGCAGCTTTCCCGGCTCCGGCAGCGGTTCGCTGGCGGCGCGCTTGGCGGCCACGCTGATGGCCGAGGTGGTGGCGGACAGCGATATCGGTATCGACCTGCACACCGGTGCCGCGCACCGGGAGAACCTGCCGCAAATCCGCGCGCAGCTCGACGAGCCCGGCGTCACCGAGTTGGCCCGGGCCTTCGGCGCCCCGGTCGTGCTCAATGCCGAGGTGCGCGACGGCTCTTTGCGCGGCGCCGCCTCGGCCATCGGCGTTCCGGTCCTGGTCTACGAGGCGGGTGAGGCGCTGCGCTTCGACGAACTGTCGATCCGCGCCGGTGTGCGCGGTGTGCTCGGTGTCATGCGTCATCTGGGCATGGTTCGCGACGGCGCGCGCCGAGCGCGCCTGCATGCCGAGCCTGTGGTCGCCCGCTCCACCGTCTGGGCGCGGGCGCACCAATCGGGCATGCTGCGCTTTCTGAAGCCGCTCGGCTCGCGCGTGCAAAAGGGCGAGCGGCTCGCGAGCATCGCCGATCCGTTCGGCCAGGACGAAGAGCCGGTTCCTTCCCCGGCGGGCGGCATCGTGATCGGGCGCGTCAATCTGCCGCTGGTGACCGAGGGCGAAGCACTGTTTCACATCGCCCGCTTCGGCAAGAACGACATCGCGGCCGAGGCCGTCGAGCGTTTTCAGAGCCTGTTGGAGCCGGGCGACGACGAGCCGGAAGAGCCGCTCGACTGACGCATTGTCCCCGCGCCGGGGTGGCGACCCCGGCCGCCACGGACGCTTGCCGGCAATCGGCGGTCGTGGACCCGCCCGCCCCGCCGTACGCTGCCGTGACCCGCGAATTCCATGGGCGGCGAGCGCACCGAGGCGCCCGCGCGGCGTTGGTCGGTATGGCCCGGCGGCAAGCCAAGGACGCCGATGGGGCCGGTGCTCAGTCGAGGTCGTTCAGTGCGCGCACGAAGTCCATCGAGGCGTTGAAGAAGTCCTGCTCGGGCTTTCGCTCGCAGAAGGCGCGGGTGCGGCGCATGGCGGATTCGATGCCGGAGCCGCCCAGCATGTCTTCGCCGGTTGCCAGGTTGAGGCCCGAGATGAATCCCGTCAGCCAATCCTCGTAGCGCTGGAGCTCGGCGGGGTCTCCGGCGTCGTCCTGCACACAGGCGGCGACGTAGTCGGCACAGGCGCGCACGCCGTAGCCCCAGAGGGTTTGCGGCGTCTTCTCGTCTGCGGATGCCGGGCCCGACAGCAGGGCGGCGATCAGCAGGGCGCCGCAGGCGGCGGGGCGTGCTGGTGCTTGCATGTCTGTGAATACTCCGTTTTGACGGGAATCAAGATGCGCGCGGCTTCGAAGGCTTCATGCAGACGCGGCATTGACGGGAATTACGTGCTCGCGCCGCGTAGGCTGTTACCATTTCCGATGCTGCGAGCCGTGTGCTTGATCGCGAGGGACCGCCGGCGCTTCCCGCAACGGCCTGTCCGTCCTGAACGAGGCGCGGAGAGCGCTTTGTCATCGTCCATGCCGCAAGCCGCAGCGCAACCCCGGCGGGCGGTCGGTATCCAGCGCCGGCAAGGTTTCAAGCCAGCGCCTTTTCGGAAGCAAGCCATGCGTGTGCTGATGATCTCCGATGTCTATTTCCCGCGCGTTAATGGCGTGTCGACGTCGATTCAGACGTTTGCGCGGGAATTCACGGCCCTGGGCCATCAGGTGACGCTGCTTGCCCCGGATTACGGTCACGCGGCGCCGGAGCCGTTCGAGGTGCTGCGGCTGCCGTCGCGCTATCTGCCCTTCGATCCGGAAGACCGCATCATGCGCTGGGGCAAGCTGCGGCGTTATCGCGAGCGGTTCGCCGCGGAGGGCTTCGACTTGGTGCACATCCATACGCCGTTTATCGCCCATTACGCCGGGTTGGCGCTGGCGCGGCGGCTCTCGGTGCCCGCGGTCGAGAGTTATCATACCTTTTTCGAGCAGTATCTCGACAAATACGTGCCGTTGGTGCCGGGCAGTTGGATGCGGCTGCTCGCGCGTCGCTTCTCGACCGCGCAGTGCAACGATGTGGACGCGCTCGTGGTGCCTTCGCGGGCGATGCTCGAGGTGCTCGAGGGCTACGGTATCTCGACCATGGCGGAAGTCGTGCCGACGGGTATCGAGCTGAATCAATTCAGCAGCGGCGACGGCATGCGCTTTCGCCGCGGTCACGGCATCGCGCCCGAGCGGCCCTTGCTGGTCTACGTCGGTCGCTTGGCGTTCGAGAAGAACTGCGACTTCCTGCTGCGCATGCTGGTGCGCGTGAAGGCGCGGGTGCCGGATGTCCTGCTGGCGGTCGCCGGTGAAGGTCCGGCGCGCAAACAGCTGCAGGGGCTCGCGCGGCGTCTGGGGCTGGCGGAGAATGTGCGCTTCATCGGCTATCTGCAGCGCGATGGCTCGCTGGAAGACTGTTATGCCGCGGGCGATGTTTTCGTTTTCGCGTCCCGGACCGAGACGCAGGGGCTGGTGCTGCTGGAGTCGATGGCGCTCGGTACGCCTGTGGTTGCCATGGCGGTGATGGGAACCCGCGAAGTGCTCGCCGACGGCGAGGGCTGCCTGATCGCCGAGGACGACGAGGCCGATTTCGCCGCGAAGACGGTGCGGCTGCTCGGCGACCAGGCGCTGCGGCAGCGCCTTTCGGAAAAGGCCCGGCGCTACGCCCGGTCTTGGTCCTCGCCCGCGTTATCACGGCGTCTGCTGGCCTTCTACGGGCGAATCATCGAGGCGCATCGGCCGACGCTGAAGGCGGTCGACGCCAAATCCGCGGCGTCGCCGTCAACGCAGAGGGCGCCCGTGGCGGAGACTGCGCCCGATGCGGCGGCGGAGGTGTCGGAGCCGCTGCGCAAGCGCCGCTCGGCGGCGCAATAAGCGCTCCGCGCGAAGCCTCCGATGCGGGAGAAGTCAGGCGCGGGTAATGGGTGCCGCGCCTGGGGAGACACCGGTTGATTGGCCATCCCGGCCAAAAAAACGGACGGAGCCCGAAAACACGGCTTTCGGGTTTTTCATGGTCAAGCGCTCACGCGCTTGACCATGGCGGGACATCCCGCCCCGCGCGGGCAGCGATGAATAGCTCAGCGCTTCCCTAATGGACCGACTGGATGCCGGCCTCGTTCAGATAGCCTGCGAGCCGCTTGTCCATGTACAACAGGTGGCCCAGGAACCAGTGCTTCAAGGCCTCCAGATCCTGCTGCTCCAGGTGGTCGGTCTGGCGGGCGACGATGTCGCGCACCATCGCGGTGTATTCCGCCAGCAGCATTGCGTGCTCGCGCCGGTGCTCGAACAGGTCGGGATAATCGACCGTGCGCATCAAGGCTTCCTCGCGGGCGAAGTGCATGCGCGCCTGGTCGCCCAGCACGCGCAGCCAGTGCTGCAGTTCGGACGGCGATTCCGAGCCCCGGGCGTTGACGGCTTCTTCGCCGAAGCCGACGGCAATCCGATCAAGCAGCTCGGCCATGGCCCGGTGATCGTTGTCGAGCACATGGATACCGAAGCACCACTCGTTTCGCCAGCGAAGGAAACGCGTGGCCGGTCGATTCAGAAACGGCGACTCCGTCAGCGCTGCGTACACGGATTTTGCCTCGCTCATCGATTGACTCCTTGAGCCTTGGTCGGCCAGGGCTTTTTGAGAGAATTCAAGTGCCTGCCTAGATTCCGTGCGCTGCTCGCGCTCACGGCGCCGACAGGCGCGCGCTTGGGCCGCCGGATGGCGGTGGAGGACGTCGGCGTCGACGGATGTCGAACTGACGAATTATCCACGCAAAGACTAGTCGATATTATGGTTTCTGCCAATGCGAATCGGTGGATCACCGATGATTTCTTGTCTCAGCGCAAGCCCATGCCCGACTCGGCGGTACCGGCGGCGCTCGCAGCTCCGTGCGCGACGGCAGCGCGGCGTTGACAAGGCCTTGCCGGCATTGTTCAGTGCGGTTTTGCCGGCGCCGCCGCATCGCGCTGCCGCGACGCGGACGCGGTTTCCGGCTCCAGTCGCAGAGTGAGTGCCCATGGATACCAAAGATGTCATCGACGCCTTCGAGTTGCTGGACAGCTGGGAGCAACGTTATGAGTTCATCGGTGAGTTGAGCCGCGAACTGCTCCCCCTTGCCGACAGCGAGAAGACCGACGCCAACCTGGTGCCGGGCTGCAATACCCGCACTTGGCTCGTCGGGGACCTGACCGGTCAGGAGCCAGCGCTGATCGAGTATCGTGCCGACGCGGAGACACCGCTCGTGCGCGGTCTGGTGGCGCTGCTGCTGGTGCCGTTTCAGGGCAAGGCTCCGCGCGACGTACTGGCCACCGACTGTCGGGATTACATCGCCGGCATCGGCCTCGCGGAGCATCTGAGCCCGAACCGCCGCGCCGGCATGGAGCATTTCATCGAGCGTGTCTACGCCATCGCAGCCCGCTATGCTCGCGGCGGTGCGCAAGCGCAAGGCTGAGCGGGCGCATCGCCCACACCGCCGCAAAGCGGCGGCCCGGATCGGAGTACCTCGCCTCATGCGTATCGTCGAAGTCGTCGCGCCCGAGCGCCACGCGAAAGAGCTCATCGGGATGTCCCGCTTCTACGGCGCTGTCGATACCTGGTGGGGCATGCCGGGCGACGACGGCCGCCAGACGTTCCGGATGCTGGTGCCCGACGCGGCGCGGCAGCGGTTGATGGACGGCCTGCAGGGCCTGCTCGACACCGAGCCCGAAGCGCGCATCGTCGTCATGCCTGTGGATGCCGCGCTGCCGCGAATCGAGAGCGAGGCCGGCGACGACTCGGAAGAACAGCGCCGGCGCTCCGTCAGCGCGACCCGCGAAGAGCTCTATACCCAGATTGCAGGCGGCGCACGCCTCGACGCCAACTTCCTGCTGCTCGTCGTTCTATCGACCATTGTCGCGGCCATCGGGCTGGCCGAGGACAACGTGGCCGTCGTAATCGGCGCGATGGTGATTGCGCCGCTGCTCGGCCCGAACATCGCGTTCGCCTTTGCCACCTCGCTCGGGGACAAGCGGCTTGCCGCGCAGTCACTGATCACCGACCTCGCCGGACTCGGACTGGCGCTCGGGCTGACGCTGGCGATGGGACTGATCTGGCCCGTGGATTTGGAGAGCCGGGAGATCATGGCGCGCACAGATGTCGGCCTCGACAGCGTCGCGCTGGCGCTCGCGTCCGGCGCGGCCGCGGCCCTGTCGCTGACGACCGGTCTGTCGTCGACGTTGGTCGGCGTCATGGTGGCGGTGGCGCTGCTGCCGCCGACGGCGGTCCTGGGCATGATGCTGGGCCATGGCCGCTGGGAGCTTGCGCTGGGTGCCGGACTGCTGCTTGCGGTCAACGTCGTCTGTGTGCTGTTGGCCGCGAAGGTCGTATTTTTGGCCAAGGGCATCAAGCCGCGCAGCTGGCTCGAGCGTACCAAGGCAAAGCAGTCCACCGCGCTTTACCTGGGACTGTGGATCGGGTTGCTGGTCGTGCTGATCGGCGTGATCGTGCTGCGCGGGTCGCTCGGGGCGATCGCGCCCGGATGACGCCGCGGTTGGCCTCGCGCGCCGCACGGCCGCGGCGGCGATGCCGGGCGTGCAGCGGATGTCGCGTGTCTTTTCGGCGCTATACCGGGCGGGCACTATACCGGGCCGGCGCGATGCCGGGCCGCTGTCCGCTTCAGGGCAGCAGGGTTTCTGCCCGGCGCGGGCCGTCGCGCTCTGCCTCTGCGCCGCGCGGCTCGGAGGTGACCCAGCCCGGGGTGAAGGGGGCGCTGCAGTGGCAGCGCCCGAGCGCCCCGAACCGGCGCATGCGCTCGGCCTCGCAATCGGTGCGGCCCGCGAAGGGGCCGACGGTTTGCGGTGCGCCCGGCCTTGTTTCGTTGCTCGGCGGGTGGATATGGCAGCGGGCGTGGGCGGGATGCGCTGCCGTGACCATGACGGCGCCGAGCAGGATGCCGGCACCGACGGATAAGCGAGCCCGTGCCATCATCGGCCCCGCGCGGCAAAGTCCGTTCAGAGCGGTTCTTCGTACAGGCTGACGCGGGCCTCTTCGATCTTGTAGCCGGCATCGCCGAGCTCGTTGTTGACGGGCTCCACACGCATGCGGCCTTCGACCCAAACGGTGTCGAATAACTCGCCGCGGTAGGCGGCGCCTTCGGCCGTGACCACATAAACGGTCTGGTTGGCCGGTGGCGGCGGAACGTGGATGCAGGCGCCGAAGTAAGGCACCAGCAGGAACTCGGCGATCTCTTCCGCGTCGGTTTCCAGCGGTACGACGAACCCGGGCAGCCTGACCGCTTTGCCGTCGAGCTCCTCGACCACCGGCGCCTCGGCCCAGAGGGCCTTGAGCTTCTCCATCAGCTCCTGCGCGCGCGGGTCGTCGTCTTCCAAGTTATCGGCGTCGTACTCGGTCATCAACGTCTCGGGCTGCCAGTCCGCCGGGATAAGGTCATCCCACTCGAGCTCCGGCGTTTCCCCCGGTGCCGGCGTTTCGGCCGGCGGCGTCGTCTCCGCCGCCGGCGCGCCTGCGGTCTTGTCTTGGGGCGCGGGCTCGTCGCCGCAGCCCGAGAGCATCAGGGAAGCGATCAGCAATGGTGCGAACAGCAGCGGTCTCTGCATGCGGTGTCTCGACTGTTGGGTCATGGGTGCGGTTCCATATTGGTCGGGGCGCGCGAAAAAACGGCGACTCCGGTTTCGGTTGCTGCCCATCACGGCCTGCCCGCTCCCGTGCCGGGGCGAGCGCGGGCCGCTGCGGCTCAGATTCTGATCGAGAGGCCGTCGGATAGCGACATCCGATAGGCGCGCCAGCCGGGCACCAGGCCAACCAGCAGTCCCGCCGCGAACACGGTGCCCGCCAGAACCAGCTCATGGCCCGATGGCGGACCGATGTCCAGGAAAATGCCGAGCTGCGTCTCTATCAGCGGCTGTCCAGCGAGCAGCAGCCCGTAGAGCAGCGCGAGCCCCGCGGCGATTCCGAGCAGCGTCAAGAACGCCGCTTCGCCGATAATCAGCGCGAGCACCTGCGCCGGACGCGCGCCGACGGAGCGCAGAATGGCCATTTCGCGGCGCCGCTCGTTGAGGCCGATCAGCAGCGCGGTGAGCATCCCGATCAGGCCCACCAGCACCACGAAGCCGGATACGATCAGCAGTGCATTCTCGGCGACGCCGATCAGCGACCAGAGCTCCGCCAGGGCAACGCCGGGCAGCACCGCCAGCAGCGGCTCCTCGGGGTAGTCGTTGACATAGCGCTGCACCGCGAAGGTGGCGATCTTCGACTTCAGCCCCACCAGCACGGCGGTAATCGCCTCCGGCGTCAGGTCCATTGCGCGGGCTTTGTCCGCGCTGACCGCAAGCCCCGGAATCGGGGCCCCGCCCTGCCAGCCGACGTGGATGGCCTCGATCGCCTCCAGGCTCACGTGGACGGTGCGGTCCACCGGCGTGCCGGTGGGTGCGAGGATACCGACGATGGTAAAAGGGCTGTCGTCGTGCCGGGCGAAGCTGACATCGCCTGCGCCATGGGCGATGACGATCTCGTCACCGAGCCGGTAGCCCAATGCGGCGGCCACTTCGGCGCCGAGCACGGCGTCGTAGAGGTCATTGCCGAAAGGCGCGCCGCGGGCGAGCTCGAGGCCACGGTTGCGGGCGTAGCGGTAATGGACGAAATAGTCCGTGGTCGTGCCCATCACGCGGTAGCCGCGATGGGAGTCACCGAGTGAGATCGGTACGGTCCAGGCCACCTTGGGGTGTGCGGCGATATCCAGATAGCTCTGCCAGCTGATGTTGTTGGTGGCGTTGCCGATGCGGAATACGGAGTACAGCAACAGCTGCACCGGGCCGCTGCGCGCGCCGACGATCAGGTCGGTGCCGGAGATGGTGCTGGCGAAGCTGTCGCGGGCCTCGGTGCGGATGCGCTCGACGCCGATCAGCAGCGCGACGCTCAGCGCGATGGACAATAGCGTCAACAGCGCCGTGAAGCGGCGGTTCAATAGGCTCTTGAACGCAAGTTGCAGCGTGGCCATGCGCCTGATGCTCCGTGACTGGCTGGCCGAACGCTCGGCCGGTGCCCGGGTTCTTGGTCTTGGTATGGCGTGATGCGCCGCGGCGCGGGCAGGGACTCAGGAGGCCCGCGCAAGCGACGGCAGGTCTTCGCCGAGACCGAGTGCTTGGGTCATGAACGCGCGCTTCAGCGGCTCGATGCGATCGGCGGTGGCGAGCCCCAGGTTGCGCCCGGCCACCAACGGCGGCAGCCGGTTGCTGAACATGCGCTTGAACAGGTCCATGGCTCCCAGCATGATGAGGTTATCGCCCCGGCGCGCGCGCTCATAGCGGCGCAATGTTCCCAGGCCGCCGATGTCGCGGCCCTTCGCCCGCGCATGCTCCAGCGCCTCCAGCAGGGCCGCGACGTCGAGAAAGCCCAGGTTCACGCCCTGCCCCGCGAGAGGGTGGATGGCGTGGGCGGCATCGCCGATCAGCGCCGCATGCGCCTGCACATAGGACCTTGCATGCTGCAGGCGCAGCGGGAACGCGGCCCGCGGCCCCACCGACAGCACGGGTCCCAGCCGTTCCTGGAACTCGACCTCGAGCTCTGCCATGAAGCGCGCGTCGTCCATGGCCAGCAGTTCGTCCGCGCGGCGGTCCTCGGCGGACCAGACGATGGAGCAGCGCCCGTCGGCCAGCGGCAGGAACGCGAGCGGACCGCTCGGCAGGAAGCGCTGCCAGGCGGTCTCGCGGTGCCAGTGCCCGACCTCGACATTGGCGACAATCGCGCGCTGGTCGTAGGTCCAGCCGCCGGTCTCGATGCCGAGCGATTCGCGCACGAACGAATCCCGGCCGTCCGCGCCGACGACCAGGGTCGTGTGCAGTAGCCGGCCGTCCCCGAGGCGCACCGCGGCGCCGTCGTCGTTCACATCCAACGCCGCCAGGTTGCCGGGGCAGATCAGGGTCACGTCGTCGGCCGTCTCGAGCAGTTCCCAGAGTGCCAGCCGGGTGACGCGGTTCTCGACGATATGGCCGAGATCGGGCTGGCCGATGTCGCCGCTGTCGAAGTGGATGCTGGCTCCGCCGACGGCATCCCAGACATGCATCTCCCGATAGACGCTGGCGCCCAAGGCGTCGATCCGCTCCCAGGCGCCCAGGCGCTCGAGAACGCGCTGGCTGGCCCGGCTCAGCGCGGACACGCGCAGATCGACTTCGCCCGCGGGCCATTCCCGCCGCGGCGGGTGCGGGTCGATCACGGCGATTCGCCAACCTTTTCCGCTGACTGCCCTGGCCAAGGCCGCGCCTACCATGCCGCCGCCGACAATAACGATATCGAACCGCTGTTCTGATTGTTCCATGATCGATGCCGTATCCTCGTCGGATGTTCGTGATGCGGCGCCGTCTCGGCGCTCGCTATGGATCCGTGGCAAGCGGAATGCCGCGGATCAGCCGCGGCTGCCGTCCGCCCGTGCCCATGAACCGCTGTGCTAGCCAGTGGCGGGCCGGCGGCAGCAGATCGAGCCCGAGCATACCGAGGTTGCGTCCCAGGCGAACCGGGCCCCAAGGCGCTACGAACAAGCGGGCGAGGCCGTCGGTGAGCGTGGCGGTGGCTGCTTGGTCGCTCCCGCGCGCGCGCCGATAGCCGCCGGTCACGCTCTCGCCGCCGGGATCGCGTCCCGTGCGCTGCGCCTCTTCGAGCAAATCGGCCAACTCGGCGACGTCGCGCAGCCCTAGGTTGAAGCCCTGGCCGGCCACCGGGTGCAGTGTATGCGCGGCATTGCCGATCAGCACCATGCGCGGCTTCGTCAGTTGCTTGGCGAGCACGAAGCGCAGCGGATAGGCGACCCGTCTGCCGGGCCGTTCGAGGCGGCCCATACGGTAGCCGAAGCGCTCCTGCAGGCGGGCAAGAAAGGCGCTGTCGTCGAGCCGCAGGATGTCGGCGGTGTCTTGCTCGCGGGCGGTCCAGACCACCGAATAGCGTCCCTCGGTCATGGGCAGCATCGCCAGCGGCCCGGACTCGGTAAAGCGCTCGAAGGCGGTTCCGTCGGCCGGGCGCTGCGGCGTGACCGTGGAGATGACGGCATCATAGCCATAGCTGTGCGTGCGCACGGGGAGGCCGAGGCGCTTGCGCAGGGCGGAGTCGCCGCCGTCCGCGGCCACCAGCAACCGGGTGCGCAGCAGTTGCGAGCTGCCCTCTACCGCCACCTCCAAGTCGACGTGGTCGCGCTTGATGCCGAGGCCGACCAGTCGTGCCGGGCAGAGCAGTTCGGTGTCTTCGCCGTCGGCAATCCGTTGTTGGATCGCACGGCCCATCGCGCGCGCCGGTGCGACGTAGCCGAGGGCGTCGACGCCCTCTTCCGCCGCGTCCAGGTGGGCGAAGCCGAAGTGGCCGCGGTCGGAGACATGGACCTTGCGGATCGGCTCGGCGTCCGCCGCGATCTCGGGCCACAGGCGGACCGCCTCGAAAAAGCGCCGGCTGCCCAACGCCAGCGCGATGACCCGCTCGTCGTAGCTCGGATGGCACGGTGCATCGGCGGCGACCGCGTCCAGCACGCAGACGCGAAGCCCCGTGCCTTGCAGTGCGCAGGCCAGGCTACCGCCCACGAGACCGCCGCCGACGATGACGACGTCGTAGCTCATCATGACTGCTTCTCCTTCTTGCCCGAGCGCTTGGCATGCTTCCCGGAGCGCTTCGACGAGGCCTTTGCGGCGCGCCGCTCCTTCTTGCCGTCCACGGGACCGGCCGCGGGCGCGGCGGCGTTGCTTATGCCGGGCTCGCGGGCCTTGTCCGCCATCAGTGCCTCGATCTCGTCGATCTCTTTCGGCGCGGCGGCGGACAGGATCTCGCATCCGTCGGCAGTCACGCGCACGTCGTCTTCGATGCGGATACCGATGCCGCGGTAATGCTCGGGGGCGTCGGCATCGGGCGCGACATAGATGCCGGGCTCGACGGTCAGCACCATGCCCGGCTCCAGGCGCCGCCATTTGCCGTCTTCTTTGTAGGCGCCGACATCGTGCACGTCCATGCCGAGCCAATGACCGGTGCGGTGCATGTAAAACGCCTTGTAGCGCTCTTCTTTGATGAGCTTCGGTACGTCGTTCGGCTCCCCCGCTAGCAGCCCCAGCTCGACCATACCGCGGGTCAGCACGCGCACGGCGGCATCATGCGGCGCGTTCCAGCGGTTGCCCGGGCGCACCGCGCGGATCGCGGCCTTTTGGGCGTCGAGGACCAGTTGATAGAGCGCCCGCTGCGGCTCGCTGAAGCGCCCGTTGACGGGGAGCGTGCGGGTAATATCCGATGCATAGCCGTCGAGCTCGCCGCCGGCGTCGACCAGCACGAGATCGCCGTCACGCAGCACGGCGCCGTTGTCGATGTAGTGCAGTATGCAGGCGTTGGCGCCGCCGCCGACGATCGGCGGGTAGGCCTGAAAGCGAGCCCCCTGCTCGGCACAGGCATGCAGGAACAGGGTCTCCAAATCGCGCTCGGTTTTGCCCGGCCGGCAGGCCCGCATCAGCCGGCGATGCGCTTCGGCCGAGATCGCGGCCGCCCGGCGCATGGTCTTGGCCTCCGACGAAGACTTGATCAGCCGCTGCTCGTGGAGAATGCGCTCCGAGGCCACCAACTCCGTCGGCGCGGCGACACCGGCGCGCGCCATCGAGCGCACGGCGCGCAGCCATTCCATGACCTTCAAGTCGAGCGCGTCGTCGCTGCCGAGCGGATAGAACACGCGCCCGCGATTAGCCAGCAGGCGCGGCAATTCCTCGTCGAGGGCCTCCAGCGGGTGCGCTTCGTCGGCGCCGAAGTGCTCGACCGCGCCCTCGACGCCGTAGCGGTGGCCATCCCAGATCTCGCGCTCGGGATCACGAGGGCGGCAGAAGAGCACGAATTCGCCTTCCTTGCGCTTAGGCACCAGCACGGCGACGGCGTCGGGCTCGGGGAAGCCGGTGAGGTAGGCGAAATCGCTGTCCTGGCGGAACGGGTAGTGCACGTCGCGGTTACGGGTGACCTCCGCCGCCGCGGGCAAGATCAACACGCTATCGGCGCCGAGCGCGCGGACGGCGTCCCGGCGGCGGCGCTTGCACTCCTTCGTGGACGCGGCAAAAGGCATCAATCCTTCTCCTTCGCGACCATGTCCTCGCGCACGAGCATGGCCGCCACTCTGACGAACTCGATAATCTCGGCCAGCGCCGCCTCGTTGGCCTCGTCGTCTTGCAGGTCGTCCAAATCCATCCGCATCAGCTGCATGAAGTCGTCGATGGCCTCCTGTGTCGGGGCCGAGAGTGCCTTGGTTTCGATCCGCGCCAGCGCGAGACCGAACATGAAGCCGCGGACCCACTCGTGCACGGCGACCGCGCGCGCCTCCAGGCTTGCGGATTCGGCGGGCAGCAGCGGGTCGAGCCCGCCCGCCTCGCCTTGGAATATCTTGCGCGTCTCGGCGGCGACGTCGGCGAGTGCACGGCGACAGGACTGCACATCATCCCTGTCGCCGCCGTCGCGGGGCAGCAGTTCGGCCAGCCAGCGTGACTCGGCGTCGGGCGCGTCCGCGGCCAACAGCGCACAGTAAATACCCTGAGCCTCGGCCGGGCTCGGCGACAACGTGCTCGCGCCCAGCAGCTGGTTCAAGGTGTCGTAGTCGAGAGCGGGCTGCACCATAGGACAGTCTTCCGGCAAAGGCGTTCGATCATAACATGCGCTCCGGCCGCCTTCGGGAGCCGGCCCGATGCCGCGGCCGCTGCCGGGTGCGCCGGCACGGGAGCCCGCCGCGGCGGCTAGCCTGCGGCCGCCAGCCGGCCGCCAACCGGACGGTTTCGGCGCGGATGCAGCGTCGGAATGGCTCGCACTCCCGTTCGGCTGCCGGCTGTCCGGCGACCGCCGCTCGGCGCGGATGCTTGGTGGCGTAACGGATTGACCGTCCGCCGGAGCGCTTCTATAGTGCGGCGTCATCGTTTACGACGAGTCCCTGCCATGTCCGCGTTCGACCTCGAAAATCTGGAGCGTAAGGTGGATGAGCTGATCCGCCTGTGCGACCGCCTGCGCGAAGAGAATGCGTCGCTGCGGGCCAGTCAGGAGCATTTGGTGGCCGAGCGGGCGGACTTGATCGAAAAAACCGAATTAGCCCGCAGCAAAGTCGAGGCCATGGTCTCGCGCCTCAAGTCGATGGAGGAGCAACTGTGAGCGAAGATGCGATGCCCGTTACCATTCAGATCCTGGATAAGGATTACCGCATTGCCTGCTCGCCGGAAGAGCAGCACGGGCTGATGGACTGCGCGCGTATGCTCGATCAGCGCATGCGCGAGGTGCGCCAGAACGGCCGCGTGATCGGTGCCGACCGCATCGCCGTCATGGCGGCGCTGAACCTGCTCTACGAGGTGCGGCAAAAGAGCGAGCGCAGCGCCGTCGACGCGGAGCGCCTGCAGCGTCTGGAAGAACGGGTCGGCGCCGCCATCTCCGCCGCCCCGACCGCGGGTGTAGACGCGTCCGGCGAATCGGTATAGTCTGAATTCCAAGACATCCCCTGCGGTGTGCGACAACGTCCTGGGTATTTTCTTGAGCCTAATTCGTACCCCGGGGACGCGCAGAGGCGGCTGTTGTGCATGTCCGCCCCGAGCGGAAAGCCTGAAGCCAAATCATGTGTCCCCACTTGAGCCGCTTGGTTCAAGAACAAAGGAACGTATCGGCACAGGCGGGGGATGTCCCTCCTTCCCCGAGCTCTCCGTACTCCTTCTCCGGCCTCGAAATCCTGCGCCCGAACCGGCATCGGTGCGGCGATCATTGCCCGTTGGTCTTTGTCGGCGAGCGCCCGGCATGGTTTTGCTCGGCTAAACCTAGACTTCATCGTGAAATCGTCATCCGCCGCGCTGCGCCGCGGCCTGCGATCGGCCCGCCGTTCTTTGTCCCCGCTCGAGCAGACAGCGCATGCCGCCGCCGCCGCGCGGTTGCTGCGCGGTAGCCGGCTGCTGAGCCGCGCCCGGCATATTGCGCTCTATTGTCCGGCGGACGGTGAACTGGATCCCTGGCCGTTCTTCCAGCTCATGCGCCGCGGCCGGCGCCGTTGGTACCTGCCGGTGCTGCGCCCGCACACCGCCTTCCGGCTGTGGTTCGTCCGCTTCCGGCATGGCGACCGCCTGCGCCCGAATCGCTACGGCATTCCGGAGCCCGTCCGGCGCAAACGGCATCTGCATGCGGCGCAGGCGCTCGACATCGTATTGATGCCGCTGGTGGGGTTCGATGCGGACTGCAACCGCGTCGGCATGGGGGCGGGCTACTACGACCGCAGTCTGGCATTCCTGCGCAGACGCGCGCGCTGGCACCGGCCGCGGCTTATCGGCCTTGCCCATGAGTGCCAGCGGGTGGAGCGGCTCGAGCCCCGGCCGTGGGATGTGCCCCTCGACGCCGTCGTCACCGAGGCGCGGGTCTACCGCCGCAAGGCTTCACCGCCATCCGCTCATTGCCCGCCCGCAAAGAGCTGATACGCGGGGTTGTCGCTTTCGTCCCAAAAGCGGTAGCCCAGATCGGTCAGCAGTTGCTCGAAGTCGGCATGCTCGGCCTGCGGTACCTGGATGCCCATCAGCACGCGCCCATAGGCCGCACCATGGTTGCGATAGTGGAACAAGCTGATGTTCCAGCGCCTGCCGAGCCCCGAGAGGAAGCCCAACAGCGCGCCCGGGCGCTCGGGAAACTCGAAGCGAACCAGGCGCTCGTCGTTCACGCCCGCGGCACGCCCGCCGACCATGAAGCGGATATGCAGCTTGGCGGTCTCGTTCTCGCTCATGTCGAGGACCGAGAAGCCCTTGTCCTGCAAGCGCCCAAGTAAGTCTTGGCGCTCGGCTTTGCCGCCGCCGAGCTCAACGCCGACGAAGACATGTGCTTCGGTATCGGCGGCGTAGCGATAATTGAATTCGGTGATCTGGCGCCTTCCGAGCGCCCGGCAAAAGGCCAGAAAACTGCCGGGGCGTTCCGGGATGCCGACCGCGAACAGGGCTTCTCGGCGCTCGCCGAGCTCGGCGCGCTCCGCCACATGGCGCAACCGGTCGAAGTTGATGTTGGCGCCGCTTTCGATGGCAATGAGATGTCGTTTGCTGATGCCCTCGCGCTCCACGTAGCGCTTCAGTCCGGCGACGGCGAGCGCACCGGCCGGCTCGGCGATACCGCGGGTGTCGTCGTAGATGTCTTTGATCGCGGCGCAGATCTCGTCGGTGCTGACCAGCACCACCTCGTCGACCGTCTCCCGTGCGACGCGAAACGTTTCTTTGCCGATCTGCTTCACGGCGACGCCGTCGGCGAACAGTCCGACCTCCTTCAGCGTGACGCGCTTGCCGGCGTGCAACGCCGCGTGCAATGTCGGCGCGTCCTCCGGCTCGACGCCGATGATCTTCACCGAAGGGCGCACGTACTTGACGTAGGCGGCGATGCCGGCGATGAGCCCGCCGCCGCCGACCGGCACGAAGATCGCGGCCGGGGGCTCCGGATGCTGCCTCAGGATCTCCATGCCGATAGTGCCTTGGCCGGCGATGACGTCGGGATCGTCGAACGGATGGATGAACGTCAGCCCGCGCTGTTCGGCGAGCTCAATGGCGTGTGCATAGGCCTCGTCGAAGGAATCGCCGTGCAGGATCGCCTTGGCGCCCCAGCCGCGGACGGCCTCCACCTTGATCGCCGGTGTGGTGCGCGGCATCACGATGACGGCTTCGACACCGAGCTTGGAGGCTCCCATGGACACGCCTTGGGCATGGTTGCCGGCGGATGCCGCGATGACGCCGCGGGCCAGCGCCGCTTCGCCCAAATGCCGAAGCTTGTTGTAGGCGCCGCGGAGCTTGAACGAAAACACCGGCTGCAGGTCTTCGCGCTTCAGGAAGACTTGGTTGTCGAGTCTGCGCGACAGCGACGGTGCGAGGGTCAGCGGCGATTCTTTGGCCACATCGTAGACGCGGGCGCGGAGAATGCGTTCGATATAGGACTGCGGCATGGGTACGACGGTCGGCCGGAGCGTGGATTTGCTGTCAAATCGAACAGCATACGCGAGATCGGGTGCTTTGGGCCTTTGTTATCATTGCGGTTGTTGCAACTAATCCACAGAGGAAACGTCATGGACCAGGATGCGCTGAAAAAGCAGGCCGCCGAGGCGGCGCTCGGCTACGTCGAAGGCGGCGTCGTGGGCGTCGGCACCGGCTCGACCGTCAATCATTTCATCGATTATCTGGCGACGGTCAAGGGCCGGATCGAAGGCGCCGTCTCGAGCTCGGAGGTCTCCACCCAGCGCATGAAGGCGCACGGTATCCAGGTGTTCGACCTCAACGCCGTCGGCGATCTGGCGCTGTATGTCGACGGTGCCGACGAGTCGAACCACCAGCTGCAACTGATCAAGGGCGGCGGCGGGGCGCTGACGCGGGAGAAGATCGTTGCGGCCGCGAGCGCGAAGTTCGTCTGTATCGCGGACGAAAGTAAGCTGGTCAGCATGCTCGGGGCCTTCCCGCTGCCGGTCGAGGTGATCCCCATGGCCCGCAGTTATGTGGCCCGCGAATTGGTCAAGCTCGGAGGCACGCCGGTCTGGCGCGAAGGTTTCATGACCGACAACGGCAACCTGATCCTCGATGTCCAAGGCCTGCAGATCATGGAACCGGCCAAATTGGAGCAGCAGATCAACAATCTGGCCGGTGTGGTAACGGTGGGCATTTTTGCGCTGCGCCCCGCTGATGTGCTGATTCTCGGCAGCGAGACCGGAGCGAAGACGGTAACGGCCTAGGGCCTGACGAAAACCCCGCCGGGCGATGCGATGTCGCCCCGCGGTCGGGCCTCGCGAAAACATCGTCCGCGGGCCGTCGACAACCTTTTTTGGTGCTGGCCTTGGTGCAGCACGCGCGGAGCGGGCTGGCCGCTCTCTCTGTGTAGCTTTCCGGAGCTCGGAGCGGCGCGCGGCCCGCCCGATGGCGGCGAGTACCGACAAGCGCCGGCAACGTTGCCGATTCTCCTCTCCCGAACTTTCCAAAAAAAACGGGGCCCGAAGGCCCCGTTCTCAGATCCAGCGACTGATCGAAATCAGAACTTGTGGATCATGCCCAGCGAGAAGCCATCCCAATCGGCGGTGGAGCCGAGGATGTTGTCGGCGTTGTCGTCGTCGACCGCGGTGTACAGCACGTACGCCTTGGTGCGCTTGCTGAAGTTGTGGTCGAAACCGATGGCCCAGGTGTTTTTGTCGCCGGCCAGGTCGTCGGTCAGGTTGCCGATGCTGATGGTGTCCCGGGTGCTGCCCAGGATGCGCGCATCGCCACGCTCAACGGAGCCGTACATGGCCTTGACCATGTTGTTGCCGAAGGCGTAGCCGGCCTGGACCTGCCACAACTGCTGGTCGGTGACGCCCAGCGGGCTGCTGCCCATGGCGACGATGTTGCCGTCTTCGTCGATGAAGTTCAGAGCTTCGCGCTGCTGGCCTGCCGCCAGGTCGCTCTGGTCTTCGTAAATGGCGGTCAGCGTAAAGCCGTTCCAGTCGAGAAGACCGAGGCCGATGCGCCACTTGGTGTAGTCGTCGCCGACGTAACTGCAGGTTGCGGCGTCGACCGCGCAGTCACCGGCCAGCGACGTGGCGGAGTTCATGAACATCTCGTTGCTCAGCGCCTCGTAAGCAGCGGATGCGTAGAACGGACCGTTGTTGTAGATCGCGGCCAGGGAGTAAGCGCCGTTCAGCTGGTCGGAGTTGATGTTCAGGCCTTCACCGGCGGTGGCGCCGCCCGGGGCGACCAGCGCGGCGGCGAACGAGAAGCCGGAGAAGCTCGGGCTGATGTAGCCGATGGCGTTATCGACACGCAGATCGTCGAAGCCGACGGTGCCGTTGTAGTCCGCCATGGTGTCGGAGAACATGTCCAGCTTGCCGGTGGAGATCTTCAACGGGGTGTCGTGACGGCCGACCAGGAAGGTACCGAAGCTGCCGGCCAGACCGACGAAGCTGTTACGCATCGAGATGCCGTTGTTCCCGCTCGGGATATTATCGTCGGCGGCGGACAGGTTGATGCCGAACTCGACCTGGTAGATGGCCTTCAGCCCGTTGCCCAGATCCTCGGAGCCCTTGACGCCGATGCGGTTCGCACGACCTGCGCCCTTCATGAAGCCACCTTCGCGAGCAACGCCCCAACCCTCGAAGTCCTGACCTTCGGTCGCGATGACCGGAACACCGTTGGCGTCGAGGACAACGCCGCTGACGGACTCACCGGTGACGGGGTCAGTTACGGTCGTGGTTTCAAAAGTGGGGGCGATCGCATTCGTGACGTCTTGATAGTCGATCGAGACGTTCAACTTACCGTAAAGGGTGGCCTCTGCCATGGCGGCCGCCGGCGCGGTCATGGCCGCTGCGACTGCCAGAGAGATGAGCTTTTTGTTCATCGTGTTCTCCGCTGTTGTGAAAATAACGAAAGACTGCCTGCACCACACGCAATCATGTCTTGCGAAGAGAATATTAGATCAAGACGCAACATCCCGCAACAGTTTATTAGAAAAAAGAGACAAAAAAAGCGAATGTTGCGTGTCGGCAACATTGCCGTCTGCAATCGCGGGTGGCGGGCATCGATATGCGCGCCCGGAGCCGGGCGGCGGGCGTTGCATGGGCGTGCGCGGGGTATTTTGGTCAGGGCTGGCGCTCTGCGCCGCGCTCTTATGGCGCCGGCGGCGAGGGCAACGTTTACCCGGAAACCAAAAAAGCCGGCGGCGGGCCGGCTTCGAATCGGTGTGCCGCGTCGGTCGATGCGGCGAATTGGCTGGGGGACTAGGATTCGAACCTAGGTTAACGGAGTCAGAGTCCGTTGTCCTGCCGCTAGACGATCCCCCAAGGGAAGCGGACTGCCGGTGATATTCCGGCTTCTGCGTCCGAGGACAGTGCATGGGGGCACTGCCACTTGCGCTGATGAGTGCGGCAACATCGCCATCAGCCGATGCTTTGCTGCCGAGTCGCGGGGTTTCGATCTCCCGCCGGCAGCAGCCGTATTGTCAGCGCTTGGAGAATTGCGGGCGCTTGCGGGCCTTGTGCAGACCGACTTTTTTGCGCTCGACCTCGCGGGCGTCGCGGGTCAGGAAGCCGGCGCGGCGCAGCGGAGCGCGCAGATTCTCGTCGAAGTTAACCAGTGCGCGGGCGATACCGTGACGAATTGCGCCCGCCTGTCCGGTGGTCCCGCCGCCGATCACGGTGGCGCGTACGTCGACCCGATCGACCATCTCCGCGGCCTCGAGGGCTTGGCGGACAACCATGCGGGCGGTTTCACGGCCGAAGAAGTTGTCGATGGGGCGACCATTGATGGTGATCTGGCCGGAGCCCAGCGTCAAGAAGACGCGAGCTGCCGAGCTCTTGCGTCGGCCGGTGGCGTAGTGCATTTCCGTCATCGTGACAATCCGTCTGTTGCATCGTGCGCCGCAGCGCCGAATTGGAATTCGCTGAAACCGTGGCTGCGCCGTTTTCGGCGCCGCGCCAACTCAAATCTCGAGCGGCTGAGGCTGCTGAGCCTGATGGCGATGCTCGGGGCCGGCGTAAACCTTGAGCTTTTTGGCCATGGCCCGACCCAAGGGGTTATGCGGGAGCATGCCCTTGACCGCCGTCTCGATGACCCGCTCGGGGTGATCGGCCAGCATCTGGGCCAGCGACTTCGAGCGCAGGTGCCCGATGTAGCCCGTGTGGCGGTAATACATCTTGTCGGCCAGCTTATTGCCGGTGACATGGATCTTCTCGGCATTCACGACCACAAGGTAGTCGCCGGTGTCCACGTGCGGCGTGTACTGGGGCTTATGTTTTCCGCGCAGCCGACGAGCGAGCTCGGTCGCGAGGCGACCGAGTGTTTTGCCTTCGGCGTCGATGATGTACCACGCGCGCCGCACCTCGGCGGGCTTTGCGCTCACTGTCGTCATGTTCCGTCGCTCCCGACAAAATTCGCTGCTGCAGCCTCGACACCCGGTGGTGGGTAAGGCCGTGAAGAAAGACCGCGAATCATATACCAGCCTGTTGCCTGGGTGCAAGCGCGCGCATTCGATCCGCGGGCCTGAGGTGCCGCCTTCGGCAGCGCGCGGCACGCGTTATCATAGGCGGCTCGGCGCGCGCCGCACGCCTGCCGGGTCAGTCCGGCAGACGCAACCGATCGACGGGCTCGCCCTCGATCAGGTGCCGCTGCAGGATTTCTTCCAAGTCCTCGGTGTCGACATAGGTGTACCAGACGCCCTCCGGGTAGACCACCGCCACCGGGCCCTCGCTGCAGCGGTCCAGGCAGCCGGCGCTATTGACGCGCACACCGTCCTTGCCGGCGATGCCCAAGGCCTTGGTTCGCGCCTTCAGGTAATCCCGCGATGCCTGAGCGTTACACTGTTGGCAGCACTGGCTCCCGTCGGCGCGCAGATTAGTGCAGATGAAGACGTGATGTTTGTAATAGGACACGATGATTACCCTTGCAGGAGCGATGCATCGACGCGGCACGGGGCGTCGGACGTGATTGTTCGGGGGCACGCTAAGCCGGGTCGCGGGTGCTGCGCCGATTACCGTGCGGCGGCGGCCGGCGCCGTTTCGCCAGCTCGTCCGGTGCCCGCCGCAGCGCGCCGCCTCGGCCACCCACGAGCACGTATCAAGATAGTGCGCGAAATGCCGCTAACCAAGCCGTCGCCGCGTGCGCTGCCGGCGCGGTGGCGCCCGTGACGCCGGCGCCGTTGCGTGGCTCTCGCTCCGCCGCCGCTGACAGCGCTCACGCGCGGCAGTTGCTGCAGCTGGCCGACCAGTGTGTCAAATGCGGTTTCTGCCTGCCGCATTGCCCCACGTTTCGCCTGTTTCGCGACGAGGCCGAGTCGCCGCGCGGGCGCATTGCGCTGATTCAGGGCCTGATGTCGGGGGCGCTCGACGACGGTCCGAGGCTCGGCGAGCACTTGGGTAACTGCCTCGAGTGCCGGGCCTGCGAGCCCGCCTGTCCTTCCCTGGTGCAGTTCGGCACGCTGATGGACGGCGCCCGTGCAGAGCGTTTCGCGCGGCTGCCCCGCCATCGGCGCATGCTCGCGCGCATGCGCCTCGACATTCTCACGCACGGACTATCGCTGCGGCCGCTTGCCGCCGCGGCCGCACTGTATCGGAGAAGCGGTGTCGCCTGGCTGGCGCGCGCGCTCGGGCTGCTGCGCGAGCCGAGGCGCGCGATCCTGGACGGCCTCGCGTGGCGCCTGCGCATGCCGGGCCGCCGGCTGACCGCCCGTGCGGATGCCGGTGCGCACACGGCATCGGCGGGCCTGTTTCTCGGCTGTATCGCCCGTGGGCTCGAGCCCGGCGTCGCGCAGGCGGCACAGCGAGTCATGCAGCGGCTCGAGATCGCGCTCGACGTCCCCGACGGCCAAGTCTGCTGCGGCGCCATGCACCGGCACAATGGTCAGCCGGGGCGCGCCGATGCGCTGCTGAATCGCAATGCCGAGGCCTTCCGGCACCACGCGGTGGTCGGCACATCCAGCGCCTGCGTCGCCGAACTGCGCCTGCGCCTGCCGGCGGTGGAGGTGTGCCGTTTCTTGGTCGACACGCCGTGGCCCGCGCACGTGCGGGTGGCGCCGCTGGCGGCACGGGCCGCAGTGCACGAGCCTTGCTCCCATCGCAACGTGCTGCGTGATACCGAGGCCGTCTATGCGCTGCTGCGCCGAATTCCTGCCCTGGACGTGGTGGCGCTGGACGGCAACGAGACCTGCTGCGGCGCCGCGGGCACCTATCTGCTGGAGCATCCGGACACTGCCGTGACGCTGGCGGCGGACAAGGTCGCGCACCTCGCGCGGCTCGAGCCCAATTATCTCGTGACGACCAACAGCGGCTGTGCCGCCCATCTTGCTGCCCGGCTGCGCGAAGCGGGCCTGGCCGTCGAAGTCCTGCATCCGGTGGAGCTACTGGAAAGACAGCTCTATAGTGCGGAGTAATTCCTTCCAACCCGAACGAAAGAACACGATGACCACTCGCAGTTATTCCCCCATCGACCGCGTCCTCATCAATGTCGACCAGACCGTGCGCACGCTGTTCGGGCGCCCCAAGGTCACCGGTCGCCGCAACCCCGCCGAAAACCACCGCGATGTGGATCTCAGCGATAAGGAACGTGCGCACCTCGGTCGTCTGATGCGCATCAATCACACCGGGGAGGTCTGTGCACAGGCCTTGTACCAAGGGCAGGCGCTGACGGCGCGCCTGGACGAGGTGCGCGAGCGCCTGGAGCGCTCGGCCCGCGAGGAGAACGACCATCTGGCCTGGTGCGAAGCGCGCATCGAAGAGCTCGGCGGGCGCAAGAGCCTGCTCAATCCGCTTTGGTACGCCGGCTCGTTTGCCATGGGCGCCGCCGCCGGCATCGCTGGTGACAAGTGGAGCCTCGGTTTCGTCGTCGAGACCGAGCGCCAGGTGGAGGACCACCTGGCGTCCCATATTGCCGAGGTGCCCGCGGACGACTTACGCACCCGGGCCATCTTGGAGCAGATGCAGCAGGACGAGATCCACCACGCCGATGTCGCGCAGGAGGCCGGCGGCGCGGAATTGCCGCAGCCGGTCCGTCTGGCGATGAGGGCGGTTTCCAAGGTGATGACCGGCGGAACCTACTGGGTCTGACTCGGCCGGGCCGATCTCCCCGGTGCCGATCCCCCGGCGCCGGTCTCGTCAGCGCGCGCGCGGCGACGACCAGTTGGCGATCTCGCGGTTCAGGTTACGGCCGTAGAAGATTTCCATCATCTCGCGGCGCACCAAGCGCTGGATGCGCCGATACTCCTTGTCCGACAACTCGGCGGTATCGACGCAGAACAAATAGTCGTCGAGCCGGAAGTCGTTGACGACCATCTTCGTGTGGAACAGGTTCTCCTGGTACACGTTGACGTCGATCATCTGGTAGCGGTTCTTCGTGTCCCGCGACAGATAGTTCTGGATCGAGCTGATGTTGTGGTCGATGAAGTGCTTGCGGCCGTTCACGTCGCGGGTGAAGCCGCGCACGCGGTAGTCCATGATGACGATGTCCGATTCCAACGCGTGAATCAGATAGTTCAATGCCTTCAGCGGCGAGATGACGCCGCAGGTCGACACATCGATGTCGGCGCGGAAGGTGCTGATGCCGTTGTGCGGATGGCTCTCCGGGTAGGTATGAACCGTAATATGGCTCTTGTCGAGATGCGCCACCACGGCGTCGGGCAAAGGGCCCGGGGTCGCCGAGTTCGATATTGCATCGTCCGGAATGTGCTCCTCCGCGATCAGCATCGTCACCGACGCGCCCTGGGGCTCATAGTCCTGGCGCGCGATGTTGAGGATGTTGGCGCCGATGATGTTGGCGACATCGGTCAGGATCGCGGTCAGGCGCTCGGCGTTATAGGCCTCGTCGATGTAGGCAATATAGGCGGCGCGCTGCTCGGCCGAGTCGGTGTAGCAAATATCGTAAATATTGAAGCTAAGCGACTTGGTGAGATTGTTGAATCCGTGCAGTTTGATACGTTTTGATGGCTTGGGCATGACTGACCCCCGATAAGAGGGGGCGCAAACTACGACGACAGAGGCGCGGTTTCAAGCGCCGTCGTCAGGGATGTGATGGTGTGTCGGTGCCGCGGCTTCCGGGAGGGTTTGCCGCACCTGACCCCAGAAGTCCTCGCCGTAGACTTGACGCAATGCGAGCGACAGCGGAATCGGCCCTTGGGACAGCAAACGGTCGTGAAAAATCCTCACCGCCGCCGGGGGCGGCCCGGCCTCGTAGCGTGCGCGCGCCGCCTCGAGCAACTGCCAGCCCAGCACGGCGGCCAGCGCATCGCCGGGGTGTTGCACCAGGCGCGCGAGCTCGCTCGTTGCCCCGTCGCCGGCACCGGCCTCGGTTACCGCGCCCTGCAGCCGGGTCGATGCCGCCCGGGCATCGATAATACCGCTATGCAGCGCCAGGTCGGCCGACGCGGCGTTGATCGCATGCCGGCGCCTGCGCAGCGCGGCGCGCCATTCGTCGGGGTCACCGTCGGCGAACAGGTGTGCGTCGAGATAGAGCGTCCAGCCGTCCGCCAGCGTCGCGCCGGCGGCGAGGCGCCGTGACACCGAGCGGGCCTGCATACCGCCCGAAAACGCGAATAGATGGTCGCCGCCCCAGCCTTGGCTCAGGCAGCGCAGGCGCAGGTCGACGGGATGCGGGTGCGCGCTACAGTCATTTCCGTCGGCGAGGTACAGGCGACCCTCTGCGCTGTGCAAGTCGAGCACATAGTCTGTCCGTCCGGTTCGCGGTAGGGGGCAGACCGGCCCGCCCCCGATGCGCAACCGTGCCTGCGGCAGCGTGACCAGCTGCCGCGCCTGCAGCCGTTCGGCCATCGACCGGCAGGTGTCGCGGACCACCTCCCTGACCGCAGCCCCCTGCGGTGCGTGCGCGGACTGCGTCGGCGCTCCCGCCTGCGCCAATTCGGCGTCGCAGCGCTCGGCGAGCTCCTCGAGCAGCGGCGCGCAGGCCTCCGGGTCGATGTCCAGAAGGTGGCGGTGGCGCAGCAGGAAGCGCAGGTAAGCGCTGCCGCAGCCGGCTGCCCCCGCTGCCCGCGGCAGGATGCTGCGGCGCAACGCCGCCGCGTACCCGGCCAGCGCGTCGCCCGCCTGCTCGGCCAGGCTTTCCAGCTCCGCGCAGCCGTGGCAGTGATTGCGCAGCCAGCGGCTGCGGGCAAGCTCGCGCAGATAGGTGCGTCCCTGCTCCGCCTGCTCGCCGGCCGCGACGGCCAGTACCGGCGGCACCAGCTCCGCCATCGGCATCAGCTGGGCGATGGCCAGGCGCAGATGCTCCGGCACGGCACCCAGCAGCGAGGCCAGCGCATCGCGCATGCCTTGCGGGCGCAGCAGCGTCAGCCGGTGGATCTCCTCGAGCGGCAGGAAGCGCAACGGGTCGCGATGGCGCCAATCGTGCTCCAACAGATCGCGATGCTCGACCCGGGCCAGCGAGAACATCAGCTCCAGGTCGATCTGCCTTGCGCCGTCGAGGGCCGCGTAATTCAGCTCTTCCAGCGCGACGATCAGGGTCTCGAGCCAACTGGCCAAGGCCGCGTGGTCGTCGTCGGACTGTGCCGGCAATAGACTGCCGAAATCGCCGACGCCTGCCTGTAGTGCGGCATCCGGGTGGAATCGGAACCAAACCGAGAAGAACTCCCGGGCCAGCGCGTCGAAGGCCGCCGCCTCAGACATGGCGGATCTCGTAGTCGTGAGTGATGGTTGCGCTGGCGCCGAGCATGATCGACGCCGAGCAGTACTTCTCGGCGCTGAGCTTGATCGCGCGCGCCACGTGGGTTTCACTCAGATCGTGACCGGTGATGATGAAATGGGCATGAATGCGCGTGAAGACTTTCGGGTCGGAGTCGGCCCGCTCGGCCTCGATTTCGACCACGCAGTCGGTGACCTGCTGGCGCGCGCGCCCGAGAATCAGCATCACGTCGAACTGCGTGCAGCCGCCCATGCCGAGCAGCAGCATTTCCATCGGCCGCATGCCGAGGTTCCGGCCGCCGAATTCCGGCGGGCCGTCCATGATCACGGCGTGGCCGCTGCCGGACTCGGCCATCATCGCCGTACCCTCGATCCATTTGACCCGCGCTTTCATGTTTCTCCCGCCGTTCTATGAAATCCGGACCGTGCCGGGCGCCGCGGCCGCTGCGCAAGCGCTGAGAGGCTATCACGGATCGACAAGCACGAAGACGTTGTTAGAATGTGCTCGTAACTACGCAAACACGTGCGCACGCCCATGCAAACCTTCGCTCCGAAGCCCGAGCCGGAATGGCTTGCGCCATTTCTCAGCTACTGCCACACCAAACAGTACGACAAGCGCGTCGATTTCATTCGTGCCGGCGAGCCGGCCGAGACGCTGTACTACTTGGTCGAAGGCTCGGTCTCCGCGCTCATCGAGGACGAGGACCAGCGCGAGCTGACGCTCACCTACATCAATAAGGGTGAGTTCATCGGCGAGATGGGCCTGTTCCTGCCGCAAAAGACGCGCAGCGTCATCGTGCGCACCCGGACCAAGTGCAAAGTGGCCGAAATCAGCTACAAGCGCCTCGAGCAACTGCTCGATCGCGAGCTGCGGGAGTACTCCAAGGGCATTCTCTCCGCCATCGGTACGCAATTGTCCCTGCGCCTGCAGCAAACCAGCCGAAAAGTCGGCGATCTCGCCTTCCTCGATGTCACCGGCCGCATCGCCGGTACGCTGCTGGAGCTCTGTCGGCAGCCCGACGCGATGACGCACCCCGACGGTATGCAGATCCGAATTACCCGGCAGGATCTCGGCCGCATGGTCGGCTGCTCCCGCGAGATGGCGGGGAGGGTGCTGAAAGCCCTCGAAGAGCAGAATCACATCTACGTCAAGGGCAAGACGATCGTCGTTTTCGGTACGCGCTGAGCCGGATCCCGCAGTCGCGGCCGCAGCTCTCCGCCGCTTCTCGGGCTTGCGGGCGCTCTTCTCGTCGGGTTTTTGATGCCGATTATCGATTCATCCTTCACGCTCGACGGCGGGCCCGGCGCCGGCTGATCTCTCGGCGCTTCAGGCTGCCGATCCTCCGGCGGCCCCGAACAATTCCGCCAGTCTTGCCCCCGGATCCTGGGCACGCATGAAGGTCTCGCCGACCAAAAACGCGTGCACGCCGTTGCCGCGCATCAGCGCGACGTCTTCGCGGCCATGGATGCCGCTTTCGGTGACGATCAGCCGTTCCCGCGGGATGCGATCGAGCAGATTCAGCGTCGTTTCGAGCCTGACTTGGAAGTTTCTCAAGTCGCGGTTATTGATGCCCAGCAGCCGGCCGGGAACCGCCAGCGCCCGGTCCAGCTCCGCGGCATCGTGTACTTCCACCAGCACGTCCAGGTCCAAGTGATGGGCGAGCCCGCTCAGATCCCCCAGTTGGGTGTCCGACAGGCAGGCGGCGATCAGCAAAATGCAGTCGGCGCCGATGGCCCGCGCTTCGTAGACCTGATAAGGGTCGACGATGAAGTCCTTGCGGATGACCGGTAGTGCGCAGGCTTCGCGCGCCTCGGCAAGATAGGCATCCGAGCCTTGGAAAAAGTCCACGTCGGTCAGCACCGACAGGCAGGCGGCTCCGCCCGCCGCGTAGGAACGGGCGATCTCGGCCGGTCGAAAGTCGTCCCGCAACAGTCCTTTGCTCGGACTGGCCTTTTTGATTTCCGCGATGACCGCGGGAAGCCCCTGGTCGATCTTCGCCTGCATGGCGTCGGTGAATCCGCGCGTCGCCGGCGCGCCTTCCAGGCGGGCCGTGAGCTCTCGCAGCGGCAGCCGGGCGGCGCGCTCGGTGAGCTCCTCGATCTTGCGCTCGACGATGCGCTTGAGAATGTCGGGGGTTTCGCTCATCGGCGCGCTCTCAGAAATCATTGCTCAGAGCCAGCAAAGCGTCGAGCTTGGCGCGGGCGGAGCCGTCGGTGACCGCCTTGGCGGCCAGTTCGATGCCGTCGCCGAGCGAGCTTGCCATACCGGCGGCGTAAATCGCCGCGCCCGCGTTCAGCACGACGATGTCGCGCGCCGGGCCGGCGGCGCCGTCGAGCACATCGGCGAGCATCGCCCGGGACGCCTCCACGCTGTCGACGCGTACCGCATCGAGATCGGCCCGGTGCAGTCCGAAGTCCTCTGGCTCGATGCTGTAGCGCATGATCTTGCCTTGGATCAGCTCGGCCACATCGGTGCGGGCACCGATGCTGATTTCGTCCAACCCGTCGCGGGAATGGACCACCAGCACATGACGGGCGCCGAGCCGCTGCAGCACCTCCGCCAGCGGCTCGAGCAAGTGCTCGGCGAAGACACCGAGGACTTGGTTGGTGACGCCGGCCGGGTTGGTCAGCGGGCCAAGCACGTTGAAGACAGTGCGCACGCCGAGCTCTTTGCGCGCGCCGACAGCATGCTTCATCGCGCCGTGGTGGGCCGGCGCGAACATGAAGCCGACGCCGACCTCGCGCACGCACCGGGCGACTTGCTCGCGGGTCAGATCCAAGCGCAGGCCGAGGGCTTCGAGGACGTCCGCGCTGCCGGATTTCGAGGACACGGAGCGGTTGCCGTGTTTGGCCACGTGGCAGCCGGCAGCGGCCGCGACGAACATGCTGGCGGTGGAAATGTTGAACGTGCCGGCCCCGTCTCCGCCGGTGCCGACGATGTCGACCGCATTGGGCAGATCCGACAGATCGACGCCGTTGGCGAGTCCGCGCATGACCGCCGCCGCGGCGGTGATCTCGGTGACTGTTTCTCCCTTCATGCGCAGTGCCACCAGGAAGCCTGCGATTTGCGCCGTTGTCGCGCCCCCGCTCATGATGGTCTGCATGACTTCGGTCATGGCGTCGCCGTCGAGGTCGCGGCGCTCGACGACATGCGTGATCGCTTGCTTGATGTCCACGCTTGCGTGCCCCCTTCGCAATGTTTGCATTGTTTGCCCGGACGCGAGGGCGCCGATGTCTGACGCGGCAGCCTTCGGTCCCGATCGGGTCCGACCCGAATGGATGCCGCCGCGGTACGCGTCGGCGGCGGACATCGCCGCACCGCTCGCGCCGAGGCGCATCGAGGTCAGCGTTGTTCGAGGAAATTACGCAGCAGGTCGTGGCCGTGCCGCGTCAGGATCGATTCCGGATGGAATTGCACGCCCTGCACCGGCAGCTCGCGGTGACGCACGCCCATGATCTCGTCGCGGGCGCCGGTCTCGTCCACCGTCCACGCGGTTACTTCGAAGCTGTCCGGCAGGCTATCGGTATCGATGACCAACGAATGATAACGCGTCGCCTCGAACGGTTGCGCCAGTCCGGCGAAGACGCCGACGCCGCTGTGGTGGATCGGCGATGTCTTGCCGTGCATCACCGCGCGCGCTTTGACGACGCGACCGCCGAAGGCCTGGCCGATGGACTGGTGTCCGAGGCAGACGCCCAGAATCGGCACGCGGCCGGCGGCGGCGCGGATCAGAGCAACCGAGATGCCGGCCTCGTTCGGCGTGCAGGGTCCGGGAGAGACTACGATCCGCTCGGGCTCTAGGGCCAAGGCCTCGTCGACGCCGAGCTCGTCGTTGCGTACCACCCGGACCTCGGCCCCGAGCTCGCCCAGGTACTGCACCAGGTTGTAGGTGAAGGAGTCGTAGTTGTCGATCATCAAGACCATGGTGCGTCCCGTTTGCCGGCGTGCGGCGTCGATATCGGCCCAAGGAAGCGCTGAGCGATTCAGCGCGCCCCGTGCGGGGCCGGACGCCCCGCCATTTTGAAGCGCCCGAATACTTGCGGATGAGAGCGCCGGGAAACCGCGTTTTCGGGTTCCGTCTGATTTCTGGCCGGGGTGGTCAAGAAATCAGTCTGTCCCTCGGTGCGCACATAATAGCGGCAATGGCCCCGGATGCGCTGCCCGCGCGTCGACGCACCGCGGAGTGGCTCGTGCGGGCGCGGGCGCCGGCGCAGCGAAGACGTCCGCGCCGAGGCGCAGACTCCTCGGAATCGGCTCGTGCGGGTGCCGGTCCGCCCGCGGGGGCCGTCATGCTCCGGCCTCGCGCTGCTCGCGCTCGCTCAGCAGCTCGCCGATGAAGCGAACGGTCACGGCTCGCCGATGCTGCAGCGATCGGCGGTCTATCTGCTCGACCAGTTTCAGCAGCGACGCCGGCTCCCGCGGGCAGCGGCTGAGGATGTAGGCGATCGCCGCGTCGTCCAGCTTCAGGCCGCGCTGCCTCGCGGCCGCGGTCAACAATTTGGCCGCCCCCGCATCGTCGAGCGGCAGCAGCGCATAGGCGGCGCCGGCGCTGAGGCGGGAGGCGAGATCGGCAAGGCGCAAGCCGAGCGACTTGGGCGGCGTGCGGCCTGCGACCAAAAGCCGGGTACCTGCCTCCTGCAGCCGGTTGTAGAAGGCGAATAGTGCTTCTTCCCAAACCGTATCGGCCGCGATGTGCTCCACCGCGTCCACGGCCACCGCGTCGCGCTGCTCGAGCCGCTCCAGGATATCGGGGGTGATGCCGGGTGCGCCAAGCGGCAAGTATGCGACCGCGCCGCCGCGCTCGGCCGAGCGCCCGCAGGCGGCCTGAAGCAGGTGGGTCTTCCCCGTGCCGGCGGCGCCGTGGATATAGACATATCGTTCGCCGTCGCCTTCGGCCCAGCGCTCGACGGCGACGCGCGTCTCGCCGTTGCCGTCGGCGACGAACGACTGGAAGCCGCACGGCTCGGGCAGCTTCAGAGCGAGCGCCAGCTGATCCAATCCGTCGCCCTCCGGCGGCCCGGCCGCAGTCAGCGCTGCAGGGCCGCGGCCGTGGCCGCGAGCCGGCGCCCGAGCGCCTGGCAAAGACGTTTCTCGGGCTCCGTCAGCGCCAGATCGTTGTTGACTCCGGCAAGATGGGAGGGCCCGTAGGGTGTGCCGCCGGCAGTGGTATGGATCAGATCCGTCTCGCTATAGGGCAGGCCGAGCACCATCATGCCGTGGTGCAGCAGCGGGATCATCATCGACAGCAAGGTCGCTTCCTGGCCGCCGTGCAGGCTGGATGTGGACGTGAATACGCCGGCGGGCTTGCCGGTCAGCGCGCCCTTCAGCCACAGCTGGGACGTGCCGTCGAGGAAGTATTTCATCGCCGCCGACATATTGCCGAAGCGCGTCGGGCTGCCGAGCGCGAGCGCCGCGCAGTCGCGCAGGTCCTCCATGGTCGCGTAGGGCGCACCTTGCGCGGGGACGCTGTCTTCGACGGCCTCGCAGGTGGCGGAGACAGGCGGCACCGTGCGCAGCATAGACTCCAGGCCCGCCTCTTCCACGCCGCGCGCAACCAGGTGCGCCATCTCGGCCGTAGCGCCGAAACGGCTGTAGTAAAGGACCAGGACGTAAGGTTTGGGGCCGCGTTGGGTCATAGCAGCTCCAGCACGCGCTCGGGCGGGCGGGCGATGACGGCGCGCCCGCCTTGGATCAGGATCGGGCGCTCGATCAGGCGCGGGTCGGCTGCCATGGCCCGAATCAGGTCGTCCTCCGACAGGGCGGGATCGTCGAGCCGTTTATCCCGATAGGCCGGCTCGCCCGTGCGCATCAGCGCGCGCGCGGGCAGGCCGAGCTTACCGAGCAGTACCCGCAGGGCATCTTCGTCCGGCGGTGTTGTCAGGTATTCGACGAGCTCGGGCACGATGCCGCGCTCTTTCAGCAACTGCAGCGCCGCGCGGGACTTACTACAGCGCGGGTTGTGGTAGAGGGTCATGGGTATCGGCGCTTCGAGATCGGAAAAGCCCATGTTAGCGCAGACGCCGTCTTCGGGGGCATCCCGCGCCGCGCATTCCCTGTCGCCGAGGGTCGGCCACGCCTCGTGCCGTGCGATGCTGTGCCGGTGCTCGGGCGTCGGGACACTCAGTGCTGCAGTTGACTGCCCTGCGCCGGCACGACGGTGTCCGAGAACAGCTCGCGCGCGTCGATGGCATCGAACGAATAGTCGCGGTTGCAGAATTCGCAGGTCACGTCGACGCTGCCTTGTTCATGGATGATGTCGTCCACCTCGTCGCGACCGATGGCGCGCAGCGTCTCGGCGATCCGCCCGCGCGAGCAGTCGCAGCGAAAGGCAACGGGCTCGGGCTCGAACAGCCGGACGTCTTCCTCGTGGAAGAGCCGGTACAGCAGGTCACGCGCGGGCAGCTCGAGCAGTTCCGGCTCTTCGACCGTGTCGGCAAGCATCGTGGTGCGGTTCCATCCGTCGTCATCCGGGCTGTCCCCCGGAATCCGCTGCAGCATCAGGCCCGCGGCGCGCCCGCCGCCGACCGCCAGCCAGAGGCGGGTCGGCAACTGTTCCGAGTGGCCGAAGTAGGTTTCGATGGCCTCGCCGAGCCCGCCGCCTTCCAGCGGTACGATGCCCTGGTAGCGCTCGCCACGGCTCGGGTCGAGGGTCAGCACCAGCCGTCCGGGGCCGAACTGGCTCGCCAGATCGCCGTGGGGGACCTCGCCCTCCCAGCGCGCGAGCCCGCGCACGGTGCGGTTGTTGGTGGCCTGCGCCACCAGCGTCCGGATCGGGCCGTCGCCTTGGGCTTGCAGGATCAAAGAGCCCTCGAACTTCAGCGTCGCCGTCAGCAACAGGGCGGCGGCCAGTGCCTCGCCCAGGGGGCGCTGCACCGGTCCGGGATAGGCGTGGCGCTCGAGGATGGCGCGGAAGGATGCGTCCATCTGCAGCAATTCTCCGCGCACGCCGAACTGCTCGAAAACGAAGCGGTGCAGGCGGTCGGGCTGATCAGTCATCGTGAGGCGTCGTCGTCAAGGGATGGGGACGGGTGTCAGCGCACCGACCGGTACGGGCGGTTACGCGGGCGTTTGCTCAGTACGAGTTGCCAGAGCTGGCCTTGGCGCGCCCGAAAAAATGCCGCCGTGCAGTGGAGATAATATTTCCACATGCGATAGAAGCGCTCGTCGTAGCGCCCGCGCAGCATCGGCCAGGCGCGATCGAAATTGTGCCACCAGGCCATCAATGTACGGTCGTAATCCAGACCGAAATTGTGCCAGTCCTCGAGCACGAAGTACGGCTCGATGGCGGCGGTGATCTCCCGCGCCGACGGTATCTTGCCGTTCGGGAAGATGTACTTGTCGATCCAGGCGTCGGATGTGGGGACAGTGCGGGTGTTGCCGATGGTATGCAAGAGGAACAGACCGTCGTCGCGCAGCAGTCGGCTGGCGACCCGGAAGTACTCACCGTAATTCTTGACGCCGACATGCTCGAACATGCCGATGGATACGATTCGGTCTGCCTCGCCGCTATGCCCGTCTTCCAAGTCCCGATAGTCGCACAGGCGAATTTCCACCGGCAGCCCCGCGCAGCGCTGCTGCGCAAGGCGCTGCTGCTCGCGCGAGACGGTGATGCCCAGCACGTCGACGCCGTGGTGCTCGGCCGCGTAGCGGCTGATGCTGCCCCAGCCGCAGCCGATGTCGATCAGGCGCTGGCCCGGCGTCAAGTCCAGCTTGCGGCAGGTCAGCGCCAGCTTCGCCTGCTGGGCCTGATCCAGATCCCGGGCATCGGCCCAGTAGCCGCAGCTGTAGCTCATGCCGGGGTCGAGCATTGCCTCGTAGACGTCGTTGCCGATGTCGTAGTGCTGCTCGCCGACCCGGAAGGCGCGCGCCTTGGACTGACGGTTGAGCAGATGCTCCTGCAGCCAGGCCAGCGCGAAGCGCAGTCGCGCCACGCCATGCAGTGCCTGGTCCAGATCGGCACGCAGCAGGCGTGTAAAGGTCTCGTCCAATTGCTCGCTGTCCCACGCCCCGTCCATGTAGGCTTCGCCGAGTCCGAGCGAGCCGTCGCGGATCACCCGGTCGTAGAGGCTATCGTCAAGTACGCGGATGTCCCAAGGGCGCGCGTCGCTGTCCAGGCGCACATCCGCCGGCTCGATCAGCTGCGCGAGGATGCGCGGTGCCTGGCGTTTGGCACGCGGCGTCTGCGCGGCGAACTGCCCCTCTTCGATCTTGGCTGCAGCATGCGTGTCGGTGACCATCGGCGGCTCCTCCGATTCGGCAACTACGGGGTCGTCGAGCATCTGGTCTCGACGGCTAAGAACGATTACCACAAGCGATTTGTGGACTCGCCAAGATCGTTGTGTCTGTGCGGCGCGATGTCAATCGGGCAGCGCCGGTTGGTGCCTGCCGCGGGTCGCGGTTGCTGCCGGTGCAGGCGCGGCGGCGGTAGCGGCCACCGGCTTGGTGGGCGGCTGGCCGGGAGGGCGGCTGGCGCCGGGCCCGGCGCGAGATGCGACCGCCCTATCGACCGCTGTCTGACCGAGCGGCGACGACGACATCGGCCGGAATTGACGTTCTGTTGTAAATACGCTTCTGTCGGGTCCGGGCGGTTATCCTGTGGTCGGAAAACGCCCAGGATACGGGGCGGAGAATGTATCGAAACGTAACGGTCTGTGCAAAAAAGAAAAAAATTGTAACCGTTCGCGCATTTCGGGTCTTTCTGGCTTGCGCTTTATATTAGCCATGACTAATATTCAGGCAACACTTGTTGTATGGAAGGTACAGTTATGTTGCCTGTTTTCATCGGTACGACCCTCGCTGCCTCGTTCGCGCTCTTGACCGCCTCCATCTACGGGGCCCGCGCGCTGGCCCAAGAGCCATGGATCATGTTGGTCCTCTGGGGCCTGGTGACCGGCTCTTGCCTGATGGCCGTCGCCGCCCGCGACCTCGACGTGCTGCCGCGCGGCGGCCGCGATGACTGATCCCGGGGCGAAGGGCGGCGTCGATCGGATCGGTCGGCGGGAGGGTTCGGCAGGGCTCGGCCGAGGACCGCGAACAGCGCGCGTCGTGGACGGGCCCGCGGCGCCGCGGCCTCCTCGGCAACGCGGCATCACAGTGTCGACAGATAGCGATCCACCGACGCCTGCAGTGTGATCTCCCCGTTCAGCACGGCCTGCTGATACCCTTCGCGCCAGCCGCCGATCAGCAACTGCGCCCGCTGCCATTCCAAATAGATCAGCCGCGCCAGCGGTCCGCCCTCGTCGAGGAAGCCCGAATCCTCGAAATCCCTGGCGGCCCGGTCCCGGTCGTAAGCCACCCGCACGATCTCGGTCCGCCAGCGCCCGTCGCGCCAGGTGAATCGCCCATAGCTGCCGCGCGGATCGCCGTCGAAGGGCGAGCCCACCGAGCCGACGTTGACCACGTCCATGTCTTGAGTCCGGCGTTGATGCACACGGTGCGTATGCCCGGCGATGAACAGCGCCACGCCTTCCGGCAGCTTTCCCTCGAGCGAGGCGTCCGTGGTGCCCGGGGTGATGCCGTCGCGATTACCGGCCATGGTGCCATGGGTGACGTGCACCCACGCGTCGGCCCCCGGAGGATGGAAGCAAAGATGATCGGGCCAGTCCCGCATCAGATCCGCATGCTCCGCGACCTGGTGCCAGGCCCAGTCGGTGAATCGACGAATCTCCCGGTCCGCGTCCGATTCCGGTGCCTCGATGCCGCAGCGCAGCACCCAGTGCTCGTGGTTGCCGTTGATCGGCAGCCAGCCCTGCGTACGCCGTTTGTCGTCGAAAAGTTGCAGGCAGCCGAGACTGTCCGGCCCGCGATTGACCAAATCGCCGGCCATGATCACCAGATCGGGCGCCCAGGATTCGATGTCTTCGATCGCCGCCTCCATGGCCGGCAGATTGGCTTGTACATCGCTAAAGACCGCAACCTTCATAAGTCTGTCCTCGACGCTGAGCGTCCGTTGGGGATGCCGGCACGCGGTCCGGCCATATACCGCGCGGATGCGCCATCCGGCGTGCGCTTAGTCCGATGTGCCGGCGGCGCCTTTCAGGCGCTGCTCGACGCTGCGGGTCTTTGCCTGCAGTCGTCCCGGCGGACCGTCGCGGCTGTCGAGCTTGGCGGTGGCATAGACACGCCGGCAGCCCGCTTGTGCCAGAAGACGATGGGCCTCGGCGATCAGCGCCGTTGCCTCCTCGATCTCGGCGGTCTCCACCAGCGTGCCCATCGCGGTGAGTTGATACGGGTGACCGCTGGCCGCGATCATCTCGACCACCGGTGCCACATAGGCGCTCAGCGCCTCCCCGCGGTCGACCGGAAAGATGCTGAGCTCCAACAACACAGACATCACTGCTCCTCGGAGTTAAAGTATCGGTACGCGCCGCGCATGGCCGCGTGCCGGGGCGAACGGTTCGTTGCCGCGCCGACGCCGGCACGCGCTGCTCCGGCGCGCTCCCGGCAAGGTGCCGCGGGACGGCTGCGCGGCAGGACGCTCTATTGCAACACACGAGGCCGGTTCACCCACCATGACCGATGATATCGCCGCCGGCTCCTATGCCGACTCCGCCGATCCCGACTGGGACATGCCGCTGCAACTCAAGCTTACGCCGGAACTGCTGGTCCACGCGTTGATGGACAATGCGAGCGCGGTCCACACGGGATGGGAGAGCTGTGTCGACGAAGACGCCCTGATTTCCCAGGTGGTGGTCATGGATGATGCCGGCAACAATGCGATCCGGCTCGTCGAGCAGGAATTCGCCGACGAAGAGGAGGCCGGCGCCGTTTGGCATGACTGGACGGTGGAAATCCGAATCGGGCGCGTGATTACGGCGGGCCATTTCTCGGTACGTGCGAACGCGGCGCCGCTCGATTGGGAGTGGCACGCCCGCGAGGCAGAGCGCACTTTCGAGCGGGCCTGCGTGCTGCTCGGGCGGCGCGTGCGCCGCGGGCTCGTCATCGAAGAGCCCATGCCGCGCGAATTGCCGCCCCGCGCCAGCCGCCACTGATCATCCCGCACCGGGCGCGCCGCCGGTGCAAACAGGCTTTCGAAGGGTTGCCATGAACATCAAGATCGATATCGACATCACGCCCGACGAGATGCGCAAGCTGATGGGGTTGCCCGACGTCGATGCGTTCCAGCGCCAGCTGATGGAGGATATCCGCGAGCGCATCAACCAGGGTGTGGAAGGGTACGATCCGCTGAAGCTGTTCCAGCCCTATCTCAGCAGCAGCCTTGCCGGCATGGAAATGATGCAGCGGCTGATGACGGCCGGGCTCGGCGGCTCGGAATCGAAAAAAGACAATCAGCGCGACTGAATTTTGCGCTGTCTCCGCACGGCGGCCCGGTTGCCGTCGCCGCGGGCGCCGGGGGGCTGCTCGGTTATGTTCTGCGCGTCCTTCGGAACGGGTCTCGTTGAAGCGCGGCCCGGGCACACCTATTTTCCCCGGCACGTCGCCATTCGACTCTGCTCCCGAAGGTATCCCATGATCAGACCCTTACGGCCGCTGCTCGGCATGTTTCTGCTGCTCGCGACGGCGCTTGTGTCCGCGGACGGTTTCGGCCCCGTCGTCGACGCCGGCTGGCTCAAGTCGAACCTGGACGCGGGCGATGTGGTCGTCGTCGACATACAAAGCCCGAAGGACTACGCGCGCTTCCACGTGCCCGGTGCCGTCAATCTTCCGTACGAGCAATGGCGCACCAAGGGCGGGCGCGGGCAACTGCCTTCGATGCTGCCGCCGGTCGATCGTCTGGAAGCGATGATCGGCGGCGCCGGCATCGGCAACGACAGCCGCGTCGTCATCGTTCCCACCGGGCGGGGCTCCGGTGATCTGGCCGCCGCGGCGCGGGTATTCTGGACCTTCAAGGTGCTGGGACACGATGCGCTCGGCGTGCTCGACGGAGGACTGGTGGCCTACGCCGAGGCCGGCGGCCGTCTGGCGCAGGGCGGATCCTCCCGCGCGCCGGCGACGTTCACGGCGGCACTGCGCCCGGAGCTGATCCCCAGCGCCGAGCAGGTTCGTGCCGCGGTGGACTCCGGCGTGCTGCCGGTCGACGCCCGCAGCGAGGGCGAGTTCGTCGGTGTCTACACCGGCGATAAGGCCGAGCGGCCCGGGACGATCCCCGGTGCCCGCAACCTGCCCTACGACTGGCTGGCCGAGGATGGCTCGGGCAAGCTGCGCTCTGCCGGGGCGCTGAAGTCCTTGTTCGAGGCGCGCGACGTGACGGCGCAAGGCGAGCAAATCCACTTCTGCCACAGCGGCAACCGAGCGGCGCTGACCTGGTTCGCGGCTTACGCCGTGCTCGGCAACGACAAGGCGCGGCTCTATGACGGCTCGATGCTGGAGTGGGCGCGCCGCGACGATCTGCCGATCGAGACCCGAATCGAGCTTTGCAAATCCTGCTGACCCGCGGCTGCGCGACTCGTCCCGAGACCGTGCGCGAGGGGGGTCCGCGGGCTCGGTGAGCGTGGGGCCGCGCATTCGGCGCGCCCGAGCACCGCCACGTTCCGGGCGCGCACGCGCCGCGCTCACGGCGCGGGCTCGAGGTCGATCCGCGTCACGCGCCCGCGCCAATAGGGCCTGTAGCCGGTCGGCAGAATCCAGGCTACTTCGCCGCGCAGCGGAACACGGATACCGTCGCGCAGGACGTAGTCCTGCCAGCGTCCCTCCCAGGGTGTCGGCACCCAGAGCCCGCCGACGTTGCGTGCCCGCGCGTCTGCGCGGACCGTGGCGATGAGCCCGTCGTTGCCGAAACCGAACACCACCGAGGCCTGCGTCTGCCCGTCTCGCAGGGTCGCCTTGGCGTGCCGGGCATCGACCGGCTCCCATTGCACGCCCTGCGCCGGCAGCAGCGCCGTCGGGTACCAGACCGCCTCTGCGAGGAAGCGCATCAGCTCGGCCTGCGCCAACTCCGGCGCGCCGCCGAGCCGCACCAGCGGGATCAGCCCCAGCAGTGCCGCGCGCAGGCTGCCCTGTCCGGCGATGTAGGCGTCGTGCACGAAGACCGCGATGCCCGGCATAAAGCGAATGCGGGCCTGCCACAGGAAGCCGGGTCGATGCGTCACGATCCTCTGCGTCGCGTCGAAGGATTTCCACTGATCCCCGCTTTCGGCCAGGTTGAAGCGGCCCGTTTGCGCAAGGCTGACTGCGAGTACCGGGCGTTGACCCGGCTGCAGTACGGCGCGAAAGTAGCGTTGCACCGGAGCCGGCAGATCCCGAATCGCGCCGGGGTCGAAGCCCTCGGGGGATGACGGCTCGCGAGCTGCTTCCAGTGCCCCGCGCAGACGCCGCGTGTCGGCTCGCCGGCGCGCCGCGCCGCGGCGCAGCGTGCCGGCGCCCGCCGCCGCCAAGGCGCTGCCTGCCGCGATTGCGAGCCTGGTCCACATGGTCACACGCGCGCCCTGCGCCAACGACAGTCGAGTCCGACGCGACCCATGATGCGGCTCGCCCCGCGCTGCCGGTCACGGCTGCGCATCGGGCACCTGCGTCGGCCATCCGCGTCGCGCTGCTCCATCAGTCGTCGATCACCTCGTGGAGCGGGCGTCGCAGGGACCTCGGCATCTCCGGGCCGCGGCCGAATCGCACGACGAGATGCGCCCGCGCGCTGCCCAATTGGCGCCGCGGGATGGCTTGGTAGAGCGGGCTTACCCGGGGCTGGTCCGGCGTCAGGGCGACGCGGGAGCAAGTGACGGTGCCGTCCGCGCCGCGGCAATCCGGTCCCGCTCGGGTGCCGGTCCCGGTCCCGATCCCGGTGCCGAGGTCGCGTTGCGATGCAGTCTCTTGACCGGTTGCCGAGCCTGTCATGCGCTCGGAGCGGCGCGCGCCGTCGAAATCGCCGTCGGCGGGCGCGGCAGGCCAAGCTTCTAAGGTCGCTTCTCCTGCCAGTCCCTGCGCTCGCGCCGCGATCTGCAGGTTTTCCACGGCGCAGCCCACGGACAGATATAGATGATGATCATCCGGGTCGACCGCCGGGCAGCGCCGCGACAGATCGGGTCGGACGCGGATGCCGTCGGCGCGCGGCTCGAAACGCCAGCACTGAGTATTGTGGCTCGACGGGGCAAGTACGGCGCAGCGCACCAGCTCCCGTATCAGCGCCGGCTGCGCAGGCGTCGACGCCGGCGCCGAGGCGGGATGGCGGCAGTCGCGCCAGGTCTGTCGAATGAGCGCGTCATAGCGCATCGGGAAGAGCCTTGTTGTCGGTAAGCGCATTGTCTGGCAAAGAAATGCCGCATCGACCGGCACAATGCAAGCCGGGCGCGTAATGGCCGAGCATGAGTGTCGCCAATGCCGACGCGCGGCTGGGCGCACCGGAGTCAGCGCGCAAAGACCTGCAGCGCGTCCGGCCGCGCTGCCGGATGTGGTGCCGCGAATGCGCTCGGATCGCCTAGGGCGGGCTGGCGATGCGCCACCAGGCCTCCAGCACGCAGGCGACCGACCAGGCTTGGGCCGGGGCGCCGCGCGGCATATGCGGCGCCTCGGCGTCGAAGATCTCGCTGACATTGCCGAGCCCAGCGTCGTTCAGGTGATCGGCGATCGGGGCAAGCCGGCTCCGGGCCAGTACCGCGTCGCCGGTGAGTCGGTACTCCGCAAGCGCGTAGTGGCCGAGCAGCCATCCCCAGACCGTGCCTTGATGGTAGGCGCCGTCGCGGGCCAGCACATCGCCTAGGTAACGACTTCGGTAGCCCGGCTGTCCGGGTGCGAGCGAGCGTAGCCCGTAGGAAGTCAGCAACAGGCGTCCGCAGACGGCAACCACTTGTGCCTGCGCTTGCGGCTGCAGCGGCGACGCCGGCAGGCTGACGGCGAGGAGCTGATTCGGGCGGATCGCATTGTCGTCGCCGTTCGGCCCGTCGAGGACGTCGAGAAGGCCGTGCCCGTCGTTTCGCAGATATCGACGGAAACCGGTCTTGGCCTTGGCGGCCATGGCGTCGTAGGGTTGCGGGTCGCGTGCGAGCCGGCGCGCGAGCCCGGCCATCGCCACCAACGCGTTGTACCAGAGGGCGTTGATCTCCACCGGCTTGCCATGCCGCGGCGTGACCACCCAGTCGCCGGCCTTGGCGTCCATCCACGTCAGCTGCACGCCGGGCTCGCCGGCACTCACCAGACCGTCGTCGGGATCGCAGCGGATGCCGTAGCGGGTGCCTTTGCGGTAGCCGCGGACAATGCGCTCGAGCACCGGGAATACGGCCTCGAGGCCGGCGAAGTCGGAGGTGACATCGACGTAGGCACGCCATGCCTCGATGTACCAGAGCGCCGCGTCGACCGTGTTGTAGGCGGGTTTCTCGCCGTCGCCCGGAAACACATTTGGGAGCATGCCGCCGTCCTCGAGCCCGGCGAAGGTGTCGAGGATGCGGCGGGCGAAGTCGGTCCGCCCGCAGGCAAGCGCGAGCCCCGGCAGCGCGATCATGCTGTCGCGGCCCCAGTCGCCGAACCATGGGTAACCGGCGATGACCGACGCGCCCCGCGTGCCGCCCGCGAGAGAGCGCTCGATGAGGAAGCCATCCGCGGCAAGCACCAGTTGCCGAATCCAGTCCGGTGCGCCGTGCAAAGGGCCGCGGCGCCCGCACGGAACGGCGAGGAGTGCCCGGTCGCGGGCCTGGTGGCGCTGCATGGCCTCACCGAGGTCGAGCGGCGGTACGTCATCGACACCGGCGGCGATTCCGATCCAGCGCTCCGCGGACAGCGCGAGCGACGCGCGCCCGACCTGCAAGTGATTGTCTGTATCCTCCAAGCCGCGCTCGCGCTCCGCCGGGAGGTCGAACTGCTCGATCCGGGCGGGGTCGACTGCGATGTCGCCGCCCAGCGCGCGGATCACAACGACGGCGCCCTGCGGATGATGTACGCCGAGTCTGTCCCGTTCGGCATGGAGCCGTGGCGCGAGCGCGCCCGAGGCGCTCACCGAGTGATGGTCGCGACAGTTCACCAGCAATGCGACATCCAGTCGCGGTGCGGGACCGGCCGCGCTGCCGGCCAGCAGGCGCCAGGCCACGTAAACGCGGTCGATACCGGGCTCGAGCCAGATGCGTTGCTCGATGCGCAGTGCGCCGCGCGCGAACACCCACATCGGCATCCGGCCGTCGAGCCGAAACGACTCGATGTCCACGTGTCCGCCCGGGGCCACGGCGCCGCTGGTCCAGCGGTTTGCGAACAACGGGATGCGGGTGTCGCCGTCGTGAACTGTCGCATCCGCTTTGGCGAGCAGCAGCGCTCGCCCGAGCGGCGGGCGGGTCACCGCGGTCAGCAGCCCGTGATAGCGTCGCGTCAAGGTGCCGGCGATGGTTCCGGCGGCATAGGCTCCGCGTCCGTTCGAGAGCCACCATTCGCGACGCTCGGCCTGCTCCAGTGTGCCGCAAACGGCTCGGCCCGCCCGCACGATGCCGGGTAGTGGATCAGCCATTACCCTGCCGCCTTCGGCGTCTTAACGTGTTCGATCGGGCCGCGCCCCGAGTCCGTGCAGGTGCGCCGGCCCCCGGCACGCGTATGATGCAAAGACCGGTGACGAAAGAGCCGGCACGTCCGATCGGATTCGATACGGGTATTGCGCGCCGATTCCCGGTTTGTGGTGCCGGCAACGGGCGGCGAGAATACGACGAATTTGCCTGAGTGCGGGATACGGCGCTGATGCCGAGCATCCGGCCGACGATCAATATCGAGCCCGTCTGCGGCGGAGTTGTATCTATGTCTCATCTCACCAAGCCTGCGCCGCCGATGCCTGCGATGCGAGCGCGTGTACGCTCGGGCGTGTCCGTCGTGGCGTTGGTGCTGGCCTGCGCCTGCGCACTAGTGATGGGCGCCGGTCTCGCTGCCGACATCGAGCGGGCGCCCGTGTTGATCGGGCTCGACGCCGAGTTCGGCCACAGGACAAGCACATCGGCCCAAGCGGTGCAGCAAGGGATAGAGATCGCCATCGGCGAAATCAACGCCGCCGGCGGGGTGCTCGGGGGCCGCCCGCCCGAGCTCGGGACCCGCGACAACCGGTCGATCACCGCGCGCGGCATCGACAATCTGCGCGAGCTCGCAGCGCTGCCGGATCTGGTCGCGGTCTTCGGCGGCAAGTTCAGCCCGATCTATGTGGAATCGCTGCCGGTAGCGCACGAACTGGGCATCCCGTTGATGAACCCGTGGGGCGCGGCCGATGTTATCACCGACCATGGTTATCGACCCAGCTACACATTCCGCCTGTCCCTGAAGGATTCGTGGGCTGCCCCCGTTATGTTGCGCTTCGCGAAGCAGGAGTACGGTGCCCGGCGCATCGGTCTTCTGCTGCCGAATACCGCCTGGGGCCGAAGCAATCAAGTCGCGATCCGCCGCGCCGCCGCACCGGCCGGCGTCGGCGTGATCGGCGAGCGCTGGTACAACTGGGGCGACCGCTCACTGCTCGAGCCGTACCGGAGCTTGCTGCTCAAGGGCGCCGACACCATCGTGCTGGTGGCCAACGAGGCCGAAGGATCGCTGCTGGTGCGCGAGATCGCCGGGCTGCCTGCGCGGGAGCGCTTGCCGGTGGTCGCCCACTGGGGCGTCACCGGCGGCGATTTCGCCGCGCTGGCCGGAAAGGCGCTGCAGGAGATCGACTTTTCGGTGGTCCAGACCTACAGTTTCATAGGACGCACCGACCCGGTGGCAGAGCGCGTGCTCCAAGCCTTGCGTGCCCGGTACGGCATCGCCGATGCCGAGTCCATCAAGAGCCCCGTCGGTGTCGCGCACGCCTACGACCTGATGCACTTGCTCGCGCGTGCGATCGACGGGGCCGGCAGCACGGACCGCGCGGCCGTGCGCGACGCTCTGGAGCGGCTCGGTCCCTATCAAGGCCTGGTCAAGTTCTATGAGCGGCCATTCACGCCCCAACGCCACGATGCGCTGTCGCCGGAAGACGTGTCGATGGCACGTTATACCGCGGACGACCGGCTGATTCCGATCGAGGACTGAACGAGGCAGCATGTCGTGGCGGAACGGGATGTCAGGCGCGCGTCCGGCGGCAGCGGACTCAAGCGACGGATTCGCCAGGCGGCGTTCGGCGTCGCCATGCTTGTGGCCGCGGCCATCGTTGTCGCGGAACTGCTGATCGCTCTCTACGACCTGCCGCGTGGCGCACGCGAGGCGAACGAGACCGCGGCGCGGGTCATCGGTGCGCAAATCAGCTCTTCTCTGGCTTCCGGTGTCGACGAGATCGATCAACTCGCCCATAGCTCCCTCGTCTGGACGGCGCTTACGGATTCGCGCGGCCGAGATGTCTACCTGAAGCCGTTCCTCGAGGAGCGCAACGCCACCACCGGCAATCACCGTCTCGCGCTGCTGGACTACCGCGGCCGCTTTGTTGCCGGGGACGATACGCTGGTGGCCGGCGCCGGTGACGACGTGGCGTCGCTGTTGGATGACGTGCTGGCGTCGGGGAGCCCGGCAACCGGGCTCTCGGACAGCGCTGCCGGGCGCTTCTGGACTGCCATGCCCGTGATATTTCCGTATACCCAGGACGTGATCGGCGTCCTGCTGGGGGCGGCCGACCCGCGGGAGATGATCGCAGGCGATGTCTCCGGTGAATTGGTCGGCAGGCGCGTTGTTCTGCGGGGCGCGAATGCGGCCCGCGTGCTGAGCGGCAATCCGGCGGCGCCTTCCTACGCGCCGTCCACTTACCGCATCCGGCATCCGGCGCTCGGGCAGATGTACGACCTGACGCTAGAGGTCCATTCGACGACCAATCCCTGGCTGTCCGGCCTGATCGCCCGCGCTGTCGTGCTGCTGTTGGTCTCGGCCGTGCTGGCGGGCGTGGTGTGGTGGCTCGCCGGCCTTGCGGCCAAACCCGTGAGCCGCCGCCTGGAGCGGCTGGCGGACATCATCGTCTCCAACCCCGGCTGCGGGCCGGAGGATATCCCCGAGGATGACCGCGGCGACGAGATTTCGGTCCTGGGCGATGCGTTGCGCGCGTCCCTCGCCGCCCATCGCGACGCCACCGAGCAGCTCGAGCAGTTGGCCTATTTCGATCCGCTCACCGGGCTGATGAACCGCGCCCTGTTCGAAGAAAACCTGGAGCAGGCGCTGCGGCGGGCCGAGCGCAACGGCGGCATCCTGGCGCTGCTGTTTATCGATCTCGACCGTTTCAAAACGATCAACGACACGCTCGGCCACGAGGCCGGAGACGGCCTGCTGGTAGAGGTGGCGGAGCGGATCACCGGACGCGTGCGCCGCTCCGACGCCGTCTCCCGTCGCAGCGGCGACGAGTTCACGGTGCTGCTCGAGCAATGCGTGAGCCAACAGGGGGCTGCCCGGCTGGCCGAGGCGCTCATCGCGCGCATCTCCAGACCCTATCATCTGAGGTCGGGCGCGACCGTCGTCGTCGGTGCCAGCATCGGCATCGCCTTCTATCCCGCCGATGCCGCGACCAAGGGGGAGCTCTTGAGCTGTGCCGATGCAGCGATGTACGCCGCAAAGGACAGAGGCGCCGGACGCTACTGCGTTTATTCGAAGGACCTCGGCGAGACGATCCACCGCCGCCTCGAGATGGAAGCCCGCCTGGGCGAGGCCATCGAGGCCGGCCGGGTGGAGATCGCATTCCAGCCGCAGGTGTCCCTCGAGGACGGGCGGCTGCGCGGCTTCGAGGCGCTGTGCCGATGGCGGGATCCCGAGCTCGGCGAGGTCGCTCCGGGGGTGTTCATTCCGATCGCCGAAGAGACCGGCGCGATTCACCGCCTCGGTCTTGATCTGCTGCGCCGCGCCTGTCGGGAAGTGTCGCGCTGGGCCGGGTCCGGCGGCGATCTCTTTTTGTCCGTCAACGTCTCTCCGATACAGCTGACGGGAGGTTTTCCGGCTGCCGTGCAGCGCATTCTGAAAGATGCCGAGTGGCCGGCGTCCCGGCTGGAGTTGGAGATGACGGAATCATCGCTGATGCGTGCGCCGAAGGAGGCCGCGCAGGCGCTGGACGCCCTGCACGCGATGGGCGTGAGCGTCGTCATGGACGATTTCGGGTCCGGCTACTCGTCGCTGTGCTATCTGCGCCGCTTCCGTTTCGACAAGCTCAAGATCGATCTCGGCGTGATCCGCAACCTCGTGGCGAACGACGACGATGCGCTGATGGTCTCGACCATCATTAATCTCTCTCACCACCTGGGACTGCAGGTGATCGCCGAAGGGGTCGAGACGTCGGCGCAGCGGGACCGGCTGCTGGAATACGGCTGCGACATGGGGCAGGGCTATTTGTACGGCAAGCCGGTCAGCGCGGAAGAGCTGAGGTCCATGCTGCTGCTCGGCAAGATCGCCTGAAGCGCAGCGCCTGATTGCGGTGAAGGCGCGTCCGGGCTTGCGTGCGCGCCGGCAACCCTGCAGCGGGCCCGTTCTTAAGACGCGCTTTGTCGGGATGCCGGGACTGCGCGCGCGGACTGGCGGCCGTCCTGGACCGTGCCCGGGGGCGGCAGCTGGATGCGCAGGCGCCCGCTCTGTGCGCCTTTGCTGTAGTCGACGACCAGGCTGTCGGGGTCGAGGATGTTGGGCAGGAATGCGCTGCCCGAGACGCGCCCGCCGGGCTCCAATTCCACGGCCTTCAGTTTTCGAATCACGAAGTCCTGCCGGGCATTGCCCGTCGATTGCGCGCCCACCGCCGATGCAGTGGTCGAGACCACGCTGACGAAGTAGCCGCCGAACGGCACCAGCTGACCGGCAACCACACCGGCCGTGCTCTTCGCGATACCGGTTGCAACGCGCTCGGTCGTGTCCGGCGGGGCGTGGATCTCCGCGTAGTTTGCCGCCGAATCGAGATAACGGCCTTCGCGGTTGAGCAGTTTGACGGTGTGGATGACCACCGGCGCATCGGCGCGGTTATCTATTTTCAGCAGATATTCCCGCCAGCCCGGATCGCGCACCAGTGTTTGCGGATGGCCGGCCGCGAGCACGCCCGTCAGTGCCACGCCGAGCTCGTCCGATTCGCCTTGCAGCGGCTGCGCGAACCGCTGCGCCGCCCCGGCGGGTGCCTGCGGCGGTGTCGAGCAGCCGACCGCCACCAAGGCCGCCAGTGACGGCACAAGCAGTGCGAGGGCGCGTCGTGAAGCGGGGAAGTCGGTGCCGCGCATGCGTTTCTCCTGTTCTCGGCGGGTCATGGTGTCCCGGCGCCTCGGCGCTCTCTCCCGGCGTCCGAGGCCTGCCCTTTTCCGTACGCCTCGTCGATGCCGTCGCGGTTACCGGCGAGCCTCGTCACCCTTTGCGCTTCGGTGGCTCGAAGCCTGCATCGACACCTTGCCCGGCGCCCGCGTCGCTTCCTGTCGAAGGTTGGCGCCGCTTGCCGATATTTTTCCGATCGCGCAGGCGCTGTTTGGGCTTTGCTTGTGCTTTTTCGGTGTGTTTTCCGGCGGTCTTGGCCTTCTTCGATGGCTTGCCGCGCTTGGGCTCGCCGCGGAAACGCGCTTCCATGCCTGCGATCCGCCGTGCCTGCAGATCCAAGCGCAGGTAGTGACGAATGCTGTCCATGCGCCCGTATTCCGGCGCCGACACCAGCGTGACGGCGGTCCCGGGCGCGCCGGCGCGCCCGGTGCGCCCGGTACGGTGCAGATACTCATCGCCGTTGCGCGGTACGTCCGCGTTGATCACCAACTGCATCCCGGCGATATCGAGGCCGCGGGCGGCCACGTCGGTGGCGATCAGCACGCGCACGTCGCCGCGGCGAAACAGATCCATGACCCGCTTGCGCTCGCGTTGATCCATCTCCCCGTGCAGGACCGCGCAGCGCACGCCCTCGGCCTGCAGCGCCGGGCCGAGGGCGGCGGCGCGCTCGCGCGTATTAACGAACACCAGCGCCTTGTCGAAGGGCTCGTGTTGCAGCAGCCAGGAGAGCTGGCGCCGCTTGTGCTCGGGCTCGTCGCTGAGCAGCAACTGGTGGGTGATGTCGGGATGCTGCTCGCGCACCGGGTCGGCGATCAGCGTGCGCGGCTCGTTCAGCAGGAGATCGCTGATGGCCTCGAGTCCGCGCTGCTGCAGCGTCGCCGAGAACAGCATGGACTGGCGCTCCGGCCTGCAGGTGCCGATGATGGCGAGGACTTCGTCGGCGAAGCCCATGTCGAGCATTCGGTCGGCCTCGTCGAGCACCAGGCATTCGAGATCGCCGAGCTCCGCTTCGCCGGTCTCGATGTGCTCCAGTAGACGGCCCGGCGTTGCGACCAGCAGTTCCGGGTTGCGGCGCAGGGTGGCGATCTGATGCGAGCGCGGCTCGCCGCCGATGATGACGCCGGCGCCGAGCCGGGTATAACTGCCCAGGCGCATGAAGTCGGCCTGCACCTGGTGTGCGAGCTCTCGCGTCGGTACCAGCACCAGCGCGCGGGTGGCGCTGCGCGGCGACGGGCTGTCCAGCAGCCGCTGCATGATCGGCAGCAAAAAGGCGGCGGTCTTGCCCGAGCCCGTGACGGCAGATACCAGCAGGTCGGCGCCCTCCATGGCGGGCGGTATCACCAGACGCTGCACCGGTGTCGGCGTCCGGAAGCCGGCCTTGGCGACGCCGCGCAGCAGCGCCTCGGGGAGCAGGAAGTCGTCGAAGGTATCCGGCATGGGCGGGTGCTCGCTCATCGCTCGTGCGCCGCGGGCGGGCCGCTCGGCGAGCCGCCGCTCGGCCGGCCCCGTGCTGGCGGGGCCGCGCGTGCCGCGCGGCGCCCGCCGCCGATGGCGGGGGCCGTCAGCGCTGCAGCCGGTAGTGGGCGCCGCAATAAGGGCAAACGGCCTCGCCGTTCGGGTCGTCCTCGATGGGCAGATAGACGCGCGGGTGCATGTTCCAGACCTCGTCTTCCGGCAGCGGGCAGGACAGCGGCAGCTGCTGCGCCGTCACGGTCTTGACTTCGGTCGAGGGGGTGGGCGGCTGGACATTGGAAGTGTCCAGTGCCGAATCGGTCATGCTCGTAGCCATTTGTGTCGAATCCTCGAATGACGTGCTGCGCACGCGGCGCGGTGTGCGCGTCGGATACCTAGTCGGCGGATGTTCCGGCTCCCGCATCGGGCGCATGTGCCGGAGACCGCGCCGAGGCGGGTGTCAAACCAGCGTCAGCCACTCCATATGGGCATCGCTTCGCCCGTGCACCACGTCGAAATACAGGCTTTGCAGCCGTTCGGTAATGGGGCCGCGCTTGCCGCTGCCGATGCGCCGCCCGTCCACCTCGCGGATCGGCGTCACCTCGGCCGCGGTGCCGGTGAAGAAGGCCTCGTCGGCGATATAGACCTCGTCGCGGGTGATGCGCTTCTCGATGACATCGATGCCGATCTCGTGGGCCAGCGTCATCACCGTTCGGCGCGTGATGCCGTCCAGCGCCGAGGTGAGATCGGGGGTGTAGAGCACCCCGTCGCGAACGATGAAGACGTTCTCGCCGCTGCCTTCCATCACGTAGCCGTTGGTGTCGAGCAGCAGGGCCTCGTCGTAGCCGTCGCGCAGGGCCTCCTGCAACGCCAGCATGGAATTCATGTAGTTGCCGTTGGCCTTGGCCCGGCACATGGTGACATTGACGTGATGGCGCGTGAACGACGACACCCGCACCCGGATGCCGACGTTCATGTTTTCTTCGCCGAGATAGGAGCCCCAGTCCCAGGCGGCCACGATGCAGTGGACGTTCAGGTTGTCCGCACGCAGTCCCATGCCCTCGGGGCCGTAGTAGAACATGGGGCGAATGTAGGCGGACTCGAGGGCATTTTCGCGCACGGCGATGCGATGCGCCTCGTTGATCGTCTCGCGGTCGTAGGGCGCCTGCATGCCCAGGATATGCGCCGAGTTGAACAGGCGGTCGGTGTGGTCGCGTAAACGAAAGATGGCCGTGCCCCGGTCGGTCTTGTAGGCGCGTACACCCTCGAAAACCCCCATGCCGTAATGCAGGGTGTGGGTCAGCACGTGGGTCTGCGCGTCGCGCCAGTCCACTGTACTACCGTTGTGCCAGATCAGGCCCTCACGCTCCGCCATCGTCATGTTCGGCTGCTCCAAACCTAAAAGAGTGCGCCTGTCAGGCGCGGGTCGTCTGCGCTTTTGCCGGGACCTGCGACCGCCGCGGCGGTCGCCGGCGCGCGCTGCCATGCTCCTTCATACCTCCGGCGCGTCTTCCATCAGGGTGCGCCAAAGCTCCGCAACGCGCTCGCGCGTGTCGGTGAGCCGATCGTCCGGCACCAGGCCCGGTGTGTCCTGCAGGGCGTTTCGGTGGTAGGCCGAGCGCAACGCCTTGTAGGCGGCGGTCAGGTCGGCCGCGGCATCGCCGGGCAACAGCTTCAGCCTCTCAAGGGTCTCGAGCAAGCGGATGTTGTCGGTCCAGTCCGTCAGCTCGGGATAGGCCGATGCCCAGCGCAGGACCGAGTATTGAACCATAAACTCGACGTCGGCAATACCGCCGCGGCCTTGCTTCAGGTCGAACAGGCCGCCGCGGGTCTTGTCGAGGCTGCGACGCATCTTCGCGCGCATGTCGCGGACCTCGCGGCGCAGTTGCTCCGGCTCGCGCTCGCGGCGCAGGATATCGGCGCGCACGGCTCGGAAGCGCTCGCCGAGAGCGGCATCGCCCGCCACCGGGCGGGCGCGGACCAGGGCCTGGTGCTCCCAGGTCCAGGCGTCGCCCGCCTGATACTGCGCGAAAGAGGCCAGCGAGCGCGTGATCATGCCCTTATTGCCGTCGGGCCGCAGGCGTACGTCCACTTCGTAGAGCACGCCGGAGTAAGTGGGCGTGGTCATGATATGGATCAGGCGCTGGCCGAGGCGCACATAAAATTGCTCGCTGACGACCGCCCGCTCGCCGTCTGTCGTCTTGCCGGCGGCGGCCTCGTCGTAGATGAAGACCAGGTCCAGATCGGAGTTGTAGCCCAGCTCGATGCCGCCGAGCTTGCCGTAGCCGAGCACGGCGAAGCCCGGATGCGCTTGGTCGGTGTCCGGCGGCGTGCCGTGGCGGCGGGCGAGATCCCGCCAGGCGATGGAGAGACTGCGCTCGGTGGAGACTTCCGCAATCTCGGTCAGGTAGTCGCTGACCACCATCAGCGGAATGACGCCGGTGACATCGGCGGCCGCGACACGCAGCATGTTGCCCTGCGCGAATTGGCGCAGGCGCTCCATGCGCTGCTCCAGGTCGTCGTCGTCGACGGCGCCAAGCAACAGGTCCAGCTCGCGCTGCAGCTCCTTGCGGTGCAGCGGCTCGAACAGGCGACGCGGGTCCAGCAACTCGTCGAGCAGCAGCGGGTGGTGAGCGGTCCGTTCGGAGAACCACGGACTCTTGGCGCACAGCAGTACAAGCTGGCGCTGGGCGTCCGGGTGCTCGGCGAGTAGCGACAAGTAGGCGGTGCGCCCGCTGATGGCCTCGAGCACGCGCAGCACCCGGGGCAGTGCCAGATCCGGTGCGTCGCTGTCGGTGATCGCCTGCAGAAGTCGCGGCATGACCAACGCCATGCGCTCGTTGCCGCGGGTGCTGAGCCCGCGGCGCTCGACGCTGTCGCGGAAGTCGGCGAGCACGCGGGCCGCCTCGTCCGGCTCCCGGAAGCCGGCCTCGGCGAAGGCGGCGCGGATGCGCGCGTCGTCCGGGCGGCCCGACCACAGCGCACCGAGCGGCAGATCCTCCTGCGCCGCGGGCGTGCGGTCGGCGAAGATGTTGTCGAAATGCGCCTGCACCCGGCCGCGGTGCGCCTCCAGCGCTTCGCTGAAGCCAGTCCAGTCGGCAAAGCCCATGCTGCGGGCAAGACGCAGCTTGGCCGCGTCGTCACGCGGCAGCACGTGTGTCTGGCGGTCCTGCCAAGCCTGCAGGCGGTTTTCCGCCAGGCGAAGGAATCGATAAGCCGCGGTCAGCTCGTCTGCCGCGTCGGGCTCGATGAGGCCCTTGCTCGCGAGCAGTGCCAGGACGGGCTGGATCGGTCGGATCTGCAGGTCCGGGTCACGGCCGCCGCGGATCAGCTGGAACGATTGACCGATGAACTCGATCTCGCGGATACCGCCCGGGCCGAGCTTGATGTTGTCGGCCATGCCCTTGCGCTTGAGCTCGCGGTCGATGATGGCCTTCAGGCTGCGCAGGGATTCCACCGCGCCGAAGTCGAGATAGCGCCGGTAGACGAAGGGCCGCAGCATCTCGGTGAGCTCGGCGGCGTCTTCCGGCGGGCCGGCAACGACACGCGCCTTGATCATCGCGTAGCGCTCCCATTCCCGCGCCTGGGAGTGGTAGTAGGATTCCATGGCGTCGAAGCTCATGGCGAGCGGTCCGACGTTGCCGAACGGACGCAGCCGGGTATCGACGCGGAAGACGAAACCGTCGACGCTCTGGCTGTCCAGGGCCTTGATCAGGCGCTGGCAGAGGCGCGTGAAAAACTGCTCGTTGCCGAGCGGGCGCGGTCCCCCGGTCACCTCGCCGGCGCGCGGATAGGCGAAGATGAGATCGATGTCCGAGGACAGGTTCAGCTCGCGGGCCCCGAGCTTGCCCATGCCGAGCACGGACAGGCGCTGCGGCCGGCCGTCGGCATCGGCGGGGACGCCGAGCTCGGCCTCGGTCCAGGCGGTCAGCAACGCGAGGCTGCGCGCGATGCAACTGTCGGCCAGGGTGCTGAGATCGTCCAGTGTTTCGTCGAGGTCGGCGCGCCCGGACAGGTCGCGCCAGACGATGCGCAGCATATGGCGGCGGCGGAACAGCCGCAGGGCCCGGTGCAGGGCGCTTTCATCTGCCACGTCCGCCAGCGCCGCGATCAGCTCGCGGTCGAGCTCGCCTGCGGCGAGCCGGCGCATCAGCAATCCGTCGGCCAGCAGTTGCGCCAGTGTCAGCGGCGAGCGGGCGCAGGTCAGCGCGGCGAGCTCGCTGGCCTCCAAGACCTGCCGGCGGGCCTGCTCGAAGGCCTCGTCTTGCGGCGCACGGGTGCCGTGCTCGGCCGCCCAAGTCAGCCACTGCTGCCAATGCCGCTCGGCGGCGTTCGTCGGGTCGTTCTGCATGCGGAGGTGTCAGTCGCGCTGGATGTGGTAGGCCGTCGTCAAGCAGTAGCTGTCCCCGGGCGCGATTTCGACCGCGTCGGCCGCGGCATTTGTGGTCTCGACACAGACCATGCCCAAGTACTCGTCGTCGCCGAAGTCCCCCATGGCGCGGGACTGCTCGATCCAGGGGTTCCAGACCACGGCCGAGCGGCTGCCCCCGCGCTCGATGCGGATGCGCCGGCCGAGCGCCGGATCGTCGATGATCAGCTCCTCGGCGCTGTCGAGATAGATGCGGTTGACGGGGCCGTCGAAGTTGACCGGACCCGACTGGCGGCGATCGGCAGTCTCGCCGACCTTGTCGATGTAATCGTGTCCGGCGAGTCCGAGCACCTGTGTGCGGCGGATATCGCCGACCAGAAAATAAGTGTGCAGCGCCTGGGTGACGGTCATGGGCCGTTCGTCCGTGTTGCGGGTGATCAGCGCCAGCGCCAGGGACTCACCGACGGTAATCTCGAGCTCGAGTGCAAAACGATAGGGCCAAAGTGCTCTCGTCGCCTCGTCGTCGCGGATGCCGAGCCGCACGCGGGTGGAGCCTTGCGCCATGGCCTGAGTCTCGAGCAGGCGCCACGGACGAGTACGCACGAAGCCGTGGTCCGGCCGCTTTTTCTGCTCGGGATCGGGGCCGAACCAGGGCCAGCAGACCGGGATGCCGCCCTTGATGGCCTTGCCGGGGCTGAAGTGGGCATGCTCGCTGACGAACAGCAAATCGTGATCCTGACCCTCGCGGCGATACGACAAGACCTGCCCTGCATACGTGCTGATCTCGGCCCGGGCATGCTCGTTGTCGACGATGATCACGGGGAATCCGCCCTGACCGGAACAGATCTGCAGGATGCCTTCGATACCGAGCTCGTCGTTGGCCTGCGCGATATCCATTGGGGACTCCAGAAGGTCGGCGCCGGAAGGTCGGCGATTGATGAGGAGGAAAGCGGCCGACTATTCGGCGCTTCCCACGCGGGGCTCGCAAGCCCTGTTGCCGCTCTCCGAGCAACCGCTTGGCGGGGACGGTCGATTGACCGGCATCGTCCCGACCTTCGGCCTCGCGGCCCGACGTCGGCAGTATAACTGCGATGCCGGGCCATTTCAGAGGCTTAGCGGAGCGGATCGCGGCAGTCCGCGCGGCCCGTGCGGTGCCTCGCGGTGATCTGCCGCTCTACCGGCGTGTGTTTGGCGGAGCGGCCGCATCGGTGAGCGATAGTCCTGCGCAGGCGCACCCGCTCGGCGTCAGGCGATCAGCTCATCGGGCGGCGTGCCGCGATTGCTCTCCAGCATGCGGGCAAACTTTTCCGGGTCATGCTTGAGCGCGTCGACGTACTCGTCGAGCAGCTCCTGCCAGTGCGCGCCGCCGTGGTCGCGGAACTTGCTCAGGGCGACCAGCAGCAGCTTTGCCGCCGCCCGCAGCTCTCGCTGGTCGCCCTCGCCGTAGTGGGCAACCAACTCGTCGAACAATGCCTCTGCGCGCTCCATCGGTGTCGGTGTGGTGCGGGTCATGCCGGCTGGTCTCGTTGCGCGAATGCGCCGCGGCTCGGACGCCGGGCGAGTATAGGGCAATGCCGACGCCCGCGCCCGGCGCGGCGATCGTCACCGACCACGGTACAAACCCAGCAACAGGCCGTCGCGGATCGGCAGCACGGCTCCGCTCCAGCGTTCGCTCTCGCCGATCATCCGCGTGAAGCGGCGCACGCCGCGGGTCGCCGGGTCGTCGATCGCCGGGTCGAAGATTCGGTTGCCCCACAGCATGTTGTCGACGATCAGCACGCCTCCGGGTCGCAGCCGATCCTCGATGACTTCGAGCGACGCGGGATAGTCCTCCTTGTCGATGTCGCTGAAAATCAGATCGAAGGTGTCGGACTGTTCGCGCAGCACGCCGATTGCTTCGGCGCAGTGAAACTGCACCAAGTCGGCCAGTTCCATGGCGGTCAAATGACGGCGTGCCTGTGCCGACAGTGCCGCGTCCCAAACGGTATGGTGGACTTCTCCGCCGCCGTTCTCGCGCAGCGCACGGGCAAGCCAGGCGGTGGAGTAACCGAAGCCGGAGCCGAGCTCGAAAATGCGCCGCGCGCCGATCATGCGGGCGATCAGATAGCAGACATGTCCGCAGGCGGGGCCGATGATCGGAAAGCCCTCGGCGGCGGCCGCGGTCTCCATCGCGCGCAGTTCGGGATGGCGCTCCGGCACAAGATTGTCGAGGTAGGATTGCAGCAATAACGGAATTGCGGCGTCTGACATGACGAATGCCCCCGCTGTGACTCGAATATCCTGCATGGTGGTGGCTGCGGCGGTGCTTCAAGAGGGGCCGCCGCAAAGGTATCGGCCGCCGTCGCGGCTCGACGGGAGAATGCAATGATCGTTTATCTGCACGGGCTCAACAGCTCGGGTGGGTCGCTAAAGGCGCGGCGGCTGCGCGAGGCGCTGGCGCCGGCCCCGGTTCTGTCGCCGGATTATCGTCCGCACCGCCCGGCGGCGGGTGTCGCCGAGCTGACGGCGGGGCTGCGCCACAGCTGCGCCGGCGGCGCGGCGCCGCTGCTGGTCGGCAGCTCCATGGGCGGCTTTTACGGGCAATTTCTGGCGCGGTTTCTCCCCGTACGCCACCTGTTCCTGATCAACCCGGCGCTCAAGCCCTGGGACTTACTGCCCGCCTTCGTCGATCAGCCGATGACCACGGCCGCGGGCGAGCACTACCGCCTGAGCGCGCCGGACATCGAGGAAACGCGGGCCTTCGGGCTCGATACGCCCTGCGACGGCGATGACGACGGGGTGCCGACGACGTTGTTCCTCGACGCGGGCGACGAAGTGATCGACTACCGCACGGCGCAGTCCATGTACCGCGCTTGTGGCCGCGTGCATGTCTACCCGGGCGGGGATCACGCCTTCCAGCATATGGACGAGGCGATCGATGTCATACGGGCCGTGCTCGGGGGCCGGGAGGAGCCGCCGGAATGAGCCGAGCGCCGAAAGCGCTCAGCTGCCCACCAGCCGCCCGAAGATCCGAAAACCGGCCGCGTAGGTGCCGGCCGCCGAGCCGAGCGTGCTGAAGATGAACACCAAAAGGACGCGCGAGACCCGGTTACGCCACCAGCCGCGCGCTGTCGTGATGTCGTTGCGCAGGCTGGCGAAATCGCCGACGCTCGGGCGCCGCAGCACAAGCTCGATCGCGCCGGCCACCATGCCGGCGCCGATGGTCGGATTCAGCGACGTCAGCGGTGCCGCGCAGAAGGCGCCGAGGATCGTCAGCGGATGTGCGCCCGCGATGGCGGCGCCGAGCGCCGACAGCGAGCCGTTGATGACGATCCAATCCCCGATCAGGCTCCAGCCGAGCTCGGGGCTGCGGGTGAAACCGTAGGCGAACACGCCGAGCACCACGGCGACGATGATCCACGGCAGCAGGCGCCACAGCGGCGATGGAGGGGCCACCCGGTCGAGCTCGGCGATCTCGGCCGCGGGCGCCGTATCGTCCCTGGCCAGCTGCTCGGCAAGCCCCTTCATGTGGCCGGCGCCGACCACCGCGAGCAGCTTGCGGTAGCCGTGCGTGGCGATCTCCTGGCGCAACCGGGCCGCCATGTAGCGATCGCGCTCGTGGATCAGCGGAATATAGAGATCGCTGCGGTCCTGCGACAGTTCGGCAAACGTCGTCTCGAGGACGTCGCCCTGCTTCAGGCGCTCGATTTCCTCCTCGGTGACCTGATCACGCGAGAGCATACCGGCGAGCAGCCCCGAAAACAGGTTCAGGCGCCGCCACCAGCCGAGACCCCGTGCGGTGCGGCGAAGTGTCACGCCGACCTCGCGGTCGATCAGCAGTACCGGTAATTGCCGGGACCGGGCCATGTCGATGGCCATGCGCTGCTCCGCGCCGGGCTCGATCCCGAACTGATCCGCCAGGCGCTGCTGATAGGCCGATAGCGCGAGACTCGCGGCCACCATGTAGACGCGCTTCTCGCGTATGACCGCGAACAGATCCATCCGCGCCAGGGTGTCGGGACGCACGATGGCGTCGTAACGGCTGCGGCACAGCTCGACGGCCACCGCGTCCAGTCCGCGCGCCTCGTCCGCCAACAGCTCGCGGACCTTCTCCGCGCTGGCGCGCGACACGTGCGCCGTGCCGAGCAATGTGATCTCGGCGCCGGCCGCGTTGATCGTCAATAGGGGCTCTTCGTCGGTATGCACGGGCGGGCAGCGTCGCTCGGTAGTGTTGGCCGAAATCGCGGCATCATAGCGCAGCATCGCCGGCCACGGGCAGCTTGGCTGGCCGCTATCGGTGACGTTGGCTTATCATCGTGCCACACTTCCCCGGCATTCGGTTGTACGCCCCATGACAATCACGCGCGCCCTGTTGCTGCTCGGCACTGCGATTGCCGTGGTTTCGACCGGAGTCGGCTGCGGGCACGTCAAGGAGGACATGTTGGCCCAGACGCTTTACGCCGCGACGAAAGGTTACCGCGAGTCGATTCGCTGGGGCTATTACGAGGCCGCGGTCGGCTTTCTGCATCCCGACGAACGCCCCGACGTCGACCTGGAGGCGCTCGCGAATATCCGCGCCACGAGTTACGAGGAAATCCAGCCGGCCGTGATCACTCCGCAAGAGACCGCCGTGCAGCTCGTGCGTATCGATTATGTCCTGCGCGACGAGCAGCGCCTGAAGACGTTGGTGGATCGCCAGGAGTGGCGCTGGGACGAGGAGCTCGGTGCCTGGTGGCTGTACGGCGGGCTGCCGGCGTTCGAGCAATAGCAGGGCCTGCCGCCATTATGGATCAATTCGGCTTCAGTCCCGCGGCCCGGTTTCTGTTGGTAGCCGGCGCGTTCGTCGTCGTCGTCTCCGGCTTGAAGGCCGCATCGGATCTGGTGACGCCATTCCTGCTATCGGTCTTCATCGCCGTTCTCGTGATTCCGCCGCTGCAATATCTGCGCGGGCGGGGCTTGCCCGGCTGGGCGGCCATGTTGGTCATCGTCGCGCTGTTGGTGGGGGTCGGCGGCGGCGTCGCCGCCCTGTTTACCGGATCGCTGAACGAGTTCAACGCGCGCCTGCCGGAGTATCAGCTGCGCCTGAAGACCATGTCCGGCGATTTCGCCACTTGGCTCGACAGCGTCGGCGTGCATGTCTCGCGGGACGTATTTACGTCGTTCGTCGATCCGTCGCGGGTGCTCGGCTTCGCCGGCGAGCTGATCAAAGGCCTCGGCGGCGTGCTGACCAACGCACTGCTGATCCTGCTTACCGTAATCTTCATTCTGCTCGAAGCGAGCAGCATGCCTAGCAAGCTCCGCTACGCGCTGCGCGCGCCGGACGAGTCGATCGGGCACATGCGCGCGGTGACGGCGACGATCAACCGATACATGTTCATCAAGGCCAACACCAGTCTCGCCACCGGCGTCTTGATCTGGATCTGGCTGACCATGCTCGGTGTCGACTTCGCGGCCATGTGGGCGACGCTGGCGTTTCTGCTCAACTTCGTGCCCACCATCGGCTCCATCATCGCGGCCGTGCCCGCGGTGCTGCTGGCGCTGGTGCAGCTCGATCCGAAGTCCGCGGTATTGGTGCTGCTGGGTTATATGGTCGTCAACACGATGATCGGTAATTTCATCGAGCCGCGAGTGATGGGGCGCGGGCTGGGGCTGTCGACGCTGGTGGTTTTCCTCTCCCTGGTGTTCTGGGGCTATATCCTCGGCGGCGCGGGGATGTTTTTGTCCGTGCCGCTGACGATGGCGCTGAAGATCGTGCTCGACGCCAGTCCGCAGACGCGCCCGCTGGCGATCATGCTCGGGCCGGAGGTCGAGGCCAAGGAGGCCATCGATACACGCGGCGACGGGCCGCCGCCATTGACCTCCGCCGGCCGCGCGGGCCCGCACGGACCGGACTGATCGCGGTTGCTCGTCGGGGGCGCGGCAAGGCCCCGCCGCCGGCCCGCTCCTGCGAGCGCAGGCGGCGTGAGTCGCGTGGCTCAGCCTCGGTCTCCCGTCGCCCCGGATGGGGCCCGCCGGCCGTGGGGCATGACGGCCGCAGCGCAGGCGATGTTCCGATCCCCCACCAAGAGACGCCTTTCGGATGGCAAACCTGTTTGCACTGTTGCTGGTGCTCGTCGCCGGCTGGATCTGGCTGGATACGCTGCGCGCGAGAGAGATGGCCCTCGGGCTAGTGCGCCGAGTCTGCGACCGGGAAGGGGTGCAACTGCTCGATCAAGCGGTCGCGCTGCGACGTATGGGGGTGCGGTGGACCGCCGCCGGCGTGCGCCTGCGGCGCGTCTATCGCTTCGAGTTCAGCGAAGAGGGGACAGCTCGGCGTGCCGGCAGCCTGACGCTGGTGGGATTGCGCCTGGAGGCCCTGGAATTGGACCGAAGCGAGCCGGGCGCTCCCTGACGCCCCGGCGCCGGGGGCGCCGATCGCAGGTGCCGGGTCGGGCTACTTGACGATGCGCAGCGACGGGCGCGGTGGCTTGCTGTCGCCGTCGTCGTCATCGCCGCCGGGTTTCTTGTCGGCGGCTTCCTCGGTGTCTTCGGTCGCCTCGTCGGGAAACAGCATGCCTTGTCCGTTCTCGCGCGCGTAGAGTCCCAGCACCGCATGCGGCGATAGCTCGACCGCAAACGGGCTCCCGCCGAAACGCGCCGAGAAGCGAATGCCGTCGTTGTCGAGTTGCAGGCCGTGCACCGCCTGCGGGGCGACATTCAGCACGATCCGCCCGTCTTCGACGAATGCGGTCGGTACGACGGCACTCGGATGGGTGGCATCGACAAGCAGATGCGGCGTCATGCCGTTATCGATGATCCAGTCGTACACTGCGCGGATTAGATAGGGGCGATTGGAAGTCATCGGCACCTCCCGAAACGGTCGATCGGGGTCGTCAGGCCAGATCGGCGACCATCTCACGCTCAGCTTCGGTTAGGCTGACACGGAACGACGGCCACTCGAAGAGCCGGGTTGCATATTCGGTGACCGCGACGGCGGACGACGGCAGGTTGACGCCGAGTACCGGCAGCCGCCACAGCATCGGGGCCAGATAGCAGTCGACGAGCGAGAACTCGTCGCTCATAAAGAATTTATTGGCGCCGAAGATGGGCGCTGTCGCGACCAGGCTGTCCGCAAGCTCCTTGCGCGCCTCTTCGGCCTCGGCTTCAGTGCCGCGGGCGATGCTGCGCATAAGGCTATACCAATCTCGGTCGATCCGGTACATGAACAGCCGCGCGTTGGCGCGGGCGACCGGATCCACCGGCAGCAGCGGCGGGTGAGGAAAGCGCTCGTCGAGATACTCCATGACGATCTGCGACTCGTACAGGCGCAGATCCCGGTCGACGAGGGTCGGTACGGTTCCATAGGGGTTGGAATCCATGACCTCCTCCGGGAGGTCTTGGGCATCGACGTCGACAATGTCGACGGTGATTTTCTTCTCGGCCAATACCATCCGCACGCGGTGACAGTAAGGACACTTCGGGTCGGAGAAGAGCGTCATGGTAGATCGTCTGCTGGCAGCCACCGGCGATAGTTCCTCAAACAGACTGCCGTGCGTGCCGCCCCGCGGCGGATCGTCGGCAAGTCAGGGGCGAGTGCGGATGGTTGAATGGTGCCAGGGGCGCACCGCTGCCGGTTGGCGGGAAAACATCCGCGACCCAAGGTGGCTAGGATACACCTAAATGGCGACTTTGGCGGGGAATGCGCGTCCCTGCGCGATCAAGACCGCGGCAGCGCCGTTGCCGGCGTGCCGCTCACCGTCGGCGGGCGCCGATCAGTGGACGTCTTTCCAGAACTCCTTCTTCATGTAGTAGGTGAGCAGGAACATCAAGCCCAGGAACAGCAGCACGTAGAGGCCGAGGCTGCGACGCTCCAGTTTGTAGGGCTCGCCGACATAGGTCAGGTAGTTGGTGAGGTCCCGCACCATGCTGTCGTATTCCTCGACGGTCAGAATGCCCGGCTCGACCAATTCTACGCCGACCACATGAGGCTGGGCGCCGTCGCCGTGCCCGCCCTCGATGATCGGCTTCTGCAGGCCCTGCAGATGCGCGAGCGCGTGGGGCATGCCCACATCCGGGAACACCAGATTGTTGACGCCGTACGGGCGCGACTCATCAAGGTAGTAGGACTTCAGGTACGTATAGAGCCAGTCCGGGCTGCGCCAGCGGGTGACCAGGGTCAGATCCGGGACCGCGGTGCCGAACCATTTCTCGCCGTCTTCCGGGCGCATGGAGGTCGTCATCAAGTCGCCGGGCTTGGCGTCGCCGAACAGCAGGTTCTCGCGCAGCTCGTCGTCCGGGATTTCCAAATCCTGAGCCATCCGGTTGTAGCGCATGTATTGCAGGGAATGGCAGGCCATGCAGTAGTTCGCGAAGTATTTCGCGCCTCGCTGCAGGGAAGCCTTGTCCTTCAGGTCGATGTTGGCGTCCTGCAGTGCCGGGCCGGGCCCGCCAGCGGCGAGCGCGGCCAGCGGCGAAAGCAGCAGGCAGAATGCAATGACGACGGTTCTCATGTGGTCACCCTCTCCGGAACGGGCTTGGTCTTTTCGAGCTTGGTGTAGATCGGCATCAGCAAGAAGAACGCGAAATACACCACCGTGAAGATCTGCGAGAGCAGGGTGTAGAGATCCGACGCGGGCTTCAGGCCGAGATAGGCCAGCACGACGAACGACACCGCAAACGCCGCCAGGAAGATCTTCGACAGGTTGCCCTTATAGCGGATCGAGCGCACGGGACTGCGGTCGAGCCAAGGCACCAGGAACAGGATCAGAATGGCCGCGAACATGACGACGACGCCCGGGAACTGAGAGCCCGCGATCGGCGGCACGGCGCGCAGCATGGCGTAGTAAGGCGTGAAGTACCAAACCGGTGCAATGTGCTCGGGGGTCTTCAGCGGATCGGCAGGCTGGAAGTTCGGACCCTCGAGGAACAGACCGCCCATGTCCGGTGCGTAGAACATGACCAGGGAGAAGACCGCGAGGAAGACCACGAACGCGACCGAATCCTTCACCGTGTAGTACGGGTGGAACGGAATGCCGTCCTTCGGGATGCCGTTTTCGTCTTTGTTTTCCTTGATTTCGATGCCGTCCGGGTTGGTGGAGCCGACCCGGTGCAGTGCGACGATATGCAGGAAGACCAGTCCCGCAAGCAGGAACGGTATCAGGAAGTGGAATGCGAAGAAGCGGTTCAGTGTCGCGTCGGAGATGACGTAGTCGCCGCGCACCCAGACCGAGAGGTCTTCACCGATACCGGGCACCGCCGCGAACAGGTTCACGATCACCTGCGCGCCCCAGTACGACATCTGGCCCCAGGGCAGCAGGTAGCCGAAGAACGCGGTGGCCATCATCGCCAGGTAGATAACGACGCCGATGATCCACAGCAGTTCGCGCGGCTTCTTGTAAGAACCCCACATCAGGCCGCGGAACATGTGTAAATACACGAGGATAAAGAAGAACGATGCACCGGTGGAGTGCATGTAACGCAGCAGCCAACCCCAGTTGACGTCGCGCATGATGTACTCGACGGAGGCGAAGGCCTCGGTCGCCGACGGCTTGTAGGACATCGCCAGCCAGATGCCGCTGACGATTTGAATGACCAGAACCAGCAGGGCAAGGGAGCCGAAGACGGACCAAAGGCCCATATTTTTCGGTGCGTAGTATTCGGCGAGGTGCTCGTTCCACACCCGCATGACGGGGAATCTTTTGTCGAACCAGCCGAGTAGCCCCGTCGGGGTCGGCTGTGCAGAGTCAACGCTCATCAGGCCGCTCCTTCATCCTGACCGATCAGGATGGTGGTATCGTTCAGATAGGTGTGCTGTGGGATGACCAAGTTGGTCGGCGCCGGAACGCCTTTGTAAACCCTTCCGGCCAGATCGAACTTGGAACCGTGGCAGGGGCAGAACCAGCCGCCCTTCCAGTCTTTTCCCAGGTCGTCCGGCGCCACCTCGGGACGATAAGTCGGCGAGCAGCCCAAATGGGTGCAGATGCCGATGGCGACGAAATAAGTCGGGTTGATCGCCCGAGTCGGGTTGGCGCAGTAAGGCGGCTGCTGCGGCACCGTCGAATTCGGATCGACGAGCTTCGGTTCCAGCGTCGGCAGTGAATCCAGCATGGCCGGTGTCCGGTGCACGACCCAAATCGGTTGTCCGCGCCATTTGACGCGCAGCAGCGCGCCCGGTTCCAGCTTGCTGATATCTGCTTCTACCGGCGCCCCGGCGGCCCGTGCTTTCGCGCTCGGGTTCATGGATGCCACGAATGGAACGAGTGCAAAGCCGGCGCCGATGGCTCCGACTACGCTCGTCGCGGCGACGAGCGTGCGCCTCCGCTTTTTATCCACACCTTGTGTGTTCATTGTCAGGTCGACCCCCGCTAGGCTCGATGCACGACGTCCCCTCCAGCGAGACGTTCGGGCAGTCTGAAGAGGAAAATAAGAATATGGCTAAGCTCTTGATAACCGATCGACCATTGTGCTTGATCGGCAGCATTCAGGTCAAGGATTGGCCATTGACCCAATGCCTTGCGCGAGCCCGGCCTTCCATGGCCCGCGCCACGGTCAATAACGAACGCTCATTGAAAACGATTGCCATCCGGCGGGCGACGACAAATCGCAAAACTTATTGAATTACCGATGAATGTTGAGGATTTCCTCGCGTTGATGCTTGATGCCGCGTGATGGCCGAGCCGGAGGCTTCTCCATCACGCCGGGTTGTGGATATCGATGAAACGGTGCGATATACCGAATGTTTCCGCCAAAGACGTTCCGAGTGCCTGCACACCGTAGCGCTCGGTGGCGTGATGACCCGCCGCGATGTAGTCGATGCCGAGCTCGCGCGCTTGGTGCACCGTCTGTTCCGAAACCTCGCCGCTGATATAGACATCCGCGCCGAGGCTCGCTGCCGTCTCGATATATCCTTGTGCGCCGCCTGTACACCAAGCGATTGACCGAACCGGCCGCTCCAGCGCCGCGACGTGCAGCGGCGCGCGCTCCAAGCGTTTGCCCACATGCTCGGCGAATGCCGCGCCCGGCAGCGGCTCCTGCAACTCGCCGACCCAAATCAGCGTGCCCTCGCCAACCGGGCGCGCCGCGCCGATCCGCAGCACCTCGGCCAGGCGCCGGTTGTTGCCGAGCTCGGGATGGGCGTCGAGCGGCAAGTGGTAGGCCAGCAGCGAAATACCGGCGCGCATGAGTGCCGAGATCCGCCGCCCTTTCATGCCGACGAGACGCGGGTCTTCGCCCTTCCAGAAAAAGCCGTGATGCACCAGCAGCGCATCGGCATCGGCAGCGATGGCGGCGTCGATCAGTGCCTGACTTGCCGTCACGCCGCTGACCAGATGCCGTATATGACGCTCGCCGGCCACTTGTAAGCCGTTCGGGCAGTAATCGTCGAAGTCGCTTGCGCTCAACAGCGCATCACAATGGTGGCCCAGCGTATCGGCGTCGATCATTGCAGCGGCTCTTATTGTCGTCTCTCGAGGGATAACCCGTATCCGCGTCCGACCGCCGGTATCCGCGCCCGGTTCCTTGGCGCGGCGGCGATCCGCCCGCCCCGGCGGTGCATGGCCTCGGACGGCTCGCGGGCGCGCGCCCGATAGCGGCGCGCCCGGCGACCACACACCGAGTTTTACGAGACGGCGGCCGGAGCCGACGCGGGCTTGCTCGGCGGCGCGCCGCCGCGCCGGTCGGGGCGCCATGCGCCCGCTGTCGCGGCATGATAGCGTAGACGCTATGGCCAGTTCGATCCATCTTGCGGGCATCGCCGGAATCGCCTTCGCGGCGGGCGCCGCCGCGATGCTGCTCGGCGGGCAGCTGGCGCAGACAACCCCCCAGTCACCGCCGAGCGCGCCGGCTGCGCCGCCGTACTCCTATGCAGGCGCGGTGGCGCGCGCCGCACCGGCCGTGGTCAGTGTCTACGGCCGCCATGTCGCGGCGGCAGGCGACGGCGCGAGCACGGCCCGGCCCGAAGCGCCTGCCGGACCGATGCCGGGCCAGGCCCGCGCGCCGGCGCCGGTCTATTCGCCGGCGCCGTCTGCCGGCATGGCGCCGGTGCGGCCCGGCGGGATCAGCCTCGGCTCTGGTGTGCTGGTGTCTGCGGACGGTCTCATCGTGACCAGCGGCCACACCATCAAAGGTGCCTCCGAGATCTCTATCGGGCTGCCGGGCGGCCGCACGCTCGACGTCGAGTCCCTGGGGATCGATCCGGAAACTGATCTGGCGGTATTGCAGGCCGCGGAGCGGGGGCTGCCCGCGGTCGAGCTCGCCGAGTCGGCCGATCTGCGCGTCGGTGATGTGGTGCTCGCCATCGGCAATCCGTTCGGTCTCTCGCAGACGGTGAGTCTCGGGATCGTCAGCGCCATCGGGCGCACCCAGCTCGGGTTGACCGGGATCGAGGATTTCGTTCAGACCGATGCGGCCATCAATCCGGGAAATTCCGGCGGTGCGCTGATTGATGCCGATGGCCGCCTGGTCGGCATCAACACCGCGATCATGTCCGAAAGCGGGCTCTCCGAGGGGGTCGGTTTCGCGATCCCGGCGGATATCGTGATGGACGTCGTGGACGCCATCGTCGAGACCGGAACGGTGGAGCGGGGCTGGATCGGTATCGCCGGCAGCACGCTGACCCCGGAACTGGCGCGCCGTTACGCCCTGCGGGCGCCCTATGGCGTGTTGATCATGCGCGTCGACGAGGATAGTCCGGCGGCGCGCGCCGACCTGCGCGCGGGCGACGTGGTCAGCCATGCCGACGGCCGCGATCTGCGCCGCTCGCGCGACCTGCGCGAGGCGGTCACCGCCGCTGGCGCCGGCGGCGCCGTCAAGCTCGATATCTGGCGCGGCAGTGAGCGTCTGCGCGCGCGCCTCGTCACCGAACAGCGCCCGCTCGGCGGCGTGCGCAGGGAGGGTGCCGAGAGCGCCGTGCGCCACCCCACCGGCTTGAGCGCACCGCCCGCTTCGGACTGAGCGCACGGCAAGCAGGCAGGGCTGCCGAGCCAGTACGTTTACCGGATCGCCGCGGCCGGCAGGGTCCGCCGGCAGGGTCCAATGGAAATCAGGATCGATGCGGGTACAGCGGCTGCAGCGGCTCGCTCGATTCGGCTTGCCGCGGCGGCGCGCCCGCCGCATCGAGCCCCGTCGATAGGGATGCCCATAACGACCGACTATTCCGGCGGCCGTCCCGCGGCCCGTAGAGCTGCTGCTCGAGATCGCGGACACCGTCCGCGGCCGCCGATATGCCGGCGGCGTCGAAGCGCGCCGCCAGGGTACCAAGATTGGTCGGCTGCCTTTCCGGCCAACGCGCCTGCGCCCAGGCCAGCAGCGCCCGTGCCGCCGCATGCGGATCGCCGTCCTCGCAGGCCCGGCGCACGTCGTCGCGCAGCCGCCGCATCGAAGGCGGCTGCCGGGTCGGCTGCCGATGCGTCGCACTGTCCGCCGCCGTGCCCGTGCGCTTCCAGCCGCGCCCGCGCCAGCGCCGCCAAGCCACCGCAACACCGCCCGCCAGCGCCAGCGCCGCGGCGAGCGCGAGCCAGGGTAAGCCTCCTGGCTCGCGAACGCCTCGGGCCGTCGTCCCGTCATTACCGGCTTGCCCGGCTTCGCTCGCCTCCGGTGGCTCGGTATCGGCGGCCTGCTCGCGCGACGGGCGCTGCTCCGCGGCCGGCGCATCTGCCTGCGGTGCTGCCGATCCCGTTCCTTCCACGCTCAGGCGCAGGGCCGGCACCGTTGCCGCGCGTTCCTGCTCGGCCTCGACGTCCCACCAGGGCACGCGGATCTCCGGCATCTCCACGGCGCCGCCGGCCGTCGGGATCACCGTGACCGACTGCTTGCTGACGCCGAACAATGTCGAGCCGTCGGTGCGGCTCTGGGCCTGGGTCTGCTCCGGGTAAACGCGCATGCCTTGCGGCACGGGGATTTCGATCTCCGGGATCTGGGTGCCTGCGAGTCCGCGCGCGGTGATGGTCAGTGTGCGCGTCGCGGGCTCGCCGACGCGCAGCGTCGGCGGCTGATCCGCCCAGCTGTCTGACACGGCCACGGCCTCGGCCGGCAGCCAGTGCTCCCCGCCGAAGCCGGCCGGCCGGCTTTCGACGGTGAGCGTGATGGCCTCGCTCTGGGCCCGCACCGGCTCGCCGCGCTCGAACATCGAAAACGGACTGTCGCCGAAGACCGGATCACCGAAAAGCCGATCCATCGACGGGTCGTCGAACAGGCGCCCGATGCGATCGCGGGAGCGGGGCTGCTCGCGCAGCTCGCCTTCGAAGACCACGGGCGGGATACGCAGCTCGCCGCTGCGCTCCGGGCTCAGGCTGAAGCGGCGCTCGATCACGCGGTACTCGCGGCCGTTGCGCGTGGTCTCGTACTGCGTGTCGGCGCCGAGACGCTCCAGCACCGCGCCTTCGGCACGCGGTTCGCTGAGCTCACCGCCGCGGATCGGCAGCGCGCTGTACAACCGCACCACCAGCGGGATCTGCTGCTGCACCAACACGCTGTCGCCGTCGATGCCCGGCTCGACTTCGATGAAGACGTCGTCGCCGGGCTCGCCGCGGGCGCCCGCGGGCGGCTGCGAGACCGTCAGCGTCAGGGGCTGCGTCCGCTCGTCGCCCACGGCTAAGGCCGGAATTCGAATCTCGCCGAGGCGTTTCGGCAGCAGTCCGATGCGCCACGTGCGCTTCATGCTGCGCCTGCCGTTGATGATACGGATCTCGCTGCCGGTGCTGGTGCCGCGCACCTCGAAGTCTTCCGCGAGCGGGCTCAAATCCGGCTGTCCGCTGCCCGTGAGCGTCTCCGACTCGATGTTCAGCGTCACCACATCGCCTTCGAGCACCGTGGGCCGGTCGAGAAAGGCGCGGACGTCGCCGAAGGCGGCAGCGCTCCAGAGCATGGCGACGGCAAACGGCAACAGGCGTGCCCGGCGCATCGCGGGCCTGGCCGGCAAGCGCCTGCGGCTGCGAATCGATGGCGAAGACATAAGCGCTACCTCAAGAAGAAACGGGCCCGCGGCCTGCGACGGCAAAACGGCGTCCGCAGCCGCATTAACGACGCTGCCCCGTGAGCATGAGCCGCTTGCCCGGCCCGGCCCGGCCCGGCCCGGCCCGGCCCGACGTGCGCCGCGGGCGCGCATCGGCGCGACGCTCATAGCCGGCGCCGGGGTCGCGGTGCGTCCCGCGTCCCGCGTCCCGCGCCGCGGATCATCAACATCGGGTCTGGCCCGCAAGGCCGCCCAATCCCGTTACCAGGGCTGATCGGAGTCGATCTCACCTGCGCCCGGCGCGCGGGCTCTGTACTGATACATAAACTTGCGCCGCAGCAGTCCGGCCGGATCATCCGGCACACGGCGCAGCCATTGTTCCGCCGCTTGCCGGGACTCCTGCTCCCGGGGCGTCGGCGGCTCCTGCACGTCGCCGGCGCCTTCGGTCTCGGCCTCGGTCTGTCGATCCTGCCCCGCGCCGCCACCCGCGGCCGCCGCCTCTTCACGATAGTCGCCGGCAGCCTGCTCCGCCTGCGCTTGCCGCGCGGCATCATCGCGGGCGCCCTCAGCGTCAAGGTCGCCGTCGCCGCCATCATCGGCCTGTTGCGATCCGTCCGCCCCCTGCGTATCTCCCGAATCCGGTCGCCGGGCTGCATCGTCGCCTGTCTGCGACTGCGCCTGGTCGTCGCCTGCCTCGCGCGGCTCGTTCTGCGCGCCGGACTGTCCGCCCTGCGCCTGCGGCTCGCCGTCACGGTTGGCCTGGTCCTGCTGCTGCGACGCGGATTCACCGTCGCCGGCCGAGTCGTTTCGGCTGTTCTCGCCGTCCGTCGAGGCATCATCCGTCGATTCGCCCGATTCGCCCGATTCGCCCGATTCGCCCGATTCGCCCGATTCGCCCTGGCTCTGCTCCGGCGGGGGCTTCAGTGCCTGCTCGACCTGCTCTTTGTTGAAGCGGGCGTCTTCGAAGCCGGGATCGTGCTCCAAGGCTTGCTCGTAGGCCTCGATCGCGTCGGTGAGCCGGTCGTCGCGCGCCAACGCGTTGCCTCGATTGTAGTGGCCGACGGCATCCTGTTCGGCGCCGAACGCGTCGGCCGCGGCCTTGAAGTCGCCCATGCGATAGCTGGCCGTGCCGGCACGGGCGGCATCCTCGGCCAGTGCGCGTGCGCGCTCGTAGTCGCCCTGCTGCAGCGCCTGCGCCGCTTGCTGGTCGCGGCGCTGCCAGAGGTCGGACCAGCCGAAGGCCATGGCCGGCTGCGGGGCGAGCATCGACAGCTGTCCCGCCAGCAGCGCCACGCCCATCAGCCAGCCCCGGCGGAAGGCGAGCGCGCCCAGCGGCAGCAGCAGCAAAGCGATCCAGGGGCCGAGCTCCTTCCAGGCCTGCGCCTGCATTTGCGGGCCGCTGTCCACCAGCCGGCCCGACGCGCCGGGCTCGGTCAGCACTTGGTCCAGATCCCCGTCGCCGCTGCTCAGCGGCGCGTAAGCGCCGCCGCCGGCACGCGCCAGCCGACGCAGCGCGCGTTCGTCCAGTTCGGCGATAACCCTGCCGGTGGAGGTGCGCACGCCGGGCACGGCGCCGCCGTCTTTCGTGCCGACACCGATCACCGCGAGCCGGTGTCCGGCATCGTGCAGCGTCTCGGCGGCCGCCGCGGTGCGCGCGCCGCCGGCGTCGTCGGTGACCAACACGACCTCTCCGAAGCGCGCGCCGGCCTGCTCCAGCAGCGCCTGCGCGCTGGCGATGGCCAGGTCGGGCCGGCTGCCCGGCACCGGCATGATGTCCGGGGCCAGCGCGTCGAGCATCAGCAGGATGGTGTCGGCGTCGTCGGTCAACGGCGAGACGGCGAACGCATCGCCCGAGAAGACCACCAGCCCGGCTTGGCCGTCGCGGCTGCGGTTCAGGATGTCGGCAACCTTGTAGCGGGCGCGTTGCAGCCGCGACGGCGAGACGTCTTCGACCAGCATCGAGCGCGACAGATCCAGCGCCACGACCCGGGCGGCGTCGCTGCGGAAGGCGGGCACCGCCTGCCGCTCGAAGGTGGGGTTGGCGAGCGCGATGACGGCGATGGTCCAGCCGGCCGCCAGCAGCGCGAGCGCCCGGCGGTTGCCTCCGCCGGCCCCGGCGCCGACGCGCAGCACCGCGAGCAGGCGCCGGTCGACGACGCGCCGCCAGGGGTCGGCGCCGGTGGCTGCGCCGCCCGACGCCTTCAGGATCAAGCCCAGCGGCAGCAGTGCGAGGAACCAAAGCGGGCTCAGGAAATGAAAGTCACTCCACATGATGTCTGTCCGTCGGCTTCAAGCGCGCATGCCCCCGCCCGGTCCGCCCGGTCCGCCGGTGCCGATTCCGGTCAGGACCTGCACGCGCTCGATCAAAAGCTCTCCGGCGCCGCTTTGCCGCAGTGCCGCCGCGGCGCTCAGCAGCAGCGCCGCGGCCAGAGGCCAAGCGAACAGCTCGTCCACCGGACGGAAGGTGCGTTTGTCGGACTCTACCGGCTCCAACTCGTCGAGCATGCCGTAGATGGCCTGCAGCTCGGCCACGTCGCGGGCCCTGAAATAGCGCCCGCCGGAGGTCCGGGCGATGGCCTGCAGCGTGCCCTCGTCCAGCGGATTGCGCCCGAGCGTCAGCCCGAAGGCGCTGCGCGGGTCGCCGCCGATGCCGATGGTATGGATGCGGATGCCGGCGTCGGCGGCGATCTCGGCCGCGCGCATGGGCGCGATATTGCCGGCGGTATTCGCGCCGTCGGTCAGCAGCACCAGCACGCGCTCGTCGGTTTCGGCGTCGTCCAGGCGCTTGACCGCCAGCGCGATGGCGTCGCCAATTGCGGTCTCGCGCCCGGCCAGTCCGACCGCCGACTCGAACAACAGCGTGCGCGCGGTGAGCCGATCGAAGGTCAGCGGCGTCTGCAGATAGGCCTGCTGGCCGAACAGGATCAGGCCGACGCGGTCGCCTTCGCGGCGCTCGATGAAGTCGCCGGCCACCGCCTTTACCGCCGTCAGCCGGTCGACCACGCGCCCGCCGATAAACATGTCCTCTTCGGTCATGGACCCCGAGATGTCCACCGCCAGCATCAGGTCGCGGCCTTCCATGGGCAGCGGGATCGGCTCGCCGACCCATTGCGGTCGTGCCGCGGCCAGCACCAGCAGCAGCCAGGCCAGCGCCGCCAGCAGCAGCGGCGGGCGCCGGCGCGAGCGCGAGCCTTCGCGGCCCTGCATCAGCGCGGCGTAGAACGGCACCCGCAACGCGCCGGCGCCGGGCTGCTCGGCCCGCGGCAGGTAGCGTCTTGCCAGCAGCGGCAGCGGCAGCGCGAGCAGCACCCAAAGATGTGCCAGTTGCAGTGTCATAGGTTTGCCTTGATCCAGTCCCGCGCCAACGCGAGCAGGGTATCGGTGTCGCAGTCCAGGCGCGGCGCATAGGGGCCGTGCGCGAGCACCGCGCCGGCGCCCTGCCGGAAACGCCCGTTGCCGCCGGTGCGGTCGAGAAAGGCGAGCCATTCCGTGCCGCTCAGTGCGGCGACGTCGGTGCGCGGAAAACGCGCCAGCGCGACGCGCTTGAGCAGTGCCGACAACGCGGCGGCCAACTCCGGGCCGCACGGAAGCCCGCGCAGGCCGTCGAGCTCCGCGAGCACATAGCGCCTGCGGCGCAGGCGCCGCCAGTGGCGCCACGCGCGCGAGCCCAGCAGCCACAGCCCGGCGATCAGCAGCAGCGCCACTAGCCACCATCCGGGCGCGGGGGGCCAGAAGTCGGGCTCCCCGGGGGTATGAATGTCGCGCAGCTCCAATTGAGCGGTCTGCTGCTGCGGCGCTGTCATGGCATTCCGGCCCCGCGCACTGTTGCTCCGGCGGCGCCCGTCGCGCCCCGGTCGTCGCGTTTCGTATCCGGCGCGCCGCTCTCGCCGCGCCCGCCCGGGCGCCGGGCCGCGAGCATCGCCCCCAACCGCTCCGCGGGATCGTCGTCGGTGCGGCATTGCAGCAACGCAATGCCGTTGCCTTCGGTCAGTGCTCTTACGGCAGCGTGATGACGCTCGAAATGCCGCGCGTAACGCTCGCGCTCCGAGCGGTTGCCGGTGTCGATGACGCCCGTCTGTCGGCCGTTGCCGATGGCGTAGCGTCCCGGCGGCGGCGGCGCCAGCTCCAGCGGGTCGACGATCTGCAGCGCGCTGAGATCGCTGTGGCGGGCAAGCCGGGTCAGGTGATGCGCGGTCTCGCTGTCCATCGTGTAGAAGTCCGACAGCAGAAAGACCAGGCTGCCGGGGCGGGCAACTCGGCCCAGGCGTGTCAGCGCATGGGTCAGACCGGCGCTCGGCGCGGCCTCGTGCAGGCCCTGCTCCGGGCTGCCGGCCTCGACCAGTGCGCGGATCAGGCGCATTTGCCCGCGCCGCCCGCCGGTGGGCGGCAGCTCGCGGTGCTCGCCGTTGAAAATCAGTGCGCCGATGCGATCGCCGCGGCTCACTGCCGACCAGCCGATCAGCGCCGCGAGGCGCGCGGCCAGCACCGATTTGAACACCCCGCGGCTGGCGAAGAACATGCTCGGCCCGAAGTCCGCCAAGACCACGACCGGGCGCTCGCGTTCTTCGTCGAACACCTTCACATGGGCGTCGCCGGCGCGTGCCGTGACGCGCCAGTCCATGTTGCGGATGTCGTCACCGGGCTGGTAGTGGCGCGATTCCCGATAATCCATGCCGCGGCCGCGAAAACGGGAGCGGTGGGCGCCGGCCAGCGCCGAGCGGGCCGCGAGCGCGCGCGCCGGCTTCAGGCGCAGCGCGCGGCCCCGCAGTCCGATGAGGTCGCGTGCATCGACGCGGTAGATGTTGTCGTCGTCGCTCATGTCGGTTGCCGTGGCGGCGCAGCTCGTGCGCGCGGGCCTCAGACCATCGGCACCCGCCGGATCAGCTCGTCGATGAAGCCGTCGGGTGTCAGACCTTCGGCCTCGGCGGCATAGCTGAGCAGCACCCGGTGGCGCAGCACGTCGAAGGCGACCGCGTGGATGTCCTCGGGGGTGACGAATTCGGCCCCGCGCAGCCAGGCCCGGGCCCGGGCGCAGCGGTCCAGCGCAATGGTCGCGCGCGGACTGGCGCCGTAGTCGACCATCCGCGCGAGCCGTTCGTCGTAGGGGGCGGGGTCGCGTGTCGCCAACACCAACTGCACCAGATATTCCTCGAGGTTTTCCGCCATGTGCAGGTCCATGGCTTCGATGCGGGCGGCGAACACCTGCTCGCGGCCGATCAGCTTCTCGGGCGGTGCATGATGGCGGGCGCGCCCGCGCGCTTCGGCGCGCGCGATATCGAGAATGCTGCGCTCGGACTTCGGGTCCGGGTAGTCCACCCGCACGTGCATCAGGAATCGGTCCAGCTGCGCCTCGGGCAGCGGATAGGTGCCTTCCTGCTCGATGGGATTCTGCGTCGCCATGACCAGAAACGGCTCCGGCAGCGGATAGGTGCGCCCGCCGACGGTGATCTGATGCTCGCCCATGGCCTCGAGCAGGGCGGACTGCACCTTGGCCGGCGCGCGGTTCACCTCGTCGGCGAGGACCAGGTTGTGAAACAGCGGCCCCGGCTGGAAATGCAGCTCGCCGCGCTCGGGCCGGTAGACGTCGGTGCCGGTCAAGTCGCCCGGCAGCAGATCGGGCGTGAACTGGATGCGCTGGAAGTTACCCTCGATGCGGGCGGCAACCTCCTTGATGGCCGTGGTCTTGGCCAGACCCGGTGCGCCCTCGACCAGCAGATGGCCCTCGGCGAGCAGCGTGATCACCAGGCGCTCGATCAGCGCGTCCTGGCCGACGATGCGCCCGCGCAGGTCGGCGCGCAGCCGGGCAAAGGCCGCGCGGGCGTCGTTTGCGGGCTCGGCCTCGGCGGCGGGTGCCGCCGCGGCGCTCTCGTTGTCGCTCATAATGGACTCATCCTCGGCTGTCTCTGACTGTTCGGTGATTTCGGCGCGGCGGTCCCGGCGCCGCCGGGCGGTCGCCGCTTGCTGCCCTCGACGTCTTCAATGTGCGCGCGCCTTCGAGGCTTGCGCGCGCGCCTGCCCGCCTTCGCGCTCTCGCCCCGGCGGCAGGCGCCCGGGCGCTAGCTTCGCCGACCACTTTGCGGCCAACATAACCCCGCACGCATTAACCTGGGGGTGCCGGCACATTACAATCCGTTAATGAATCGTCGCTCGCTTGTCCGCCATGCCTCCGGCCGGGCCGTGCGTGGGGCGGCGCGGCCGCCGTGCTCCGCGCGATGCCGGACGGCCGCCGCCGATGTTGCGCGCGACGACGATTCTCGCGGTCCCCCGGCCTGCGCCCGCGACGCGGGTTCCGCGCGGGCCCGCAACCATGGACAATGTGCTTTGCCACGCTGCCGCACGGCGGCGATCATTCGTTGTCTGCCGCCCGATGTCCAACACCCGAGAGACCGCTTCCGCAACTGCCGCCGATACCGCTCCCGGCGCGCCGTCGAGCTCCGCCCCGTGCGGGATTATGCAGCGGCTGCGCGAGCGCACCTCGGGTATCCATGCCGAGACCGAGCGCCTGCCGCTGATGGCCGCGCTGCTCGACCCCGGCGTCACGCCGGCGGACTACGCCCGCTATCTGGCCGCGCTGCACGGCGTTTACGCCTCCGTGGAGCCGGCGCTGTACGCGGCGCTCTCGCCGACAGTGGTGACGCGCCTCGGCGTGCGGCCGAAGCTGCCGGCACTGCAGCGCGACATCGCGGCGCTCGGACTGAGCCCCTGCCTGCCCCCTAGCGGCCGGCCGCCGCGCGCCGTCGTCGACGGCGAGGCCGCGGTCCTCGGCGGCCTCTATGTGCTGGAAGGCGCCACGTTGGGCGGGCGCGTCATCGCGACTCGGCTGCAGCGTACCCTGGGTCCGGAGATGGGGCTTCCGCTCTCGTTCTTGAACTTTCACGGGGCCGAGGCCGGCGCCGCGTGGCGGCGCTTCTCGGCCGCCATGACCGATTTGTGCCTTCAGGCGCGGGCGCAGGACGATGCGGTGGCCGCCGGCGCCGTTGCCGTCTTCGAGGCCGTTCACCGCGCGCTGCGCGAGGCCGGTGCGGGGGCGCAAGGTTGAGCGTGTCTCCCTTCAGCCTGTTTCCACTCAGTCTGTTTCCACTAATCCTGTTCCCACTCTCTGGTCGAGCCGACAGGAGCAAGTCAGTATGACGCAGTCTATCGACCCCGGTTTCATCAAGGAATGCGAGCGCGAGCAACTTCACCGGGCGGCGGCCATTCAACCAGCCGGCACTCTGATCGGCGGGCGCATCGGCGCCGACCGCATCGATTGTGTCGGCGCCAATCTCTCGGATTGGCTCAAATCGGACCCCGAGCAATTGCTCGGGGCGCCGCGCAAGCAGTTCGGCGACCTGCTGTCGGGCGAGTCCGCGGCGGGGCTGGAGGCCGTGCTTTGGCAGTGGGACGATCCCGGCTTGGCGGACTCCGCGCCCAACAGGGTGGTGATCCCGTCTTTCGTGACCGGGCCTCGCGGCCTGCTCGACGCGGTTATTTCACGCAACGGTCCGCACTGGCTGCTGGAACTGCAGCCGGCGGTGCCGGCCGCCGAGCGCGTGCAGGCGCATCGTCCGGTGCCGCACGAGCTCTACCGTATTCCCGGCGGTGATCAGGCCTGGGAGAAGCACTGCTTGTTCCTCGCCGACGCGATCCGCGACGCCACCGGTTTCGAGCGCGTGATGCTGTACCGGTTCCGCAAAGACGGTGCCGGTGAAGTCATTGCCGAGAGCCTGGCGGACGGCCTCGCGCCCTATCTCGGGCTGCGTTATCCGGCCTCGGACATTCCGCAGATCGCCCGCAACCTCTACGTGGCGAACCGGCATCGGCAAATTCCCGACGTCGATGCGCCGCCGGTGCCTTTGCTGAGCGGTCCGCACGGCGCCCCCGACCTCACGCGCTCCGACCTGCGCGCGGTCTCGCCGGTGCACATCCAGTACATGAAGAACATGAGCGTGGCCGCGTCGCTGTCGTTCTCGATCGCCGTGCACGGCGAGCTCTGGGGGCTGGTCGCCTGCCACCATAGCTCGCCGCGTACCGTCCCGCTGCCCGTTCGCGAGCGCTGCGCGGATATGGCCCAGGTCTTCACGCTTGCGATCGCCGGCTACGAAACCACCCGGCGGCTGCAGATCATCAGCAGCAGCGACCGCGAGATCGAGGCGCTGATCAAGGCGTTTCGCGGCCCGGCCGCGGACGGTGGGCCTTCCGAGCGCCTCGAGCGCGCCCTGCTCGAGTTGGTCGACGCCGGCGGCGCGGCCATGTTGGACCGCGATCGGCTGCATCTATTCGGGCTGACGCCGCCGCGGGAGCACATTCTCGTGCAGGCCGACTGGGTGTTCGCCGATAACGCGGCGCCGATCTTCGCCACCGATGCACTGCCGGATCTGTGCCCGTCCGCGGCCGCTTACGCGCCCATCGCCAGCGGGCTGCTGGCGGTGCGCATCCGCCAGGCCGGCGGAGGCGAGCGGCTATTTCTCTGGTGGCGACCGGAGCAGCCGCAGACGATACGTTGGGCCGGCGATCCGCGCACCAAGGCCGTCTTCGATGCGCAAAGCCAGGTGCTGTCGCCGCGCTCGTCGTTCGACCTGTGGATCGAAACCTCGCGCGGACATTCCGATCCCTGGACCGACGGCGATCTGCTCAAGGCCAAGAAATTCCGCAGCCTGGTGCTGCACGACATCAACGCCGCGCTGCTCGCCTGCTGAGATGCCGGCGCGAGCGTCTTCCGCCCGTGCGGGCCGCGGCCAAGACGAGGCCGGCGCGAAGGCGCCGCGGGGGCGAGCGGGCAAGCGCCGGCGCCCCGCCCGCGCCCCG